>JAVYJS010000006.1:0-87029 GCA_032378655.1 Candidatus Arsenophonus melophagi | reverse complement strand
GGTGAGTTAAGTAATAGGTGATATTGCATTGTTTCCGTTGTTATGGGATATGAGATCAATACAAGTATGATATTCGTAATCATGATCAGAGATCATTAAAATTGTCAAGGTTTAAGGAAGCTTTTAATGACAGCAAAATGTAATCAATTATTGGTTGATGTTTATTTTCAAAAAATTTTTATAAAAATACAATAATGTAGTTAGTTGCTAGATTTTAAAATGTATGGATGGATTGTATCCATATTGCACAGTTTTAAAATAAATCGTTAAGAGAATATATCTAGCTGAGAGTAGCATGAGCGCTTTAAAAAAAATTAAAAAGACTTAAAACACAACGTCAAGCAATAATCAAATAAAATTTAAAATTTTAAATGAATAAGTTTAAATAAAATAGTAAAACTGATTCAAAATTATTTATGTATCAGATAGTAACTATCTGATCCTGATACAGGATCAGCATGCTGATTTTATCTTACTAACTGTAAGATTTTGAAAATTTTTTGCTATACAGTCCGTATTTCCCATATTATCTTAGTTTTAAGATAATAAAATATATCTGGCATTATTATATTGACTTAGCTTTTATATGCCTTTTAATTCATTTTTTAATAAAATAAATGTTAATGATATGTAGAAGAGAATGATGTAATGTCTAATATTAAAATAAGTTAAAATAAAGCGAAAGAATAAAAAAGCAATTGATACTATCAAAAAAGTTGCTATATTTTGCTTATTAAATATTATTATTATTAATTATAATATAAAAGATATAAAGATATCATGAGATCATGCTATTTATACATGTATAAATAGCATGATCTATAGCAATAGAAATGCTATAATCAGATTATCTCTCTTAACAGATAAGAGAGATACAATAGAAGTTATACAGAATTATAAGTTTATGTAGATAAACTTATAATTACTTGCCGACACAGAAACTGGAAAAAATACGACCTAATAAATCATCAGAGCTAAATTCTCCTGTAATTTGACTTAATACTTTTTGAGTTAAACGTAGTTCCTCTGCTAATAACTCACTTGAGCGCTCAACCGTAAATCGTTGATGTCCTTTTTTTAAATGTTCTTCTGCGATATTAAGCGCTTGAATATGGCGACGCCTCGCTAAGAATCCTCCTTCTTCATGAAGCTGACTAAATCCAACGCTTTCTTTTAAATATCGACGCAATAAATCAATACCTTCCTTTCGATATGCTGAAAGGCGAATAAGCGAGTAATGACTAACTTTTGTTATCTCTATTGGTTCATTAGTGATATCAACTTTATTTCTAATTACTGTAATAGGTAAAAATTTCGGCAATCGCTCTATAAATTCAGAGCCAATCTGTTCAGGATCTGTAGCTTTAGTTGTTGTGCTATCCACTATAAATAAGATATGATCAGCCTGTTTTATTTCTTGCCATGCTAGTTCAACACCTATCCTCTCTACCTCATCTTTTGCTTCTCGCAAACCAGCCGTATCAATAATATGCAACGGCATACCATCAATATGAATATGTGAACGTAATACATCTCGTGTTGTTCCTGCAATATCTGTTACAATTGCTACTTCATGACCAGATAGTGCATTTAATAAGCTAGATTTACCAGAATTAGGTCTTCCTGCAATAACAACTTTTATTCCTTCTCGCAATAAATTTCCTTGATAAGCTTTGGAACGTATGTTGCTTAAGCAAGATATTATATCATTTAATTTTTTTATTACTCTACTATTAGATAACCAGTCAATCTCTTCATCAGGAAAATTAATTGTCGCTTCAATATAAATACGTAAGTTAGTAAGAGCGTCCACAATATCATATATCTGTTGCGAAAAAACACCTTTTAAGGAGTTCACTGCTGCACGAACAGCCTGCTCAGTGCTTGCATCAATTAGATCAGCAATTGCTTCAGCCTGAACTAAATCTATTTTATCATTAAGAAAAGCCCTCTCAGAAAATTCACCTGGATTGGCAATACGAATTTCATTGATATCTAAAATCTGCTTGAGTAGTAAATCAATAATTGCCGGACCGCCGTGTCCTTGTAATTCAAGTACATCCTCACCAGTGAATGAATGCGGCGCTGGAAAATAAAGGGCTATTCCCTGATCTAATATTTTACCATTCCTATCATAAAAAGGCAGATAATCTGCGTAACGTGGCTGAGGTAATTTACCTAAAACAATATTCGCAATATCAGTAACTCTTGGTCCTGATATTCGTAAAATCCCAATACCACCTCGACCAGGAGATGTTGCTTGCGCAATGATAGTATCATTAGCATATCTGTGCATTTTAGTCTCAATGTTAATCATAACAATGATTACTAGATCGTATTTTGCAACTTAATCATATTTATTTTGTTATTTCTTGAGGAAAATAACAAAAATATCAATACTTATTTTTTATTGTGATTTTATCAGCCGTGCGTTTATGAGCTACGATAAATAATTTGTTGCTGAATAATTGTCACAAGGTTGCTGACAATATAGTATAAAACCAATCCTGAAGGAAACCACAAGAAAAATACTGTAAAAATAACTGGCATATAGGTCAAAATCTTTTGTTGCACTGTGTCAGTAAATGTCATTGGTGAACTTTTTTGAATAAAATGCATTGTTAACCCCATTAATAATGGGAGAATATAATAAGGATCTTGAGACGATAGATCTTCGATCCAACCAATGAATGGAGCGTGACGTAGTTCTACAGAACCCATAAGCATATAATATAAAGCAAGAAAAATAGGCATTTGAATTAATAAAGGTAAACATCCACCAAATGGGTTAACTTTTTCTGCTTTATAGAGCGCCATCATTTCTTGGCTCATACGTTGCTTATCATCACCGATTCGTTCCTTCATCGCTATCAATTTAGGTTGTAACAGACGCATTGTAGCCATTGACTTATATTGTGCTTTAGTTAAAGGGTACATAATACCGCGCACAATAAAAGTGATAGCGATAATAGAAAACCCCCAATTACCAATAAAACTATGAATAAACTTTAATAAGTTAAAGAGTGGTTGAGAAATAAACCATAACCAACCATAATCTACAGTTAGATCTAAATATGCTGCAACTGCTGCCATTTCTGATTGTAACTCTGGACCAACCCACAATGTTGAAGTATAGCTTTGTTGACTGTTAACCGCTATTGTTAACGGAGCACTCTTATAGCCAATAAGAGCAATAGTTTTATCTAAATCTATTGTATAGAAGGTGTTTTGGATCTGATGATCAGGAATCCATGCAGTAGCAAAATATTGCTGCAACATTGCGACCCAACCACCTTTAGTTTTAATATGTAAATTATTATCAGTAATATCACTAAAACTATATTTTTTATAATTTGTTTCATCGGAAGAATACGCTGCTCCGCGATAGGTATGCAATGCAAAATTATTACTTCCTGTAATACGCTCTTTTGGTAATTCAATAGTTTGCTTCAGTTGACCAAAAAACATCAACATCAATGGTTTCATGCTATTATTGTGAATTCTATATTCAACAGAAATATTATATTTTCCACGCTGCAATACATAGATTTTCTGATAAACTATACCATCTTTATTTGTAAAGGTAAGAGGAACGCGCAGCTCATTTTCACCATCTTGTAATACATAGCTGCTTGCTTGTGAGAAATATAAAGGTCGTAATCCGTTATTATTTCTTGGATTGTCAGGACCATCTTGGCCAATAAAACCACTTTGCGCTTGATAAATGAATTTTTCATTAGTCTCTAATAAACGAAATGGATCAGATGAATGTAATTTCTTAGGGTAAAGTAATAGATTAACTTCATCAATATCACCTCCACGAATATTAATACGTAATTCAAGCACATCAGTTTTTACGACAATAAATCTAGCGTTCTCATCATAAATTGACATATCTATTGGTTTTATGATTTCTTCAGTGTTTATAGATTTTATGTTATCAGTTTTCCATGTTTGAAAAATCAAAAAAGAAATAAAGAACCAAGCAATCAATAAAAGACTACGTTGTGAATCCATCATTAATATTCTCTATTATGGTTAATCTATCTTGGCGGAACGGGATCGTCACCACCGCTATGTAAAGGATGGCATTTTAATACACGTTTCATCATTAATCGGCAACCTGCTATCAATCCAAATCGATATAAAACTTCTATTCCATATTGTGAGCATGTTGGGTTAAAGCGACAGCATTGCCCTACCAATGGACTTATTAGTAATTGGTAACCTCTTATTAGAGCGATTAAGAACCTAGATCCAAACGATAGTAGCAACGCCATAATTTGCCTAATATTTTGGTGAGTTGTTGATTATTTAAATCAACAACTCCTCTTTTTACTAATATCACAAAATCCATCGCAGGCAATTCATGCTGATGTAAACGAAAATATTCTCTCATTAGTCGTTTAATACGATTCCGATCATGGGAATGTTTAACTTTTTTTCTTGCGATAGAAAGGCCAATACGAGAGTAGCTCAGCTTATTTTGACGTCCAAGAATAGTTATTTCTTGAGTACTCGCTCTTTGCTGAGGCTTTTGAAAAACATAATCAAAATTCCTTGGAGTTAATAATCTTAACTTTTTAGGAAAAGTAAGTATAACCACTTATATTAAGAAGCCTATAACTTTTGTATTTACTTTAAGAAACGGTCAGACGAGCGCGGTCTTTAGCACGACGACGAGCCAAAACTTGTCGGCCGTTTTTAGTGGCCATACGAGCACGGAAACCGTGAGAACGATTTCGTTTTAGCACAGATGGTTGAAAAATGCGTTTCATAGCGGTTTCTACCTAATTTAACAAATAGCTATTATTAATTTTGTAAATCTATGTATGTCACTAGAACTGACATACTTCACTAGAAGTGACATACTGCTATATGCAGTCATAGCAACGACTATATAGCAATATAAGTAGTATTGTATTACAATATTATTATTATACAATGGTGTAGAGATAAATTTGATTATTCTCTTCCAGCTACTATAAAGACTACATATAAAGACTATATTAGTACATTAATGCGCCTTTGTAGAAGGTTCTTAATAGAACATTGGAACACGATTCTATCGCATACAAGTTTAAATTATTCGGATGCTTCATACTATCTTCAAGAATATTCAAAAGTCACAAAGAATGTATATAACATCCAATAATAGATATACACAGTTATCTATTATTGGATGTTATATACATTTAGTATGTGCTAGCATTATCGATACTTTTATTCATTTATACATTTTAATCTAAAATGTATAAATGAATAAAAGTATAAAACTCTGTAAAGAGTAAAGATATTATTTAAATTTTAAGTTAAAATCTGCACTAATGTAGTGCAGATTTTAACTTGTGCAAATTAATCATCCCTTTATTATGAAGGCTTCAGAAAAGTTTTTAAGAGTTATAATTTTAATTACCTATGGAAATGATCATTCTAATTGGGAAAATTTAGGGGAATCCATAGTGTCATTTTCGCTTTGGCAGCGCTGTCTTGCCCGGTTGCAAGATGAATTACCTTCTACAGAATTTAGTATGTGGATACGTCCTATCCAGGCAGAATTAAGTGATAATATATTAGCGCTCTATGCTCCTAACAGATTTGTATTAGATCGGGTAAGAGATAAATATACCAATAATATCAATGAATTATTGAGTGATTTTTGTGGTTCTGATATACCTGCATTAAAATTCAAAGTAGGTCATAAGCCGAAAATAACACCAAGCAGTGCTGGAATGTATGCCAAAGAAAACAAATGTTTTCCTACATTAATACATGCAAAAATACGTCCTAGTTGGGAGAGTATGCACGCTCAGTCTGAAATAGCATATTGTGCAAACGTAAACCCTAAATATACATTTAATAACTTTGTTGAAGGTAAATCAAACCAGATTGCTCGAGCTGCTGCAAATCAAGTGGGCGGTAATCCAGGCCGAGCTTATAATCCACTTTTTCTTTATGGTAGTACAGGATTAGGTAAAACTCATCTGCTTCATGCAGTAGGTAATAACATGACAGCACGCAAAACAAATGCCAAAGTGGTTTATATGCATTCTGAGCGTTTTGTGCAAGATATGGTCAAAGCATTACAAAATAATGCAATTGAAAAATTTAAATGTTATTACCGTTCTGTAGATGCATTATTAATTGATGACATTCAATTTTTTGCTAATAAAGGGCGTTCTCAAGAAGAATTTTTACATACCTTTAATGCATTACTCGAAGGTAATCAACAAATCATTCTCACTTCTGATCGTTATCCTAAAGAAATTAATGGGGTTGAAGATCGGCTAAAATCTCGTTTTGGTTGGGGATTAACAGTTGCCATTGAACCACCAGAATTAGAGACGCGAGTGGCTATTTTGATGAAAAAAGCCAACGATAATCAGATCCATTTGCCAAATGAAATAGCCTTTTTTATTGCTAAACGTTTGCGTTCAAACGTCCGAGAATTAGAAGGAGCATTAAATAAAGTTATTGCTAATGCTAATTTTACAGGTCGTGCAATTACTATTGATTTTGTTCGCGAAGCATTACGCGATCTTCTTGCATTACAAGAAAAACTTGTAACTATTGATAATATTCAAAAAACTGTTGCAGAATATTACAAAATTAAAGTTGCTGATTTATTATCTAAACGTCGTTCCCGTTCTGTCGCACGTCCAAGGCAAATGGCAATGGCGTTAGCAAAAGAGCTTACAAATCATAGTTTTCCAGAAATTGGAAATGCCTTTAGTGGACGAGATCATACTACTGTACTGCATGGTTGCCGAAAAATAGAGCAATTACGTGAAGAAAATTATGATGCTCAAGAGGATTTTTCTAATTTAGTCAGAATATTATTATCATAATGTTATGAAATTTACTATTGAACGAGAACAATTACTCAAACCACTGCAACAAGTCAGTGGTATACTGAGCGGAAGACCTACATTACCTATCTTAAATAATTTGTTACTGGAAGTTAATGAAAATATACTTTCATTAACAAGTACCGATCTAGAGGTAGAAATGGTTGCAAAGGTGCTGTTAACCCAACCAGGTGAAACTGGTTCAATCACTATACCAGCTCGTAAATTTTATGATATTTGCCGTGGATTACCTAATGGCGCAGAAATCAATATAACGCTTGAAGGAGAACGTGTACTTTTACGTTTTGATCGTAGCCATTTTTCACTATTAACTCTTCCTGCCACTTATTTCCCAAATCTAAGTAATTGGAAAAGTAAAGTAGAATTTGAATTGCCTCAAACTACTTTAAAACGTTTAATTTATGCTACCGAATTTTCTATGGCTCGGCAAGATGTTCGCCATTATTTTAATGGTATTCTATTTGAAACTGAAGGTCAAGAATTACGCGCTGTCGCTACAGATGGACATCGTTTAGCCATTTGTTCACTAA
Organism: Candidatus Arsenophonus melophagi; assembly: GCA_032378655.1. GTDB lineage: Bacteria > Pseudomonadota > Gammaproteobacteria > Enterobacterales > Enterobacteriaceae > Arsenophonus > Arsenophonus melophagi. The sequence continues at coordinate 79,630 of JAVYJS010000006.1, read as the reverse complement.
ATATTTATAAGGATTTACCAAACCATTCAGTGATTGTTCCTCGTAAAGGTGCAATAGAATTTATGCGCTTGCTAGATAGTACTGAGTCGTTATTTAAGTTACAGATTGGTATGAATAATATCCGAGCTCATATAGGTAATTTTATTTTTACTTCTAAACTGATTGATAGCCGTTTTCCTGATTACCGAAGTGTTCTACCTAAAAAGTTAGGTAGAACATTGACTGCTGATTGTGATAAATTAAAATGTGCCTTTACAAGAGCAGCGATTTTATCAAATGAAAAGTTTCGTGGTGTCCGCCTGTGTATGAGTGAAAATCAACTTAAAATTACAGCAAAAAATCCTGAACAAGAAGAAGCAGAAGAGATTATTGATGTGAATTATCAAAGTCAAAGGATAGAGATTGCTTTTAATGTGAGCTATATCCTTGATGTATTGAATGCGTTAAAATGTGAAAAGGTAAATTTTTTTCTGACTGATTCCAATTCAAGCATACAAATTGAAGATGTAGCCAATAATACAGCTTCTTATGTTATTATGCCTATGCGTCTTTAATATAGATTCTATGATGCTTTCGCGTTTACTGATTCATAACTTTCGTAATATCGAAAGTGCAAACATTTCCTTAAAAAGAGGGTTTAATTTTTTAATTGGTCCAAATGGTAGTGGGAAAACAAGTATTCTTGAAGCGATCTATACATTAGGACACGGTAGAACCTTTCGTAATATTCAAGCAGCACATGTCATTCGACATGACCAAAATAATTTTATTTTACATGGACGTCTGATTCCTCTAGAACATAAATCACGTGAATTGACTATAGCGCTAAGTAAAAATTTTAAAGGTAATAGTAAAATTCGCATTGATGGTAGCGATGGACATAAAATTGCTGCATTAGCTAAGCTCATGCCAATACAATTAATAACTCCCGAAGGTTTTACATTATTAAATGGCAGCCCTAAACATCGCAGAGCTTTTCTTGACTGGGGATGTTTCCATAATGAACCACAGTTTTTTTCTGTTTGGTCCGCTGTAAAGCGTTTATTAAAGCAACGTAATGCAGCTTTGCGTCAAGTAAAGTATTATAATGAGCTACGCCACTGGGATTATGCACTAATAGCAATGGCTCATAAAATCAGTCAATGGAGGTCTAATTATATTGAGAGTATTTCAAACGATATTAAAAATACCTGTAGAGAATTTTTACCAGAATTGTCGCTGAGTATTTCATTTCAACAAGGATGGGATCAGGAGGCTGATTATTCAGATATACTAGTAAGGCAATTTGAACGTGACCGTATGCTCACTTATACCACATTAGGACCACATAAAGCTGATTTAAAGATATGCGTAGAAGGTATTACCGTTGCAGATATTTTATCCCGTGGACAGTTAAAATTACTAATTTGCGCATTAAAATTAGCACAAGGTGAACATTTTACCAAAAAAAGTGGAAAAAGATGCTTATATCTATTAGACGATTTTGCTTCTGAGTTAGATAAGGCTCGTCGTAAATTATTAGCTGAACGGCTTCAAGCGACACAAGCTCAGATCTTTCTTAGTGCAATTACCATTGCGCCAATTAAAGATATGTTAGATGGAAATAGTACCATGTTTTGTGTAAAACATGGTAAAATACACGTTCAAAAATAGGAACAAAATTAGTGAGCAAAGTGCATGTCGAATAAATATGACTCTTCAAGTATCAAAGTATTAAAAGGGCTGGACGCAGTGCGTAAGCGCCCAGGCATGTATATTGGTGATACTGATGACGGTACAGGTCTTCATCATATGGTTTTTGAGGTTGTGGATAATGCTATTGACGAAGCATTAGCAGGATATTGTACAAATATTATTGTTACTATACATACTGATAATTCTATCTCTGTTCTCGATAATGGCCGAGGTATTCCAACAAATCTTCATGAAGAAGGCGTATCCGCTGCAGAGGTCATCATGACAGTCCTCCATGCTGGAGGAAAATTTGATGATAACTCTTATAAAGTTTCTGGAGGATTACATGGTGTTGGGATTTCCGTAGTAAATGCTTTATCAGAAAAATTAGCACTGGTAATCTGTCGTGAAGGTAAAATTCATGAACAAACATATCAATTTGGCGTTCCAAAAACACCGTTGAGAGTTTCAGGAGACACCGAAGAACAGGGAACCTATATTCGTTTTTGGCCAAGTTTAGAAATCTTTAAAACTGTTACTGAATTTGAATATGATATTTTGGCAAAGCGGCTACGAGAACTCTCTTTTCTTAACTCAGAAATATCTATCCATTTAATGGATAAGCGTAATAATCGAGAGGACCATTTTCATTATGAAGGAGGCATTAAGGCTTTTATAAAATACTTAAGCCAAAATAATACTCCAATTCATCCAAGTATTTTCTATTTTTCGGCTGAAAAAGAAGGCATTCATGTAGAAATATCTATGCAATGGAATGATGGATTTAAGGAAAATATTTATTGCTTTACGAATAATATTCCACAACGAGATGGAGGTACTCATCTCGTTGGATTCCGTGCTGCAATGACTCGTACACTAAACAGCTATATGGATAAAACAGGTTATATAAAAAAGGCCAAAGTCAGTCCTACGGGCGATGATGCTCGTGAAGGTTTGATTGCGGTTGTATCAGTTAAAGTTCCAGATCCAAAATTTTCTTCACAAACAAAAGATAAATTAGTTTCTTCTGAAGTCAAGACTGTTGTTGAAACATTAATGAATGAAAAGCTACTAGCATATTTGCTAGAGAATCCTGATGATGCTAAAATGGTTGTTAGTAAAATTATTGACGCCGCGCGTGCCCGTGAAGCTGCTCGTAAAGCTCGTGAAATAACTCGCCGTAAAGGTGCATTTGAGCTTGCTGGATTACCAGGTAAATTAGCTGACTGCCAGGAACGTGATCCAACCTTGTCAGAACTTTATTTAGTAGAGGGTGATTCTGCAGGAGGCTCTGCTAAACAGGGACGTAACCGAAAAAATCAAGCAGTTCTTCCACTAAAAGGGAAGATTCTTAATGTAGAAAAAGCCTGTTTTGATAAGATGCTTTCATCTCAGGAGATCGCGACATTAATAACTGCTTTAGGTTGTGGTATTGGACGTGATGAATATAATCCTGATAAATTACGTTATCATAGTATCATTATTATGACTGATGCTGATGTTGACGGTTCTCATATTCGAACATTACTATTAACTTTCTTTTATCGTCAGATGCCAGAAATCATTGAGCGAAACCATATCTATATTGCACAACCACCATTATATAAGGTAAAAAAAGGCAATCAAGAGCAATATATTAAAGATGATAAGGCTATGAACGAATATTTGATTTCAATAGCATTGGAAAATGCCGCACTCTATACTAGCCCACATGCTCAGGCTTTACAAGGTAAATCCTTGGAGAAATTAATGATTGAATATCATTCTATGCAAAAAATGATCAAACAACTAGAGCGTATCTACCCGATTTCTTTATTAAAGAATCTCATCTACCATCCTCCATTGGAAGAAGATGATTTGAAAGATAAAATAAAAGTAGAAGATTGGATAATCAGTTTAATTAAACGTCTAAATGATAATAAAGAATATGGTAGCACATATAGCTACCATATCAATAAAAATCATGAACAGCAATTATTTGAAGTAGTGCTACGTATTAGTACTCATGGCGTTATTACTGATTATAATATAGGTTTGAATTTTATGCATAGTATTGAATATACACATATTACTAAACTTGGGCGCCTAATAGGCAATTTAATTAAACATGGTGCCTATGTAGAACGAGGCGAGCGTCGCCAGACTATTTCGTCCTTTGAAGGAGCATGGAGCTGGTTATTAAAAGAATCAAGCCGAGGTTTGATAGTCCAACGCTATAAAGGATTAGGTGAAATGAATCCAGAACAATTATGGGAAACAACTATGAATCCTGATACCCGTCGGATGATGCGTGTTACCATCCAAGACGCTATAATAACTGATCAGCTTTTTACAACACTCATGGGTGATGCAGTTGAACCACGAAGGGTTTTCATTGAAAAAAACGCATTGAAAGCAGGAAATATCGACATTTAATTCTTGATACTATTTTTTTAGATAGCTTTTTCTAGGATTTTTAACATCCGACGTAGCGGCTCTGCTGCTCCCCATAATAGCTGATCACCTACCGTAAAAGCAGATAAATACTTTGGCCCCATATTTAATTTACGTAAACGACCAATCGGAATATTTAAAGTTCCAGTCACTGCCGCAGGAGTTAACTCGTGAATAGTTAATTCACGTTCATTCGGAATAACACGAACCCATTCATTATGGGAATCTATAATTTGCTCAACATCCACAATAGAAATATTTTTTTTTAATTTTATAGTAAATGCTTGGCTATGACATCGTAATGCACCAATACGAACACATAAACCATCTATAGGAATAATATTGCTAATATTATTCAATATTTTGTTAGTTTCAGCCTGACCTTTCCATTCCTCACGGCTTTGACCGTTAGCTAGCTGCTTATCTATCCATGGAATCAAACTGCCAGCTAATGGCGCGCCAATGACTGCTGTATTCATTTTTCCGCTCAGAGTAAAATCAGTCACTTTTTTCTCGATCGATAAAATCGCCGCTGAAGGATTTTGCAATTCATCAGCAACTTGTGAGTGTAACTCATCCATTTGCAGTAATAATTCACGCATATTACGCGATCCTGCACCAGAAGCTGCCTGATACGTTACTACTGAAATCCACTCAATCAAGTTTTCACAAAATAAACCAGCTAATGCCATTAACATTAAACTAACAGTACAATTTCCACCAACAAAGGTTTTAATTCCTTTATTTAAACCATTATCAATATGTTGGCGATTAACAGGATCCAGTATAATAATACTCTCTGGCTTCATACGTAACGAAGATGCCGCATCTATCCAATAACCTGACCAACCAATAGCACGTAGTTTAGGATAAACTTGATTAGTATATAGACCTCCATGACAACTAATGATTACCTCTAATTCCTTGAGAGCATCTAAATCAAAAGCATTTTGCAATATTCTTTGCTGTTGTCCATAGTTTGGCGCCACCTCACCATATTGTGATGGGGTAAAAAAAATAGCATTAATATTATCAAAATCACCCTCTTCATGCATACGTTGCATTAGTACCGAACCAACCATGCCGCGCCACCCAATAAATCCAATATTTTTCATTTTTGTTATATCCAATATGCATTTTAACACTTCAGTCAAGTTGCTTATTAACTTATAAGCAATGATCTCAAATTAAAAAGATTTCTGCTATGTATGCAAACTATTTATTTTTATAAACTTAAAGATTCTTTGATTAAAGAATCTCTAGTATTCAAGGTACTTGAATACTAGAGATTCAATACTGTTCTTTCTTAAAAGAACGATAAAAATTTACCGTACATAATAAGTATAGAAGAAATCCTCTATTATTGAACGAAATACATAGTCAGTACAGTGCTTAAACAGTCAGCACAGATGAAACTCAAGGTAATGGTTTTAAAAGTCAAAGCTCTCTCAAAGAGCTGTTTCTGCTCTTTGAGAGAGCTTTTCTGAGAAGATAAGTAATATCAAGGATTACAACATAACGTGAATACAAGATATTATTGAAGTTAAATAATAAATTAGATAAGTTACAATAACTATAGATAGCAGCTTGTAATTATTACCTGAATCACGTAATTACTAATTACGAATTACTAATTTCTGTATTACTTGTACTGCTTCTCCAATCAAAGATAAGCTATGAACGGTTTTTACTCCTGCCTCTTCCAAAGCAATCAATTTTTTATCTACTGCACCTTGCCCTCCTGCAATGAGGGCTCCAGCATGTCCCATACGCTTACCTTTTGGTGCTGTCACACCAGCAATATAAGCAATAATTGGTTTTGTGATATGTTTTTTAATATAAATTGCTGCTTCTTCTTCCGCTGCTCCACCAATTTCACCTATCATAACGATAGCTTCAGTTTGTTGATCTTCTTGAAACAATTTCAAGATATCAACAAAATTTGATCCAGGAATAGAATCGCCACCAATACCAACACAAGTCGATTGCCCTAAACCTACATCTGTGATCTGCTTAACTGCTTCATAAGTTAATGTTCCAGAGCGCGATACAACACCGATTTTCCCCGGTTTGTGGATATGACCTGGTTGAATACCAATTTTACATTCACTTGGAGTAATAATACCTGGACAGTTTGGCCCTATCATTCTTACATTAGTTTCATCTAGCTTTGCTTTTACTGTTATCATATCTAATGTAGGAATTCCTTCTGTGATTGTAATAATTAGTTTGATGCCACCATTTATTGCTTCAATGATAGAATCTTTACAGAATCTCGCAGGCACATAGATTACCGATACAGTAGCGCCAGTTTTTAATACTGCTTCTCGTACCGTATTAAAAACTGGTAATCCTAAGTGTTGTGTGCCGCCCTTACCTGGCGTTACACCGCCTACCATTTTTGTTCCATAAGCAATTGCTTGTTCTGAGTGAAAAGTGCCTTGACTACCTGTAAAACCTTGACAAATAACTTTAGTATTTTTATCAATTAAAATTGACATTGCTTATTTTGCCTCTGCCTTTGCTACTGCTACTACTTTTTCTACCGCATCTGGCAAGTATGTTGCCGTTATGATATTTAGACCACTATTCGCTAACTTTTTTGTTCCTAACGTCGCATTATTACCTTCAAGACGCACAATCACTGGTACTTTTACTCCACTTTTTTTAACTGCGCTAATGATACCATCAGCAATTAAATCACAGCGAACAATGCCACCAAAAATATTAACTAAAATAGCCCTAACATTTTTATCAGATAAAATAATTTTAAAAGCCTCTGTTACTTGTTCTCGTGTAGCTCCACCACCAACATCAAGAAAATTAGCTGGAGCACCACCATGTAACTTAATAATGTCCATAGTTGCCATGGCTAACCCAGCACCATTAACCATACAGCCTATGTTACCATCTAATGCAACATAGTTTAATTTCCATTCTGCTGCGTGTGCTTCACGTTGATCTTCCTGAGAAGGATCATGTAACTTCTGTAATTCTATTTGGCGATATAGTGCATTACTATCAACGCTAAGTTTGCTGTCTAAACAAATTAAGTTACCTTGCTTAGTTATGGCTAGAGGATTAATTTCAATTAACGCCATATCACGCTCAATAAAAATTTTAGCTAATCCAATAAACATTTTGCTAAACTGCTCAACTTGAGTTTCATTCAAGCCGCACTTAAAAGCAAGTTCACGACCTTGATAAGGCATAGGGCCAGTTAATGGATCAATAGTAACTTTATGAATTAATTCTGGATTTTTTTCTGCTACTTTTTCAATTTCAATACCACCATTAGTAGATGCTATAAAAATAATGCGATGAACGGTACGATCTACTACCGCCCCCAAATAAAGTTCTTTATCAATATCAGTTGCTGCTTCTACTAAAATGTGATTAACAAGCTGTCCTTTTGTATTAGTTTGATAAGTTATTAAGCGTTTTCCTAGCCATTTTTCAGCAAATAGCTGGATTTCCTTCCGATTATTAACAACTTTTACTCCACCTGCTTTGCCTCGACCGCCAGCATGTATCTGACATTTTACTATCCAAGGACCATGACCTAATTTTTCTGTAGCATGTTCAGCCTCTTCTACTGTTTTACAAACATAAGCTATAGGCACTGATAAACCATACTGTGCAAGCAGCTGCTTTGCTTGATATTCGTGTAAGTTCATGATGCTATATCCATAATTTAGCCTAACTGAGACGTAAAATATTTTTTAAACATTTAAAATGATTTGTCAATAAAAAAATTAAAACAAGCTTTACGCTGTAGCATAAGTACATAACTCCACTTTAATTTAGTGCTTTAAACGTTTAAAAGTAAACGATTTGGATCTTCCAAAAGGTCCTTTATAGCCACCAAAAAGTTAACAGACTCACGTCCATCAATTAAACGGTGATCATAGGAAAGTGCTAAATACATCATTGGTAAGATTACGATCTTACCATCAATTGCCATTGGCCTGTCTTTAATAGCATGCATACCTAAAATTGCACTTTGTGGTGGATTAATAATTGGAGTTGACATTAAAGAACCAAAAACACCTCCATTAGTAATGGTAAAGTTTCCACCAGTTAATTCTTGAACTGTTAATTTCCCATCACGCCCTTTAACTGATAACTCTTTAATGCGTTTTTCAATTTCTGACATACTAAGCGTATCGGCATCACGTAATACTGGAGTTACTAAACCTCTTTGCGTTGAGACAGCAATACTAATATCAAAATAACTATGATATAGCACATCTTCACCATCTATCGATGCCTTTACTTCAGGATAACGCTTTAAGGCTTCAATAACTGCTTTTATAAAGAAAGACATGAATCCCAGGCGAACACTATGGCGTTTTTCAAAATTTTCACCATACTGTTTACGTAAATCAAAAATGGCCTTCATATTAACTTCATTAAAAGTGGTCAACATAGCGGTATTATTTTTCGCTGCTAATAAGCGTTCTGCAATACGTTTACGTAAACGCGTCATTGGTATGCGTTTCTCATTGCGATAAGAAGTTATCGATGATAATGTAGGTACATCATTTTTTTGCTTAATGGTTATACTTTTGCTCTCTGTTGATTGATTTTTAATGTATGTCTCAACATCATCACGCGCTATACGACCCCTTATACCACTACCTTTGATATCTTCTGGATTTAAATCATGTTCTATAATTAAACGACGGACCGCCGGTGTTAGTACATTTTGATTCCCTGATTCCAAACTAGCAATTTGATGTTTCATTGATACCAAGTCTTCTGGACTCTCTTTGATTTCAGCCTTTTCTTTGATTACATCTGAAATGCTCTTACTATCACTTAGTTTTATGCGACCTAATAGTTGTTTAGATAAAACAGTTGCTCCCTCTTTTTCTGCAATGAATTCCAAAATACCTGAATCTTCTGCTGGTACTTCAAGTACTACTTTATCCGTTTCAATTTCCACTAATATTTCATCGCGCTCTACTGGATCCCCTAGTTTCTTATTCCAAGTTGCCACTGTAGCATCGGCAATTGATTCAGGAAGATCAGGCACAAGAATGTCTCTGCTACTCATTTTCTATCCTTATCATGTATGTACTTGTAATGCATTATCAACTAATTCTTTTTGCTGCTTTTGATGCATAGATGCATAGCCTACAGCAGGTGAAGCAGATGCAGGGCGTCCAGAATAACTTAGTGAAGCTTTTTGAATTACTTCACGGATTTTATTCTGACTATAATACCATGCACCCTGATTAAAGGGTTCCTCTTGACACCAGACAAAATCACGAACATGCGCATAAGGCTTGATTGCTGTTTCTAAATCTTTATTAGGAAATGGATATAACTGTTCAATACGAATAATAGCAAGATTCTTTTGTTTGTTTTCACGACGTTGTTTAAGTAGCTCATAATAAATTTTGCCTGAACATAAAATTACACGTTTGACTTGTGTGGCATGAATTGGATCAACCTCACTAATAACTTTCTGGAATTCACCAGAAACGAGATCTTCTAAGGTAGAAACTGCAAGAGGATGACGCAGTAATGACTTTGGTGACATAACAATCAATGGACGTCGCATATTACAAAGTATCTGGCGACGGAGCATATGGTACACCTGAGCTGGAGTAGATGGAACACAAACTTGCATATTTTGTTCCGCGCATAATTGTAAATAACGTTCTAAACGGGCAGAGGAGTGCTCTGGACCTTGTCCCTCATAACCATGAGGTAATAGCATTACTAATCCACACATGCGCCCCCATTTTTGCTCGCCAGAACTAATAAACTGATCAATAACCACCTGAGCTACATTAGCAAAATCACCAAATTGGGCTTCCCAAATAGTTAAGACCTTCGGCTCTGTAGAAGCATAACCATATTCAAAAGCAAGTACTGCTTCTTCAGACAAAACAGAATCCCAAACGTTAAATATTCCTTGCTTTTCTCGTATATTAGCCAACGGGATATACACTGAACCATCAGTTTGATTATAAATTACCGCGTGTCGATGAAAAAACGTACCTCGACTAGCGTCTTCACCAGATAGACGCACTTGTATCCCGTCATTAATTAATGTTGCATACGATAAAGTTTCTGCCGCTCCCCAATCAAGTAGTTTGTTACCGTTCGCCATTGCCTGGCGATCACTGTAAATTTTTTCTACTCGAGGATGCATGACAATCTCCGCAGGAATAGTATTCAACCTTTTAGCTAAATCTTGTAGCCTTTGCTTTTGCATTTTAGAAGGATAATCATCACTCCATTTATGACTTACATAAGGTTTCCAGAGAAAATTGCTATCGTCCATTGGACGCCATTCATCAACGACACAATCACCGAGATCTAATTTATCGCGATAAAGATTAACTATTTTAGTTACTTCATCGTTAGTAACTATCTTTTCAGCTATCAATTTATTGGCGTAAAGTTTACGAGACGTAGCATGGCTTTTAATTTTTTGATACATAATTGGCTGAGTAGCACTGGGCTCATCAGCTTCATTATGGCCATGTCGACGATAACAAACTAAATCAATAATGACATCACGCTTAAACATATTGCGAAAATCTAATGCTAATCTAGTAATAAAAACAACTGCCTCTAGATCATCGGAATTTACATGAAAAATTGGCGATTGCAGCATTTTCATGATATCTGTGCAATATTGTGTTGAACGTGCATCTTGTAGATTAGATGTAGTAAAGCCTATCTGGTTATTAACCACAATCCGTATTGTACCACCAACCTCATAGCCTCGAGCCTGAGACATATTCAGCATTTCTTGAACGACCCCTTGTCCAATTACCGCTGCATCACCATGGATAGTAATGGGTAGTATAGTATTACTACTTCCTTTATCTAAACGGTCACGACGAGCGCGAACCGAGCCGATTACTACTGGACTCACTATTTCTAAATGTGATGGATTAAAGGCTAAAGATAAATGGACTAAGGCATCTTTCGTTTTAAAATCAGAAGAAAAGCCTTGGTGATATTTAACATCACCGCTTCCTAAAGTATCTTGATACTTATCGTCAAACTCATCAAACAGATCTTTTGGTTTCTTCCCTAACACGTTAACTAAAACATTTAATCGTCCACGGTGTGCCATTCCTAACACAATTTCCCGAGTATCCTGTTGACTTGAATACCGAATCAAATCCTTTAGCATTGGAATGAGTGCATCGCCACCTTCAAGAGAAAAACGTTTGGAGCCAGGAAATTTTGTCGCCAAATAGCGCTCAAATCCCTCAGCAGCAGTTAATTCTGATAAAAAACAAATTTTTTCTTGTTTGCTAAATTGTTCACTAATTGATGTTGGTAGTTCTAAGCGATTTTGGATCCAACGCTGCTCTTCTATATTGGTAATATGCATATACTCTGCGCCAATGGAATTACAATAAATACGCTTTAATTCCCTGTACAGTGCGCTTAATGTCATTGTTTCCCGAGCAATAGAAAAAGAACCAACATTAAAGATTTTTTCAAAATCATCATTTGTTAAATCATGAAATGCAGGACTTAAATCAGGTACTATTTCTTGTTTCCATAACTCTAATGGGTCAAGATTTGCGTTTTGATGCCCTCTAAAACGAAATGCGTTTATTAATTGAAAAACTTTAACTTGCTTTACATCTAATAACGGATCACTAAATAAAATTTGACGATTTGTAAAGCTTTTCGCTAATGAACGAAAATATTTACGTATTGGAATATGTGAGCTTTTATTATTTATGTTTGTGCCTACCAGCTTCTCAAAAATATCTCGCCATTCTGCATTAATGGAATGAGGATCAGTTAAGTAGTCTTCATAAAGTTGTTCAATATAAGACTGATTGCCTCCAGTTAGAAAACTGGAATCTAACCAGTCCTTCATTACTCTGTTGCGCATTATAATCCCTTAAGCCGATAGTGTTTATCGTAATTCAAAGTACCGTTTATTTATAGACGGATTCAATAAATCTTTTTCTTACTTTATAAGAATATACAGTAACAATTTAAAAATAACTTATGTCTAGTTTCTTTCCAATAATAGAAGTATTCTTGGACATCTTACTTATACTAAGCACTATGCTTCAATAGCATTGATTTAATATTTCCAATAGCTTTAGTTGGATTTAAACCTTTTGGACAAACACTGACACAGTTCATAATGCTATGACAGCGAAATACACTAAATGCATCATTTAAATTGTCTAATCTTGTCTCAGTTTCAGTATCACGACTATCCATTAAAAAACGATAAGCAGCTAATAAACCAGCAGGTCCAATAAATTTATTAGGATTCCACCAAAATGATGGGCATGCAGTTGAACAGCAAGCACATAGAATACATTCATATAAACCATCTAATTTTTCTCGCTGTTCTGGAGTTTGTAAATATTCACGAACCGGTAAGTGCTTACCGTTATTAATTAGATAAGGCCTAATTTTTTCATATTGAGTATAAAATTGAGCTATATCAACAACTAAATCTCGTATTACCGGTAAACCTGGTAAAGGTCGAATTATAATTTTTCTGTCCTTGCGCAACAATTTTGATAATGGTGTAACACAGGATAAACCATTTTTACCATTCATATTTAATCCATCAGAGCCACAAACACCTTCACGACAGGAATAACGAAATGTTAACGTTGGATCTTTTTCTTTTAATTGAATTAATACGTCCAATAACATCATGTCACGTCCTTCATCGATATCCAAACTGTAGTCTTGCATACGTGGCAAATTATCAACATCTGGATTGTAACGATAAATGGAAAATGCAATTTTCATAATTTACTTGCTCCACAAAATTATTAGTGTTGTACGCTAATAATTACGTATTTTAGGTTGGAATGGTTCACGTAATTCAGGTTTCATATTGATTGCTCGACAAGTCATAGTATTAGACTTCGGTAAATATAATGTATGACATAACCAATTGGTGTCATCACGATTAGGGTAGTCAAAACGACTATGTGCGCCACGACTTTCTTTTCGAAAGTTAGCTGCATTTGCAGTTGCAAATGCAGTTTCTACTAAATTATCTAGCTCTAAGCATTCAATACGTTGAGTATTAAATGCTTGCGAAGTATCACTTAAAGTAACATTTTTTAAGCGTTCACGAAGAATTTTTAATTCTTCTAAACCTTTAGCCATAGAATCTCCTGTACGAAACACGGAAAAATGATGTTGCATACAATTTTGTAATGTTTTACGTATTGCGACTGGATCTTCACCACTACGCATATTAGTTCGATTTAAACGAGTTAATGCCGCATCAATATCCGATGCATTAGCATCACGCATTGAGCCTTGTTCCAGTAAAGAGGCTTTCAAATGTAATCCAACAGCGCGCCCAAAAACTACTAAATCTAGTAATGAATTACCCCCTAAACGGTTTGCTCCGTGCACAGAAACGCAAGCAATTTCACCAACAGCAAATAATCCTGGAATCACAACATCTTCACCTTTTTTATTTATTGTCAATGCTTGACCAGTGATTTTTGTCGGTACTCCGCCCATCATATAATGGCAAGTTGGAACAACAGGTATTGGCTCTTTAACAGGATCAACGTGAGCAAAAGTCTTAGACAACTCCAGAATACCTGGCAATCGTGATTGCAATACTTTTTTACCTAAATGATCTAGTTTTAATTGAACATGCTGACCACATGGACCATCACATCCTCTACCTTCACGGATTTCTATCATGATTGAACGCGAAACCACATCACGACCAGCTAAATCTTTTGTATTTGGAGCATAACGTTCCATGAAGCGCTCGCCATATTTATTAAGTAAATAGCCACCTTCTCCACGACATCCCTCTGTAACCAATATACCTACTCCAGCAATTCCAGTGGGATGAAACTGCCACATTTCCATATCCTGCAACGGTACACCTGCTCTAACGGCCATACCTATTCCATCACCAGTACTAATATATGCATTAGTAGTTGATTGATAAATTCTACCGGCACCACCGGTTGCCAGAATAGTAGCTTTAGCTTTAAAGTAAACAGCTTCACCGGATTCTATGCATAATGCAGTACAGCCGACTACGTTACCATCCTGATTTTTTACTAAATCTAGTGAATACCATTCTGGAAAAATGGTGGTATGGTTTTTTAAATTCTGTTGATATAAAGTATGCAATAAGGCATGCCCAGTTCTATCTGCAGCTGCTGCAGTTCGAGCTGCTTGCTCATCACCAAAATTTTTAGATTGCCCACCAAATGGACGTTGATAAATACGACCATCATCTAAACGCGAAAATGGCAATCCCATATGTTCAAGTTCTAGTACAGCCTCAGGACCATTTTTGCACATATATTCAATCGCATGCTGATCTCCTATATAATCAGAGCCTTTGACAGTATCATACATATGCCATTGCCACTCATCTTCATGAGTATTTCCTAACGCAACAGTGATCCCGCCTTGAGCAGAGACAGTATGAGAGCGAGTCGGGAACACTTTAGAGATTAATGCACATGATAAACCCAATTGCGAAATTTGCAATGCTGCTCGCATACCAGCACCACCAGCACCAATCACAACTGCGTCAAATTCTCTTATTGGTAATTTCATTTACACTCCCAACACCACTATTGTTCCATAAATTAAATAAATCATTAGTATTACAATAAAAAAAAATTGTAATACTAATCGCAATGTAATTGACTTAATATAATCAGTTGATATCTGCCATAACCCTACCCAGGCATGTATCAATACGGAAATAAGGGTTAAAAGTGTAAAAATTTTAGTTATTGAAAAATGAAAAAATGTCCGCCAAATATTATAATTGATTTCGGTCATTAAAACAAAACTTATGATATAAAATGTATAGAGGAGAATAATAATGGCAGACGCACGAAGTAATAGCCAATCTTGAATACCAGTACGACCTAATGCTGATGCGTTCACTACCATAAAAACAACCCCGCTAAAGTCGATAAAATAGCAGAAATTATAAATGCAACTATAGCAGAAATACGTCCAACATAAAAAGTTTCCTCAATAAAACCAAAATCCATTAGCATATGACGTATACCACTACACATATGATATATCAATACTGTCAATATACTCCACATAATGAGTTTTATAAAAAAACTATGCATGATTTTGATCGTGTATTGAAAGCCTTCCAATGACGAAAGCGATAATTCCAATAGCCATAATAAAATACCAACCGTAAAGAAGGCAATAACACCAGAAATGCGATGTAAAATTGAAGCAACTGCAGTAATAGGAAAGTAAATTTTTTTTAATTGAAGATTAATAGGTTTTTGTTTTTTCAAAATGTTTACCTATACAGTTCTTATCCTCTTCCTATCCAATATTTCATAGTAGGAAAGAAGCAGGTATTACAATAATCATTGTATAACTTATTTGGTCAAAAACTCACAAAATATTGATATTGGCTAGGTTATGACCTATTAAAAACTTAAACTGCTACTACACTTCATAATAATGAAGTAATCTATAAAAACCTCATTATAAGTATGAGACAAGTATAAGGTTTACAATTACCTATTGTAATTGTAGGATATTATCCATTATCTTGGAAAGATTTCGTTTGAACAGTGAGTTTCATCACGATTTAAATATTGTCCATTAAATTAATAATAATTGGATAGTAATACTTTATCTCTATAAAGCTACTTCAGACTACTTTAAACGTAGTATATCTAAAGTTTTAGTTACTATAATCAAGCTTGACTACGTTTCAGTTTCTAAGTATTGTCTGGTCTTTTAAAGCTCATCAATCTCGATCAGATAATTGAGAACATAGTATCAGACTTTATTCTGTGATTTTTATATAAAATCGAATGCATCGCCATAAAGATTCTCAGGACTCATCCCTTTTTCATTACAAAAGTATTCCCTGGCAATATGTGCCATTTCAAACCGTCCAGCAATGTATATTTCATACTTACTAAGAGAATTAAAGTCATCTAATACTGCACTTAACACTGTACCTGTCTTTCCTTGCCAATTTGCTCCAGGTTGTTCAACTACAGGAATAATTTTTATATTTCGATATTGCTTTGCAAGAAATTGCAAAGCACTTAAATCATATAAGTGCTTAAGCTTTCTTCCTCCCCAATATAGGGTAATATCTCTGTCAGGATTTTCTTCCAATGCAGCATATAAAATTGCACGCGTATAAGAAAATCCAGTTCCACCTGCAATAAGAATTATTGGTTTTGTGCTGCCTTTTCGAAACCAAGCTTTACCATGAGGGATATCAATATTAATACTATCTTGCGCAAGAATATGTTCCATTACAGTCCTAGCATAAATATTAAACTCTGATACTCCAATATGGAGCTCAATGAGCTTTTTTTCTGAAGGAGTGGATGCTAAAGAAAATGGGTGCTTATTAGATTCATTTATGATGACAATCAAATATTGTCCAGCACGAAAAGAAAAGGTACCATTCGGTAATAAGTGAACACGATAGACCGTATTTGTGATAGTTTCAACAGACACTATCTTGCAACTTAATGTCGTCATGCACATCCTCTCTCATGATTTTAAAATATCTAATTCATTCCAAATTTTATTTATTCTAGTTTTAATTTTTTCAGTCATAACTATTGGACGACCCCATTCTCTTTGTGTTTCGCCTGACCATTTATTAGTTGCATCAAGCCCCATTTTTGAACCTAAACCTGAAATTGGCGCAGCAAAATCAAGATAATCTATTGGAGTATTTTCTATGATCATGGTATCTCTTACAGGATCCATTCTCGTTGTTATTGCCCAAATAACATCATTCCAGTCACGAGCATTAATGTCATCATCGCAGATGATGATGAATTTTGTATACATAAATTGTCGTAAATAAGACCAAATTCCCATCATAATGCGCTTTGCATGTCCAGCATATTGTTTCTTGATCGTCGCAACAACAAGTCGGTAAGAACATCCTTCAGGCGGCAAATAAAAATCAATAATTTCTGGAAATTTTTTTTGTAAAATAGGGACTAATACTTCATTTAACGCAGCACTTAAAATAGCAGGTTCATCAGGAGGGCGGCCAGTATAGGTAGAATGATAAATAGCATCATTACGTTGCGTTATATGGGTAACAGTAAACACTGGAAATTTATCTACTGCATTATAATAACCGGTATGATCTCCGCAAGGTCCTTCAATAGCTAATTCTGTAGGATCAATATAACCTTCTAAAATTATTTCTGCTCCTGCTGGAACTTCAAGATCATTAGAAATACATTTGACTACTTCTGAACGATTTCCGCGCAACAATCCAGCAAATGCATATTCAGAAAGAGTATTTGGAATAGGCATCACCGCAGCTAGAAGTGTCGCAGGATCAGCGCCTAAAGCTACTGCAAGTGGAAAATGGCTCGTGGGATCTTGATTACACCATTCCTGAAAATCATAAGCTCCACCTCGTTGAGGTAGCCAACGCATAATTAGCTTATTTTTAGTTAAAAGCTGCTGTCGGTAAATGCCTAAATTTTGTCGAGCATTACAAGGTCCTTGAGTAACAGTTAATCCCCAGGTAATTAACGGCGCGACATCTTCTGGCCAACAGTGCATTATAGGAATTTGAAAGAGATTAACATCTTCACCTTGCCAAATCTTTTCTTGGCATTTAGATGATTTTAACCTTTTAGTTGGCATATTAAGGATATGCTTAAATTTTGGTAGCTTTGCAATTAAATCAGTAAATCCTGTTGGTGGATCTGGCTCATTAAGGAATGCTAATAATTTTCCTATTTCATGTAAGACTTTAACATTATCTTGCCCCATTCCCATCGCAACACGCTCAAGAGTACCAAATAAATTGCAGAGAATTGGCATTGTAAAACCCTTTGGGTTTTCAAAAAGTAGCGCCGGTCCGCCCGCTCGTAGAGTTCTATCCGCTATTTCTGTTATTTCTAAATAAGGGTCAACTTCATGACTAATTCTTTTTAGTTCTCCTTTTTGTTCTAAAAAGGATATGAAATCTTTAAGATCATGATATTTCATCATATATTTTCTACTTGTGCATGTTTAGACTTAATGATACATGGCAGCTCTAAATCTTGCTTAGAGCAGTTCTATTCTCTGAAAATTAGAAGTCTTGAAATTGAACAGTAAAGCTTAAGTTCAATGATAAAGAATCTACTGTCTTAAAAATTTTTGATAGTACATTTTTTATAGAAAATAGTTTCACTAAACAATTTTAAATCTTTTATTTTATTTTCTACTTCAATGGCTTCATTTTCCTCTCTAATCTCTAACCAATAACAATGTTATAAAAAAAATTAATAACGTAAAACTCAGCAATACTCTCATATCGATCTTCCTATGGGTTGCACTTATAATAAGTAGTGCTGCCTTTTGTAATGGACAAAAGGATATCATTGGAATGTCATCTTCAAAAATAATATTGTAGATATATGTAGTCTATCTACAATCAGATTATGCTCATATAAGCCTTGATTCAATTAACTGATTAAAGGCTATATAGAATATATAGTGCTGTCGCAATTGTTGTGACAGACTTTCCAACTATAAGCCATTTAAAATACTTTCATACCTAATTCTTGAATAAACTCTGATATACATTTATTATTATAACTGCTGAAAAGCAGTTATAATAATAAATATTGCTTTCCTGATTTTTGGGTATAAAAACATTTTTATGATCGCATTGTAGCAAATTTAATTATTGAGAACGACTGATGAGTCAGCTTTTTTTTAAAAATATCCATTTATCCTTACCTTATATTGTCCATTATAAGGTAAGGATGCTCGATAAATTATCGAGCTTAAATACTGCAAGTGGAAGTGTATAAAAGTTAAAATTTGATATCATAGTAACATGTAATGTTACTTATTGCTCATCAATAAAATTGATATCTTCTTAACTATACTTTCCTCAATGTTAAGGAGAGAGATTAAAAAAATAAGAGATAGCATGCAATCGAATATATATAAAAGCTCAGCAAAGTGGTACACGGTAAACGCAGTGCTGCTAAGAAGCAGGTCAAAATATTTTTAAAGTATCTTTAAGAGATAGATCAGTTCCCTAAGGAATAAAACGATAATGTTATGATTTTATTCGATTTTATCCAAGATTCTTATCTTCTCATCTTATATTATGAAATAATATTATTGATGAGTGTATATCAGCTAAAAACATGAACTTATTGCATTAACTGATTCTTCTCTTCTTGAAGAAGACATTTAATGATGCAGAAATAATGTATTCTGTTTTAACGATAGAATCTTTCAATTTTATTCACATTCACGGATTTTAGATCCATTGGGAGCATATAGTACTATGCTAATAAAATGTAAAATTCAAATAATTGATAAATTCATACCATAAAATAGTTTCTGAGAAAACATATTTTTATGATTAAAAGAGTAACAATATCAGTACTAAGAACACTTCCTTATTTAAGGCATATTGAGTTGTAGCAACTTTTTCTGATAAAGAAAAACAAAGAAGAATTTAAAAATTTCACAAAAGGTACAGCCATAATAAAGTTGCTGCTACTAACTGTATTGAAGGCAATTAATACTTGCTATTGGCTTTTTATAAAAAAAAATACTAAAGAAAAATGACAAAATAGGTATAAGTCTGCACTGCAAAATAAAGAATTTTACTATGCTTCGCATAAAATTGAATGGTTTTATTTTTCAAAGGATCTTCGGACCTGCCATGTTAAAACAATTGTTAATTTCGTAATGTTTCTGTCTATCTTTTCATAGACTATAATAATAGACTATAAACTGTTCATCGCTTACTTATCATCTATCTTGCATCATAGACGCACTGCAACATACCTTTCGTTTTGAAAATTCCTCTATTAATTGCTTGAGTTCTGGTAAAAACGTTTTGTATTTACGTTTTCTTTGAATTGCCTTAACGTTTTTTTTTGAAATTCATATATTCTTTACTTTGTAAAGAATATATGTTAGTCAGTTAATTCACGACAATGCACTTTCATAACTGGAAAGTGTTCGACAGCAATTGGCAATTGCTTAGTGCTCATAGCACTAAGTCATGAATTATAACTCATTAATATTAGTTCACGAACACTTTACCAAGGATAGTATTTATTGACTCTTGTTTTTTATTTTTAACTGGTTCTTGTATATGATTTTATTGTGATGATTTATGATCATTTCAGTAATATCTTTCAGTTAAAAGCCAGTAGTACTATTCTATTTTTCTACTTCGTTACTATCTTCAATTTTACGATTGAAGTAAAATTATCACTTATCGTTTTTGAAGTTTTTCGTAACTCTACCAAAGTTTAAGCTAAACGAACATAATTTTTGAATTATCCAAAATTAAAGCAACAAGTCACTTTCTATCTAAAAAAATAATAGGTATGTCCATAAATATGGTTATCAAAAATTTTTTTATATTGATCCACACCCTTATGTAATTAGATGATAACTATGTATCTTAATCATACATAAGTCATCCCACATCCTAACCGAGTATTGAGATCTTAGGTACTGTGTACTTTAAACAAAGTTTAACTATGCATTAAAGAAAAACTTTATTTCATTTTACTTATTCGATACCATCCCATATATAAAAAAATTATACCGAAAAAGATAAAAATAATTGCAGAAATTGTCGACTCAAAAATCTGTAATGAAGTACCACAGAACAAGCAAGTTGCTCCAATTCCTAATAAATACTGACTTTGTCTATGCTTTATTTGCTGACCTTGTAGTTGGATAGTGAATTTATAAATACTATCTTTTAGATATTGATGTTGTTTGAGCGCTCCATAAATAAGATCAGGAATTTCTGGAATTTTTTCTGCCCAATATGGTGCTCGCTCTTTAAAGGCAGTAATCATTGCTGATAATCCTATTTGCCGATGCAACCAATCTTCAAGAAAAGGTTTAGCTGTTTTCCACAAATCAAGTTGCAGATAAAGCTGTTTTCCTAACCCTTCAATATAAAGCAAGGTTTTTTGCAATAACACTAATTGAGGCTGGACCTCCATATTAAAACGACGTGCAGTATTAAATAAATTGAATAAAACATGACTAAAATAAATTTTTGCTATTGGCTTTTCAAAAATTGGCTCACAGACTGTTCGAATAGCAAATTCAAAATCTTCCACATTAGTATCTGCTGGAACCCAACCTGAATCAATATGTAATTCAGCTACCTTACGGTAATCACGATTAAAAAAAGCGATAAAATTTTCTGCTAAATAACGTTTATCCTCCTTATTTAAGGAGCCAACAATGCCACAATCAATACCAATATATTGTGGATTGTCAGGATGCTCTCGACTAATAAAAATATTACCAGGATGCATATCAGCATGAAAAAAGCTATCACGAAATACTTGAGTAAAAAAAACTTTTACTCCGCGCTCAGCTAATAACTTCATATTAATGCCCTGTTGCTTTAACGCATCAACATCAGAAACAGGAATACCATAAATACGCTCCATAACCATTATGTTCTCCCGACAGTAATCGGAATAGACTTTAGGAATATAAAGCATGGAACTATTTTTGAAATTGCGTCTTAATTGAATCGCATTTGCTGCTTCTCGCAACAAATTTAATTCATCAATTAATGTTTTTTCATACTCTCTAACTACTTCACGCGGACGTAAACGTTGTCCGCCTGGTAAATGTGGAATCCAATTAGCTATCCTATACATTAAACCTATATCAGCTTGAATAATAGGCAGTATATTTGGACGAATAATTTTAATGACTATTTGTTGATTGTTTTTTTTTAATTTTGCCGTATGTACTTGGGCAATGGAAGCTGAAGCTAAAGGTACCTCATCAAAATCATCAAACCACGTTTCAAGAGAACCGCCTAATGACTGTTCAATATGTTGACGAGCCAAGCGACCATCAAAGCTAGCAACATTATCTTGTAATAATGCTAACTGATCAGAAATTATAGTTGGAATAAGATCGCGACGAGTAGATAGCATCTGCCCACATTTCACCCAAACTGGGCCTAAAGTTTCTAAAGCTAAACGTAAACGCGCACCAATAGATTTATCTTTATGTTTATTTGATAGCCAAAATAAACAATGGCGCACAACTTTTAATGGTACAGTAAATTTACTTTGTGGAATGAGTTCATCTAAACCATATTTTAGAAATACTCGAATGATAAAATAGAGCCGTTTAATATCTCCCGGACTCATATTTTTCCTCCCATTTAGTCAAACGCTGTTCCAGTTTTTTAATTGCTACCGCAACGTTTTCAACCTTATCAAAAAAACTCAACACTTCTAATTTATGAGGCAAAATTCGCAATTGTTCCACTAAAACATCCTTAAAATAATTTTTTTGTTGATTTAATAACCCATTTATTCTAGTTAATAAATGTTTAATAAAACGACTCATTCCTTCGGCAAGAATGTCACCGACATAAGGAGCAAAATAATGAGCAAGGTCCCATTGCGTAGCTTCAAACATTGCTAAGAAATTCTGTGCAATGTGTATATTGCCTTTAATAACAATCCTTCCATCATTGATAAACGTAGAAAGTTGTTGTGTATTGTGAAGTTGCGTTAGCGTTACTAATGCAGTTTTTATTCTGCAATCTACCGATTTAGAACACTTATTTATAACATTTACTTTTTCAGCAGAGAAAATGAATATGAATGGCTTTGAAAATTCTTTTAAATCAATTGCCAGTACCTGACCAATTAGCCTTGCTCTAATTGATTTCAGAGCCAGTTCCTGATAAAAAAACTTATTTAACATATTCTGTAAAAGATAAGTTACTGCAGAGTATAATACAGATACTTTTGCATTCTTTTTCATTGACGAGAAAACCATTTTAAAATTTAAATCCTCTGTGTAGGGCAACAATTCCACCAGTCATATTAGTATATGAGACCTGTTCAAAACCGCTTAACTCTATCATTGCTTTTAATGTGTTCTGATCCGGATGCAAATGAATAGATTCAGCTAGATAACGATAACTATCAGCATCATTGATAATTATTTTTCCTATCAGTGGCAAAATATGAAAAGAATAAGCATTATACAATTTAGTCAATACCGATAAAATAGGTTTAGAGAACTCTAATACTAATAGACGGCCTCCAGGTTTTAATACCCTAAATATTGATTTAAGTGCTTGATTTTTATTAGTGATATTTCGAAGACCAAAAGAAATGCTAATGCAATCGAAGTAGTTATCAGGAAAAGGCAATTCTTCGGCATTCGCTTGAATATAAATAATATTTCCAACGATCCCTAGATTTCGGAGCTTGTCTCTCCCAATTTTCAACATAGAATCATTAATATCAGTGAGAAAAACCTTACCTTTTTCACCAACTATTTTAGCAAATTTAGCTGTTAAGTCTCCAGTGCCACCAGCTAGATCTAAAATATATTGCCCACGGCGCGCGCAACTAGCTTTTATCGTAAAATGTTTCCAAATGCGATGGATCCCTAATGACATAAGATCATTCATACAATCATATTGTGTAGACACTGAATGAAAAACAGCAGCAACTAAACTCGCTTTCTCATCTTTGGCTACTTTGCGAAAGCCGAAATCGGTGGTTTCTTTAATTGGATCTACCATAATTATGTTCACGTAATTATTACAAGAATTGCAAGTATTTTTTTGTGTATCTTAAGTTCTTATTCATACTTTACTGATTTTGTTAATTATAATTTTGATACTTATTTATGTTTATTAAATTCAGTATTAATTGGACGTTTTACTTCTATCCCTAATTCTTTTAAATTTTCTGCTTGACTTATTAAATTACCTTTTCCTTCGGTTAATTTTTTTACTGCTGATTGATAATTAAGCTGCGCTTTGTTTAAACTCTGACCTAAAATTTGTATGTCATCGACAAATAATCGCATTTTATCATACATTTTAGAAGCACACTCAGCAATGACTTGCGCATTTTGACTTTGGTGTTCATAACGCCATAAATTATTAATAGTACGCACTGCTACCAACAAGGTTGAAGGGCAGACGAGTAAAATGTTATTTTTTAATCCCTCATCAATAAGCTCAGGAGCTTCACGTAAAGCAATTAAATAAGCCGGCTCAAGTGGAATAAACATTAATACATAATCTAATGATCTTAATCCATTTAATTGCTGATAATCTTTGCGCCCAAGTTCTTTTATATGATTCCGAACAGAATTAATATGTCCCCGCAATGCCGTAACTTTGTGTTCTTCATCTTCGCTATTGAAATAATTCTCATAAGCTGTTAGTGACATTTTAGCATCGATTACAACATCTTTACCTTGTGGTAACCGGATAATGACATCCGGTTGATAACGACTATCGGAGGTGTTGATACTGACTTGACTCTCAAATTCATGCCCTTCTCTCAGACCCGAGGCCTCTAAGATGCGTGAAAGAATTGCCTCACCCCAATTACCCTGAATTTTATTATCTCCTTTTAACGCTTTAGTCAGCTTAATAGTTTCTTTTGCCATCTCTGCATTTAACTGCTGAAGCTGACGAATTTCATGTGCTAGAGTATGACGCTCAAGTGCTTCCTGACTAAAACTGTCATGCACTTGCCGCCGAAAGCCATCTAACTGTTCACGAAAAGGCATTAATAATGCAATTAAACTCTGACGCTGCTGCTCAGAAGCACGTCGTTCATTTTGTTCAAAAATACGGTTGGCTAAATTTTCAAATTGAACATTTAATCGTTGTTCACTATTAAGTAATAGCCGCTGTTTCTCTTCAAAAACAAGTCGTGTCTCTTCAAGTCGTGTCATAACTTCACATAATTCGACTTCTTGATTACGATTAACTTCCATTTGTAACTTTAATTCTTGATCGCGACGCTCGCACTCACCTTTCCAATATTCAAGATGAGTAATTTTTTCCTCATAGCTAGCCTGTATAGTATATAGGCTTCGTAATTCAGATTCTTTTTTATTCACTTTTTGTGCAACTACGATCCAGATTAAAACACCACCAAAAAGTATGCCAGTAAGAAATCCAATAATTGCACATAATAATTGAATATCCACCGGAATTTCCTCTAAATAGTCTTTATTCTAAAACTAATATTCTCTACACTCATTGAGTGTTCTACTATATAAATGTTTATAATATATTTTGATTTTCATTAATCCAATACTATTGGAGTACAGTTTTAATAAACTTGCTACTCCACTAACTTAGCAAGCCAAGATAAACCAAATGCTCCTGAAGCTAAAATAGCAAATGCCCACAGTATGGAAGAAACTAAATTAGCGAGTTGAAAATAATGTTTAGGCATAGCACAAATACCTGCTACTAAAGGAATGATTGCTCTTAATGGACCAAAAAAACGACCAATAAAAACACTCCATACTCCCCATCGCTCAAAGAAACGATGACCCTGCTCAAGCACTGCAGGACGACGAGATATTGGCCACATATAGCGTACACTTTGCTTATAATGAAAACCGATCCAATAAGATAACCAATCACCTAAAAAAGCACCAATGGTAGTAGAAAACCATATTAGTAAAAAAGCAACTTGATTATTACCAATCAATGCACCTAAACCAAGTAAAATTACTGTTGCTGGTAGCAATAGAGATATAAAAGCTAAAGATTCTCCAAACGCTAATAGAAAAACAATAATAATAGCTAATATTTGATGGTCACTGGAAAATTCGGTAATAACATTCATAATCTCAGATACAGTCAATGCATTGTTCCTATTATAGTTAATTTTTTTGAATATTTTCAGATAAAAATAATGATACTTACGTATCACTGATAAAATGATAAATGTCAGTTCTTTTATTCTATACTATTATCAATTAATTAACATTGATTGATCGTTTAGCAGAAAGAAATATTGATCATCTCTTACCTTACTGCAGATAAGCGTTAAAAGAAAAAATTGTTTTACTAGTTTTAAACTGTAAGGAAGTGATCATGGATACAATATCCTACTCATATTTTATAAAATGAAATGTAATTAAAATACAATATTTTCAGCTGTATTAAAATACAGAAGTTGTTATGTGTGGCATCACTGAGAAATTTAACATATCCAGAACTGAGTGGAATTATCGCATTCTTAATAGAATGAAGTGATAATGTAATTCTATATTATAGAATAAAATAATATTTTAGAAAATTAATTCAATATTTTGCGCAAACAACATCTCTACTTAGCTAAGTAGATTAGCTTAAGTGTAGGTATAGATTTTCTTTCTAAATGGCAGAAAGAGTGCAATAGATGCATACACTAGTGCAATCTTAATTTGTTAATTCCATAGCGAAGTTTTATATCCTGCAAAGAGCTTATTGCTAATATCAACAGTGCTACTGCTAGTATTAGCCTTTGAGGCTAATATTTTAGTACTCGATATCACTACTATGCAGTCGATCGATAGCAACCTCTCTATGTACTAAGAGAGATTATAATAATAATGTAGTCCTTAAATAGCTAAGCAAGTTTTGAAGATCTGGTATTTATGCTTCTTCATTGAAGAAGACAAGTCATATCTACCTTTAGATGCAATAGTTCCACATAAAATAATAGTTAATATTAAAAGCACTAATCTCCAATAAAATTACAATACTCTTACTGTATTTTAGTCATAGGTAATTTATTTATATAGGATATTATCCGGTAATTTATTTATATAGGATATTATTCATGCAATCGAATAATATCCTATAAAGGGATCGATATAAAACAATGCAGAGATTACTATTGTAGTAATAGATAAATCTTATCATTCTTGTATAGCCAATTGATGCAATTGCGAAGAAAATTTTTGCAAACTACACATAAACTAATCCTTTTAAGGATTACTGTAACTATATACAGCTAATGTTAGTAGCTAACAAGTAGCAACCTAACATTACACTATATAAATATCGCATCCTACATACTGCTTTATCTATTGATCTTTAATAGTTACAAATAACGACTACAGGCAACAAAAATAAAGACTACACTAAGATCGTGATTCTTTGTTAAAAAGAAAGAGATATAATCACCATATGACTTAAAATAGTACACTAACTTGAATATAAATAGCTTAATCCAAGAGATAAAACAGTTTACTTAGAGAGTAAACAAAAGACGCTTGACATAGTAGCGTTATAATAATTAGTAATTCCGTTTATTTTATGGCATGCATTAATGTTCTTTATCAGTCAATAAAGCTTCCATCAAATCAAGATCTAATAATAGTGTTCGCATAGTTTCATTACTGATCTCTTTTTTTGCTCTCAAGTGGTATAATTCTGCTCGCTCAGCTCGTAATGCAGTTAAGCGAAAACGACGTTCTAACTCTTCTATTAGTAAATTATGCTCCATCTCATCTTGACCCACAGTTCTACGACGAAGATAGCTCGTAACACGGGAAGCAACCTCATTAATAACTTCGGGATCCAATGCTTCTTGAACATCAGACGAAAGACGTTCTTCCATTTTATTTATACTTACAATCGCTACTTCTGCCATTGCAGATTTTGCCATTCTTATTTCATGAATATCTGAAAGTTTATCACCAACTTTAAAAGTGGATAGCAAAAGTGGCAAAGCAAGAACACCAATAAAAATTGATATCATGATTACTCCAGTTGCAATAAAAACTAACTGATAACGTGCTGGAAAAGGTGTACCATCTGTAAGAAATAATGGTATGGAAAGGACACCAGCTAAGGTAATCGCACCACGTATTCCAGCAAAAGAAGCTAACCATAATTCACGATAAGTATAAGATGCAAATTGTAACGGCTGCGCTTTTAATAACAGCTGACTAAAACGCTCCATTAACCATAACCAAATAAATCTTAGTAATAATAAAGCAATATAAATAATGAAAACAGCAATAAATAACATCCAAGTTTCAACACTTGGATCAAGTTCAGCTTGAATAACAGAAGTTTCCCATATACCTGGTAATTGTAAACCTAGCATGATAAAAACTAAGCCATTAAAAACAAACTCTAACATCGACCAAACATTATCTGATCGTAACCGCATCGCCAAAGGCGCATTACGAATAACACCAGCTTTGCTAATTGTCATGCCAGAAGCAACAGCAGATAAAATACCGGAAAACCCCATATGCTCTGCAATAAGATATGCAGCAAAAGGTAGGAGTAACATCAAAATCATTTGTGTTGCTGGATCATTGCCACTCCATCGACTCATCATGCGCAGTGATTTGCTATAGGTCCATGTGACCGCAATACCAATTAATAAACCACCTATAGCAACTTTAAAAAATTCAAAAGCGATACCATATACACTAAAAATCATAGTTCCCATAGCAATAGAAACAGCAAATTTTAATGCTACCAAGCCGGAAGCATCATTCATCAATGCTTCACCTTCTAAGACATTCATTATCCGTTTTGGTATACGATCTCTACCAACAATAGAGGAGAGTGCTACCACATCAGTAGGCGAAAGAACCGCTGCCAAAGCAAAAGCAGCAATGAGCGGAATATTCGGTAACAACCAATAAATCACATAGCCTATTCCAACTACTGTCACTAAAACTAAACCAAACACTAAGGTGAAAATTTCACGTCCATTTTGAAAGAATTCACGTGTTGGCGTTTTCCAACCATCAACAAATAATAGAGGTGGAATCAATAGAACCAGAAAAAGCTCTGGATCAAAATCAATATGTAAACCAAATTGAGGCCAGGCTAATAAAGCACCTATCGCAATCTGTATGATTGGTAGAGGTATACGAAATGGAATTACTTTCGTAATGACACCTGATACTGAAACAACTAAAATTAAAATAAGAATAGTAAAAAAAATTTCCATTTTATCCTTAATTAAATGAATTTTAATGTTTTTATTTTAATGAGTCATATAATATGAACATATATGCATTTATTCAGTGAAGTACTTATAATTATCAAGATAATTCACATGGTTGCGATCCGAATAACAACAATACTTAATTGATAAAGTTTGTAATCACATAAGTGACTACTAATAATATTAGTAATAATCTTACGGAGTAAGATAATAAATCTTGAAAAGCAAGCAGAACTTATATCAGTTAAGGTATTACTGCTTCTAATAAAACATCAGTATTTACAGGCTCAATCATTAAAGTTATCATACACTAAAGAAAAATAAACTTGATAAAAGTAATTGATTATAACACAACTATCATATCTACATTAAACAATTAATAATAGGATATCTTCACGCAGAGCTTTAATGGCAGAAAATTAAAAGCAGTTTAGTTGAGTATCGAAACTAAACAATAATAGTATTAGCTATGATCCTTATAAATATTAGGAGGTAGTTTTATTTTTTAAGTCGAATTCAGATTCGACCAATTAGAGAATACAGTTGATCAACTGTACAATCAGCCTAAAGAGCAGTTAGCATTTTCTATTACATGATCAAATTAATTCATCATACTGAGCATTAATGCAACGAAGTATATTCTCATAGCAATCAATATAAATATGTATCCTTTTCCAAAGGTAAAAGGCGCTTGCAATCAAGCGGTAGGCTCTTTGCCTACCTTTAAAATACAAGGATACAGATTGTTCATGTAGTTTGTGAAATACCAACACTAATAGTTATTGGTCAGTAAATCCAAATTACATTATTCATGATAACATTATGTTTTAGTAAGAAAGATAAAAGAATATCGCTAGCAGTAATGAGGTGCTAAAATATTATAAATACTATCATTGCATAGTAATAGTGGATTGATTTTCCATAAATGTTTTTAACACTAAAAAGTCTTAAATGAGTTAACAATATTGTTCAACTCAGATTTACAATATCTCATCTTGTGATATAGTGTAAATAGGAAATCTAACCTATTAATCATTAGTAATAATCTATTGGTAGTGATCCGAAAATTTTTTAAAATTTTATCTCGGATGATCGCGAATATTAGGAGATCTCAAATATTTCAAGATATATCATTATTTATTGATATCTATCCTAGATAGAAGCGAGAAATATAGCGCATCAAATATATGAATTAAAATGATATATTGTTTGTAGATATAGTGATCATAAAGTAACTATTTTATCTCATAACGTCTTCATCATGTCATTAAATATTTAAGTGTTTCAAGCAATGTTGTAAACATTAACATTATTAATGAACACAATTGTTATTGTATGTAAAACTATTCTGGTATTAACAATCAGTTCTCACGCTTTTGATAACGGTAAAATTATCTGAGCGAACTAATCTCGTTCCATAATCATTATGATTGTAAACCATATATCTTGCAATATATAAGAACATTTTACAATTTTATTGTTCCGTTACATTATTTACCATTAGCTCTTATGTGCTGCTTTTTAAGCAAAGATAACAATTATTGTTTAATATTTTTGTTTTATAACTAAACAATAATAAAAAGGTAGGTATTAGTTGATATCAACTAATGTTGGTCAATTGGTTGCTGCAATTCATTATTCTAATAATACACGAAACAATAATTACAGTCAATCTTGATAATTGAAAGCCTGATGATGTTTATGATTTCTGCACTATTTTACTTTATGTTATACAATGTTTTATTGTAAAGTATATCATATTTATACTTTTTTAAAATTGAAATTGAATAGTATTTTCAGCGAAAACAGTCTATAAAGATAATCAGTTTTTCTATAATGCTTATTCTGTACTACACTTTATCATCAAAGATGGGATTATTAGAAATCCATTGATTGTCTATTGCTATTACTAATATATAAAATGAGTTATTACTTTAATTTCATTTTATTATCCTCATAGACTTCATAGATATTATTGACTATTTGCTTATCATGGATCAGTGAGTATTATAAATGACTAGCAATCTTTCATTAATTGTTGTTAAGTACCTATAGGTATTAATTGTTCTTTAAAAGACTTTTTATTGAACGGATTGTTTATCCGAAAGTGTATTGAAATGTATTGACCAATGTAATCAGCAATTTTTTGTTATCAACAATACGGTTTCAAGAGAATTAGTGCTATATCAGGTTTTACTTTAATCCTCTCTCTTTAAGAGAGAGGATGGTCGTTATTTACGAGATTTTCCTATACAGGTTAAAAAACCTGTAGCCAAAGATAGAGATGGTTTAATCACATGTTCTTCTGATAAAATAGAAGAGCATGTGATCTTATATAAAAGATTAAGTGTTATTTAGGGAGTAGTAACATCACAAGTAATTCAAGTAACGTCTAGTTCATTTGAGTATGCATGCATTGCCTCAACTATCAATAATAGTATGAACAATACCATAACGCTAATCAAATAATAAATTCAATATCAATTTATTATTTGATTAAAGATGATCAAATGTACATAATGATATATGTATTATCATAACAATATGAAACTCTTTTATTATTTAATAAAAAATCAAATGCTTTTAATTTATTTTATATAAAATAAAAGCAAAATAATATGCAAGGCAAATAAAAATCATTCGCCATTCCAATTATAAAAATAAAAAAATAAAATCAATGATACAGTTCTGAAATATCAGAAATTGATATAAATGTTTTAAATATATTTTCAATATCCTATAACATGAAGAATTAGAGCATAATGAAGAATTAGAGCATGGTTAAAAACCTTCTAGCTTTTGAGTACATAAAACAATATAGAAAATATTAACTGAACATATTGGCTTTATGTATACATATGGAATCTAGTTAAACTAACATAAAAAGTCATAAAATTAAACATTAATAAGTCATAAGTTACCTGTATTCATGAAGAATACTTTTTAAAAAATAATATACCCTATATACTATATTAGTAGGTTAAAAAAGAACTCTAAACTTATGTTTTTAAACATAAAATGATTTTTACAATCGAAACTTAAACACTTCTTTATAATTTATGACCTGTTTTAGGTATGGGATTTATGACTATAAAATACATTTTTACTTGTACTTCTTGTATGAAGTGAAAACTTCTAAAAGATCTTAATTATCCTAAGCGTACTTAGTTCAAAACTCCAAAGAAAGCCTTTAATCAGACTCTAGTAAATACTTAATTGTGATTAGTATATCAAAATTAAGTAAAAACTGTAATTTTACATTGCGCTCTTTGGTGCTTATAGTGATTTATTGGTTATTCTCAATTGATCTGCATTTTAAGATCTATTTCTCTCATGTCAAGAGAGAAATAGATCCAAACTATTATTTTAGATTTTTGAGTTAAGAGTAATCTAACTTCATTAAGTTAAATACCTTCACGTTAGGTTTATTCAAAACCGCATTATGTTTTTGATTGGCTTTATTATTAATATGCAGTTTTAAATTACATATTAAATACTGAATATGTATGCTCTAATTTTATAGATATAAACCTTTATGCTCCTTTTCTTGGTATTTAATCTTTATTTTTTTAACTTACTCATGCATAGGATATAACTTTCTTTACAAAAAAAGTGAAATAACGTAGCACACTTTGTGTTATCTGATTTTTTGCAGCATAAGCAAGACTAACATATAATCTAAAAAGCAATCTGGCATATTAAACAGCTTGACCTTATAAAGCTTACAAGACTATTTGAGATCTTAAGGACTAAATTTTAAAGATCACTATAAGTATATCATACCTTATGAAACACATCATTTTAAAAATGATTAAAGTATAGTATAATATCAGTTGTATTTTAGTTAGCTCGAGCAAAACTTATATTTTTCTCTTATTCAGTTTTGCATATCAACGCATTATGCTATATCAAATGGCTTTGATATTTTATCTGTCTTGTTTAGGTTACGGATAAAAAATAAATCTTACCATTTACTTTTATCCGTATTGGCTATGCAAATAGCCAAAGAATCTATTTATTGAGCATTCACCTAACTCTTCACTGATCGCTAGAAACGAGCGCACCAAGGCCTATCGCAATCTACCATACGGTGAGATTGCGTAAAATGATAATATAAACCAAAGATCCAGTTATGATCTTTGGATTACTAATGTTAACGTGCATCAATTTTTTCTTTTTAAACGTACAAAAATCAAAACATTGTAATTAAAAACCTATATCACTTGCACTGAAGTAACGTTTATTCATAGTTAATCCCGTATATCTAGAACCAAAATCGTTCTTAAACGATACTAGAAAAAACTAAAAAATTGATTTACGAATAATGCCAAGTACACCCTTAATTAAGGACAACAGTCTACAGAAATCAGAATAATTCCTAGAATTTTATCTAGACAATTTGGTTATCTGTAACATTAAAATGACAAAGCAAAATTAAAACCTGAAGCAGTTCATATCAGTTAAAATGGAATATCATCGTCAAAATCTAATGGTGGCTCAGTCGGAGTCAATGGAGTATTTTTTCCTGCATGTGTAATTTTGGATGAACTGCTACCAGTAAACTGCTGACTTGTTTTTAACTGTTCCGATTTCTGTAGTTGCCCCCCAACAGTAACAGAATTATTGCGTGATATGGCCTCTTGTGAGCTACTACGAACGCCGAGCATTTGCATGGTACCACTAATATTCACTACCACTTCAGTAAAGTAGCGATCTTGGCCATTTTGATCTTGCCATTTACGGTTTTGTAGAGAACCTTCAATATAAACTTGCGAGCCTTTATTTAAATATTCACTCGCTACTTCCGCTAGTTTTCCAAAAATTACAATACGGTGCCACTCTGTTTTTTCACGCATTTCGCCACTTTGCTTATCACGCCAACTTTCAGAGGTTGCCAATGTAAAATTGGCAACTGCACCGCCATTTGGCATATAGCGAATTTCAGGATCTTGTCCAAGGTTACCGATAAGTATGACTTTGTTAACGCCTCTGTTGGCCATTTGATACTCCTGATGTTTTATTATTAACCTAATGTATGTCCTTTACTAGCTTAGCATATGAACATGCTATTGAATATAGAAGCCTATACTGTAATATTTATGCTGTCAGGAATATAATTTAAACATTTATTTATTTTTTTATTTATTTTTACCGGAATCCTTATTCAGGATGCAATATATGAATAAAATTGAAGTCAAAGGAGCACGAACCCATAATTTAAAAAATATCCATCTAATTATTCCTCGGAATAATTTGATTGTTATTACTGGATTGTCTGGCTCAGGAAAATCATCACTGGCATTTGATACTCTTTACGCAGAAGGTCAACGACGATATGTTGAATCACTATCTACCTATGCTCGGCAGTTTTTATCATTAATGGAAAAACCGGATGTTGATCATATTTCGGGACTATCGCCAGCTATTTCTATTGATCAAAAAACCACCTCATACAACCCACGTTCAACAGTAGGAACAATCACAGAAATCTACGATTATTTTCGTCTATTATTTGCACGTGTTGGTGAGCCGCGTTGTCCTAATCACAATATATCGTTAATTGCACAGACAGTTAGTCAGATGGTTGATAACATCATGGCCTTGAAGCAAGGAAAGCGATTAATGTTATTGGCGCCGATACTTAAAGAGCGTAAAGGTGAACATATTAAACTATTAGATAATTTGGCAAAACAAGGTTATCTGCGCGCTCGTATTGATGGCAAAGTTTACGATCTATCTAATCCACCTAAATTAGAACTATATAAAAAGCATACTATTGAAGTAGTTGTTGATCGTTTCAAAGTTCATACTGAACTCATGCAACGACTGGCTGAATCCTTTGAAGCTACACTTAATCTATCAGGAGGCATTGCAGTGATTACTGATATAGATGATAGCCAAGAAAACAAACTTATTTTTTCCGCTACTCTTTCCTGTCCAGTATGTGATTACAGTATGAGTGAATTAGAACCGCGCCTTTTTTCCTTCAATAATCCCGCAGGGGCTTGTAGCTCTTGTGATGGACTAGGAGTACAACAATTTTTTGATCCAGATCATATAATTAAAAACGAAACAATTTCTTTGGCTGCTGGGGCAATATATGGTTGGGATCAACGCCACTTTGATTATTTTCAGATGCTACAGTCATTAGCTAAACATTATCACTTTGATGTTAATGCAATCTTTAGTTCGTTAGATCCAACAATCAAGCAAGTTATCTTATATGGTTCTGGAGAAGAAATAATTGACTTTAAATATCAAAACGATCATGGTGATATTATTATCAGGCAGCGCCCATTTGAGGGCATAATCCATCATATGGAAAAACGTTATAAAGAAACTGAATCAAAAGCAGTGCGTGAGGAACTAGCAAAATATATCAATAATCGACCATGCATGGACTGTCATGGAACCCGATTACGAAAAGAAGCCCATTGTGTGTTTATTAAAAACGCCACTCTATCTGAAATTTCTGATTTGAGTATTGACAATGTGATGGCATTTTTACAAACCTTGCAATTTAGTGGGCAACGTGGACAAATTGCAGAAAAAATTTTAAAAGAAATTAATGATCGACTAAAATTTTTAGTTAACGTAGGATTAAATTACCTTACTCTTTCTCGTTCCGCTGACACTTTATCCGGTGGTGAAGCACAACGTATTCGGTTGGCAAGTCAAATTGGTGCTGGTTTAGTAGGTGTCATGTATGTATTGGACGAACCTTCCATTGGCTTACATCAACGAGATAATGCTAGGTTATTGCAAACTTTGCTGCAATTACGGAATTTAGGTAATACTGTTATTGTTGTTGAACATGATGAAGATGCGATCCGCACTGCAGATCATATTATTGATGTTGGTCCTGGACCAGGAATACATGGTGGACATATCGTTGCTCAAGGGAGCATAGACGATATTATTAGCAATCCAGACTCTTTAACCGGAAAATATCTTAGTGGTGAACGTAAAATTATTATTCCACCTAAACGAATATCTTGCAATGCAGAAAGAATCATTAAGTTAATTGGTGCGAAAGGTAATAATTTAAAAAATATCACATTAGAACTACCTATTGGTTTATTTACCTGTATTACCGGAGTTTCTGGATCAGGTAAATCCACTTTGATCAATGATACTTTATTTCCTATTGTTCAGAGACAATTAAATAAATCTACCCATGTAGATCCTGCCCCTTATAAAGATATTGAAGGATTACAATTCTTAGATAAAGTAATTAATATTAATCAAAAGCCGATAGGTCGTACTCCTAGATCTAATCCAGCTACCTATACTGGAGTATTGACTCCAGTAAGGGAATTATTTGCTGGTGTTCCTGAATCTCGAGCGCGTGGTTATACCCCTGGTAGGTTCAGTTTTAATGTAAAAGGAGGTCGTTGCGAAGCTTGCAAAGGAGATGGTGTGATCAAAGTTGCGATGCATTTTCTACCTGATGTTTATGTATCCTGTGATCACTGTAATGGTAAACGCTATAATCGTGAAACCTTAGAGGTTAAATATAAAACCAAAAATATTCACGAAGTATTAGAAATGACTATTGAGGAAGCTCATGAATATTTTTCCGTTGTTCCTGTATTAACGCGAAAATTGCAAACATTAATTGACGTCGGACTGTCTTATATTCATTTAGGTCAACCAGCAAGTACTTTATCCGGTGGTGAAGCACAAAGAATTAAATTATCTCGAGAACTTTCTAAACGTGGAACTGGAAAAACGCTTTATATTTTAGACGAACCAACCAATGGCTTACATTTTTTTGATATTCAACAACTATTGCATGTATTACATCAACTTCGTAATCAGGGTAATACTATTGTGATTATTGAACACAATTTAGACGTAATCAAAACAGCCGACTGGATTGTTGATCTCGGACCAGAAGGTGGTAGTAGTGGTGGTGAGATCTTATTTTCTGGTACTCCAGAGCAGATAGTAAAATGTAAGACATCATATACTGGTCAATTTTTGAAACCGATATTACAGTATGGTTACTAGTAACCTATTTACCTTTCCTTTTAAAATTGCAAGGCATGTGGTTTTAGTAGATTGAAAACATTACTTAAATAATTGGTATCTATAGCTAATCGTTTTTTAGACAACACCATTAAAATATGAAATAGCAATAAATAACAACAATACAACGATGATACAAATCATGTAAAGTTACTAAAAAATTAAGAAAATGTTCTAATATCATTGCTGTTTTTATGATTTAACTGCATACAGTTTTAATCACTCTACATCTTCCTATTTAAGGTCACTAAAACGCCTTATCTCTTCCAATTAAATCATACCTTGGTAACATGATTTTATTGCAGTGGAATCGCAGTATCTATTCTAATTGATAGCATCACATTTTTATGCAAAAACAGTAGAACAAAAATTAACAAACTAAAATTACAGAGTTTTTTATCTAGGTTAGAATAAAAACTTCATGATTCATAAAATTATTTCAGTAAACTAAATGTTATCATTATATCAATTGCAGTAATTTTGGATGCATCATAACTATGACATCATGGTTTCTAAAGAAAAGAATTAACATTGTATACATAACGAGATTACACTTAGCAATATTGATTACTTCATTGAAGTATCATATATTAATAACTAATGCATCCATTGATTAGTAATCATGAATAGATTATTCTATTATGTTTATGCTTATATTAGCATAATGCTCGTTGTTAATTCAGTATTTTTAATAAAATTATTAAAGGTAAATCTACTTTTCTAAAATGAAAACCATAGCAACTAAATCCTGCTAGGATTGAGCAATAAATAAAACTACTGTTATTCTAAAATTTGTAATTTTCTATGAAGTCCTGAAGAGGATGATCAGGTCACTGCATTAATTATTATACTTCTTATTTCTTCAAATAACTACTTGAATAAGTAGTTGATCAACTCATTGATTATTGGTTGATATGACAGTTAAATTAAAATCAATTCCTGATTGTGCAATCAGGAATTGATTTTAATTTAACTGAAAGCTGCATTTTATCATTTTCTAGATAAAATGGATAGCACAGCAACTGCTACAAATACTATGAGCCTCAGATAGTAAGCACTAGTGTAATTTTTGTCACTGTTATTAATGGCCTATCTCTAAGAGAGGTTTTAAACGATCAAAACAAGAGTGATCTATCTTGCTCTTAGCAAGAGCAAGAGCACCGACAAAGTATTTACATTTTGAAAAACTAAAACGGAAAATACTCACAGTTTTCTGTCACTCTCCGTACAGAGTGTTATTATTACATAATCTACGATAAATTTATTCATCTATGTACTTCATTGCCACTCTCGAAGTGAGTGTTGTCAGTAATTCATAATTACTAACTCCAATATGCGCTGCTACTTCTTCAACAGGCAATAAATCTCCCCATATAATTACTTCGTCGCCAACCTTATCTTTGTTTTTAATTTTTAAATCTACTGAGATCATATCCATAGAAACTCTGCCAACAATTGGTACTTTTCTTCCATTGATTACTACCGGTGTACCTGACGGAGCATTACGAGGATAACCATCCCCATAACCAATTGCGACTACACCAAGACTAGTATCCTGCTCACTAACCCAAACTCCTCCATAACCAACCGGTTCTCTAGCTTTATGTTGACGAATAGCAATTAAATTAGATTTCAGAGTCATTGCTGCTAAAAGACCAAAATCCTTACCTTGCTTACCTTCTTGTGGCGAAGCACCATACATCATAATTCCTGGTCGCACACAATCAAAATAGGATGCTGCCCATAATAGAATACCGGCAGATGAAGCAATAGATTTTTCACCAGGCTTGTCTTTGATGAAAGCATTGAAACAAGCCAATTGTTGATTGGTAACTTCCTGTAGCTCTGGTTCATTAGCGCAACTAAAATGGCTCATGATATTGATTGGCTTTTGGATATTTTTGCATGCAATCAAACGCGAATAAGATATTTCTGATTCTTCAGGTCTAAATCCCAACCGATGCATGCCGGTATCAATCTTCATCCAAACTTTTATCGGTTTTTCTAATTTAATCTGCTCTAATATTTCAAGTTGTTCAGTACCTTGTATAACTACGTCAAGCGAATATCTAGTGACTAAAGGTAATTCAGACTGATCAAAAAAACCTTCTAATAATAAAATGGGATTATCAATACCATTTTCACGTAATGTTATTGCTTCACTAATCCGAGCAACACAAAAACTATCAGTTATATCTTTAACTGTTCTTGCTGTTTCTAATAAACCATGCCCATAGGCATTAGCCTTAACAACAGCTATTATTCGGCTATTAATCACAATTTCTCGAACTCGTTGTAAATTATAGCGCAGAGCACGACGCTGAATGACAGCGGTTGCCGTTTCCATCTTGCTCTCCATTATAAATATGTAAATACATAAATATATTATTTATCCTGGTAGATTGATTCGGCATAGTTATCAAAACGAGACCATTGCCCATTAAAAGTCAGACGTACTGTTCCTATTGGGCCATTACGCTGCTTACCAATAATAATTTCTGCTACTCCTTTAAAATCTGAATTATCGTTATACACTTCATCTCGATAAATAAACATAATTAAATCAGCATCTTGTTCAATGGAACCTGATTCTCGTAAATCTGAATTAACTGGTTTTTTATCTGCTCTTTGTTCCAAGCTGCGATTAAGCTGTGATAATGCAATCACCGGCATTTGTAACTCTTTTGCTAATGACTTCAGAGAACGAGAGATTTCCGCAATCTCAAGTGTACGACTCTCAGATATATCAGGAACTCGCATAAGTTGAAGATAATCAATCATTATTAAACTTAAACCACCATGTTCACGGTAAACACGTCTAGCACGTGAACGTACTTCTGTTGGTGTTAATCCGGTAGAATCATCAATGTACATATTGCGCTTTTTCATCAACAATCCCATGGTACTTGCAATACGAGCCCAATCTTCATCATCTAATTGACCAGTACGAATACGCGTCTGATCCACTCTAGATAGAGAGGCTAACATACGCATCATGATTTGATTAGCAGGCATTTCTAAACTAAAAACTAATACCGGTTTTTCTTCTGTCATTGCTGCATGTTCACATAAATTCATTGCAAAAGTAGTTTTGCCCATTGAAGGGCGAGCCGCTATAATAATCAGGTCAGAATTTTGTAATCCTGAAGTTTTTCTATCTAGATCCTGAAAACCAGTCGATATGCCTGTCACACCATCATGCGGCTTTTGATAGAGTTGTTCGATTTTTTCTATAGTTTCCGATAAGATCTCGTCAATCCCTTTCGGACCATTATACTTGCTGGCGCGAGTTTCTGCTATTTGAAAAACGCGTGACTCAGCTAAATCTAATAATTCTGCGCTAGTGCGACCTTTAGGATAATAACCAGCATCAGCAATTTCATTTGCTACTGTAATCATATCACGGACTATAGCACGTTCACGCACAATATCTGCATAGGCGTTAATATTGGCAGCACTCGGAGTATTTTTAGCTAACTCTGCTAAATAAGCAAAGCCTCCGACGTTATCTAGTTCCCTTTTCTGATCTAGTGATTCAGATAAAGTAATTAGATCAATTGGTCTTCGCTGCTCAATAAGACGTTGCATCTCAGCAAAAATAGTACGATGTGGCTGACTGAAAAAGTCTGCATTGGTTATACGTTCTGAGACATAATCCCAACGCTCGTTATCCAACATCAATCCTCCAAGTACAGATTGCTCTGCTTCTAAAGAATGAGGCGGAATTTTAAGTCCATCTATTTGAGGATCTTTATGACTCATAAACATGCTTTTTGTAGAATATTTTTTCGCCATATGACTTTCTTTACCCATTAATCCATAAAACTATTCATTAATGAATAGTTTTATATTTCATAAATAAGCTCCTTTCATTAAGGACTTTAATTGTTAAAAAAGTTCTTTATAGATCAATACATTGATTCATTATGTTTACAGTAAAACTGATTTTGAGTGATGAGTTTCAAGCGATCTGTTAATTAACATTTGACATACTTCTTAGTATGAGATTATACCAATAATGCATTAGTTAATTTCAGCAATTAATCTTGTTATACCATTAACGGAAAATAATTTTTTTAAAATTGGTTCATCCTGAGAGATAGGATTCAAAAGAAAAATTAAATATTACAGAAGCTTTCGTTATTCATATGTTCTATATTTAAATAATTTTAATCGTATCTTAGTTTTCGCTTAATGAAACTAAGATCAATATTTATTCATTTATATCCAAGTTTGGCCTAAATAAAACCAATCCGAATCAATCTTTATTTATTAGTAATAAACTTCAGTGCCTGCTTAACAACAGTCAAATCGGCGCCTTGTTCATAGGCATGTTCACTTAAATAACGACGCCATGCTCGAGAACCAGGCATAGATTGAAATATGCCCAACATGTGACGAGTAATATGGTCTAAATAAGTTCCATTTTTCAACTCACGTTCAATGTAAGGATACATTGCTTTTACTGCATCAATCGGGTTAAGAGTGAGTCTTCTTTGATTAAAGAATTCAAAATCAACGTGAGCTAATAATGCTGGATTCTTGTAGGCTTCTCTACCCATCATGACACCATCAATATGACTTAAATGTTGTTTAGCCTCACAAATGCTTTTAATCCCGCCATTAATCACAATGATTAGCTGAGGAAAATCCTTTTTTAATTGATAGACTCGTAAATAGTCTAACGGTGGTATTTCTCGATTTTGTTTTGGACTTAAACCGGATAGCCAAGCTTTGCGTGCATGAATAATAAACAAACGGCATTGACTATTTTGCACGATTTTATCAATAAAATCGGTTAAAAACATGTAACTATCATCATTATCAACACCAATTCGTGTTTTAACTGTTATTGGAATCGTTGCGGAATCCTGCATGGCTTTTATACAATTGGCTACGAGTAAGCTTTTACGCATTAAAGAAGCGCCAAATTGGTTATTTTGTCCTTGATCCAAAGGACAACCAATATTCAAATTAACCTCATTATAGCCATTTTTTTGAGCTATTTTTGCACATTTTCCTAAGGCTTTAGGCTCATTACCGCCCAACTGCAGAGCAATAGGGTTCTCCTCTTTACTCGAATTCAGGTAATTGCATTTACCATACATGAGTGCACCAGTTGTAATCATTTCAGTATAAAGTAATGCTTTATTAGTTAATAACCTATGAAAATATCGACAATGGCGATCGGTCCGATGCAACATCGGTGCTACACTAAAACGATGGTAATCGTAATAACCTGTAGATATAGTGAGTTTTTTATCTGGTATTAATGTTTGGCTGCCTGCATTATCTTGCATTTTCTTTTTCTATTTTGTTTAACATTAGTTTTATTAACACTAATTTTAAACAAAATAATGATAAAGTAAATTTATTTACTTGTTGAGTAAATTACAGATAAACATCCATATATTAAGAATGGCATGATAACCCGACTGCCATTTTAGTCTTATTGACGCTACCTGCAGAAAGTTATTAGCATATGTTAGCTACTGGAAAATAAGTTATTATACTTTAAAAAAAGCGCAAGTTAATTATTAAAATAGCTTGATCATGATCAAGCTATTTTATTGAAATGCAGAACCCTGAAAAATTCCTCTTATCAAGAGGAGGTGATTACTTTTATACATCAACAAGAAAATTCTTATTCTACAATAAGCTCAGAATAAGTCTTTTATTTGTTATCGCACTCAGTATACAATAATCAGATTATCTCTGCATAGATTCAGAGGCATCATAGAAATAAAACTTCTTAAAACGACGTTTTATTAAAAACCATATATTATATATCTTATATCATATAAGACATTAACTCCATAAGACTTATATTTTATATAAGTCTTATGGAGTTTTAAATAACTAAGTGTAAGATTTTTTGCAAAAAAAGGATAAATTACAAAATTGTTTTTATAAAAATTACTTATTTTTTTACTTGTATAGATTAACTTTTCGCTTCTTTCAATAAAGAAAGAAATTATATCACTTCAATGATATCATTGCGCATGAAACAATGCGATCTTGCATATCATTTCGACCTCTATGTACAGAGGTGTTATAATTTATCACATCTTTGTATAGATCAAAGAAATCAAAAAGAATTTTCTTTCTATTACCTCAGTCATTCAGTAATGAAGTATATATTATTTATACTTTAAAAGTACAAAAATGTTATTTGTTATTGAAATAACCATTAATTACCCTATCACTTACTGTAAAGTAAGTGATAGGGTAATTAATGGTTCTACTACTACCATTTATAATAAAATCTTAATAAATATGTTCTGGAGATTAGGTTATTAACCATAACAAAATATTCAGTAATACAAAGACAATTACTGAACAATAGTGATAAAATTCATTATCACTATATCTAGTTTATAGAAAATTTTTTAAGCATATATTTATCTACAGTGAATACTGTGCTATTGCTATCACTATAGGTTGATACTTAATCTTGGACAATCTATCATTTTACCATCATCCTTCCTCTACACATAAACCTAATCTTAGGTTTATGTGTAGAGGAAGGATCCTATTAATTTGAATTGGAATTTTTTGATAATAAAATGAATTAAAATGACAGCACTTTACATTGATGTGTAATATTTACTTTTTAGTAAAACATGACGTTTAATTCATCGCTTGCTATTATGCTGATTTTAGAATCGATCTCTTTTTCTATTCATACTTACTCAATATTAGTAATCGATGGTTACTATTATTCCTAGAATATATTAAGGATATATTAAGGTTATTACCTCATAATATCCAAGATTATATTGCTTCTTTACAAAGAAGAAATATAATCTGACGTCCTTGCAA
Organism: Candidatus Arsenophonus melophagi; assembly: GCA_032378655.1. Classification (GTDB taxonomy): domain Bacteria; phylum Pseudomonadota; class Gammaproteobacteria; order Enterobacterales; family Enterobacteriaceae; genus Arsenophonus; species Arsenophonus melophagi. Next base: position 35,915 of record JAVYJS010000006.1, on the reverse strand, counting down.
CAAAATTTTTGAAATTTCGGATTCTAGAAAAATAAAACACTATCTATGATCATAGATAGTGTTTTAGAAAAACTTGAAATAACTCCCTTTAAAGGGATAATACTATTACATTATAGTAATTATACTAGATAGATTTATCATTGCCAATGAACTAAATAGTAATTTTTTTTACCACGTTTGATTAAAGAATAGCTACCAAATAGGCGATCGTTATCACTAAAGATATATTCAGGCTTAATACATTTCTTGCCATTAATTGCTATCGCTTGTGAACAGATCAGTGTTCTTGCCTGACCTCGTGAAGGAACTAATTTTGTTTCAACTAAAGCCTGCTGTAAATCTGCACCAATATTTAATTTAATCATTGGCATACCATCTTGTGCTAACTGAGCAAAATCTGCTGCGGTCAATGCCGCAATTTTATCAGAAAATAGGCTTTCTGTAATCCGTTTAGCAGCATGCAATCCCTGATCACCATGCACTAACTTAGTGACCTTTTCCGCTAAAATATACTGTGCACGGGGTGCTTGATCACTACGTTTGTCTTCTTCTTGTAAAGCTTTAATTTTTTTAACCGACATAAAGGTAAAAAATTTGAGAAAACGATAAACATCCACATCAGCCGTATTCACCCAGAATTGATAAAATTTATATGGACTTGTTTTGTGTGGATCTAACCAAACTGTCCCAGATTCTGTCTTACCAAATTTAGTACCATCAGATTTAGTAATTAGTGGTACCGTTAAGCCAAAAACTTTTTTTTGATATAAACGACGAGTGAGATCAATACCTGCAGTAATATTTCCCCATTGATCAGAGCCTCCTATTTGTAATTCAACATTATATTGATGGCAAAGGTTAGCAAAATCATAAGATTGCAATAAATTATAAGAAAATTCAGTAAAAGAGATGCCAGTATCATCACGTTTAAGGCGCTGTTTAACCGCTGCTTTATTTATCATTTGATTAACAGAAAAATGCTTGCCAATATCACGCAAAAAGGTTAGAACATCCATTTTTTTAAACCACTCATAATTATTAATAATTTTTACGCTATTTTTACCACAATCAAAATCTAGAAATAATGCAATCTGTTTACGAATTTTTTCAGTCCATTTTTGTACTACTTCATTTGTATTTAATTTACGTTCATTAGCTTGAAAGCTTGGATCCCCAATTAAACCTGTTGCTCCGCCTAATAAAGCTAGCGATTGATGCCCTGCTTTCTGAAAGCGCTTTAAACATAGTAAAAGAACTAAATGCCCTAAGTGTAGGCTATCAGAAGTTGGATCAAATCCACAATAGAGTGTTATTGATCCCTTGGATAGTTTTTCTATTAATGTTTTTTCATCCGTTAGATGAAAAATTAACTCTCGCTCTTGCAATTGTTTAATTAGGTTCTTGCTAACCATATATAACTCCATCAATGATTATTGAATCAATTTTATAGATGAAATCTTATACAAATGGGCGTCCATAGAATAAAACTATCAGCACATTCAATCCCAGTGAAAAACTATTTTTTTATTTAAGGCGCTAAGCGATCAATTTGCCAATGATCATATTGCCATTGATATAAAAAACGATCATGTAGCCGTTGCGTACCACCTTGCCAAAATTCAACACTATAAAATTTGACACGATAACCTCCCCAGAAAGTAGGTAAAGGAATGTTATAATTTTTAAACTTTTGTTTTAATGCAAAAAAGTTATTTTCTAATAGACTTCTAGTAGAAATTTTTTCAGATTGTCGTGAAGCCAATGCTGCAATTTGACTATCTTTTGGACGACTATAAAAATATTTTATTACCTCAAGTGAAGAAAGTTTTTCCGCTGTGCCTAAAAAACAAACCTGTCGATCTAGTTGATTCCATAGAAATAGCAAACTGACCTGATTGTTAAAGGTAATATGTTGTGCCTTACGACTCGATAAATTCGTATAAAATACGAGCCCATCTTTATTATACTGTTTGAGTAATACAATTCTTTGATAGGGTTGTCCTTTTTTATCTACTGTCGCAAGACACATAGCAGTTGGATCGACTAATTTTGCTTCATAAGCCTGCTTTAACCAATGTTCAAATAAAGCCAATGGCTCATTAGTTAAATTTTTTTTCCTCAAACCACCATATATATATTCTCGTCTTAAATTATTAACATCTATTTGCATTTTTTCTGCCATTTTTACCTCTATCTTGATATAATACCGTTTACTTACTGGAGCTAGTATAGAAGCTCAATGAGCTAAACATTCTGATAAAGTACACAAGCTGATCCGTATATAGTAAAAATTTTACATTATCATTATGTAAGCTATATTTCTGTTAATCTTACTATAAGTTTTATTAATATCTTCTTAAGAAGAGTTTGTCATAACTATTTGCGTGAATTTTTCATAAAATAGTTACTCTAGGCTTTCACTAGAAGTTAATCATTGATCCACCTCTACTCGTAGAGTAGAGGTGGATCAATGATTTTAATGGATCGTTAATTGTACTTACATCTCCTTTATGTCTTGTTGCGATAATTTTAATACAGTACTTCTTAAGTACTGGCTACTTACACTATAGGTACAGATAGCGTTAAGTTTCATAGACTCATTAACTTATATCATACTGATATCATCACAATAATTTTCGTACAGCAACACCATTTAGTATATGTCATATTTTTATGCTCAACATATCCTACTATAATGATATTTAATTAATGCAAAATTCTATTTTTATTGTCTAATTTCATAGAACAAGTTATTTAGGTACTCAGCTGATACCAAATAGGTCTTCAATAAAATCGAAGAAGGTATTCTCTATAGAGAATAATAGTTACTATTCAATAGATTCTTAATTTTAGTAGCATATAAGTAGTATTTTTGATCATCACTTTTTACTTAATATGCAAGGGATAATCAGTAACTGACTATAAAACATAGGTATCAAATTTAATTAAAATAATCATGAGCTAACTTTTATTTCTTAAGCTCTAAGAGAGAAAAATAAAAAACCATATTTTGTTAGATTAAATTTATCAATTTTAAATAAAAATATTACTTCCATTAAGCTTGTATCTAACATCACATCTAGGTGATGCCTGGTTATCAGGATTTTCCAATAATTATTACTTTAGTCATCCAATATACTTACCATCATAACTATCATATTTTTTTTATTTTATTTAGCCGAGTACAATCATACTAATATGAGCTTAAAAGCTCATATTAGTATGATTGTACTCTATATTAGATTTTTAAAAATTAAATGAATGTTGCTATTACTTCAAATATTCAGTGATCATGATAAAAATCAATGACGATTTCATGTATATTCAGAATTATTTTTTTATATTGTGTATGAGCTTTGAAAAGCAATCTTCATTTAAAGTAGATTTTGGTGGTATTGTTACCATGGTAGATTTAACTGCCTGTATAAATACAGGCAGTCTATTTTGAGCAAGTTTATACTACTAAACAAGATAAATACATACAAAGTACAATCGTATATTACAGTTAATTAGCGCATTAGATCAACACAATTCTTAGTTAATTATTGGATGATATATTTTATGAGTAAGAAGAAAATTTTCTTAAAATTATAGCTACAATTTAAGCGTACATTACTGATACCATGTTTAGTACTACTCAACAAATCAAAATGTTTTAGTTGGAAATTAGGTTGGATATAAATAATTTTTTCATATTGAAAAACATGTAACTGTCATAGTTAAGTATATGCATCTATTAGGAGCAACAGACATAATGTTACGACTTCTCCTCGTTAATATAACTCCAATAGTCAATATCAGATAAATTTAAATCATTAGCAGCTACGGTATTAAAGTATTTACAAATACTATTTATTAGGATTATAGTAATCCTTTTATTCATAATATTCAGTTCACCTAACTCATTAGGTGTCATGCATAATGAAGCCTATTTTGTTTTTTTAACTAAAATCATTAACCTATATAATAAGTATACTATTTTATGTTACTAAATTTGTTTTAGGTAATGTCAATTAGACATGATTGAGGTACGAAAGATCAGAACGTTACTTATGATATTATAAGTAATAACCCATAAATATAAATCCATTTCCATGTACTAATATATACTTGCTTAGTAAGCAGTGATACATATAAATTTATATTATATTGTTAGTACATTCACTTATTTATAAAATTTTATTACAAGTATTTATTAAGTTAAATTTTATAGATTATTTTATATTTCATATATAAATATGAAATATAAAATAATCAAGTTACACAATGACTGAGTGTAAATAAAGCTAATGAATAATGAGTGATTTTTTTAAAAGATGTTTTCTAAATTTAGAATATCATGGCAATTGTACGGTACAATACTATTGATATAAGCAATAAAGTTAAATAAATAAAAACTTATACAGTTAATATAAAGAGATTATTACTCAATAATACTAAACATTAAAACACACACAATTTATGGTTAATATTAATTAACCATAAATTGTCTGAAAGAAAATAATAGTAAAGTGAACATTTTATTTATTTGTGTTATAGACAGATGCTGTTTAACATATAAACAGCTTATTAGTACCTACTTCATACTATTTTAAGTGTTTTCTTTAGTGTTTACTTTACTTTTACGATGACAGTATAAATTTTATACAGAATTAAAATTCTAAAATATGTATTGTATCATGAACTCATAATATTTTGTTAAATATAACGCAATGAAAACGCCTTTTAGGTACTTTAACTAAAGTTAAAAGTATTGTAGATACATTTAATAGTATATTCAGGCATTCAATAATGCAGTTAGGTTTGCAACCTTTATTAGAAGTTTCTTGCAATGAAAATTGCACGTAAAAGATCTATATTCTATATAATAGACAGCATTAAAACTAAAAACTCTTCTATCTTCTTGAGATAGAAGAGTTTTTAGTTTTAATTTAAAAATATCTACACCTTTTCTATATTGCAGCCAATGCAATGCATTTTATCTAAAATTTAACGTAAAATCTTCATATCTTTTACTAAGTAAACAACTTAAATAAATGTCTAATAAAAAAAATGATGCTAATACGTTGGCAAAGCGTTTTCGAGGTTACTATCCTGTTGTGATAGATGTAGAAACCGGTGGATTTAATGCACAGCAAGATGCGCTATTAGAAATAGCGACGATAACATTAAAAATGGATCAAGAAGGTTGGTTAGAGATTGATGCAAAACATAATTTCCATATCACGCCTTTTTCCGGTGCAAATATAGAAACAACTGCTCTTGCTTTTACTGGTATTGATCTAAGTAATCCTTTACGTAAGACTATTGATGAATATAGTGCCTTACTTACCATCTTTCAACTAATTAGAAGAGGTATGAAAAATAATAATTGCAATCGGGCAATTATGGTTGCTCACAATGCCAATTTTGATCATAGTTTTATAATGGCCGCTGCCAAACGAGCACATCTAAAACATAATCCGTTTCATCCTTTTACTACTTTTGATACTGCAGCACTCAGTGGACTAGTTTTTGGACAAACAATTTTAGCTAAAGCTTGTTATACAGCAGGAATCCCATTTGACGGCAAACAGGCACATGGCGCTCTTTATGATACTGAAAGAACAGCATTATTATTTTGTAAGATTGTTAATAAATGGAAAAAACTAGGCGGATGGCCTTTAAAAACTAATCAATAATCTCAGACAGTGCTAATATATAATTTACTTCCTGATAATTATTTTATGGATATTATTCATTATTCTTGTTCTTCTGCTCTGAAGAACGATATTTATCGGCAATTGTAGCGACTAATTTCTGCAATTCACCATTCCGATATATTTCCATAATAATATCACAACCTCCAATGAGTTCGCCATCAATCCATAATTGAGGAAATGTTGGCCAGTTTGCATATTTAGGTAACTCGCTGCGAATATCTGGATTTTTTAAAATATCTACATAAGCAAAACGTTCACCACAAGCAGAAAGAGCTTGAACTGCCTGAGCTGAAAAACCACAACTTGGAAATTTAGGGGAGCCTTTCATATACAACAAAATAGGATTTTTGTTTATCTGATGTTCAATTTTTTCTATTGTCGTCATTGTTCCTTCCTTACATGAAAGTAAATTTAGTATTTTGCACTACACGTATTTAACATTTGGAAAATACCATTTTATATCAATACTTGACAATCTTTTCCTGCTATCATTAGTATGTATGAATATCATTTTATAAAATGAGTTCATTATAACTAGTAAGTGATCTATAGGAAAAGGTTAATTACAATACGGTTATATTTTGTTTATTAAACAGCTTGCATAACGCAAATTAACAAGGAGTCTGTGCAATGTCTTTCCAATTACCATTGTTACCTTATGCTAAAAATGCTTTAGAGCCGTTTCTTTCTGAAGAAACACTAGAGTACCACTATGGTAAACATCATAGTGCTTATGTTAATAATCTGAATAATCTAATTAAAGATACTAACTTTGAAGAAAAAACATTAGAAGAAATTATAAAAACGACGCAAGGATTGATTTTTAACAATGCTGCTCAAGTATGGAATCATACCTTTTATTGGAATTGTCTAGCACCTAATTCTGGCGGTGAGCCAACAGGTAAAATAGCTAAGGAAATTAATAAATATTTTCAGAGTTTTGAAACATTCAAGAAGCAGTTTACTGATACAGCAAGTAAAAGTTTTGGTTCAGGCTGGACATGGTTGGTAAAGCAGCCAACTGAACAACTTTCTATTATTAATACATCAAATGCAGAAACGCCAATTAACGGTGATGATAAGCCATTGCTGACTGTAGATATGTGGGAGCATGCATACTATATTGATTATCGTAATGTTCGAGCAGAATATTTAAAAAATTTTTGGGGGCTTGTTAACTGGAAATTCGTCGAACAGAATTTATTATAATAAATTATTATCTTTAAAATTATAAAAAATTTTTTGTTGAGTCTTTATAAACTACCCCATGATTTTAACATTGAATAAACCAGTTTTACTGAGATAAACTTCAAAAGTTTATCGTCTGCATTCACTGAGGAATTTATTATGTGCTCATTGTTTTATATGCTGACTAATCATTGTAAAATTACTTAATAGATCTAAAGTTACATGAGATACTCGCTATTTATACATTAAGCCTATCCACTATACTAATCATAGTTCAATGTATTGCGATTATGGTAATAATTTCTTTAGTCGAGTATATGGCAGCCAGTGTGTAATACCATTATTTTATTTTAATGATTTTAAAAAAATAATGGTATGCTCTAAAAATCATTGTATGATCAGTTGCCGTCAATCTTACCTTCGATAAGATTGATACGGTGATATTACCTGTACAGGCGATTATACAGACATTTTGAAAACATAAAATCATACTTGACATAGTACTTTACTATGCTGAAATGAATCCTTAAAGTCTAATTTTGTCATTTCCAATAAAATTTACAAAGATCGTTACTTATTAGTATATATTACTAATATTAGTAATATATAAGTATATTACTTTTCTGTTTATAGAAAAGCGTGATATTAATGACGCATAGTTGTTATTAATGTATCATTAATAACAATCTTAGTAAATCAAGAACTAATTTTATCAATTATCACAATCAAGTATGATATTTATACTTAATTTTGCTTGCTTCATTTTTAAAATGCTAGTAAATTGGACTATTTATTACAGCGTATCATTACTTGAATCGAAATAAAAGTTAATATAATACCGTCATTAATGCATAATATTCTGCTATAGATTAATTTTTTCATGAAAAAAACTAAAATTGTTTGTACTATCGGTCCAAAAACGGAATCTAAAGAGAAGCTATCACAATTGCTAAGTGCTGGAATGAATGTTATGAGATTAAATTTTTCTCATGGTGATCATAAAGAACATAGTTATCGCATTAAAAATCTTCGTGCTGTTTGCAGTCAACACAAACAGCAAGCCGCTATATTATTAGATACCAAAGGTCCAGAGATCCGAACAATGCGGCTTGCTGAAAGCAAGGATGTAGCATTAATTGCTGGACAAAATTTTACTTTTACTACTGATATCTCAGTAATTGGCAATAAAGATCGTGTCGCTATAACCTACTCTGGTTTACCGGGTGATCTGCATCCAGGGAATACAATTCTAGTTGATGATGGATTAATCGGTATGGAAGTTTTATCGATTACAGCTAGTGATATCTTTTGTAAAGTACTCAATAATGGCGATTTAGGTGAAAATAAGAGTATTAATTTGCCTGGTGTATCCATTAGTTTGCCAGCACTTGCAGAAAAAGATAAACAAGATCTTATTTTTGGTTGTCATCAAGGCATTGATTTTATTGCTGCCTCTTTTATTCGTAAAAGCACTGATGTAGAAGAAATACGTGATCAACTAGCCAAGCACGGCGGTAAAAATATTCAAATTATATCTAAAATTGAAAATCAAGAAGGGTTAAACAATTTTGATGAAATTTTAGAAGCCTCTGATGGAATCATGGTAGCACGCGGTGATCTTGGTGTAGAAATCCCTGTTGAAGAAGTTATTTTTGCCCAAAAAATGATGATTGAAAAATGTGTTTCTGCTCGTAAAATAGTTATTACTGCTACCCAAATGTTGGATTCAATGATTAAAAACCCTCGTCCAACACGTGCAGAAGCTGGTGATGTAGCCAATGCAATCTTAGATGGCACAGATGCAGTTATGCTATCTGGAGAAAGCGCAAAAGGAAAATATCCGATCGAAGCCGTCAAAATTATGGCTACTATTTGTGCGCGCACTGATCAGGTTATGCCAAGTCGCATTCATGATAGCATAACCAATCAAAAATTACGTATTACTGAAGCGGTTTGCCGTGGTGCAGTTGAAATGGCTGAAAAATTACACTCTCCATTGATTATTGTAGCAACTTATGGAGGTAAGTCAGCAAAATCAGTACGTAAATATTTTCCAAAAGCCCCGATCCTTGCATTAACAACCAATGAAGAAACTGCTCGCCAATTATTGTTAGTGAAAGGTGTTATTCCACACTTAGTTACAGAAATTGACTCTACAGATAATTTCTATCGTATTAGTAAACAAGTGACTTTAGAAAACAATATTGCTGAAAAAGGTGACATCTTAATTATGGTTTCAGGTGCATTGGTACCCAGTGGTACGACAAATACTTTGTCTGTTCATATTTTATAGTGTTCTTTCACAAGAACACTATACATTTCATACAATGTTTGAATGCAATGCATTAGTCTTATTTATTTAGAAATAAGACTAATGCATTGCATTCAGAATGCTCGCAGGAATAGTACAATATTTATTTACGCTAACTTATTTAGCGTAAATAAATCTAAAGGTGATTAATCGAATAAGCACTCCAACATTGCACTGCAACACTGCACTGGCTTAATTTGGATACTTGCTTTACTTAGCAAGTTGTTCAACAATAACTATTGTTAACAGTTAGGCCTACAATATTCCAACCATAACATGATATAACCGATTAATGATAAAATGATATGAAAGGTTGTGTACTGTTGTTCACCTTAATTAAGGTGAAGTTGTGCATGTTAATTAACATGCACATAACAATATGCGTAGATTATCTAAATAATTAGATCGTATTCAATTAAAAATTGGGGCAATGCATGAAGTACTCCTCCATATACATTTTTATTGATTGCATATAACTATTTTTATACTAATCATACTATCATCAGTATCTAAGTAATGATAAATTCACTTTTTAAAATAAAATATTCCTATATATTATCCATATCAAATAGGATATTTAGAATTCTTAAGACTTATTTTAGATGAATTTTGATACTAGAGCTTTCAGAAACTCATTTAGAAAATGAGTGACTTCTTAATTCATAAGTCACGCACTGTATTTGGATTAAAGTAAAAGATGCTTACATACCCATAAATATGCAATGAAAGCAGCTAGAACTCACCCATAACTCAATATCAAAATGAACACTAGCAATGTAGATCTGATAATACGACACATTTACTCTTCTTCTTCTTATTTATTCCTCTTCTGATCAAGAAGAGGAATTTGTTTATCAAACATTATATCAATGTAAGTACTGAATTACTATTTGCAGAGAATTGCTTCATTCGTTAATTTATAAGCTCGGTGATGAATTGTTCTAATCATAGCATGCAATCCTTGAGTTCTTGATGGCGTTAAATGTTGTTCTAATGATAACTTTTGAAAAAAAGTTCTACTATCTGTAGTGAGTATTTCTTGTCCAGTTTTATTTCTAAAAATTATCATTAATAATGCAATTAATCCTTTCACAATAGCTGCATCGCTATCACCAGAGATCCTAATACGTTTATCACTTTCTAGCTCCATAAAAAGCCAAACCTGGCTTTGACAACCAGAAACTTGATTTTGTGTTTGTTTTTCTTGATCACTTAATGGTGATAATTTTTCTCCTAATTCAATTAAATATAGATATCGTTCTTCCCAGTTTTGAAGACGTGCAAAATTTTTCAATAATTTATCTTCATCAGGTAATGATGACATCATTTCACCTTTTTGTGTAATTTAAAACAGATTAACCAAGTAATTTTTCAATATGTTGTAATTTTTCAACCAAAATATCAATCTCTTCTTTAGTATTGTAAATAGCTATGGACGCTCGACACATTGCTGGTACTTGATAAAAATCCATCAATGGTAATGCACAATGGTGACCTGTGCGTATAGCAATAGCATAATTATTCAAAAAACTGCCAACATCATAAGCATGATGATCACCTAAATTAAAAGCAATAACCCCTTTTCGTGTATCTGGACCGTAAAGGCATAAGGAATTTATCGTACTTAAACGATGTATAGCATATTGAATTAATGAAGTTTCATGAGCAGATATTTGTTCATAACCAATGTTATTAATATAACGTAATGCCTCACCTAAACCAATAATACCAACAATATTTGGTGTTCCTGCTTCAAATCGCCAAGGAACTTCTGTATAGCTAATATTTATTTTTGATGTTGCCGATAATGTCATACTGACTTGATTAATCATGCCTCCACCTCCTTCCCAAGGAGGTAACTCATTTAATAATTTCTTTTTTCCATATAAAACACCAATACCAGTAGGGCCATATAATTTATGGCCAGAAAAAACATAAAAATCACAATCTAAATCTTGCACATCAAGCATTTGATGCATAATACTTTGGGCGCCATCAAGCAAAATATGTAATTTAGCTGCTTTTTGTGCTGCGCATTGACGCGCATAGGAAATAACTGTTTTTGCTGGATTAACAGTTCCTAATACATTGGACATATGTGTAAAAGCCAGTAATCGAGTGCGGCTATCGATTAGCATATCTAATCGATCAAACATTAGTTTTCCATTATGATCAATAGGTAATACACGAATATTAAAACCAATTTGCCTAGCAAGTAGATGCCAAGGCACGATGTTGGAGTGATGTTCCATTTGGCTAATAATAATATTATCGCCTGATTGGATAAAACAGCGTCCATAACTATTGGCAATTAAATTGATCCCTTCAGTGGTTCCTTTAACAAAAATAATTTCTTCTGCATTAGCAGCATGGATAAAGTCAGCGACTTGTTGGCGAATATTTTCTATTGTAGTAGTAGCATTATTGCTTAAGTGATGGATTCCTCTATGTACCGCTGCATAGTGATGCAGAAGAAACTGTCTTTCTTTTTCAATCACTTGTATTGGTTTTTGTGCACTAGCGGCACTATCTAAATAAACTAACTGTCTATCATTAATTTTTTCTGACAGAATTGGAAAATCATTGCGAATTGATGCTATGGAAAATGCCATATTAAGTTCCTGTCAGGCGCTGCTGAATAATATTCATTATCTTATTGCTTACAACTTCATCATCAATGGCCTTGATGATTTCAACTGCAAAAGCTATGATGATCATATGTTTTGCATTATCTATAGGAATACCCCGTGAACATAAATAAAATAGTTGCTCATCATTTATAAAACCTACTGTAGCACCATGACTACACTTAACATCGTCAGCATAAATCTCTAATTGCGGTTTAGTATGAGTTTCTGCATATTTGCCTAATAACAAACTGTTATGTGTTATTTTACTATCGGTTTTAACCGATACTGGTAAAACTTTGACCATGCCAGTAAAAATGGCTTTACTTTCATCTAGTGCGATCGTTTTATGTAATTGACGACTTCCACAATATGGATGATTATGCTCAATATACGTTCTATTATCGACAATTTCACTATCGTGTGGTATCGATAAACTATTTAGTGTTAAATTGCTGCATGACCCATTTAATTTTACACTGGTATTGTGGCAAAGTAATGCTGAACCTATAAAAATACAACTACTTTTTATTTGTGTATTATAGCCTGATAATATATCATTATAAGCAAAATGGTTACTGAGGTTATTTTCAGCGCTGAGTTTAATATGATTAAAATGGCTATTATTACCGATATTTGCAGTTAACCGGCTACCTGTTAGATGCGGTGTATCATCCATCGAAATAAAATGTTCTATAATGTGTGATTGGCAATTAACTCCAATATCTACATGATAGCGATAGTAACTCATGTTAACACATTCACTACGTTCTGCTCCAGAAGTAATATTTAAGATATACAGTGGGCTTTCTACCTGATGATTAGCGGCTAGTTTAATTAATAAGGGTTGAGCAGCTAAACTTTCAGTTAAATAGAGAAATATTTCATCATTGATGATAGGCTCCGGAAGCTGAGCTAGCGAGTCCATCATTTGGATTTTATAAGGACCAAAGTGATCACTGCTTAGTGTAGGCATAAGACGTCCATTAAAAAAAACAATTTTCCAGCTATTGATGCCAATAGCCAGCTGTTTTAACTGCTCAGCAGTGATTGCAGGAACAATAGCATTATTTAATTGATAATGCACATTCAGTATTTTTCCTAGAGGGGAAAAATGCCAATCTTTATGGAAAAGAGGAGAAAACCCGATTTTTTCTACCTCAGACCAATAAGTCTGAGCTTGTTTTTCATTAGCTCGTTCACTGGAATAAAAAAGTTCAGTGAAACATTTTTGAGCATTTTGATTTAACGTAGTAGCTTGACGTTGTGGTTCTGTTCTTTCACTATTGATCAGTGAGCCAGACATAGCCTTCTACCTCCAGTTTTTTAGCTAATGTAACATCACCTGATTGAATAATTTTTCCATGATGTAGGACATGAACAAAATCAGGTATTACATAATCTAAAATACGCTGATAGTGTGTAACGATAATAAAAGCCCTTGTAGCAGTACGCAGATAGTTTACGCCATGAGCAACTATTTTTAGGGCATCAATATCAAGACCCGAATCTGTTTCATCTAAAATACATAATTCAGGTTCTAATGCTGCCATTTGCAAAATATCATTGCGTTTTTTTTCTCCTCCAGAAAATCCGACATTAACTGAACGAGTCAGTAGATCTTTCGGCATATCGAGCAATTCAATTTTATTGTCAATAAAATCCTGAAAATCAAATCTATCGAGTGATGGCTGCTGACGATATGCCCGGACTGCATTAACAGACGTGTGTAAGAAAAATTGATTACTGACTCCTGGGATCTCAACTGGATACTGAAAAGCTAAAAATATACCTTCTCCTGCACGTTCTTCTGGTGATAATGCAAGCAAATTTTTATTTTTGAATAAAATTTCACCCTGCTCTATTTGATATTCTTTATTTCCTGCTAATGTTACTGATAATGTACTCTTACCTGATCCATTAGGCCCCATGATTGCATGTACTTCACCCGCTTTTACTGTAAGGTTTAGTCCGTTAAGAATTTTGTTACCTTTAATGCTGACATTTAAATTTTTAATACTTAACATTTATTGGCCTTTGAATAATTTAGGATTCTTTCAAAGAATCATCACCCCACACTATGTTCTAAGCTAATTGCTAACAATTTTTGTGCTTCTACAGCAAACTCTAATGGTAATTCAGAAAATACATCTTTACAGAATCCATTGACAATCATGGAAATAGCATCATCTTCACTAATACCACGTTGTAAACAGTAAAAGAGTTGATCTTTACCGATACTGGATGTCGTAGCCTCATGTTCTAACTGCGCACTACTATTTTTTACTTCGATACAAGGAAATGTATGTGCACCACATTTAGTACCGATTAACATAGAATCGCATTGAGTATAATTTCTGGCATTTTCTGCGGTTGGTAAAATTTTGACTAACCCACGGTAACTATTTTGACTACTCCCTGCGGAAATCCCTTTTGAAATGATAGTAGAATGCGTATTCTTACCAATATGAATCATTTTAGTACCGGTATCAGCCTGTTGATTGTTGTTAGTTAACGCAATGGAGAAAAATTCTCCTATTGAATTATCCCCCTGCAAAATAATACTGGGATATTTCCAAGTAATCGCTGAACCTGTTTCAGACTGTGTCCAGGACATTTTTGCATTCTCCCCTCTACATAAAGCACGTTTGGTGACAAAATTTAAAATACCACTGCTGTCACTATTGGCACCTGAAAACCAATTTTGTACAGTAGAATATTTTACTTCAGCATCCTTATGGATAATCACTTCAACAACAGCAGCATGTAATTGATAATTATCTCGTACTGGAGCAGAGCATCCTTCAATATAACTAACATAACTACCTTCATCAGCAATCAAGATTGTACGTTCAAATTGACCTGTCTTAGCTGCATTAATGCGAAAATAGGTAGACAATTCTACCGGACACCGAATACCTTTTGGTATATAAACAAACGTACCATCAGAAGCAACAGCAGAATTTAATGAAGCGAAAAAATTATCTCGATTAGAAACAACTGTACCAATATGTTTTTTTACTAGCTTAGGATATTGTTGGATTGCCGCACTGAAAGAACAAAAAATAATACCAAGTTTTGATAATTCTTTACGATATGTTGTTGAAACTGAAACCGAGTCAAAAATTGCATCTACTGCAATCGATTTTCCTTCACGTACTGGAACTCCAAGTTTATTGAATGCTTCTTCCACTTCTTCAGTCATATAATTATTACTATCCGCACTACTTATATCTGATGGTATATTATTTTCATTATGATAATGTTCATCGCAGTTATTACAGGAAGGCGCGGAATAATAACTATATTCCTGATAATTTAAATTAGGATAATAACCTTTAAGCCAGTGAGGTTCTTTCATTCCCAACCAATGTTGATAAGCTTCTAAACGAAACTGTAACATCCAATCAGGTTCATGACGTTTGCTAGAAATCGCTTTAATAACCTCTTCATTCAGACCTTTAGCTAATTCATCCGTTGCAACATGAGTGAAAAACCCCTCTTTATAATGATGCTTGGTTAACCATTCTTGAATATCATTACTAATTTCTATATTACGATGTGACATAATTCATTCACTTAAATATTAAAGCTTTCACCACAACCACATGCGTGTTGGGCTTTAGGATTGTTAAATTTAAATATTTGATTAAATCCATCACGGACATAATCAATCTCAGTACCATCAATAAATGGTATTGCCTTCAAAGGCACAAAAAGTTTAGCGCCATGATTTTCAAACAGTAAATATTCTTTGGTTGGTTTATCTATCAATGCAATGACATAACTAAATCCTGCACAACCTGATTGCTTAATATCAAGAGACAAGCCTTTACTCGCAGGATTTTTTTTCATTAATTTACGAATTTGAGCAGCTGCCTTATCAGTCATGGTAAGACCATTCCAAATTCTTTTATGTAAAGAAACAGTGTCAAAATGCTCTACCATTCTTGACCCCACTAAATGAATATGTTCATTAACATATATTATATGATTATATTTTATACGATCAATGTAACCAGTTTATTTCTTAAAACAATTATATGCTCTTAAATTAAGAGCATATACCATTTTAACTCTTTATCTTAAGAAGATATTTAATATAAAAATATTTTTATTAAAAATTTTATTTCATTTACTATTATCATTCAATTCTCCCTTTATCAATAACTTTAATTTAGTAAACTGTATCAGTAAAATAAAATTATTTTGCAGATTAAAATTATTGAAAAATAAAAATTAGTGCTTCATATTCATAAAATATTTATTGTTCAGACTGTATCGCCGAAAAGATAGAATATATCACATGAACTATAACTTTTACTGAATCAGTGCTAGTGATATCAGATTAGCACTAATTCAGTCTTTATAGCTCTGGTTCTTATTATTTTATAGATAATCTCAGATATCATACTTAAAAAGTTGGTCAATACTATCTGAAAAGTTTTTCAAAGATATCAAAGTAACACCATGGTAATAACTAAAAGTTTATGAGGTTCTCGGATCAACCTGGATCATTGCATCAATGCAATGATCCAGATGACTTAGCATATGACTTTTACATGGATTTATATACTATTAATTACGCAAACTATTCATTTCTTTAACGCCATAAGCGCCTCCTCAACTTAGAGCATGATCTTAGATATTCACATGAATGTTTTTATTTTATTTTTATATATTAGCACTTTACTACACATACATTATTACTTAATTACAAGTAATAGATATTTCATGCTATCGTGCTCATAAATACCTTTTTAGTTGTTAACTTTTAATTTAACGTGTGTATTAATATGATTATAGAGCTCTCATATAACTAATATGACCTATAATCTCAGCAATATCACTTTAGCCTTTCCATGTTGCTTGTTCCAATGAAGCTATTTACATTGTGATAGCACCATACTACAACTTGATTGATACCTACTATAAAAATCGATTTTAACTAAATGCTTAATAGCATTCATTGCTTCAGATGTTATTGTAGCTACATTAATATATGCTAGTAGCACATTACTAGCTGTGCAATATTCTTAGTACTACACGGTATGGATATGTTATCTAACTTAATTATTTATTGATTATGATACTATGCATAGTATAGCTGTTTGGTCAGAAAACCTAGGTGCATTGATCAATGATTATTATTTTATTGGTATATGTTAGAATTTTATTATTGATATTATTACTTTTTATTTGTTCGGTAGTGCTACCGTTTTTCACATAGAGTCTCTCCTATATATACTTGGAGAGAAAGTGTAAGCAATCAATAAAAATTATTAAACCGTTTAATAAAAACGAAACTATATAAATAGGGATTATTTAATGCATATTAATTAATTTAATTATTTTTGATTTCTTTATATTAAAACATAATTAAATGATCATTGAGTACATACTAAATAATATATGTATATCAATTTTACCAAGAAGTAAAATTTTTTTATGACTTTCATTATTGGATTCTAGATATAGTACACATGCGATATCTGTATCCTTATATTAGCTATTTATCCTTTTACTTACATTGTGCTCTATAATCCACTGCTGTGTAGTTTACCAATCTAAAAATAAATCGTCGCTGATCTCGTATTTTATTAGTATTGATAGGTGACTGTATATTACTATATCAAATACTATGATAAACAGATTACTTAGAATTCTTAATGTCCTGCACACTCTCGATATCAGTAGCAGATCAGTGCTTGATTATTACAATTTTATTACCCTTCCATTATGGATTGTTATTGTTAAAGGATTATTGACTTCATCATTCAAAATAAAGCTGCTCTAAAAAACCATTCTCGTTATCATTATTAACCGCACCATACTTATAAGTTATATAAAAAGTAGAACTTATTTTAATAAAATTGGATAATAGATAATACTGGAACAGTGTCTTACTAGTTTTAAACGTAAAATAAAAATTATTTTTCTGTCAACATTGGTTGTGTATTGTAATGATTTTTGACATCGCACTACTTAACATCAGTAAATTTATTGATGTAAATCTTCTCTTATCGTAGCCAAATGATATTTTGCACTAATCATAATAGTGCCCCTGTTTTCTCCATGTTTTTAAAACAGCTATAAAGTTCATTACAAAAAAAATATTTGGTTTCTGCATAACTTTTATTGAAGTAAAAGTAGCTTTACTCTCTGCTCTCATTAAGATCAATATTATTGATAATTTATGATTTCAATTTTAGTGAAACAAAATCCAATTATTATTGGATCTAAACAATTTCTAAAAAATTGATTGTCTTCAATTTTTTACGTTTCTTAGCAAATTTGCCATATTGAATATTTAGAAAACAACGCATTAGAAGTCAATTACCACAAGCGGCGACGATTCAGTTAACAGATTTTATCTAACTAGAAATTAAATAATACAAAATCACTCGTCATATTAAAATTATCGCTGATAGAGTAAATTCTTTTCTATTAATTAAAACCCAATAGAATCTTGATCACTTAATATTATCTCTAAATTTTCAGTGATGAAATTTAGCAAAATTTCATTTGAGACCCCATAAAGCATCTGGACGCATCTGCTGATGCTATTGGCAATAAAGCCTGTATCAGTTCAATGCAATGGTTACAATCCTTTATAATATTGATTCGCATTCTTAATATTAATTGCATTCAATAATTGATATACTAAGTTGATTAGTATCATTACTTTTAATTAATCCTTAAAGCTAATGCAGTATTTGCAGCACGATGCGATACAAGAAAATTTAAAGAAACTGAATGGACTTTCATGTTACATAACGAAACATTTTTGTTATACGATCGTTATCGTCATTAAAATCAGCAAATGCGCAAGAGAAATAAAAATTGATACAATCTATTATTAAACTCAGATTTTGGTTTTTAGTTTTTCCTTTATTGTTCTGTTAACAATAAAATCATGACTGATAATATCAGCGATTTTTATTAGATCCTGCAATCTTTTATTGATCTGATCCATAAAACAGTTGTCTGAAAATATAAACTAAACTATAATCTCACCTCCTAGACTTTCTAATCTAGGATCCATATGATGTTAGAATTTCACTGATTAAATATACATTAGCACATAATAATGATGATATATCATTAAGTAATCTGGATGATACTCAAGTGATATTACTTTATGTTTCACGCTGCAGTAAAACAAAAAAATAGACTTGATTAAAATAGACTTTATTGAGTGATATGATTTACGATGTAGGTTATTAATTATCCTTTTGCAGCTTTCATGATACTGGTAATAGGCCATTATCTTATATGTTAAACCGTATATTATTATACTCTGTCAGAGACAGTAATTGTCTCTGAGTAACTCACCGCTATTTTAAAAGTGTTGTAAAAATCTTTATTTATCATAATGTCAATTTTAGATAAAATTAACTAAGGAGTTATAGGCTTTCTGTAGCAAAGCAATAAGAGTTATTATTTATATACAACTCAGTAATAACTTTAATGAAATACTTTTCACTAAAGTCATTGATATATTTAGCTTAGTACATCTGTTGTTTCAACAACAGATGTACTAAGCTAAATATTAATTATATTAATGCTCAGTTATAAACTCTTGGAAGAGGTTTATTTTAGTTGTAACCATGCTAATTGCTTGGGCAAGAAGATCTACTACATTGCAGTATATATGAGATAAATATGTATAAAACAGATGGGTTAAGAACAGATCCTATTGATAGCCTTATTACCCCACAAGCTTTGGCTGATGAGTTTCCTATATCTGAAGAAATTATTGAAAACATTGCAATATCAAGAAAAAATATTGAGTTAATTTTAACTGGCAAAGATCATCGACTGATGGCGGTCATTGGACCGTGTTCAGTACATGATCCTCAAGCAGCACTGGAATACGCAAAAATGCTGGTTAAGTTGCGAATTGAGTATAAAGACTATCTTGAAATCGTGATGCGCACTTATTTTGAAAAACCACGTACGGTTATAGGATGGAAGGGTTTAATTTCTGATCCTGATTTAAATAATTCCTGTAAAGTTAACAAAGGCTTACGAGTAGCTCGTAAGCTACTTACTAACATTAATCAGCTCAAGTTGCCAACAGCAACTGAATTTTTAGATATAATCATTGGGCAATATGTTGCTGATCTTATTAGCTTTGGAACCATAGGTGCTAGAACAACAGAAAGCCAAATTCATCGTCAAATGGCGTCGGCTCTTTCTTGTCCAGTTGGATTTAAAAATAGCACTGATGGCAATATTAATATTGCGCTTGATGCAATTCGTTCTGCACGTTCTGGTCATGTATTTTTATTACCTGATAAAAATGGCCATGTGACTATTTATCAAACTAAAGGTAATCCTTATAGCCATATTATTATGCGTGGAGGAAAACGGCCTAATTACAGCACGGAAGACATTGCGCTTGCTTGTAGTCAATTACGCCAATTAGGATTACCTGAAAAATTAGTAATTGACTTTAGTCATGGCAATTGTCAAAAAATTTATCAACGTCAATTAGATGTTGCTAAAAATATTGCCCAACAATTAAAAAAAGGATCCAGAACGATTGCAGGTATTATGGTGGAAAGTTTTCTCGTAGAGGGCTCTCAGAAAGTTATTTCTGGTAAAGCTCTCACTTATGGTCAATCTATTACAGATCCTTGCTTAGGTTGGCGGGATACTGAACAATTATTATCTATTTTAGCTGAAGCGGTTAAACATCGATTTTAAATATTTTTTATAAAAATTTAAAACTAAAATTCAATAAACTATAAAAAAAATGCAGTGAATATTTTGTAAAATGCTACATACAGTATTATCATCTCTAGCTTAGTCCTTGGACTAAGCTCTTGTATCGATTTTTAAGTCGATTATTTTCAGAATCTTATTTACTATATTTTAGCTAGTAGCTAATCATTTTAGCTAAAATCTGCCTTCATCCTAGAATACATTTCTACAAATGATGTAGACTAAAGTATGTAATTGTATACACAATTATTCTATCATAAAAATATTGAATTGAATGAGTCATCTTGTTTATGTTGGAAACGACATAAATTTATTAGTAGTTTAATAAGCACACACACATGTATCATGTGCAGAAATAGCAAAATTGTATAAAATTGTAGCGCTAGTGTTCTTGATGTATGCACAAGAAGATCTGAAAGGAATTAAAACTAAATAAGCATTTATATCTTAATTATAAGAATATTAGGAATAGTGATTATAAACCAGACTTTTATCGTATTATTTGCTCTTACTGCATTGAATACATTTCAACGTTGCACAAAGAATGTATAGTTATATTGCTAATAATTGTAGCATCGCTAATGATAATGGACTGACTATAGCTGCAAATAAGCAATCTGCGTGCAAATTTTCAATATTTCGATAAAAATTCGAATAAGTGCAATTATATATAGGTATTACCAATTCTTTTTTTTGGTTTTATTTTTTTTAATTAAAATCACTTCTAATATTGAAGAATATAGTCTATAGTAGTTCAATAGACTATATTCTTCAATATTGTTTGATGGATTTTTGTTATTGCAATCGATTCAAATATTCAGACCACCAGTAGCGAGGAGTGCAACCAACTACTTAATTCTACTTAATTCTTCTACTTAACCTTCCTGATCTCTCCTGGAAGATTAAAAGATAATAAATGTATTAATAATAATACAAACAACGGATAAATTATATCAGCTGTATTTCAATATCTTCTATTAAGATAAATTGAGATTGAGAATGTATTTCTTTATCAAAAAGAAATGAGTCAATATACGCTTTA
The DNA here is from genome assembly GCA_032378655.1 of Candidatus Arsenophonus melophagi. GTDB lineage: Bacteria > Pseudomonadota > Gammaproteobacteria > Enterobacterales > Enterobacteriaceae > Arsenophonus > Arsenophonus melophagi. Next base: position 14,315 of record JAVYJS010000006.1, on the reverse strand, counting down.
TTATTCCCACTCAATCGTCGCTGGCGGTTTACCGCTAATATCATATACTACTCTAGAAATGCCTACGACTTCATTGATGATTTTACTTGAAACTCGGCTAAGAAAATCGTAAGGCAAGTGCGCCCAATTAGCGGTCATAAAATCAGTGGTTTCAACTGCACGCAATGCAATTACCCACTCATATCTGCGATTCTCTCCCATTATAGCGACCGATTGCACTGGCAAGAAAACAGCGAAAGCTTGACTAACTTTATGATAAAGATTCGCTTTATGCAATTCTTTAATAAAAATGGCATCTGCCTGACGCAAGAGATCACAATAAGTTTTCTTCACTGCACCCAATACTCGTACTCCTAAACCAGGACCAGGAAATGGATGACGATATAATATATCATAAGGAAGTCCTAGCTCTAATCCGATTTGTCGCACCTCATCTTTAAACAATGTTTTTAATGGTTCTACTAGTCCCAATTTCATATCTTCTGGCAAACCACCAACATTGTGGTGAGATTTAATGATGTGCGCTGTACCTGTTGCAGCAGCAGCAGACTCAATGATGTCTGGATAAATAGTTCCTTGTGCTAACCATTTTACTTGCTTTTGTTTTAAGGCTTGTTCATGAAACACTTCAATAAAAACACGGCCAATTGTTTTACGTTTTAATTCTGGCTGCTCAATGCCTGCTAATGCGCTAAAAAAGCGCTCTTCAGCAGAAATATGAATAATATTCAGATCAAATTTACTAGCAAACATATCCATAACTTGCTGAGCTTCATTTAAGCGTAACAAACCATTATCCACAAAAATGCAAGTTAACTGTTTACCAATAGCACGCTTGAGTAATAGCGCAGTAACTGATGAATCTACACCACCAGACAGTGCTAAAATCACATGATCATCACAAATCGTTGCCTTTAATCGTTGTACAGTATCTGCAAGAATTGTCTTAGCATTCCAGAGGACTTTACAGCCACAAATTTCTAATACAAAACGTTTTAAAATAGCTGAACCTTGCTTAGTATGGGATACTTCAGGATGAAATTGAACACCATAGAAATGTTTTGTATCATTTGCCATGATGGCAAATGGACAGCTATCAGTAGTAGCAATAACTTTAAAGTCCGGAGGAATACTAATCACTTTATCGCCATGACTCATCCATACATCAAGAAATGGCTTGCCATCTGCACTTAAGCTATCATAAATATCACGAAATAGTTCACAAGGTTCATGAATTAATACCTGTGCGTAGCCAAATTCTCTCTTGTTAGAAACAGCAACTTGCCCACCTAGTTGGATAGACATAGTTTGCATACCATAACAAATACCTAACACAGGGATGCCAGATTGAAAAACGTAATCTGGTGCACGAGGACTATTTTGTTTTGTAGTACTTTCTGGTCCTCCAGAGAGGATAATTCCATTAGGATTAAATTCACGGATCTGTTCTTCGTTAAGATCCCATGTCCAAAGTTCACAATAAACACCAATTTCTCGGATTCGTCGAGCAATTAATTGTGTATATTGTGAACCAAAATCTAGAATTAAAATTCGGCATTGATGAATGTTGGTCGTCATCGAAAATAATTCCAAAATCTAAAAATAATTTCAAAAAAAAAGAATATAAAAAAATAATTTGAAGGTTTATAGTAAAATTGCAGTGTAATTTTAACTTAAATGATAATTAGGTGATTCGTGTGTGATGGTAACATCATGTACATGACTTTCTTGGATACCAGCGCCACTAATCCTGACAAATTCTGCTTTGCTTCTTAGTTCATCAACTGTGGCACATCCAGTTAGCCCCATACAAGAACGCAGACCACCCATTTGCTGGTGAACAATATTTTTTAATAATCCTTTATAGGCAACCCTGCCCTCTATTCCTTCAGGAACTAATTTATCTATTGCATTGTCACTTTGAAAGTAACGATCAGGAGAACCTCTTGACATTGCACCTAATGATCCCATGCCTCGATAGACTTTATAAGAGCGTCCTTGAAATAAAATGATTTCTCCTGGGGATTCTTCGGTGCCGGCAAGCATAGAACCAACCATTACACATGAAGCGCCAGCTGCTAATGCTTTAGCAATATCTCCAGAAAACCGAATACCGCCATCAGCGATTACAGGGATATTCATTCCTTTAAGAGCCTCAACAGCATCAGAGATTGCTGTAATCTGTGGGATACCAACCCCAGTTACAATCCTTGTTGTGCAAATAGAACCTGGGCCAATACCTACTTTGACTGCACTAACACCAACGTCAGCTAAGGCTTTTGCCCCTTCACCAGTGGCAACATTACCGCCAATAATTGGCAAATCAGGATATTTTTCACGAGTTTCGCGAATATGTTGTAAAACACCTGCTGAATGCCCATGAGAAGAGTCAATCAGCAATACGTCAACTCCAGCTGCTACTAATGCTTCAATCCGATACTCATTATTTTTGCCAATGCCGACCGCTGCACCAACTCTTAAACGACCCTGCTCATCTTTACATGCATTAGGTTTTTGTTCAGCTTTTTGAAAATCTTTTACTGTGATCATGCCAAACAAACGAAAATGTTCATCAACCACTAATGCTTTTTCAACACGTCTTTCATGTAGTTTTTGTAACACTGTATCACTGGCCTCACCTTCTTTGACTGTAACAAGATTCGCTTTAGCTGTCATCACTGCAGTCACTGGCTGATCTAAATCAGTAACAAAGCGAATATCGCGACCAGTAATAATACCAACTAATTCTTTATTGTTATTAACCACAGGATAACCAGCAAAACCATTATGTTCAGCCATCTTACACACTTCACGAATGGTGGTTTCAGGCGTCACGGTAACAGGGTCAATAACAATGCCACTTTCATATTTTTTAACTCTGCGCACTTCTTCTGCTTGACGTTCAATTGACATATTTTTATGAATAAAACCAATTCCACCTTCTTGGGCCAATGCGATCGCTAAATCAGATCCAGTGACAGTATCCATAGCAGCAGAAAGCATAGGAATCGTTAAACGGATTACAGCAGTTAATTGAGTTGATAAATCAACTGCATGAGGTAATACAGTTGAATGTGCTGGCACTAACAATACATCATCAAATGTTAATGCTTCTTTCTTTATACGTAGCATAAACAATATCTCACCGTACATAATTCTAAAAAGATAGAATATCGCAATTTTATTGTACATGAAATAATTTGTTAACTCTAGTATTTTACTAAAATTAGTTTTTTGCAAATAACAACTAACAATTCTATGCTATATTTACATTTACATTTAAACTAGTCATTAACTTAAAACTCTTCTTAAGTTAATGACTAGTTTAAATGTAAATGTAAATATTATTAATATGAGGTTTTGGTAAAAATTTATTTTACTCATTTCATTACACTAATGAAATTTATGTTTTTAATAAACAGCATTGCTAAGTACTCTTAGCTATTCAAATAGCAAACAAACTACTCACTTGACTTTATACTATTCAAGTAGCATATTAATTTTCTATATTATCTCTTTTATAATAAGCATTTAGATTTAAAAATATTCGCTAGCCTATACACTGTTATAGGTGCAGTCATATCACTTAAACACTAAAAATACACAATAAAGATGATCATTTTAAATAAAATCGAAATAATCATTTTTGATTAAAAGAAATCCATTTATTCAACTTGGAAATATAATTTCCATTAATCAATGGTATTATATTAAGATTACCAATGGAGTAGCTTTATTTATTTATATGAAATATTGAAACCGTTAACTAACGGTTAATTATCATAACCTTCTCGTTATCCATTTAAAGTTATATTGAATGCATTTATTAACACTCAGTCATTACTACACAAATGTATAGCTAGCATGTTTTATTCTGCTAAAAGCAAAAGCTAAAGAATATAATAGTTTGATAAACTAATTTTAGTTATAAACTTGATAGTTTTTGGCACCAGACCAAAATTGGCTAATATCATTCTATATCTAAAAGATAATTGAGATAAGCTGTTGATGAAATCAACATCTCATAGTGTGAGAGATATACTATGTATGTAACGTAGTAAAATTGTTGCATATTTATTAATATGCTAAAAACGATAATGTGCCTTTGTCAAGGATTTTATTGCTCACACAACCTCGTTGCCTGTTGATAAAATAACGATATACATGAACATGTTCCACTTTGAACGACATGAATTAATACATAACTGGATTCCATCCTAAGATGGTATCTGTTCTATAATAGAAATTATTATAGCTAGTAATTTAGCTATTAATCTTATTTGTTACAGATGATTAACTTCGCTTTCTATTAACTCAATAAAATAATAAATGTCATTGAAACTTAACATTAGAAGAATTTAGCTTTAATGATGCATGACTATACGCGATAGTACTTAATGATTAAAATACACTGGTGATTTTCAGCTGTAAAATAGTAAAAAATGATTATGCGAGCAACTCTTTCCTTGTATCTCTCAAAAGAGGAAGATATTAATGAATAACCGAAAATATTGCACCATTAAGGCAATAGAGCTTCAATTCAAAAATTGAAAGATTCAAAACAAATGCTCTGCAGTGCAAGCAGTAAAAGAATATTATTTACATAATATTCTTTTACTGCAACAGTCTGACACATTCTTAAACATTACTGCTTCATTAAAAGCACGGAATTACGCAATATTTTAAATGTATTTAAAAGCTGTTTTCCCTATTATTGCCTATAATAGTTTTTATTACTATCATAAGTGTTTTCTTCTCTTCATTTATGTAATAGAAGAAGCTGCACAGCACTAAATGGTTCATTGCTATAACATAGACTAATGACTTGAAAGAGTGTGATCACTAATTGTTAATCTGTGTCAATGATTGCTTTAATAAAGCAATAAAATGAAAAGTAGATAATTGTTACTTTTTGCTGATTTATGTGATATCAGTCATTATTTTGAGAGCATGAGTCAGTTGTAGTCAAAAAGAATGCATCCAATGTTAATTAACAAAAACAACGACTAAAATAACGACTATAAGCAGGAATAGATTCTTTCTAATCGCGTAAACTACGTGTCTTTAATTAATTACAATACGCGGTGTATCAACAACAGTTGTGTTGTTGATACACCGCGTATCTTTTAGCTATCAACACTTGTTGGCACTGTCTAAATATGAAACTACTTATAATAAGTTAATCCTCAACAATATAGTATGGCGTAACAGATAGTGTAGTATTTTACTACTATATTAAAATACAAGCATTGTGAACGCTATATTCACAATAATTTCTAACTAGAAATTATTAATTATTTAGTTACATTTTGCGAATGTGTCTATTTAAGTGTTATGAACTTAAAAGTTATCAGTTTTATTAGCACTAATTAACTATCGGTTATAGGATGAATGCAGTATCTTTAGGTTATAGGATGAATGCAGTATCTTTTGATAAAATTTCAAGCCATACCTAGCAGGTGAATATGAACGAAACTATTAAACACTTTGCTTAAAAGCTGTTAATTTACAAACTATATCTTATCAATTAATCTAATTACTTACTTGGCGTAAGATCATATCATGACCACAAATTTAAAATTTTTATTAAACATCAAAAGAAAAGAATAGTATTTTACTATTCTTTTCTACAAGAAAAGCATATTCTCGTTCTCTGTCTTGGTAAGCAGTAAAAGCAGATTTTTCAAAAAGACGACAATATTACCATTTGGTAATCCATTAATTTAGTCATCCATTATGCTAGATCATAATGTGGAGCTTATGAAGCATAAAAGCCAATAATGATAAGTAAAGAATGGTAGCAATCTATTAATCATGTTCTTCAGTTATGAAGAGAACTGAAGAACATACATCATCTAAAAATTGTAGAGTAGGATTGTTTCTTTTTTCTATTGATGGAATTAATTATTTTTAATAAGTTACGTTAACTGGTCACGCATATTTACCTACATGACCCATTATAGTAATCATGAGTACTTAATAACCATGAATATAGTCCTTGATTAGTTCAAGGACTATAAGAAAGGATACACTATACCATGGCAATTCATCCAATAAATCATTGTTATTGATCATCCAAGATAAATAAACGAAAATTAATACATCATGAGATTTGCTCTACCACATTTAACCAAAACTTAAAAGCAAAAACCTTTTTAAGGTAGTCCATGTATTGATTCAAACAATATTTAATAAATCTGACAATTGATTAACATTGGTATGAGCTAAACCAATTTTAATTAGTCCATAGTATTGATATTTCTTCTCTTAATTCTGGAGAAAGTAAGTGATTATTTAATATGATTAATGAATCATATAAGAAGTGAACATTTCTTGCATAAATTATTTAGAAATTGCTAAATAAGTACTCTTGAAGATAGGTTTTCAGTATCTTGAGTAGAGGTAATAGTTAAACAACTTGATTAATCTATATTAATTCTCTTTTAGCAGAGAGCCAATAACATATATACCTATATTCTTTCTCAGAATATAGGTATATAGAACCACTACTTTTAAAAGTAGTGGTTTAGTCATCGATGAAGCTTCATAACATGTCTAATTAAACAATCTTACTTTTATTGCTCATGAACAAGATCCTAGCTTGCAACTGCATCTGCAAATATAGGCGAGATGTTTAGTTAGTCAAAAGATTTATACTCTTAGATAAAAGGTTTTTATAAAAACCTCTTATCTATTGTTATGTTGTTAAGGAATACAAAGGATAACATAGTTAAAAGTTTTATATATTAAATTATACCAATACTACACAATATTCCAAGTTTAGTTAAACTTGTATAAAAATTCTTTTTAAACACTCTATAGATTTACTCATGGAAATTACTTCTATGATTTTAATGAGTAAATAGTAACTAAAGTAAAGTAGTAACGTTTTAATTACTTAATTAAATAAACCATTCAACGCTACTGTCTCGAATAGACAGTAGCGTTGAATGGTTTATTTTTACCAGTCTTATTTACAGTATACATTTTAAGGATATAGGTCAGGTTATATCAACAGTGTTCGAATACTTGATTCAGTTATTCATATATACTTTTTGTATATATGAATAACTGAACATAAAATATGTGAACCTTATTACAATAAGGTTCATATCAGCATTCATTAACCAAAATGGGGTTTAATCTCAATTAACATAAATTCATCAAAAAGAGATTCAGCAAAATTTCATTTTTAGGATTATTGCATCATTGAGAACAATGTTTATCTGAATGTCAGATTGTTCAGTAATTTATTATCTTTCTTCCTTAATATTCGTAAAACGATTTAGAGGTTAGAATTCAAAGGGTTTCTTTGAAGGAAGCAAGCTCCGAGTTTATTGAAACAAATGTATAGCACAACTATACTGATCCGCTTTCTCTAGTTATGATGTTGAGACATGGAATAAGAACTTGATCTTTGAAAACGCTATATTTTATAAGGTATTTTCTTATGATGTTTCTTGAAGAGACATTGATGAAGAGCTTACTAACAATAATATAATATATCTAAAACTTAAAATATCTCAGATATCAGGATATGATAATACTGCAGTTCAGTCTATTTCAAATTCAGCTCCTTCTTACTTAAGAAGGAAATAATGTGATATTACTTCATATACTTCATTATATGATTCTAATATTAGAATAGAATGTTCTAAAATATTGTGAGTGTTGATATCAATGAGTCAATGGATATAGTACTCAGTAAACATAGCATTCAAATTATTGAAACAATAATTACACGTCAACATGAAAATAAAAGAAGTTTTTCATTTTTATTTGTTTATTATCAAGAATTTTTTGAATACTAGCTGCAAACATGCTTTATGACCAATAAAGCAGAATACAACTTAATTTAGTAGTATATATTTTGGCTGTATCTTCATTATCGCTTCGATCTTTAGAGATACAGTTATTGGCAATAGGAACTATCTTTTGTTCTTTTTCTGATTTAACAGATGGTTCCATAAAGTACATGAGAAATAGATAATAAATTAAGGAATCAAGCATGACAGATATGTCAAAGAATGACCTGGATCCGATTGAAACTCGCGATTGGTTACAAGCGATCGAATTGGTCATCCATGAGGATGGTGCTGATCGTGCTGAGTATCTTATTAATCAAGTATTACATGCAGCACGTAAGAGTGGTGTTAATATTAAAAATGATGATAGAACTTGTGATTATATCAACACTATTCCCGTAGAAGATGAACCTGATTATCCAGGTAATATGGATTTAGAGCGTCGTATTCGCTCTGCGATTCGTTGGAATGCTGTAATGATGGTTTTACGAGCTTCTAAAAAAAATTTAGAGTTAGGTGGTCATATAGCCTCCTTCCAGTCTGCAGCAACCTTATATGAGGTATGCTTTAATCATTTCTTTAAGGCAAGAAATAGTCAAAATAATGGAGATTTAGTGTATTTCCAAGGACATATTTCGCCAGGTATTTATGCACGTGCATTTTTAGAAGGCCGTCTTACTGAAAAACAAATAGACAATTTCAGGCAGGAAGTTTGTGGACAAGGTCTCTCTTCTTATCCGCATCCTAAATTGATGCCGGAGTTTTGGCAATTTCCTACAGTATCAATGGGATTAGGAGCAATTAGTGCTATTTATCAAGCAAAATTCTTAAAATACTTAGAACATCGTGGCTTAAAAGATACTAGTGATCAAACAGTTTATGCTTTTCTTGGTGATGGTGAAATGGATGAGCCTGAATCAAAAGGTGCCATCACAATAGCAACTCGAGAAAAGTTAGATAATCTGATTTTTGTAATTAATTGTAACTTACAACGCCTTGATGGACCAGTGACTGGTAATGGTAAGATTATTAATGAATTAGAGAGGATTTTTAGCGGTGCTGGATGGCACGTCATCAAAGTGCTGTGGGGTGGCCTGTGGGATAAATTATTTCGTAAAGATACTTCAAATAAACTGATTCAGTTGATGAACGAAACTTTAGATGGTGATTATCAAACTTTAAAGTCTAAAGATGGTGCTTATGTTCGTGAACACTTCTTCAATCGTTATCCTGAGACAAGTTTACTCGTCAAGAATATGACTGATGATGAAATCTGGGCGTTAAATCGTGGTGGTCATGATCCAAAAAAAGTTTATGCTGCGCTTAAGCAAGCGAAAGAGATTCAAGGCAAACCAACAGTCATTTTAGCTCAAACAGTGAAAGGTTATGGTATGGGCAATACTGTTGCAAGTAAAAATATTGCACATCAGGTGAAAAAAATGAGCCTAGAAGCAGTACGTTATTTCCGTGATTGTTTTCATATTCCAGTTTCCGATAACCAAATAGAAAGCTTCCCTCTGATTACTTTTAAGAAGGATTCAGATGAATATCAATATCTACATGATCGTCGTCAAGCATTAGGAGGATATGTACCAACACGAAATCATACCTTTCATGATAAATTAGATCTTCCTAGCCTAGGAGATTTTAGGCAATTATTAATTGAGCAAAATAAATGGATCTCTACTACAATCGCATTTGTACGTGCTTTGAATATAATGTTAAAAAATAAATCGATGAAAGATCGTCTAGTGCCAATTATTGCTGATGAGGCACGTACTTTTGGTATGGAAGGTCTATTCCGTCAGATTGGGATCTATAACCAAAATGGTCAACAGTACATCCCTCAGGATCAGGAGCAAGTGGCCTACTACAAAGAAGATAAGCGCGGTCAAATTCTTCAAGAGGGTATCAATGAATTAGGTGCTGGAGCATCTTGGTTAGCTGCTGCTACATCATATAGCACTAATAATCTTCCGATGATCCCATTTTATATTTATTATTCCATGTTCGGTTTTCAGCGAATTGGTGATCTTTTATGGGCAGCTGGAGATCAACAAGCCCGTGGATTTCTTATTGGTGGCACTTCAGGACGTACAACATTGAATGGTGAAGGTTTGCAGCATGAAGATGGACATAGTCATATTCAGTCACTTACTGTACCTAACTGTATTTCTTATGATCCAGCTTATGCGTATGAAGTTGCTGTTATTATACATGATGGTTTAGTGCGTATGTATGGAGATAGACAAGAAAATATTTACTACTATATTACAACCTTAAATGAAAATTATCATATGCCAGGAATGCCTTCTGGTGTTGAGGAAGGTATTTGTAAAGGTATCTATAAATTTGAGTCATTAAAAGGAAAAAAAGGAAAAGTACAGTTATTGGGATCGGGTGCAATGATGCGTTATGTCCGTGAAGCAGCAAAAATTTTATCTACTGAGTACAGTATTGGTTCTGATGTTTATAGTGCGACATCATTTACTGAATTAGCCCGCGAAGGACAAGATTGTGAGCGTTGGAATATGTTGCATCCCTTTGATAAGCCTCGTATACCTTATATCGCTCAAATTATGCATGATGCTCCTGCTGTTGCATCAACAGATTATATGAAATTATTTGCAGAACAAATTCGTTCTTACATTCCTGGAAGTCATTATCGTGTTTTAGGCACAGATGGTTTTGGTCGTTCAGATAGCCGTGAAAACCTCCGTCATCATTTTGAGGTTGACACTTCCTATGTCGTAGTTGCGGCATTAAGTGAATTAGCGAAGCGTGGTGAAATAGATATAAATTTGGTGGATGAAGCTATTAAAAAATATAACATTAATCCAGAAAAAATTAATCCGCGACTAGCATAAGAGGTAAAATCAATGACTATTAAAATTAGTATGCCTGATATTGGTATAGAGGAAGTTGAAGTTACTGAAATTATGGTAAAAGTAGGCGATAAAGTTGACGTCGAGCAATCGTTAATTACTGTAGAAGGTGAAAAAACTTCTATAGAAGTTCCATCACCGCAGGCTGGGATTGTAAAAGAAATTAAAGTTGCTGTTGGTAACAAAGTAACAGCAGGAAAAGTGATCATGGTTTTTGATAGGGCGTATACAGTAGGGTCAGTTATTCCAAAAAAAACATCGGATATAAATGTAAACTCGGATAAAGCAGATAATAAAGATACAAATAGAGCAGAAAGTAAATTACAGGAAGTTATTGTACCGGATATTGGTTATGATGAAGTTGAAGTTACTGATGTACTCGTTACAGTCGGTGATAAAATTGCAGTTGAGCAATCAATAATTACTGTAGAAGGTGAAAAGGCATCGATGGAAGTGCCAGCGCCATGTTCTGGAACAGTAAAAGAGATTAAAGTTGCAATAGGCGATAAAGTTAAAACTGGTTCACTGATTATGATTTTAATTATTGATTTAAAAGTAACTTCACCAACTAGCAGTGCAGAACAAATTAGTCCTGAAATAATAATGCCAGCCTCTGAAACAACTCAAGTTTCATTCTCAACGAATGAAACTGATATTATTGAAAATAAGAATGTTTTTTTTGAAAATGATACATATGTGCATGCCACACCAATGATTCGTCGTTTAGCACGTTCCTTTGGAGTCAATTTATCAAAATTAAATGGAACTGGACGTAAAGGTCGCATTCTACGCGAAGATATTCAAGTTTATATAAAAGAGGCCTTAAGACTTTATGAAGCTAGAGCTACAAAGATCAGTAGTTTTCCAGACATATCAGCATGGCCAAAAGTTGATTTTGGTAAATTTGGTGCAATCAAAGAAGTTGAACTCAGTCGAATTCAAAAGATATCTAGCGCTAATTTAAGTCGTAATTGGATAATGATTCCTCATGTAACCATTATGGAAGATACTGATATTACCGAAGTAGAAGCGTTTCGTAAACAGCAGAATAAAGAGATGGAAAAATCGAACACTGGCATAAAAATCACACTATTAGTTTTTGTTATGAAAGCAGTAGCTCGATCATTAGAAGAAATGCCTAGGTTCAATAGTTCAATATCTGATAGCGCGCAACGATTAATATTGAAAAAATATATTCATATTGGTATTGCGGTTGATACACCAAATGGTTTAGTAGTTCCTGTTATTAAGAATGTTAATAAGAAAGGTATTATTGAGCTTTCTAAGGAATTAATAGAGCTTGCAAAGAAAGCGCGTATTGGCAAGTTAACTGCGTCTGATATGCAAGGTCGGAGCTTTACCATTTCTAGTTTAGGTGGTATTGGAACGACCGGTTTTACGCCCATTATTAATGCACCAGAAGTAGCTATTATAGGATTATCTCGCTCATCCATAAAACCAGTATGGAATGGGAATGAATTTATCTCGCGTCTGATATTACCAATGTCACTTTCTTTTGATCATCGTGTTATTGATGGTGCAGATGGCGCACGTTTCATAACTCGTATTGCACAGTTAATGAGTGATATCCGCTATTTAGTTATGTAATCTATAGATAGAAAATATCGCTCTATTTTATCATTAGAGTTATTAGAGATATTTTTTTATCTCATCCTATGAGATGAGAGTTCTATCACGCTCAAGTGCTTTGAAGCACGCTAACAATCTTATACACTGTTAGCATTGCACACATCTCGGTGGTTATAAATTTTTCGTATGACTCACCAGACAAAAAAAAGTAAGAGGTCATGATGAATACTGAAATTAATACCAAAGTAGTGGTATTAGGCGCTGGACCTGCAGGTTATTCCGCAGCTTTTCGCTGCGCAGATCTAGGCTTAGAAACAGTTTTAGTCGAGCGTTATGCGACATTAGGTGGCGTTTGTCTTAATGTCGGATGCATTCCTTCTAAGGCATTATTGCATATTGTAAAAGTTATTGAAGAAGCTAAGGCTTTGGCATTAAGTGGTGTTGTTTTTTCTGAACCACAAATCGATATTGATAGAGTAAGGGTATGGAAAGAGAAGGTTATTGGTCATTTGAAAACAGGCCTAGTCGGAATGGCAAAAGTCCGTAAAATAAAAGTGGTTCATGGCTTAGGTAAATTTACTAACTCAAATATCTTAACGGTTGAAGGTGAAAAAGAAGTAACGACAATAAATTTTAAAAATGCTATTATTGCAGCAGGATCACAGCCAATCAAGCTTCCATTTATTCCACATGATGACTCACGCGTATGGGATTCCACTGATGCTTTGGAACTAAAACAAGTTCCAAAGCATATGCTAATTATTGGCGGAGGTATAATAGGTTTAGAAATGGGTATCGTGTATCATGCATTAGGATCAAAAATTGATATTGTGGAAATGTGTGATCAAGTTATCCCAGCAGCAGATACAGATATTATTAATCTGTTTACTAAACAGATTAATAAGAAATTTAATTTAATGCTTAAGACTAGAGTGGCTACGGTTGAAGCTAAAAAAGATGGCATTCATGTTTCCATGGAAGGTGATCAAGCGCCAGTGAAATCACAGTGCTATGATACTATTTTAGTGGCAGTTGGTCGTGCACCAAACAGCAAATTAATCGATGCAGATAAAGCTGGAGTAGAAGTTAATGAACGTGGGTTTATCAATACAGATCAACAGATGCGTACGAATATACCCCATATTTATGCTGTTGGTGACATTGTTGGCCAACCAATGTTGGCCCATAAAGGTGTTCATGAAGGTCATATTGCAGCTGAAGTTATTTCTGGATTAAAACATTATTTTGATCCAAAAGTTATTCCTTCAATTGCTTACACTAAACCTGAAGTTGCTTGGGTTGGTTTAACGGAAAAAGAAGCTAAGGAAAGAGGTATTAGCTATGAAGTTGCCATTTTTCCATGGGTTGCTTCTGGTCGCGCTATTGCTTCTGATTGCTCAGAAGGGATGACAAAGCTTATTTTTGATACAAAAACCCATCTTGTTATTGGTGGAGCGATTATCGGTGTTAATGGTAGCGAATTACTTGGTGAAATTAGTTTAGCAATTGAAATGGGTTGTCATGCAGAAGATATTGCTTTAACTATTCATGCACACCCAACATTATACGAGTCAATTGGTATGGCTGCCAAAGTATTTGAAGGAAGTATTACTGATTTACTCAATACTAAAACCTATAGAAGATAGGTATCTTGTTTATTGATCATTTTATGATCAATAAAATTAACTATAACTTTTGCAGTAAAACAGTGAAAATGAATATTGATATTGATTAATACTTTATTAATATGGATCGAAAGCGCTTAAAAATGCTTATTGGTCATTCGACCTTCTTCTGGAAGAAGATACACTAAAGAAAATAAGTTCGTAATAGAATTATATTTAATTGATGAGCTTAGTTTTGTTAGGGCAAACAAAAGTTAGATTTTAGTAAAACATTCTCTATTAGCTTATTTTAATGTTCTTAGCATAGAATTTTTGTAAACATTACTGATAACATCAGTAATGTTTCTGTGGTAAAACTATTTTTCTTTTTGTATCTCAGAAAAAGAATGTATTTACAAAAGATACATAAA
>JAVYJS010000005.1:0-94575 GCA_032378655.1 Candidatus Arsenophonus melophagi | reverse complement strand
CAAGCTGTATCTTCACGGATTCATACTGTTAACCATGCTCTATTAACCATACTGAATAGTTCATGGAATTACATAACTTATCAATATACTATAAAGGTTATTGTCTACATTTGTTTTTATTGGTTTAGTGAGGTGGCTCCATGGCTATGCTAAAATAGCCAGGTAATAGTTCCTCTAGTTCTATGGAACATATCAGTCAAGAACGAATAAACGCAAAGGCTTAAATTTACCTTTTAAATACAGCGCTAAAATTTAAAAAACCAGTATTGCAACAGAAAACAAAAAACTCATAATACCATAAAACCTTCGCTTAATGACTAAGGAAATGAAATAAATAAAAACGTTTTTACTGAAAAAAATAAAATAAAAGTCTATCATGGTTCGAGAACCCATCTCACTAAATTTTAGTTTACAACTAAATTTACTACATTACAAGTTTATCAAGTATAAAAAATGATTACGTATTAAAGTATTATCAATGTATCAGTGCTTGTAATATTTTAAGCACTTGTATTTGATAATATTGAGGACAGGGGTATAAATGAGTATGCACTAAGCATTATCTAGTAATAGTACTTTACTTGCAAAAACTTTAGCACCGCAAATACTATGAACAGTTCATACGCTTTAACAACTTAAAGTTCAGACGCTTCAATAACTTAATAAGGATCTTAATAATGCCATGATTAATGAATTAAAATTATTCTTGCACCTTATGTATTAAGCATAATTCATTACCACTATCGTAAATTATATTTACGATAAAACTGTTCTAACAATATTCTAGAACCGCTATCTAGAAATATTCTTGCTTATACTAACAATGTATTAACAATCGAATTATGAATACATTGCCATTGAACATAAATCATGATCATAACTAAAATTAGTTATCTAAATCAGCGAGATATGATATGTAGTATTCGAAGAACAGCAGCAATATGAAATATTTCAATACCATATTATCATACTGGATAAGTAACCAGATTTTGCGAATAATAATGCTATTGCAGTTAACAGCAATAAAGTGCATTAGATTAAAAAACTGTTAAGGCGCTAAATAACTTTGAAAAATAAAAGTTAAATTTTATTAGCTAATCTGTAGTTATTAGGTAACGTTGACAGAACGATAAAATTAATTTTTATAAAATGCTAGCATTTTACGCTACAACGATTAGTAAAAAAAAATAAAAATATTTTCAATTAATGCAAAATACTTTTGCACAAGAAAAGATCCACATGCTCAATCCCAGCAATACAGCACGATGTAATTCATAAAGGGAATGTATCATTATAATGTGTAGGTATAGTGATGAGGTAAGATAAAGATTATATTATAATCAGCTCAAATGGTATCAGGTAGTCTAACAGAAAAAGTACCTTATTTATTAATAAGGTTGGTGGTAAAATTATTGTGTAGGCAATCATAGTTACTGTGATAACAGCTTTTTATTGGTGGACCAATAGATGATTGGTTGGTTACATTAAATGTCTTACAAGCAGTAAATCGGTATTGAGCTTATTGTAAATATAAATAAGGTAGCGCACCTAACCTAATATCGTAATATTAAAAAGTAAGTGTTTTGAATATTGTTGGTTTTATTTTTCTTTAAAAAAAGATGTTAAAACTGAGTGACACAAATAAATTAGTAATGATACCGCTTGTACTATTTTACATTACAAGCGGTATCATTACTAATTTATTTGTCAAGATTGGTCCACTAGTTCAGGTATTTAATACTAAAGACAAAATTCTTCAGGATGTAGATGATGTTTATCATAAACATGCGTTTGCAGTATTTCATTGATCATTTTAGTAGCTCTGAAGCATCTAAAATGATCAATAAAGCGATGCACGATTATAGTTGCATATTTGGTAATGGAAAATTTAATAATCAAATCCTTTAAACGTAAAAAAATCAATCTTTTACATTGTATTTATGAGCAGAAGGCATAATAAAAAAATTTTATTATGTTAATATGGAATAACTTTCATCACTCTTACCTAAAAAATTAAAAAAGCTTAAAGGTAATTCTTACATGTTGGATGTGCTTGTTGGCTAGCAAGCACATCATGGATGATATTAATCCATGTTATGGATAATTTAATTATTGTAACCAGGAACGAGTAGCAAATCCTCAGTGTAAATATTTTACGGAAGATGCTGCTTACCTTTTCATAAAAGGCTAAGAGAATATTTTTTTTACTTAATTAAATGAAGCGAGTAAAAGAAAGTAAAGAAACTAATGATATTATACGATATAATAAATGATGTACTTAAAATATGCTCCCTTAATTCCTGTTTGAATGAAAGCAGGAATTAAGGGAGCATATTTTACTCATTTAACCTTGATATTGTTGCTTACAATGAAGCAACAGGGGTTCCTTGTTAATAAGGAAAACAAGGTTAATATTGTGCATTAACGCTACTGATGTGTTAGTCAGTACATTATGTTACATATAACATAGCAGTATGATACTGTATGTTAATTAATGCTTCTTTAAAAGAAGCAGAAACACTACTCACTAATTTAGTAAGTACAATAAGACCATCAGTGATCAACTATACGATTATTGTATGCAGTAAACTGCATAGTTTTTTAAAAAACTCGATTATATAACAAAACTTTTCTATTTTTAGAAAAGTTTTGTTATATCTGTTTTATAAAAACTCGCTGGATTATTATATCCAGCTCAATAAAGAGTTTTTAAATCGTTTAAATCTTTTTAAATAAATACTAGTTTAGTATTTATCATTTTAATTCTTTTAATTAAAGGAAAGTAATTTTTATGATGCGAATTGCCTTGTTTTTACTTACAAACTTGTCAGTCATGTTTATATTTGGCTTAATATTAAGTTTGATTGGTATCCAAAAACAAAACATCCCGGAGCTATTAGCTCTTGCTGGTCTTTTTGGTTTTGGAGGGTCATTTATCTCATTATTAATATCAAAATGGATGGCTTTATATTCTGTGCAAGGAAAGGTGATTAAAAATCCTACTACAGATATGGAAGATTGGCTGTTAAGTACAGCTAAGCGTCAAGCTGATCGAGCTGGTATTAGAATGCCAGAAGTTGCTATTTATCAAGCCATGGATATTAATGCTTTTGCTACTGGAGCTCGTCGGAATGCGTCTCTAGTTGCTGTTAGTACCGGTTTATTAGAAGGTATGGGTCGTCATGAAGCTGAGGCTGTTATTGCTCATGAGATCAGTCATATTGCTAATGGTGATATGGTAACCTTAACTTTATTGCAAGGAGTATTGAATACATTTGTATTTTTTCTTTCACGAACTATTGCACAGCTAGCATCTGTATTTTTTTCAAATAACTCTCATGAGGGTGAGACTCGTCAAAGTAACACAATGATTTACATTGTAGTATCAATGGTATTAGAAATGGTATTTGGTATTTTTGCTAGTATTATCACTATGTGGTTCTCACGTTATCGTGAATTCCGTGCAGATGCTGGTGCAGCTCATTTAGTAGGTAAAGAAAAAATGATCGCGGCGTTACAGTGTTTAAAAAGAAGTGCTGAGCCACAGGAAGGTAACAGTATGATAGCGTTTTGTATTAACGGTTATTCCAAATCTTTTAGTAAATTATTTTCATCTCACCCTACTCTTGATAAACGCATTGAAGCTGTACGTATGGAGATTTATTTTAATTCATAAAATATAAATTTTATTAAGAATATAAGAAAACAATTTTTTTATTAAACTTGATTTTTATCAAAATAAACTTGATAGATAGTGTTGAATCTTTAGATTTTATATTTAACGCTTCCTTACCTAGTTTTGGACGACAGGTACTTTCCTTGTTTAGTATGGCGTGACAATGCAGAATAAAATACAATAGAATTCATGATTAGTTTGCAATAACTTGCAAACTAATCATGAATGAATCACTTTGATCTTATTACAGTAAGAGTTTAGTAAAAATTCTTTATATTTAAGTATGTATATGTTGTGTATATGTAAGGTTATTGAGTGACTATTGGTCTTACAATTGAAGAATGGTAAGTAAAGCTATAAGTACAAGTAGCACACTTGTAATGAAGTTTTAGAAAATAATCTCATTTATTACTGATTTTTTAGTGTTTACAAGTTCTTATCTTGAGAGATAAGAACTTGTAAACACTCTGTACCATATGTAGAGAAGAAATAATATTAAAAATCTACTGTAACCAATCGATTTCCCAGAAAGTATAAAAGCTATACTATTACGTTTCGATTGTCTAAACGTTGAATCTAATTTCAAAATCGTATTTTATTTATGGGAAATGTCTGTAATATTGAATAGACCATTTCAATAATTTAAATAGTTAGTCAACTAAACATTAAACAAAAAATTAATGATATCGCCATCTTGAACAATATAATCTTTTCCCTCATAGCGCATTTTGCCAGCTTCTTTGGCGCCTCGCTCACCGTTATAGCGAATAAAATCAGTAAATGAAATTATTTGAGCACGGATAAAACCTTTTTCAATGTCAGTGTGGATCACACTGGCTGCTTTTGGCGCAGTGGCAGAAGCCGGAATAGTCCAAGCACGAACTTCTTTAACACCGGCTGTAAAATAAGTTTTTAAATTGAGTAATTTAAAACTTACATTGATCAGGCACTCTATTATAGGCTTTGATATACCTAGATCTATCATAAATTTATCGCGTTCATCTTGATCCATATTGGCAATAGCTGCTTCAAAAGCAGCACAGATTGGCAAAAAAACAGCACCCTCTTTTCTTACAAAATCGCTGACTACTTTTAGATAAGAATTGCTCTTAAAGCCCTCTTCACTAAGATTAGCAATATACATGGTTGGTTTTAAGGTTAAAAAATTCAGATAGCATATAGCTGATTTTTCTTCTGCACTGAAAACTACAGAACGTAGCATTTTTGCATTTTCAAGATAGGATAAACATTTGTTTAAAACATCTAATTCAATTTTTGTATCATTCTTACCACGAGAAGCTTTTTTTTGAATACGGCAAATAGCGCGTTCACAGGTATCTAAGTCAGTCAATATTAGTTCAGTATTGATAGTCTCGATATCCTCTAGTGGGTTAACTTTTCCAGAAAAATGTACGATTTTATCATCGTCAAAGCAGCGAACCACATGGCAAATGGCTGCAGTTTCCCGAATATGAGCTAAAAACTGATTACCTAAACCATGGCCTTTAGAAGCACCTTTTACTAATCCTGCAATATCAATAAATTCTATTGTATTTGGTAATACTCTATGTGGTTTAACAATTTTTGCTAATTGATCAAGACGAGGATCTGATAATGGCACGATAGCAGTATTAGGTTTAATAGTACAGAAAGGAAAGTTTTCAGCTGCGATGCCAGCTTTTGTCAGCGCATTAAAAAGTGTTGACTTTCCGACATTTGGCAAACCAACAATACCGCATTTAAATCCCATAAATATGTTACCTGCATTTTTCTCTATTCAACCGTAAATATGTTGTGAATAATGATAAATAAATTTTATTAATTATAAATTAAAATAAACTGACCAAAACTATGATAAAAATCATATTAATTTTTGCCTTAAACGCGTGTAATCAATTTATTGTTTTATGAACTCCTGTGTTAATTAGGAGAGATGTATTACTGATTACTTTATCAAGGGTTTTATCAATTAATTTCTTTTCTACTATAGAAGGTGGACTCAATACAAATTGTACAACACTCTTTTTATTACATGGATGGCCAATACCAATACGTAAACGGTAAAAATCAGGATTATTACCAAGCTTATTTTGGATATCTTTAAGTCCATTATGTCCACAATTGCTACCGCCAAATTTTATTTTTGCTTTTCCTGGCATTAAATCTAATTCATCATGAGCAACAAGGATTTCTGTTGGCTTGATGCGATAAAAATGAGTCAATGCTGACACTGATTTGCCACTACAATTCATATAGGTTGTTGGTATCAGTAAGCGAACATGATGATTTGCAAAGGCTATTCTTGCAGTATAGCCAAAGAATTTACTTTCTTTTTTTAAAGCAAGATTATAGTGTTTGGCTAATAATGCAACGTACCAAGCCCCTGCATTGTGTCTTGTTAGCGTATATTCAGAACCTGGGTTACCTAATCCAACGATCAGATGTATATTACATACCATATTCTTTTTACTCTTTTAAAAAAATTTTTTATATAAATTTATGAATATAATCTTCTTTATTCTGATTATTTTTTGCTGTTCAGAAAATTATAGTTCCAATATAGCAATTAGATACTATCTAATTCTTAAATAGTGAATATATAGCATCCATGGATAATTTATGAATTAATATTGTTGAAACATTGCAGAAATTGACTCTTCATTGCTGATCCTGCGAATGGCTTCAGCCAACATCCCTGATATCGTTAAAGAACGAACATTATTGAGCTGTTTGATGTCATCTGATAAGGGAATGGTATCACAAACCACTATTCCATCAATGACAGAATTTTTAATATTAGTCACAGCATTACCAGAAAATATTGGATGCGTAGCATAAGCAAATACTCGTTTAGCACCTCGTGCTTTAAGTGCTTCAGCTGCCTTACACAAGGTATCTCCAGTATCAATCATATCATCAACTAATACACAGTCCCGATTTGCGACATCGCCAATAATATGCATAACTTTGGAAACGTTTGCACGTGGACGACGTTTATCAATAATGGCCATATCAGTATCATGTAATAGCTTAGCAATGGCACGGGTACGAGCTACTCCGCCTATATCTGGCGAAACGACAATGGGATTGTCTAGATTTTGTTGTAGCATATCTTCTAACAAGATCGAACTACCAAAAACATTATCTACTGGAACATCAAAAAAACCTTGGATTTGTTCAGCATGTAGATCGACAGTTAAAACACGATCAACGCCAACACTAGAAAGAAAATCTGCCACTACTTTAGCAGTAATCGGAACACGAGCTGAACGTACGCGACGATCTTGACGAGCATAACCAAAATATGGAATAACTGTGGTGATCCGACCAGCAGATGCACGGCGTAATGCATCAACCATGACAACTAGCTCCATTAAATTGTCGTTTGTTGGAGCACACGTTGATTGTATGATAAAAATATCACCACCACGGACATCTTCATTAATTTGAACACTTACTTCACCGTCACTAAAACGGCCAACTTCCGCATTGCCAAGGCTTGTACATAAACGATTAGCAACACGTTGAGCAAAGTCTGGTATAGAATTACCAGCAAAAAGCTTCATATCATGCACGTAAAAACCTCATGCTTGCATCTATAAAAATTGTATAGAAAACATAATATTTTATTGATATTAATTTCTAGAAATCCAAGATCGAAATGTATGCAAAGGAGACTTGTTCACTCCTTGTGCTACGAAACCTTGTACCCACTCTGGAGCTTTATTTAACACTTTACGGGCAGCTACCTCAGTTTCGAATTCAGCAAAAACGCAAGCACCTGTACCGGTAAGGCGTGATGATGTATATTGTAACAGCCATAAAATAAGCTCTTCAACCTTAGGAAATCGTTTTCTTATAATTGCTTCACAATCATTTGTGTATAGTTCTTTTAATAGTGTACTTAACGAGCGGTTTACGGAATTTCGTTTTAATTCTGGATCAGAAAAAATGTGTTTGGTAGAAATATTTATTCCAGGATGAGCCACTAAATACCATTTTTCTTCTGGATGGACTGGTATAAGTTGATCACCGATACCTTGTGCAAAAGCAGCATGGCCTTTTACAAATACAGGAACATCGGCACCGAGCTGATAGGCAAGCTCGGTTAGTATATTATCATTAATAGCTGTTTGCCAATGATAATTCAAAGCAATTAATGTAGTCGCTGCATTAGAAGATCCCCCACCTAACCCTCCGCCTATAGATATTCTTTTATTAATACAAATATTAGCGCCTTTCGGATTATTATCACCACCTTTTTCCATGCAATAACGTTGTAACAAACGTGCTGCTCTAACAATGAGGTTATTTTCTGATGGCAGATTTATAAACGGGGTAATCAGGCGAATTTGATTATCTTCACGTGATTCGATCGTAATTTCATCACCATAATTCAGAAATTGGAACATAGTTTGCAGCTGATGGTAACCATCATCTTGCTGTCCTGTGATATAGAGAAATAAATTCAGCTTCCCTGGAGAAGGCCAAGTTAAAATCATTTGTTTAGTATCCATGTATCCATTTTTAACTTGATACGTCGTTTACCTTGAGTGAAGTCAATACGACTAGGTAGTTTAGGTTGACTATCTTGATGGTAAGCTAGGTAGTGTAAATGACACGTTTCGTTATAGTGCTTGTATGCGATAGTTTTTACTAACCCATGCTCATCCAATATGAATGAGGTACCCTGTATTGGTAATCCTATCAAAAAATAAGGTAAATTTTCAATGGGGATTGACATTCCCATTAATTGATGAATCATTTTCATTAAATGAATATTAACATATTTTTTACCATCTCGATCTATTAGCTGAGTAATACTTGGTGTTACGATGAGCTCTAATTCTATTTTTCCCAGAGGATCGGTTAGTAAAAGACTATAATGAGTCATAGAATATTGTCGTAAAAAGAATTTAGCATATGTTTTATTATTTGGTCCGATATAGGCAAAGATACCACGAATTTGAAATTTTCTAATATTAGCCAACTGTTGTTGGTGGCTTAACCATAAGCGATGGGTTATTGAAACGGGTTTTTCAGTTATTAACTGTTGATTAAATGTACAAGCCGTTAAAAAAATAGCAAAAAGTAGAATAAATGTACAACAAATATGATGTACTTTGCTCAATTGGTTATTACTAAGTATCATTAAATATTTCCTATTCACGTTGTTAAAATAACTTTTTGCTATTATTCAATTTTTAATTTTCAATTAGAAAGATTCTGATTTATTTAGTCTAAAATCTTTAATTGTATAGCTGAACAAGCTAGAATAATAGCTCAAAATTTCCTTATTAAAGTTATCGGTTTTATTATGTGCGTTTAACAGATATTTATAATCCATTTAGTTATTTGATTTAGTGAATATGACATTACTTGCACTCGGCATAAATTATAAAACCGCTCCCATAACGTTACGTGAACGGTTAACTTTTGTTCCGGAAAGAATTGAACATGCACTGGATAATTTACTTAAGCAGCCTTTTGTTCATGGTGGTGTTCTTCTCTCTACCTGTAATCGTACTGAGCTTTATCTTTGTGTAGATTCACATGAATCCTTGCAGGATCAATTAATTGATTGGTTATGTACTTATCATTGTTTAAATTCCAGCGATATTAAAGCAAGTCTTTATTGGCATCAGGATAAAGCAGCAGTTAGTCATTTAATGCGAGTTACTAGTGGATTAGATTCACTGATTTTAGGTGAAGCACAAATTTTAGGCCAGGTTAAACAAGCATTTTCTAAATCGCGGCACTATAAGAAATTATCTAGTGAGCTAGAACGCTTATTTCAACGTTCATTTTTAGTAGCTAAACGCATTCGTACAGAAACAGAAGTTGGTGCTAGCTCTATTTCAGTTGCTTTTTTAGCCTGTAAGCTAGCCAGGAATATTTTTAAGTCACTATCTGAATTGCATATTTTATTAGTAGGGGCCGGTAAGACTATTGAATTAGCCGCTCGCCATTTATATGAACATCGTGCAAGGCACTTAATTATTGCTAACCGAACTCCTGAACATGCTGCACGTTTTGCAAATCAAGTAGGAGCAGAAATTATTACTTTAACTGAAATTAAAGCTCACTTAGCAGAAGCTGATATTGTTATCAGTTCTACTTCCAGTCCTTTGCCGATTATTGGTAAAGGACTGGTTGAACGGGCTATGAAATCTAGACGTAATAATCCTATGTTGTTAATTGATATTGCTGTTCCACGAGATATTGAACCTGATGTTAATAAACTAAATAATATTTATCTATATAGTGTTGATGATTTGCATACGATCTTGCATCATAATCTGGAACAACGCAAACTAGCTGCCATTCAGGCAGAACTGATTGTGGAGCAAGAAAGTTCTTATTTTATGGAGTGGTTGCGTTCTCAGTCATCAGTCCATACAATTCGTAATTATCGGAGTCAGGCAGAACAAATTAGGGTTAAAATGGTAGAAAAAGCACTTACTGCGCTAAGGAATGGTGACGATATCGAAAAAGTAATTAACCAATTGGCCTATCAATTAGTGAATCGACTGATCCACTCACCAACTAAATCACTTCAGCAAGCAGCAACAGATGGTGATATTCACCGCCTGAACATTTTAAAAGATAGCTTAGGACTGGAGCAGAATTAAATGACTTTAAGTAAGGTCCAATGTAAAAATGAAGTCTTCAATAATTGCTAAGTTAGAAGCCATGCAGAAACGCTACAAAGAAATTGAAGCGCACTTGATAGATATTAAAGTGATCGCAAATCAACAGTACTTTCGGGAATTATCCAAGGAATATGCGCAGTTAACTGATATAATTCAATGTTTTCAATCCTTGAACACTGTACAAAAGAATATGGAGATCGCTGAAACACTAATATGTGACCCTGAAATGCGTGAAATAGCACAAGAAGAGTTAAAAGAAATGAAAAAGCGGCATAAGGAATTTGAAAAGCAATTGCAAATATTGCTGTTAACATCAGATTCTAATGATGAAAAAAATTGTTTTTTAGAAATTCGAGCAGGTACAGGTGGTGGTGAGGCAGCAATATTTGCTGGAGATCTTTTTAGAATGTATAGTCGTTATGCTGAATCATGCCATTGGCGCATGGAAGTCATACATGCAAGTGAAGGTGAGCGTGGTGGTTATAAAGAAATTATCACTAAAATTTCTGGTAACAGTGTCTATGGGCGATTAAAGTTTGAGTCAGGAGGACATCGTGTTCAGCGCGTGCCAGAAACAGAATCTCAAGGGCGCATTCATACCTCTACTTGTACAGTTGCTGTTCTAGCTGAAATTTCAGCAGAAGAACTCACAGACATCAACCATAGTGACTTGAGAATTGATACTTTTCGTTCATCAGGGGCGGGTGGACAACACGTTAATACTACTGACTCCGCGATCCGTATTACCCATATTCCAACCGGACTGGTAGTTGAGTGTCAAGATGAACGTTCGCAACATAAAAATAAAGCTAAAGCACTGTCGGTTTTAGCAGCTCGTATTCGTGCAAAAGAAATGCAGAAGCGCTCTGAAGCAAAGGCTTCAGAGCGCCGCAATCTATTAGGTTCAGGCGATCGTTCTGACAGAATTAGAACATATAATTTTCCGCAAAGCCGCATTACTGATCATCGTATCAATTTAACGCTCCATTGTCTAGATGCAGTGATAACAGGAAAATTAGATATTTTGATTCAGCCTATTATTAACGAACATAAAGCAGATCAACTTTCTGCTTTATCAGAGAAATATTAATGAATTACCAACATTGGTTAACCTATGCAGTTCATCAGCTTTGTCATAGTGATAGCGCAAAGCGAGATGCTGAAATTTTGTTGCAATATGTTACAGGAAAAACACGCACTTTTCTTTTCGCTTTTGGCGAAACAGAATTAAATAGTAAGCAACAACAGCGACTTGAACATCTTTTAGTTCGTCGTGTAGAGGGTGAGCCTATCGCGTATTTAGTTGAAGAAAAAGAGTTTTGGTCATTACCAATAAAAGTTTCGCCTGTTACATTAATTCCACGTGCTGATACCGAATGTTTAGTTGAGCTAGCATTACAATTATTATCAAATAAACAAACAGTAAAAATATTAGATTTGGGTACAGGTAGTGGTGCTGTAGCATTAGCTTTAGCATCAGAATGTCCCAAAGCGCAGATAATTGCTGTTGATATAAGTGCTGCTGCAATTACACTAGCTCAACTTAATGCTGATAATTTATTAATTAATAATATCAAATTTTTCAAAAGCAATTGGTTTACTTCAATACCGATTCAGCAATTTGATATGATTGTAAGTAATCCACCCTACATGGATGAATGTGATCCTAATTTACAAAAAGGTGATGTGCGTTTTGAACCAAAAACCGCATTAATATCCGCTCATCATGGTTTAGCTGATATTCAATTAATAATTGAAAAATCACGTAACTATTTAGTAAATAAAGGATGGCTTTTACTTGAAAACGGGTGGTTGCAAGGAAAAAAAGTAAGACATTTATTCTCTTGTCATCAGTACCAACAGGTAGTAACTTTTCAAGATTATGGCGGTCATGATCGTATTACAGTAGGTCAATGGAAATGTGATGAAAACCATAGCTGATTTTGAATTTAATAAAGCACCACTGAGCGAAGGTATTATTCTTGTTTCACGAATAATACGGCCAGATTTTCCAGTTGAACAAGTGAATGCACAACTTAAACTTTTAGTTACAGAAGCAAGGCAAGTAATAGAAATTGATGGTGATATAGACACAAAAGTATCTATATTACTAAAATTATTTTATCAAGATTGGCTTTTTAGCGGGTTAACAGGAGTTTATTCGCTTTCTGAAGCGCTGTGGCTAGATAAAGTTCTAACAGCAAAACAGGGAGCACCTGTTTCGTTAGGGACCATTTTTTTGCATGTTGCTACGCAATTGCAACTACCGGTAATGCCTGTGATTTTTTTGACACAGCTGATTTTATGTGTGCATCGAAATGATGGTACTTATTGGTATATTAATCCAATAAATGGTGAAACGCTTACTGAGCAGATGCTTGATTTGTGGGTCAAGGGAACAATTAGCCCATTTGCTCATTTAACCCGAAAAGACATAGAAGAAACTGCGCACAGAATTATTATACGTAAAATGTTTGATACAATTAAAGCTGCGTTAATGGAAGAAAAGAAAATGGAACAAGCATTAAGAGTTTGTGAAACATTATTAATGTTAGATCCAAAAGACCCATATGAAATACGCGATAGAGGGCTTATTTTTGCTCATCTAGAATGTAATCATGTTGCTATTTCTGATTTAAATTATTTTGTTGAACAATGTCCAGAAGATCCTGTTTCTGAAATGATAAAAATGCAAATTTTTTCAATAAAAGGGCAGCAGGTTACCTTGCATTGATAATAATAAATTATAATTCGTTTTTTTTGTCATTAAGGTTATGAAGATGCAAAATAAAATTGTTCCTATTGATAATATCAATGTGGCAAATAATCTGCCATTTGTTTTATTTGGTGGAATGAATGTACTTGAATCACGGGATCTGGCAATGAGAATTTGCGAATATTATGTTACTGTGACAGATAAGCTCAATATTCCTTATGTTTTTAAGGCTTCTTTTGACAAAGCAAATCGCTCTTCAATTCATGCCTATCGTGGTCAAGGGCTTGAAGAAGGAATGAAAATATTTCAAGAAATCAAAAAAACATTTAATGTTAAAGTAATCACTGACGTGCACGCACCAGAACAAGCCGCGCTAGTTGCTGAAGTAGTGGATGTAATTCAACTACCGGCTTTTTTAGCGCGTCAAACTGACTTAGTCAAAGCAATGGCAAAAACTGGTGCAGTTATTAACATTAAAAAACCGCAATTTATTAGCCCATCTCAAATGGGAAATATTGTTGAGAAATTTAAAGAAGCAGGTAATGACAAGGTGATTTTATGTGATCGTGGTGTAAATTTTGGTTATGATAATTTAATCGTCGATATGTTAGGTTTCAATATTATGATGAATGTATCAAATGGTTCACCAGTTATTTTTGATGTTACTCATGCATTACAATGCCGAGATCCTGTTAGCTCTATTTCTGGTGGTCGTCGTGCTCAGGTTTGTGAGTTGGCAAGGGCAGGCATTGCAGTCGGTTTAGCTGGATTATTTTTGGAAGCGCATCCTGATCCAAATAATGCTAAATGCGATGGCCAATCTGCTTTACCTTTAGTAAAGCTATCCTCTTTTCTAGAACAGATTAAAGCCATTGATGATTTAGTGAAAAGTTTTAGCAAACTAGATACTGCTAGTTAATGATGAATGCATATAATTACATGACTTTGTCATCATAACTGAGACATGTAGTGCATTACACTAAAGTAAAAAAATCATAAGATCATTTTTATAATAGTTTTGATTTATATACTTGCATTGTTATAATACAATAGGCATTAATAAACAAACATTTCAATCAAGTAACCAAGCACGAATAAGATAAAAAAAATATAATGTACTCCATGTTATTACTTTTATTTTAAAGCAAATATAAATATTTATATCCAAGTTTTTATTTTCTATCGTTTTGCATTAAATAAGATATTTAATCAAGCTAATATTAGTTCACTTTGTTTATTAGCACATGAGCATCATTATGTCTTGCAAGTGTGGTATTATATTTTTATTCGAGTATAAGCAATACTGAGCAACATACATATAAACTCCAACGAGAGTTTATATGTACAAAAATCTTATAATAAAACTTCAAATAATAAAACTTCAAAAAAAGATTTTCATAACGAGAAGATGACAAGCTTCTTGTTATGAAAATCTTTCAAATCACGCGAAATAGGATAAAAATGTTAATGTTAATATCATTATTGTCTTCTCCAGTACACCTGTTTCAGAACAATTAAAACTACATGTTCATTAGTATTAAAACGAATATATTAATCAATAATGTTAATTATACTACTCAATGCAGTATAATATCAGAAGCTTGCATGAACAGGAGTTAGTTATCCTTGAAATTAATGCCATACCTAGACATAATCTATTACATGATTCCTAGTACACCAAAGCTTTTGATATAAAGATCAAAACTAGTAATCAATTTTTGCAAACACTATTGTATATGGTGATGAGGGAAGGATTCGAACCCTCGATACGTTTTCACGTATACACACTTTCCAGGTGTGTTCCTTAAGCCACTCGGACACCTCACCACCTATTATATTGATAGGGTAAATAAGCTATCATTAATAGCATTAATGAATAAGTTTCTATTGATTTACTTTGGTGTAATGATACACAATCTACTGCTTGTACAAACTAGTATTCAATATCTTGGAAGCATCTCTGCAGCAATTTTATTGCCCTTAATTCTTAATCTTTACCAAAAAACAGTTTACTAATATATAGTATTAGTTTGAAATAATAATGAATACATTCTGGTTTTAATATATTCTAGAAAGAATTGATAAAATTAATTAGATAAGATTAATTTAAAATTATCTTAGATTAACATCAGCTAAATGCATAGCACAACGAGCGGCTAAATGTTATCTTGGATATTCCTAGTGATTACTAATTACTATAGTACAAGATCTCCACATGTCATTAAAGAACTTTTATTTTTCTTCGTTTTTATTATTGCCATCGTGCGGAAGATAGATAAAGATAAAAAAGGAAGATAAAGTGGATTAGGTTTCGCTATGCACTTACATACAGTTATTTGATCAGTTTATAGCTGTTGTACAAGTCCAGTGTTGTAGTCGATTAAAAACTCTATACAGAGCGATTGTCCTATCCTCTTTTAGTCATGAAGGTACGTAAAACTGCCTTAATGGAATAAGGCGAAGAATTTTGCAGATCAATGACGACACCATCATTTGAAATGACAGTTAACAAAAGAGGATTACGATATTGCGTTTATGGTGAATTTTCCTCTCTTGGTAGATGTTTTCCTCCTTGCTGCTCATAAAGGAAAAAACTTATTATACGGTTTTGACTTTTAACCATTTAGCGTTAATTAATTAATACTTTACTTTCCGTTTTTAGTTGTAAAACAGACATATCTTTTGAAGATAAAACTTTTAGAAAGTTACTAAGAATTGTCAGAATTAAGCTGACGATTTTAACTATTTTCGAGATAATATTACGACCAGAAATTTATAATTCCTATAAATCAATAGGAAGATTCCATGTTCTTGAATATAGCGTTGTGAGGGTAGCTAAAATATAAAATTAAAAAAGACTAATGTGTTATCATTATATGATAACACATATCATACTATATATGACTAATCTTTTACTTTTATTTTTTAAAATTTTCAGAATATACCGCATTTGTCATATAAAACTAATAATTATGATAACACTATCATAGCTAATAGATGTACAGCAATACTGATAAATCCCTTATAATGACTATAAGCATAAAGATTTTCTCATAAATACTGAATTTTTCTCACATTCTTTCTTTCGAAGTATTGATTATACTTTTAAGTATAAAATAAAAGTTACAGTGAAATATAAAGACTTTTACTTTGAAGTAGGTTCTTCAGTGAACAAGAAAGCTAGTAAAATCTTGTTCCGGACACTATTAAATTCACAGAGGAATTTGTATTACATCTTTGATAACAAGAGCTATTTCTATTTAACTCACACCTTAGTTATCTCAGATACAACCTAATAGGTTAGGTATTAAAGTCGTTCGTTAAAGATAGTTAAAATACATGCACTCAACACAAGATCGATGTAAAATCTATTAACTAAGAAATGGAAAGATATGCTTCAAAAGCAGCATAAAAGGTAACAGGGCATCTTTTATAATCACTGAAGAGTTTTTGACTTTACTTCAGTTAACTGAATTAGATTCTTTGGGTTCAGGTTATGTTGTTACCTATCGGTTTTAACATATCTAAGAGAGAGATTTTTTTAAAAAAGCCTTTATTACAAAAACCAGGTTATATTTTATTAATTTTTTACTTAAAATAGTTGTAGTGAAGATTTATTTTCTGTCACTTTTAGTATTTATTTCTACAAACAATATTTTATAGAAATATTAAATAATAAGGTAAAACTTAATTAAATAATTTCATTTCAATAATGCAATGCTTAGTTTTCTAGGTATTATCAAAATACTCTATATTAAAATATCGTTAGGAAAGTAACGGTCATTTTATATGTTACGTTTCAATAAACAGGAAAGTATTGAGCTATCTTATCAGCAGTTACACCAGGTAAGGAGTGCTATAAAACAAATGAAATCCTAAAATATTTCCTAGGATTTTTGCTAGCAAAAAATAATTTTTTATGATATTATTATGCTTAATTGTTATATCTACTGGTAACCTTTAAAGGATAAACATACTGTTATCCTTATCCTTGTTAAGGATAACAGGATATCAGCTATTCAAAACTCATTTTTTGCATGACTGATAATAAAATACCAACAGAAATTTAAGTTAAATTGCCTTTAATGTTATTAACAATTAATCCATAATTTATGGTTCTCTAACGAACCTTTGGTATGCCTACATTAGGCTATTATGGTCTCTTTTGATAAAGAAAGATATTGCATGAATTTACTAAAATCGTTAGTAGCGATAAGTTCCATGACTATATTCTCAAGAATATTAGGCTTTATTCGAGATGCAATCATCGCTCGCTATTTTGGTGCTGCTTCAGAAACAGATGCTTTTTTTGTTGCGTTTAGATTACCAAATCTTCTACGGCGCATTTTTGCTGAAGGCGCATTTTCTCAATCATTTGTTCCTATCTTAGTAGGATATAAGAATCAACAAAATAATGAAGCTACACGCACTTTTATCGCTTATGTTTCCGGTTTCTTGACATTAATACTGGCCATTGTTACACTAGCAGGAATATTGGCGGCACCTTGGATTATTTATATTACTGCTCCAGGTTTTATCAGCACACCAGATAAATTTGATTTAACTATTCGTTTATTACAAATTACTTTTCCTTATATTTTTTTGATCTCTTTAGTTTCGTTTTGTGGAGCTATCTTAAATAGTTGGAACTTTTTTTCTGTTCCTGCTTTTGTGCCTACATTGCTTAACATTAGTATGATCATGTCTGTATTGTTATTGGCGCCATATTGTAAGCCACCAGTTATAGCGTTAGCATGGGGGGTTTTTGTTGGTGGCATTTTACAATTGCTATATCAATTGCCTTTTTTAAAAAAAATAGGTATGTTGGTTTTACCACGTCTCTCTTTATATAATAGAGGTTTATGGAGAGTAATGAGGTTAATGTGCCCAGCGATTCTTGGTGTTTCAGTAAGTCAAATTTCTTTAATTCTTAACACTATTTTTGCCTCATTTTTACAATCAGGTTCTGTATCATGGATGTATTATGCTGATCGATTAATGGAGTTACCTGCTGGTGTTTTAGGTGCGGCACTTGGCACAATCCTTTTACCTTCCCTGGCAAAAAGTTTCTCTACTTCTGATCATCAAGAATATCAGCGTATAATGGATTGGGGGTTAAGGATTTGTTTTTTATTATCGTTGCCTTGTGCTATTGTTCTGGCTATGTTAGCTCAACCAGTAACAGTATCACTTTTTCAATATGGTAATTTTACTGCCTACGATACTGTAATGACTCAGAGAGCTTTGATTGCTTATTGTTTTGGTTTAATCGGATTAATTGTCGTTAAGGTATTGGTACCTGGATTCTATTCCAGACAAAATATTAAGACGCCAGTTAAAATTGCGATTATTACCTTATTTTTAACGCAATTAATGAATCTAGCATTTATTGGCCCATTTAAGCATACCGGTTTGGCCTTATCCATTGGTTTAGCGGCATGTTTTCATGCTTTGATGCTTTATTGGCAATTACGTCGTCAAGAAATTTTTGTTCCTTTATCTGGATGGGGAAAATTTTTTTTGAAATTAATTGCCGCTTTGATCGTTATGGTAACGATATTATTGATGCTATTAAATGTTATGCCACCTTGGGATCAAGGGAATATGTTAATGCGGATGATTCGGTTATTATTTATGATTTTTATCTGTGCAATAAGTTATTTCACAACATTATTTGTTTTTGGTTTTCGTTTACAAGATTTTTCAAAACAGTTGATTTAGTTATTTAGTTAATGAACTACACTCGATTGAGTTTAGTAAACTGATTACTAGTATGGTGCAAGTATTATTATACTTGTGGTGTTGTTTTATACTGCTTAAAAAGTTGGTTTCATCATTTGAGGGAAATATCCATAACAATATACCTGGTGCGTCTGAGTGGACTCGAACCACTGACCACTGCCACGTCAAGGCAGTGCTCTACCCAACTGAGCTACAGACGCAATAAATATGGCCATAATAATAGCATGGAACTAATATTATCAAGCAGTTCGTTACTCTTACAACAGAGTAATACACTTTTAGTGTAAAAGTTTGTCTTGAATGTTCCTTGGGATTAAAGGACAACTTTCTTTTAAGAAAGAAGACTTTCTTTTAAAGAAGTTTCATTTATAACAAGCTCATAGTTAATTATTTATTTAACAAAATAATAACATGAATACAATGATTAACTATGAAACTTTAATAGGAAACTAGTTTAGTGCTTTCATATAAAGCGCTAGCAAAAACAATAAAGTTTGATTAATCCGTATAATAATTAATATTAAACCTAATATATATAGGATACATATAAAAGCACATATAGACAACAAACATAGCTAAAGCGATAGAAATTAGCTATTACATGTGTTATCTATAATTTCTAATACATTTTATGTAAGCATAAATTATTCCGATTGTGCTTTCTGCTGAAAGCAGATGCTCTTGATTAATAGTATGAATCAAGAGCTAGCAAAATAATATATCATTGCAGAAATAGTAGGCAAATGATGTTTTTTAAGAAAACTATTCCTGCTATTGCTGCAATGATAAAGTCAGTAGCAATTATAAGAATTAAACAAGAATAATTTTAACATCCAGTACTAATGGGGTTTATGTATCTATGCATTTTGAATGAAGTATTTATTTACTTATCATACTTTATTACAAGTCCATAGATTCTAGAAAATAAATACTTCAACATTATTTAATGCATAGAGAGCAAGCTTACATATTTATTGTGTCTAGAGGCATATCTAGTATCACTAGCGTAGCATGATAGCTGCTTGGCTATTACAGTTTGGAGCTCAATGTAATGTTTACAGGCATAGTACAAGGAAAAGGAACATTAGTGATCATAAAAGATAGCCTTAATTTTAGAACTTATACTGTTCAATTCCCTCATCAATTACTTACTGGTTTAGCAACAGGTGACTCTGTGGCTAACAATGGTTGTTGTTTAACGGTAACTCATATTAATGGAGATCAAGTAAGTTTTGATATAATGCACGAAACTTTGAGATTGACAAACTTAGGAGGCTTAAAACCAGGAAATATGATTAATTTAGAAAGATCAGCAAAATATGGTGATGAAATTGGCGGACATGTTATGTCTGGTCATATCATTACTACAGCAGAAATATCCAAGATTTTTAAAACTACAAATAATCTACAAATCGGGTTTTATCTATATAAAAAACAATTAATGAAATATATTTTATATAAGGGATTTATTGGAGTGGATGGAATTAGTTTAACAATTGGCAATATAATTAAGGATCAGGTTTTTGTTCATCTAATTCCAGAGACCATGTTTCGTACAACGATCGGAGAAAAGCAACTTGGAGATAAAGTTAATATTGAAATTGATGCTAGTACTCAAGCAGTTATTGATACTGTTGAGCGCATGATAGCATCAAAATATAACAAGCTTTGTTAGAACTCTAACAATACCATTGTTTATTAGCTTAAGTAATTCTTAATAGGAGAATTACTTAAGCTAATAAACTGTTATGAAAAGTACTTTTAACGTTTCATTGACTTATGAAGAATGAATAAAGCTATACATAAGTCTTTCACTTATACACTAAGTGCTTTACTACAGCATTACTATTATCAATTTGTAATTATTTTATTACTCCTCTTTCATTTTATGTTTTTCTATTCTTTACTTATGTGTTTTAACAATTGTATGACTTTATGAAAGTAATATGTGGTTTTAGATTTCATAATTCTTGATTCATAAAAAGACTATGTTGTATTAAACTAATTTTAAAAACCGATACCCTGTCCTATATAGGAAAGGGTATCTTACTAAGAATAGCATTTCTTATATTGTATCCCTATAAAATATAGGTACAATCAGAACATTCATATACTAAGCATGTTAAAAAAAATAAATCACTTCTTAGCTGATTAAGTTAACTTAACTAATTAGTGATTTACTAATAATGACAATGTACTTAACTTTATTTTTTTCAGTGTCACCATTACAAGCATTAGTTGCACTTTTACTGTTCGGAAAGTACTGCTATTAAAGTAGGAATGATGGCAGAAATAAAGAGTGGTCAACAAAATCTGATACGGCTCAGACTAGCCATAAACATTATCCTTACATTGATAACAGTAAGGTAGTAATAGAAAATACAGTTGGTTGTAAATAAGTAGTAAGATTAAAGATAATCAATACACTTTACATAAACAATTAGAATTAATGATAAAGGATTATTGATAATAGGAATCTATATTTTAGTTGTTAAATAATGCTCACTGTAGCTACAGAAAAAACAATAAAAATTGTTTGAAGTATATTGCGGATACCAATTTTTATAAAATTGAATTATTTATTAAATAATGGAGGAGAAGAAAGTAAGCAGTTAGATGAAAATCCTATACTAAAGGTAGCATAAATTAATACGTGACTGCGAGATATTACAGAGCCTAAAAGATGATTAATACGTAGAAGTGGTAAGGATATATATTTTATTTCCACCTACATCCAGGATGTAGCGAATCAGTAACATAAATGCATTAAAATATTTATTACAATAAAATATTTTAATGAGATAAAGATGTACTTGTTTTATCTCATTAAACAAAACGGCTAAAGACAACTGCATTATAAGCAACATAAGCAATAAACTTAGAATATATTGCAATAGTTTTAGCATTTTTATATAATATAAAAATGGCATTATTATTCCTAATGGCATAAGGAATGCATGGCAGCGGTGAAGTTATGTCTCCAAAATATTTCGTGGGTGATGAATACTGATTTGTCATAGGTGTAAAACGTACAGTATTCAATATACTACGGTACTTACTCTTAACATCAGTAAGTAGTTTTTACGTATTTTCAGTATATTAATTATTAAACCATCAACTACGTTTTATACTAACTTGTATTAAAGATGTAATATTCGCTTAGATTGTTATGTAATTTTTTTCAAAAAGGGTCAGTTATCAGTTTATTTTAATAAATAAATGAATTTAGCATTGTTAATGTTCAAAGTATGAAAAACTTTAGTAGTAGTAGAATAGTTCAGTATTCTCAAGACTTCTGCATCATACTTAATGTAGTATCTACTGTGTATAGATAGATCTATTATGCAATCATTTTATGTTCTTATGTTAAGAACATAAAATAAGAATACTTATTTAAAATGATGAACATTGAGTTCGAGCATAGTTTATATGCTGCAATTATTACCTTTCATGATTACATCCTTTGCTTCTTTTATTTTCTAAAAAATTATGTTGGTTAAACTGAGCTAACATAATGTAATCAAGACTGTGCTATGTGCTATATTAGCACATAGCACAGTCTTGATTACATTCTTTCTACTGTTGCAATTCCTAATATATCTAAACAAATTTTTAAGGTTTTTTGCGTGAGTGATGCCAGTGTTAATCGGCTTTCTCGCGTAGCACTATTTTCTGCATGTAAAATTGGACAACGTTCATAAAAAGTAGAAAATAAACTAGCTAAATCGTATAAATAAGTACAAAGAATATGCGGTAATCCTTCACGCGCAACGACTAATATTTTTTCTTCAAATTGTAATAAACACGTCGCTAGAGCTTTTTCATACTTATTAGTTAAAATTACTTGTTTCGTTAACATTTCTGGATTAATATTACCTCGCTTGAAAAGCGAGGCTACCCGACTATAGGCATATTGCATATAAGGTGCGGTATTACCATCAAAAGTTAACATTGTATCCCAGTCAAAAATATAATCCATTGTACGATTTTTAGATAGATCTGCATATTTTATTGCCCCAATAGCAACCGCATGAATAATGGATTGTAGCTCCTCTTCTGGTATAGTAGTATCTTTATTTCTTATAAGATGTTCTGCACGTTCCATTGCTTCATCAAGTAAATCTGTGAGTCGAATCGTAGCACCCGTGCGAGTTTTGAATGGTTTACCATTTTTATCTAGCATCATACCAAACATGTGATGCTCTAATGACATTGTATCAGGAATATAGCCTGCTTTTCGTGCAATAGCCCAAGTTTTTATTAGATATTGATGCTGGCGTGAATCTGTATAATAAAGTACTCGTTCAGCATTCAGTATTTCATGACGATACTTTGCGCAGGCAATATCTGTTGTTGTATAGAGATAGCCACCATCTTTTTTTTGTATGATCACTCCAATAGAACTACCGTCTTTTTTCTTAAACTCATCTAGATATACAACCATCGCACCATCACTTTTAACAGCTAAACCTTTTGCTGCTAAATCAGCAACAATATCAGGAAGCATATTATTATATAAGCTTTCGCCCATTACATCGTTTTCAGTTAATGTAACATTTAAACGCTGGTAGGTTTTATGATTTTGCGCCATGCTAATATCAACCAATTTTCGCCAAATTTTACGACAATACTGATCACCAGATTGTAGCTTTACTACATAATGACGTGCTAACTCAGCAAAATTTTTATCTTCATCAAAATGCTTTTTAGCGTCACGATAAAAAGTTTCTAAATCAGATAAAGCTATATTATCAATATTTTTTTGTTGATTTTTTTCTAAGTAGGCAATTAGCATACCAAACTGTGTTCCCCAATCACCAATATGATTAGCACGTATTACTTTATGACCTAAAAATTCTAATGTGCGAGCAACAGCATCACCAATAATAGTAGAGCGTAAATGACCAACATGCATCTGTTTTGCGACATTTGGACCTGAATAGTCAATAATGACAGTTTGTGGAATAATGGCGCCGATAGCTAATTTTTTATGTTGAAAGGTCAATTCAATTTGTTTGGCTATCCATTGCTGATCAAGAAAAATATTAATAAAACCAGGTCCAGCTATTTCAACTTTACTTGCAATATTTTCCAGATGCATTAGCGGTAGCATTTTTTTTGCTAACTGATACGGAGGAATACCCATTTTTCTAGCTGCAGATATGATACCATTAGCTTGATAATCCCCAAACTTAGCTTTGGTTGCAGAGCGGATATTTGCATCACTATCATTAGGAGCTCCAGCAGCGATTAATGCATTACTAACTTTTTCTGAAAGAAGAGCTTGAATATTCACATGATTACCTTAATCCATAGATGGTGTTCATTTCAATTCAATAAACATAGCTATAAGAGCCAAGAATAAAAAGCTATTTTATGCGATTAAAGAGTTATTTAATGCCACTAATCCATAATAAAGGATTGATTGATTACTCTATGTTAAGAACAAATCTATCAGATAATATTATCTTTGTCATGTTGCTGCATGACAAAAGGAGAATTTGGATTTAATTAATTTCTCAATTACTACTAATAATAAAGATCGTAATTTTTATTAAACATGTTTTTCTAAAAACCTATGTTATGTCCAGTCATTGCACTGATCAAAATTTATCTTAAGAAGAATAAACATTACATTCTAATACATTATTAGAATTATGGTCATGTGAATGATGATAGTTTTGTTGATAACAAGTAATTACTTTAATATATCATGTTAAATAGGTTTTTTA
Source organism: Candidatus Arsenophonus melophagi (assembly GCA_032378655.1). Taxonomy (GTDB): domain Bacteria; phylum Pseudomonadota; class Gammaproteobacteria; order Enterobacterales; family Enterobacteriaceae; genus Arsenophonus; species Arsenophonus melophagi. The sequence continues at coordinate 70,056 of JAVYJS010000005.1, read as the reverse complement.
AAAAAAAAGTATATATATTAATTAATAACTACAATAAAAATAAGAATACTAATTGGTAGTATTATTCTTCTAACCTTAAAAACTTGCTCTTAATTGAATAATTACACAATAATTGTGTCAGAATTCAGCGTATATAGCTATTAAAATTTTCTAATCCATCTTGATGTTACTTGAATGCCATGGTACGTTTATTTAATTAAACCATTTCAGTATCCGAACAGGATTATTGCAAGTCAAAGACTGAGTGTTTTCAGTGAAAGGAAAATTTTGAAGCCATTCAAAATTGTTTTATTTTTATCACACATTAGACTATCCTTGCATATATGTCATTTTATTATATATGCCTTAAGAAATCCTTAAGGGTATCTGTTGATACGCTATGCGTTTTTATTTAAATATATTATCTGATTAATATAGCCATTATGTTTAATAACAATGTTGTTATGCACTTTACCATAAAGATTCTAGTCCTCTGATAGAGGTAAGAGGTCATGTATATTGATTCACTGTACTGTACTCTGTAATCTGTGCTCTGTAATTTACCGTACCATGCGAACTTAATGCTAGCGTTATTAAAGAGTGAGTTGACAAAATCTCAAATTAGAGACTCTCTGGTAAGATGCTGTATTTTAACATAGTTAAGTACATGACACTTGATTAATTTGTATATACTCGAAGTATATACATCGAAGTAAAACCATTCCATAATGGAATGGTGTAGAAAAGCAGGCACTATAATGCGTAACGATGCATAAATTGATAAATTTACCTAAAATAGATACATAGTCATTATTTTTAATAATCGAGTACTAAATGATGTCTTATTGCTTTTTTTTAGCAACTAAAAAAGCTCGTAATGGAGCCGGATAACCTTCAATTGTTAAATGAATGTTATTGGGGTCTAAAAAGTTTGCTAATGACTCGGTTTCCATCCAAGCTGTTTGTCGTTGCTCTTGTAGAGTAGTAGCTGTTTGATCAACAATACGTACATCATAAAAACCACATCTTTGTAACCAAATTTTAAGCATTTTTGCTGATGGGATAAAATAGACATTACACATTTTTGCATAACGGCCATTCGGTATTAAACATTGGTTTTCATCGCCATCAATTACTAAACTTTCTAGTATTAACTCACCACCAGAAATTAATTGATGTTTTAGCTGAGAGAGATGATCTAATGGAGAACGGCGATGATAAAGCACTCCCATTGAAAATACGGTATCAAAAGCAGTGAGTGACGGTAATTGCTCAATAGATAATGGTAACAAATGGACTTGCTGATTATTGCCCATTAATTTACGTACAGCAGCAAATTGACATAAAAATAGTTCTGAAGGATCAATACCAATGGCCATTTTTGCGCCTTCACCGACAATTCTCCACATGTGATAGCCATTACCGCATCCAACATCAAGCACCAATTTATTTTTTAATGGAGTAATATAAGGTAAAATATGTTTCCATTTCCAATCTGATTGCCATTCGCAATCAATATTAATATCATAAATAGAAAATGGGCCTTTACGCCAAGGCATCAGATTTTTTAAAAGCTTGGTGATTCGAACTTTCTCTTTTTTAGAGAGAGGGCATTCATTTTTTACCATTACTGTATTTTTTAGATCTAAAAAAGTGGGTGTTATGGAAGGTAAATTTTCTACTACTTTTTTCCAACGGTTGAATTGTTTATTTTGTGTGTTTTTTTTCCATTGCTGCAGTTGGCATGGCAATGTTTCTAACCAGTGACTCAGTGGGCCAATTGCGATTTGTTGATAAAAACGGCCAAAATCTATCATAAAATTTAACCTTTGATCGCAAGCAGTGAACCAAAATTAAAACATTGAAACCATAAATCATAATGATTAAACCCTGCAGAACGCAGACGTATTTTATGATTGTTAATCGAATCAAGTAACATGATATGCTCTAGCATAGCGTGTTTTTGAGTTAACTCTAGTTCACTATAACCATTAGCTCGCTTAAAATCGTAATGCATATTACGTAATAAGGATCCTATTGTCTCATCGTAAAAATTAAATTTTTCAGAAAGTATTAAAATACCGCCAGGATTTAATCCTTGATAGATACGGTTAATTAATTGCTGTCGAGCGGCAGGTTCAATAAATTGTAAAGTAAAATTCAATATTACCATTGAAGCATTTTTCATGTTTATGTCAAAAACATCACTCTTGATTATTTCAACTGGTATATCTGCTTTATAAGAATAAATATATTGTTGGCAACGTTCAGTCATAGCCTCTGAATTATCAATCGCAATGATTTGGTAATTTTTTGCTTTGATATTACGGAGAATAGATAATGTTGCTTCTCCTAATGAACATCCAAGATCATAAATTGTGCTGTTATCTGTAACAAAACGGGTAGCAATCATACCAATCATAGTGATAATATTTTCATAAAAAGGAATTGAGCGTCTGATCATATCGTGAAAAACTTCTGAAACTTTATCATCAAACTGCCAGACTCCTAAATTATCGATAGGACTTGCAAATAAAGTATCTTTTTTTTTATTAAACTTAAACATATATTGAGACAATAACTTATAGATTAATTAAATATCAAGCAGTAATTTATTTTACCAAATTTTTATTAGTTGATAAAATGTAATCTCATTAACATGGCAACGCCATGTTAATGAGAGATGCATTGGATTACAGGTCCAATGAAAAAATTTGTATCCAGGGCAAATAATAAATATTAACTAATATCATTAAAATCATAGAACTAAATGTTATAATTCGGCCAAAAGAGCGCCACATGCGCTCTTTACGTTTTAGACCAAAATAATGAAGAATTCTAGCGATAATAAAAATTAATCCACATAAATGAATAGCCAAAACAGGTGCACCATTCATCTCCATCATTAATAATGACAACATGGAAATTGGAATATACTCAATTGCATGACCTTGAACGAGCATTGCTGTTTTTAATGCATAAAAACCACCATCACCGTCAGTAACTTGGTATTGAGTCCTGAGCTTCATAACTTCTAAAGATAACTTTAGCAATATTAAAGCGCTCAATACAATATACAGAGAACTAACCATGTTTTTCCCCAATGTTGTTATGTAAAACAGCAAAAATAATGATATATCTCAAAGCAGTAGCTGTTACTATAAATATAGTATTGAAATTCATAAAAAGTTCTAAGATTGCAAAAAACAGTAAAAGTTATTTTACTTAAAATGATCAGAGATACTTAAGCACAAAATAAAATTTTCTGTACAATGAAAATTTTATTTTGTGCTTAAGTAATGGTGAATGGTTCTAAACGACTAGGACCAGATACTTTGCACTGAACAGTTGAGTATAATAAGTAAATGGAAACTTTATGCGAACAAATTATTGCGGACAATTAGGTATAACTTATATCGGACAAAAAGTAACTCTCTGTGGATGGGTTAATTGCCAGCGTAACTTAGGTAAATTAATTTTTATCGATATGAGAGATCGCGATGGATTAGTTCAAGTTGTTTTTGTACAGGAACAACATGCTGCTCTTTTTACGCAAGCATCGCAATTGCGTAACGAATTTTGTATCCAGATCACTGGTATTGTGCAAAAACGAGAACAAATCAATCACGCAATGCCAACAGGAGAAATTGAAATTATTGCAGAAGTATTGACGATTATTAATCGTGCTGAATCTTTACCGATAGCTAATAATCAAAAAAATTCCGAAGAAATTAGATTAAAATATCGTTATCTGGATTTACGAAAACTCGACATGACAAAACGTTTAATAGAGCGAGCTAAAATTACTAGTTTTGTACGCCATTTTATGGAAAAAGAAGGTTTTATTGACATTGAAACCCCTATGCTAACAACAGCAACCCCTGAGGGAGCACGTGATTATCTTGTTCCAAGTCGTGTACATAAAGGTAAATTTTATGCCTTACCACAATCACCACAACTTTTTAAGCAATTATTAATGCTCGCTGGATTTGATCGTTATTACCAAATAGTAAAGTGTTTTCGTGATGAAGATTTACGCGCAGATCGTCAACCTGAATTTACACAGATAGATATAGAAGCCTCTTTTATGACTGCTGAGACAGTACGTGAGTTAATGGAACGTTTAATACGTCATCTATGGCAAGAACAGAAAGATATTAATTTAGGTACTTTTCCAGTAATGACTTTTGCTGAAGCGCTAAAACGCTATGGCTCAGATAAACCGGATTTACGTAATCCATTAGAATTAATTGATATTTCTGATTTAGTTAACTCAGTTAAATTACAAGTATTTGCTGAGGCTATTCATGACCCGAAAGGGTGTGTAGTCGCCCTTTGCGTTCCGGAAGGGGCTAAACTCACACGAAAACAACTGGATGGTTATTCTAAATTTGTTGCTATTTATGAAGCAAAAGAGTTAGTTTGGATGAAAGTCAATTCTCTAGTTGAAAATCAAGTAAAGATTCAAAGCCCGACATCTAAATTTTTTCCAGAACCAGTGATCGAGAGTTTGTTGGCTCGTACTAAAGCTAAAGAAGGCGATATTTTATTATTTTGTGCTGGAAAACAACATGTTGTCAACAATGCAATAGGAGCATTGCGCTTAAAAGTAGGTACTGATTTAGCAATTACTAAAAATAACAGTTGGAAGCCATTATGGATTGTTGATTTTCCTATGTTTCAAGAAGATAAAAACGGTAAACTGAATACTATGCACCATCCATTTACTGCACCAAAAGATTGTACACCTCAAGAATTACAAGCAAATCCTTTAGCAGCTGTTGCTAATACTTATGATATGATCATTAATGGTTGTGAAGTCGGCGGTGGTTCAGTACGTATTCATCACAATAAGATGCAACATACAGTTTTTGAACTTCTCAACATTAGTAAATCAGATCAACAAGAAAAATTTGGCTTCCTATTGGAAGCATTGCGATATGGAGCACCTCCTCATGCTGGGTTTGCATTTGGTCTAGATAGGCTTGTTATGTTGTTAACAGGAACAGAAAACATCCGTGATGTGATTGCGTTTCCAAAAACTACTGCTGCGTCCTGTTTAATGACTAATGCCCCGAGCATAGCGAACTCATCTACATTAAATGAGCTAGGGATATATGTTAGTGAAAAAAGAAATAAATACTATACAATATAAAGGTCTAGAATCAATATTATTTTTATTTTATGTCAAAGTAAAGTCGCCAAGTACTAATGTTACAATGGTGTGATGATTCTGATTTTTGGAAATCAAGTACCGGTAGTCTTTAGGCGACCAAAAACCAAGAGAGGCAGCATTATGTGAAGTATATTGAAGAGACAGGAATTAATATTATCAAACAACATGTAGCATTAGTTGATCTAAAAACGAGTCTCCACTTTGATATTTTTAAAGTTTCGTTATCGCTATGCGCCTAGTATAATTCAAAGTAAAAGCATTGGATTGTTGTAGTCTTATCTAAGAACAAAATGTTTTATTGATTGAACATGTAGATTTTCTCTGGTTACCTGATGCTCAAGCAACAGCACTAACTCAGTCTTTTAGTAGTAACCGTAAAAGCGATCGAAGAATTTGTTTTAAAGTGATGTTTATTAATGTATTTTGGAGATCTTTCATGGCAGGTCATAGCAAATGGGCTAATACGAAACACCGTAAGACAGTGCAAGATGCTAAACGCTGTAAAATTTTTACCAAAATTATTCGTGAACTGGCAACAGCTGCTCGATTAAATGGCAGTAAGACCCTATCAAATCCACGATTACGTACAGCGATTGATAAGGCATTATCAAATAATATGACACGCGATACAATAAATCGTGCCATAGCACGAGGAATAAGCAATGATGGTAATGATGATTTAGAAAAGATTATTTATGAAGGTTATGGCCCAGGTGGTACTGCAATTATTGTTGAATGCTTAAGTAATAATCGTAAGCGTACTGTTTCTGATGTACGTTATGCCTTTAATAAATGCGGTGGTAATTTAAGTACTGCAGGCTCTGTTGCTTATTTATTTACTAAACGTGGTGTACTCTCTTATGCACCTAGTATTAATGAATATAGCTTAATGGAAGCGGCGTTAGAAGTCGGTGCAGAAGATATTAAATTTTATGATAATGGTGCAATCGATATTTATACTGCACCAAAAACCTTTGAAGATGTACAAGCTGCTTTAGATGCATCTGGTTTTAAAAAGGAGACTGCAGAATTGATAATGATTCCGTTAACCAAAGTAAATTTAGATCCTGATACTTCGTCTAAACTATTACATTTAATTGATATGTTAGAAGATTTTGATGATGTACAAGAAGTACATCATAATGGAGAAATTGTAGGTGTAGTTTCAGATAAACTATAAACTATAGTTAAACGAACTTTCTTATATAAAGAAGAAGCATGCTGATAATCAGCATGCTTCTTCTTTATATAGTTAATTTATTTAGTGAGTCAAAATATGGCAATTATTTTTGGGATTGATCCTGGTTCTCGTATTACAGGTTATGGTGTTATTCGGCAACAAGATCGACAATTGATCTATTTAGGAAGTGGTTGTATACGTAGCCAAGTTAACGATCTGCCAACGCGCTTACAAAATATCTATACAGGTCTTATTAAAATTCTTGCGCAGTATCAACCTGATAGTTTTGCTGTCGAGAAGGTGTTTATGGCAAAAAATGCTGACTCTGCTTTAAAATTAGGTCAAGCAAGAGGAGTTGCGATTTTAGCTGCGGTTAATAACCAATTACCGGTTTTTGAATATGCAACTAGACAAGTAAAACAATCTGTTGTTGGAACTGGGGCAGCTGAAAAAAAACAGGTCCAGCATATGGTACGCTCAGTATTAAAGCTATCATCATATCCTCAATCTGATGCTGCAGATGCTTTAGCTATTGCGATTACACATTGTCATTTTAATAAAAATTTACTTCAGATAGATAATCTGCGACTTTGATTGACAAAAGCAGTTTTCGATAATAGCTGGATATAAATCCAGTATTTTTATACTATCAATATTAACAAAATACCCTAAAAGAGGAAGCCAGTGTGATTGGTCGCTTACGAGGTACTATTTTAGAAAAACAACCACCTATTGTTTTAATTGAACTAAATGGTATAACTTATGAAGTTCATATGCCGATGACCTGTTTTTATCAATTACCTACAATTGGTCAAGAAGTGATTTTATTAACTCAATTTATCGTCCGTGAAAATGCGCAGCTGCTCTATGGTTTTAATGATAAGCAAGAAAAAGCACTATTTCGTGAATTAATTAAAGTGAATGGGGTAGGCCCCAAATTAGCCTTAGCAATTTTATCTGGTATGTCAGCTGGTCAATTTATTACTGCAATAGAACAAGAAGCCATTACTAGTTTAATAAAACTACCCGGCATTGGTAAAAAAACCGCGGAACGGCTAGTTGTTGAAATGAAAGGTCGCTTTACAGATGTGTGTGATCAATTGAATCCAAATAAGATAGATTTGCTTAGCTCGTCAGATACAAAAACAAAAAGCCATGATATAGAAGCAGAGGCTATTTCTGCATTAATTTCATTAGGCTATAAACCGCAAGAAGCAAGCCGTATGATTGGAAGAGTTGCTAACAGCGCTGCTAACTGTGAAACTTTAATTCGTGAAGCATTACGCATTACGTTATAAATAATATATTAAGTAAGGGGCAAATTTATGATTGAGGCTGATCGCTTAGTTTCTGTTAAGAATTTACTTGATGAAGACGTGCTAGATCGTGCTATACGGCCAAAATTACTGACTGAATATGTTGGTCAGTCTCAGGTATGCCAACAGATGGAAATATTTATTCAGGCAGCTAAATTACGTTCTGAAGCGCTTGATCACTTACTCATTTTTGGCCCTCCTGGGCTTGGTAAAACGACCTTAGCATGTATTGTAGCAAATGAATTAGGCTCCAATTTACAAACAACTTCTGGTCCAGCGATTGAAAAAGCAGGTGATTTAGCAGCAATATTAACAAATTTAGAGAAAAATGATGTATTATTTATTGATGAAATTCATCGTTTATCGCCTTCTGTAGAAGAAATTCTTTATCCAGCAATGGAAGATTATCAACTAGATATCATGATTGGAGAAGGTCCAGCTGCGCGATCAATTAAAATTAATCTACTCCCTTTTACATTAATTGGCGCAACAACCAGAGCTGGTTTATTGACACCACCTCTAAGAGAAAGGTTTGGTATTGTCCAACGCTTAGAATTTTATAATGTCGATGATTTACAAACAATTGTATTGCGTAGTGCTCGATTTATTGGATTAGAAATCTCTAATAGAGGAGCTAGACAAATTGCGATGCGTTCACGCGGTACACCACGGATAACTAATCGTTTATTACGGCGAGTAAGAGATTTTGCTCAAGTTAAAGGCAATGGTAATATAGATAATGCAGTTGCTGCACAAGCCTTAGATATGCTTAATGTTGATTCAGCAGGTTTTGACTATCTTGATCGTAAGTTATTAATAGCGATTATTGAGAAATTTATGGGCGGGCCTGTAGGCATTGATAATGTAGCAGCAGCCATTGGCGAAGCAAGAGAAACTATCGAGGACGTTCTTGAACCTTTTTTAATTCAACAAGGATTTATTCAACGTACATCACGCGGACGAATAGCCACTGAGCATGCATATCGCTATTTTGGGCGTAATAAAAATCCCAATCATCTTGGATGAGATGCACATCTATTACAATCAGCCACATAAACAGAAAAACACAACATTATTCTCATAATGTGAATAGATTCTAATCTATTTTTAGAGACAACGTCTTTACATAAAGATAGTATCAATCTGTATCTTCATGGATTCATACTATTAACTATACTCTGTTAACCATACTGAATAGTTCATGGTATTACATAACTTATCAATATACTATAAAGGTTATGGTACTTTATTGGTTTTATTGGTTTAGTGATGTTTTAAGAGATTTAACTACAGGCTAAAACCGACCTATTATAAATTAACAGAAAATTATTTTGAACGAGAAAAATTTAATAGATTACTAGAGACTTAAAAGAAAATAATTAAAATGTAGCAGAATTTTAAGAATTAGATTTTAAATTATATGATGTCGTAATATAAAGTAATATACAAAATCATAAATAGCATAATATCTTGTGTAAGAGCATATTGAATTCCAAAGGAGGTTTAGTTTTAACTAAAAAGTATAAATTAAATGGTATCAATCCAATAACTATCAGAGAGGTTATTAGCAACATAAAACATGGGGAAATACAAGGAAAATCTGTTAAATATCGTATCAGTACATCTTTCTGAAGATGTACTGAATCTATTCTAAATCGATGAGCACTCTTATGCCTTTTAAAGACTTATAAGATGCTTTTAGTACATAAGCATCTTATAAGTCTTTAAAAAAAAATGACTGTGGAAAACTATTAACTATAGTTAACTGGAAAGGTTAAAAAATTAATGGGTTATATTAACTTCATATCCCAAGCAATTTTATTATAAGGAGCGTTGGATAGAAATGTGAGCTAAGCTGATCAGAGCATCTCTGTAAGATGTATCAGACAAAATATCTAGTGCTTTAATTGCTTTTTTGACCTCTGCTTTAGCTTTATCACGTGTGTATTCAAGAGAGCCGCAGCGTTTTAAGGTAATGAAAATAGTTTTAAATAAAAAACGGCTGTTACCTTTTTCTATTGATTTACGAATAAGTGCTGATTCTTCTGCAGTACCTTTTCTCATTGCATGAAGTAACGGTAATGTTACTTTACCCTCATCAAAATCAGCACCAATTTTTTTGCCAAAAGTATTACTATCCGCTTCATAATCTAGTAGATCATCAATGAGTTGGAATGCAGTACCAAGATGACGACCATAATCTCTTAAGGCTTTCTGTTGATTTTCGTTAGCGCCAGATATAATTGCTGATGCATGTGTTGCCGCTTCAAATAAGCGCGCGGTTTTACTATATATGATTTGCATATAGGCGCTTTCTGTGATATCGGGATTATTACAATTGATTAATTGTAAAACTTCGCCTTCTGCGATAACATTTGTTGCATCAGACATAAGTTTTAAAACTGGTACTGAATCAAGCTCTGTCATCATTTGAAATGATCGTGTATAAATAAAATCTCCTACTAATACACTAGCGGCATTACCAAAAATAGAATTTGCTGTTTTTCCACCACGCCGTAAGATCGATTCATCAACTACATCATCATGTAATAATGTTGCAGTATGAATAAATTCAATAAATGCTGCTACATTAATATGCTTATCGCCTTTATATCCTAGTGCTCTTGCAACTAGGATAGTAATCATTGGTCGAATGTTTTTTCCACCACCACTAATAATATAGTGCCCTAGTTGATGGATAAGATGAACATTTGACTTTAATTGATTTAAGATGATCTGATGCACCGCTTTCATATCTTTTGCGGTCAAAATGATAATTGACTTTAAGTTCATGTTTATAAATTCTTTTATCAATTTGGCTTTTTACTAAACATAATCTTTAGTCTATGTAATCTGGTACTGTTAATTTTCTATGATTATACTGTAAGATTCATTACAAATGAATGACTATAAAATAAATACACTTTATTAAGTAGATTTTTATTACAGGAATTAAATTCTAGGCTTGTTTTAGAATGCTATTTTTCGTAGAATTCGCTCCATTATAAATGTTTGTAAACCGCATTCTAAAAAGCATGCGGTGCAGTAGTGTATTAAACGGAGTTTATATGTATGTGGTTTTCCAAAGTGGTGGCAAACAATATCGAGTCAGCATAGGCGAAACAGTTCGTCTTGAAAAGCTAGATATTGCAGCTGGTAAGACTATTGAGTTCAATCAAGTATTAATGATCGCCGACGGTCATGATATTACAATTGGTACTCCTGTAACTACAGGCTTAAAAGTTCAAGCTGAAGTTATTGCACATGGCCGTAGCGATAAAATTAAAATTGTTAAATTTCGTCGTCGTAAGCATAGTCGAAAACAACAGGGACACCGTCAATGGTTTACTGACGTTAAGATCACTGGTATTGATTAAAAATCAGGAAAGGAAAATGGATTTATGGCACATAAAAAAGCTGGTGGCTCAACACGCAATGGTCGAGATTCTGAATCAAAACGATTAGGTGTAAAGCGTTTTGGTGGTGAGTCTGTATTGGCAGGTAGTATTATTGTACGACAACGTGGTACAAAATTCCATGCTGGCAGTAATGTCGGTTGTGGGCGCGATCACACCCTGTTTGCCTTGACTAAGGGAAAAGTTAAATTTGAAATTAAAGGACAAAAAAAACGTCAATATATCAGTGTTGCAGCGGAATAAGTGTTTCAGTTTTAAATTAGTTGGTGTGATACCTCGCCGAGTCATGCTACCCTTTAGCGTACAGTTCCTAAATATGCAGAGACAAAAATAATGAAATTTGTTGATGAAGCTAAAATATTAGCTATAGCTGGTGATGGCGGAGATGGTTGTGTTAGCTTTCACCATGAAAAATATATTTATAAGGGAGGTCCTGATGGTGGAGATGCTGGCGATGGCGGAAATGTTTATCTTTTAGCTGATAAAAATCTTAATACATTGATTGATTGTCGATTTGAAACTACTTTTAGAGCTGAACGGGGACAGAACGGTAAAAGTCGTGATTGTACCGGAAAACACGGTCAAGATAATATCATTAAAGTTCCGGTAGGAACGCGTATACGCGATTTTTCAACTAATGAAATCATCGGTGATATGATCCGACATGGTCAGAGCTTAATGGTGGCAAAAGGTGGATTGCATGGCTTAGGTAATACTCACTTTAAATCATCAGTCAACCGTTCACCTCGTCAAAAAACGCTAGGAAAAAAAGGCGAAATCAGAGAATTATTACTGGAGTTAATATTACTGGCTGATGTAGGTCTTCTGGGTATGCCCAATGCAGGAAAATCAACTTTCATTCGTTCGGTTTCTGCAGCAACACCCAAAGTATCTGATTATCCCTTTACTACATTGGTACCCAGTTTGGGGGTAGTGCGTATAAATGATGAGCAAAGCTTTATTATTGCAGATATTCCTGGTTTAATTAATGGAGCAGCGGAAGGTGCTGGGCTTGGCATTCGTTTTTTAAAACATCTTGAACGCTGTGTGATATTGCTACATCTGATTGATATTTGTCCTATGAATGGTTCTGATCCTAGTAAAAATATTAAAATAATTGATTTTGAATTAGAAAAATATAGTGAAAAATTAGCCAGTAAACCACGGTGGTTAGTATTTAATAAAGTGGATCTGTTGACTGAAAAAGAATCGCATGACCGTGTAAAAGCAATTCTTGAAGTATTAAAATGGCAAGATAAGTATTATAAGATTTCTGCTATAAATAAGAAAGGAATCAAAGAATTGTGCTTGGATATTATGATATTTATACAAAATTACTCGAAAAATATATTGGTAGATAGCACTGAATCAGATTACTATCAATCTAGGTGGGTTTGATTATGATTATCAGCCAGGGTAATGCTTGATCAGCACGTTGATTCTTAAACAGACAACGAGATGCAACCAACTTAATCTAAAAACATTTGTATTTTTACCTTGAAGCCAAAAAATATCATGTTGCAACGATAACATGAGTGCTTCTATGTGATGGATTATGGAAAATATTTCTCATAATTTCATTCACTATATATATTGATAGCAATACTAGAATTTTTACTAGTAATTACTTATCTTAAACCTATTAAGCAAAGTAATTCGGTTGGGTATTGATATTGGTACTATCATAACGTTCCTAACGATTATTGCTAGTAAAATAAAAATCAGGTTTTAGATAAACAGCGCTGGTAATTGATAAGAGGATAAAATATTTCATCCCCCTTTGGGTCATCCTGACCCCAAAGGGTTCTGTCTTTAACAGAAGAATAGAGTTCTAATAGAACAATAAAATCATTTAATATCTTTTTCAATTTGAATACCTAAAGGCTATTGCTCATCTGAATGTTGCGAATTATTTTTTTATCCTTCCTACGGTTTATAGTAGGAAGCAAGATTGATAATGGTTGCTTAATTGTAGCAATAGCATCAAGTGCAGTAACAATTTTGCGTAATTTTAAGAATTTCGATACCTGTATCGCATAAAGCATCGCGTAAAACAGTAAAATCTTTCTTCTGAAAGATCATTAATTTAGTTTTAATTTTTACTAAAAAGATTGCTTGACTATGAAAATAGTCTGAACAACTAATATATTCCTTGCTTTTGGAAAGCCAAAAACCATAAATACGGTCTATCAAATAGCTATAATAAACATTATTAAATGTCATGCAGAAGCAAGTAAATGCTGATCCATACATGAAATATGTATATAAAATGTTTAATGAAATTATTAGAATAATATCACTAAAATTAATGGTTATTTCCTTTTATGCTTAGAAGGTGTTATCAGAAGCACTAATGTTTTAAACATGATAGAACATTACATAAAGATTTTATTGTTATTTATGCAAGAATCAAGGGTATTTATTAATGAAACAGATCCCAATGACGATACAGGGCGCAAAAAAGTTACGTAAAGAGTTAGAATTTTTAAAGAAGATCCGTCGTCCTGAAATCATTTCTGCCATTTCAGAAGCGCGTGAATATGGTGATTTGAAAGAAAACGCAGAATATCATGCAGCACGTGAGCAGCAATGGTTTTGTGAAGGGCGCATTCAAGAAATTGAAAGTAAATTATCTCATTCGCAAGTTATCGATGTAACAAAAATAAAAAATGAAGGGCGTGTAATATTTGGCGCGACAGTTACGATATTTAATGTAACCACTCATGAAAATCAGGTTTATCGTATTGTAGGGGATGATGAATCTGATATTAAAAAAAATCTTATTTCTGTTAATTCACCGATCGCTCGAGTTTTGATTGGTAAGACTATAGATGATACGGTAATTATCGCTACTCCTGGTGGAGAAGTTAAATATGAAATTGTAAAAGTAGCATACATTTGATGCTTCTGATTTGAAAAATTATATCTTTAAATTTTTAAATTAAAAGTCAATACAGCCTCTTATCATACAGTAAGATGATATCTTTATATAAATATTGCAGAGTTATTTAAATGATCATAATCTCGTGTATTTTAGAAGAAACAGAGTACCAGGATGTTAGCAAAATTAAAACGATGTATGGCATCAATTTTTGGTAAAAAGCATTTGTTATTGTATTTTAATTTCGTAACATTCATTCTCTCTGTTTATTTTGAGAAGTTCATGGTACGAATCGTTCGATTTTTCCGCTAAACTATTTAGTTAGACCGTTATTATTTTCTAATAATAAATGAATCATAGAATAAATCAGGCTATTTAGATATTATGTTTGCGTGTTATAAAATCGCTATTTTAGCGTTACTGGGGTTGCAAACAATACATTCTATCGCTATCTTTTGGATAGCATGGTAAACGATATAATTTTGCAGATATCAAAATGGGAAATAGATATTACTTGATTAGTATAGTTATAAATAATGGATAAAAAAAAGCGTACATCAAGCTCAAAGCGATGGTTGCGAGAACATTTTAGCGATCAATATGTTCTTCAAGCACAAAAAAAAAGGTTTCGTTCACGTGCATTCTTTAAATTGGAAGAGCTCCAAAAGAGCGATAAAATATTTGAGCCTGGTATGACTGTTGTGGATTTAGGTTCTGCACCTGGAGGCTGGTCTCAATATGCAGCAAGCAAAGTTGGCAGGATAGGTCGGGTTATTGCATGTGATTTATCACTAATGGCGCCAATAAGTGGAGTTGAGTTCTTGCAAGGAGACTTTCAAGATATGCAGACATTACATGCATTGCATGAACGCGTTGGCGATGCAAAAGTTCAAGTTTTAATGTCAGATATGGCTCCTAAAATGAGTGGGATCTTTACAATGGATATTTCACACTCCATGGATCTGGTTGTACTTGCTTTGGATATGTGTCGTGATTTACTTGAGACAGGCGGAAGTTTTATTGTTAAAATATTCCATGGAGAAGGATTTAATGAATATCTGAAGGAAATTCGCTCTTTATTTCTAAAAGTGAAAATTCGTAAGCCAGGCGCTTCGCGTTCACGATCACGTGAAGTTTACATTGTGGCAACAGGATATCAAATGTAGTACCCTGTTATTATTTAACATAGTTGTAATGAAGAGGTTCAGCTCTTGAGTGACATGGCGAAAAACCTGATTCTTTGGATAGTCATTGCGGTAATCCTAATGACTCTATTCCAGAGTTTTGGTCCTAGCGATTCGAATGGTCGCAGGGTAGATTATTCTACCTTTATGAATGAGTTAACTCAGGATCAGATACGTGAAGTACGGATTTCTGATCGTGAAATTAGTGTTAAAAAAATAGATAACAGTCGTTATACGAGTTATATACCGGTCCGAGAGGATCCAAGATTATTAGATACTTTGCTTGAAAGACATGTCACCGTTATTGGTGAGCCGCCTCAAGAGCAAAGTTTCTTAGCGACTATTTTTATTTCGTGGTTCCCAATGTTATTGCTGATTGGGGTTTGGATCTTTTTTATGCGTCAGATGCAGGGAGGAGTTGGTAAAGGTGCTATGTCATTTGGTAAAAGTAAGGCTCGAATGCTGACTGAAGATCAAATTAAAACAACTTTTGCTGATGTTGCTGGTTGTGATGAAGCTAAAGAAGAAGTTAGTGAATTAGTTGAGTATTTGCGTGAACCGGGGCGTTTTCAAAAATTAGGTGGTAAAATTCCTAAAGGAATTTTAATGGTAGGGCCTCCAGGAACAGGTAAAACGTTATTGGCAAAAGCAATTGCTGGTGAAGCAAAGGTTCCATTTTTTACTATTTCAGGTTCAGATTTTGTAGAAATGTTTGTTGGTGTTGGTGCTTCTCGTGTTCGCGATATGTTTGAACAAGCAAAGAAAGCAGCACCTTGTATCGTCTTTATTGACGAAATAGATGCGGTTGGACGCCAACGTGGGGCAGGTTTGGGAGGAGGACACGATGAACGCGAACAAACTCTTAACCAAATGCTGGTAGAAATGGATGGATTTGAGGGTAATGATGGTATTATTGTTATTGCTGCTACAAATCGACCAGATGTTTTAGATCCAGCATTATTGCGCCCAGGTCGTTTTGATCGACAGGTTGTTGTGGGTTTACCTGATGTACGTGGTCGCGAACAAATTTTAAAAGTTCATATGCGCCCTGTACCTTTAGATCCTAGTATTGATACTTCAGTATTAGCGCGAGGAACACCAGGATTTTCCGGAGCGGATTTAGCTAATTTAGTGAATGAAGCAGCCCTTTTTGCAGCACGTGGCAATAAACGAGTGGTTAGCATGGTGGAATTCGAAAAGGCAAAAGATAAGATCATGATGGGCACTGAACGTCGTTCCATGGTCATGACAGAAGCACAAAAAGAATCTACTGCTTATCATGAAGCTGGTCATGCCATCATAGGCCATATTCTTCCAGAACACGATCCTGTTCATAAAGTTACAATTATTCCACGTGGTTGTGCGTTAGGTGTTACATGCTTCTTGCCAGAAGGTGATCAAATTAGCGCTAGCAGACAAAAGCTTGAAAGTCAAATTTCTACACTGTATGGCGGTAGGTTAGCAGAAGAAATGATTTATGGTGCAGGCAAGGTATCTACAGGTGCATCAAATGATATTAAAGTAGCAACTAATCTTGCTCGTAATATGGTGACGCAATGGGGATTTTCTGAGAAATTAGGGCCATTGCTCTATTCTGAAGAAGAAGGCGAAGTTTTTTTAGGACGTTCTGTTACGAAAGCTAATCGCATGTCAGACGATACGGCGCGTGCAATTGATGAAGAAATTAAGGCGATTATTGATCGTAATTATAAGCGTGCTCGCCAAATTTTGAATGATCATATGGATATTCTGCATGCAATGAAAGATGCATTGATGAAATATGAAACTATTGATGCACCGCAAATAGATGATTTAATGAATCGGCGCCCTGTTAGAGCTCCTGCTGGGTGGAATACTAATGGTAGTAGTAGTCATTCAACTCCAATATCCTCCTCAAAAGGAGAGCTAGAAAAAAATAGTGCCTTATCTCATGAAAGAGATGAAATAAATAAAAATGATAATGTCAATAATATAGAGAATCATTAACGCTTATTGATTTTTTTAAGATACTAATAAATAATTAAACCCCAGGACAACTGGGGTTTAATTATTTATAAAGTGCTTATGAAAATTTCTTCTAAAAACATAGAGTTTCAGTTTAATCGTCCTATTGTTATGGGCATCGTAAATATTACGCCAGACTCTTTTTATGATGGCGGTGTATATAATCGTTATGAAGACGCACTAAAACGCGTTGCTAACATGATTAAGAACGGCGCAGATATTATTGATATTGGAGGCGAATCAACTCGACCAGGCGCTAGTACAATCAGTTTACAGGAAGAACTTGATAGAGTCATGCCAATAATTGAAGCTGTAAATAAACGCTTTGATATTTTGGTTTCTGTTGATACATCTAAAGCTCTTGTTATGCAAGAGGCGGCTAGAGCCGGTGCGCATATTATTAATGATATTCGGTCGCTACATGAATTGGGTGCATTGGAAGCTGCTGCTAAAACAGGGTTGGCAGTTTGTATTATGCATATGTTAGGTGAACCTAAGACAATGCAACAAGCGCCAGTTTATAAAAACGTGGTTTTAGAAGTAAAACAATATTTATCAGATGAAATTGTCCGTTGCCAAATGGCAGGGATTACAAAAAATCGTTTGATTATTGATCCAGGTTTTGGTTTTGGTAAAACCTTAGCACATAATTATCAATTATTAGCAAAATTAAGTGATTTTCATACTCTAGGAGTACCATTGCTAGTTGGCATATCGCGTAAATCTATGATTGGTCAACTATTAAATATACCAATAGAGGAACGACTTATTGGTAGTATCGCATGTGCTGTGATCGCTGCTATGAATGGTGCAAAGATTATTCGTTCTCATGATGTAAGAGAAGCTGTACAAGCTATGAAGATTGCTCAAGAAGCCCTTTTAGTAAAGGAAAACGATGATTATGAGTAAGCGAAAATATTTCGGCACTGATGGTATTCGTGGTAAAGTGGGAGACAACCCAATTACACCTGATTTTGTACTAAAATTAGGTTGGGCAGCAGGTAAAATTTTAGGGCGACATGGTTCTCGTACAATAATTATAGGTAAAGATACGCGAATTTCAGGTTATATGTTGGAGTCTTCTTTAGAAGCGGGTCTTTCAGCAGCTGGGCTATCAGCTGCATTTACAGGCCCTATGCCAACACCAGCAATTGCTTATTTAACACGTATATACCGTGCAGAGGCGGGTATTGTTATTTCTGCTTCTCATAATCCATATTATGATAATGGTATTAAATTCTTTTCGATTGATGGAACTAAATTACCTGATGACGTTGAAGAAGCAATAGAAGCTGAGATGGAAAAGCCTCTTACTTGTGTTGATGCTGCAGCATTAGGACGAGCAAGTCGTATTGTTAATGCTGCTGAGAGTTATATACAATTTTGTAAAGGAACATTTCCATGTGATCAAAGTTTAAGTGGTCTAAAAATAGTTTTAGATTGTGCTAATGGCGCCACATATCATATTGCACCTAATGTTTTCACTGAACTTGGTGCTGAAGTCATTGCAATTGGCTGTGAGCCCAATGGACTAAATATTAATCAAGGCTGTGGGGCGACTGACGTTTCGTTGCTACAAAAACGTGTTGTAGCTGAAAAAGCAGATATTGGTCTTGCGTTCGATGGTGATGGCGATCGGTTAATAATGGTTGATCATAGAGGGAATAGGATAAATGGTGATCAAACTCTGTATATTATTGTGCGTGATGAACTTCAGAAAGGTCAATTGCGTGGTGGTGGCGTTGGTACTTTAATGAGCAATATGGGATTAGAATTAGCCTTGCAAAAGTTGGATATACCCTTTATTCGAGTCAAAGTTGGTGATCGTTATATTCATAAAAAATTACAAGAAAAAGGATGGCGCCTTGGTGGTGAAAATTCAGGTCACATTATATTGTTAGATAAAACAACAACAGGCGACGGTATCATTGCTAGTTTACAAGTTCTCAGTGCGATGACTCGTAATAATACCAGCCTTTATGATCTGTGCCGCGATGTAAACTTAATACCTCAAGTACTAGTAAATGTGCAGTTTTCTGGAAGTGAAAATCCTTTGGTTACCAAAGATGTTTTAAACATTGTCAAACAAGTGGAAAATGACTTAGCAGGAAAAGGAAGGGTTTTATTGCGTAAATCAGGTACCGAGCCTTTAATTCGTATCATGGTAGAAGGTGAGAATGAAACTCAGGTTACTTGGATGGCTAACTGCATTGCTGAAGTAGTTAAGCAAGCACATAGATCATAATTTTTTAGAAAAATTCTATGATTATATGAATATAATGTTATTTTAGAGCACTGTGTCAAGTACAGATTGCTTATTATTATAAATAAGCAGAATGAAAAATAATCTTTTTTTAGCTAGACCTGGATTAGTATTCGAAACGCTCCTTTAATTCTAAGGAGCGTTTCGAATAAGTTATGTAGTAAAGGTTCTGCAAGATTTTTTTTATTAAATAGGTATTAGCTATGTACATAACCCTTTTAGTTATCTTTTTATTCATCTCAATAGCATTGATTTCTATAATCATTCTGCAATGCAAAGCTACTGATTTTGGAGTTTCGTTCGGATCTGGTGCTTCTTCAACATTATTTGGTTCATCAGGAACAGGTCATTTCATGACTAAGATGACAGCTATTTTTGCAGCATTATTCTTTTCAATCAGTTTAATTTTAGGAAATTTAACTGCCAATAAAAGTATAACTGGAGGCAAATGGGAAAACATTGATGAACCGACTCAAGCTGATCAACCAGCATTAGTACCAATTATCCCCTCTGCACCAACAAGTGATATCCCTTATTAATTACACGAAAGCTTTTGATGGTAAAATAGTTTTCAAAATAGGTTTTTAAAAAAAATTACTGTGGTGCCGAGGTGGTGAAATTGGTATACACGCTATCTTGAGGTGGTAGCGCCTATAAAATGGCGTGCGGGTTCAAGTCCCGCCCTCGGTACCATTATAAAAGATAGCTTGCATTTTTTGTTTTATCAGAGTAAACTTGTACAGTTTTCAGACGCGGGGTGGAGCAGCTTGGTAGCTCGTCGGGCTCATAACCCGAAGGTCGTCGGTTCAAATCCGACTCCCGCAACCACTTCTTAACACATGATCTCTTGTAGGCATCGTTTGAATTATTTTCGTTTAGAAATGCTAAGTTAGGTGTTAAACTTATTGGCAACTGTAAAGGATCTAATTTTATCAAACCACAGTTCTCAGGGTTTTGCTATTTCAAATAACAAAAACTGGGCTTTTAGCCCTTTTTATTTCTCAGAGCTAGGTTTACGCATAGTAGAACAAAATAAATACTACTGATTCAGTACTGGTAAAATATATTGAAAATATTAGGTATTTAATTTTGTTGAGTTGAAGTGTATTTGAGCACATATTTCGAATTATCAATCATCATTAATAATGAAATGGTATTATTTACTTGATGATTGCTTAGATGTTAACCACTTATCAAGTGCAGTGCTGAATTTTAAAAATCTGAGCACCATGCTCTAATTCTGTAGATGTCTTCATCGTGTGAAGAATGTCAACCATGTACTCTCTCACACTATGAGCATCTTAGTAAAGAGATATAAATTGGATATTAAATATCCATGAAGTGTCATTCGTAAATGACAAGGTTTATAATTAATGTAGTTGATGATGAAATAATTACAGTTATTGTTGGATGACAAGGAAAGTGCTTGTTCTAAATCATCTAGAAAGCTAACCCTGGCACTACACGTGCAATAAAGTTCCATGAGGCAACTAGAATGAATAAAGAAATTCTGGCTGTTGTAGAAGCGGTTTCTAATGAAAAATCTCTTCCTCGCGAAAAAATCTTTGAAGCGCTTGAAATCGCCTTAGCAACAGCTACTAAAAAAAAATATGCACAAGAAATTGATGTTCGCGTTAATATTGATCGTAAAACAGGAGATTTTGATACGTTTCGGTGTTGGCTAGTAGTCGAAGAAGTAACGCAACCGACACGTGAAATTACGTTAAATGCAGCAAAGTTTGAAAACTCAGAGATTAAATTAGGCGATTATGTAGAGGATCAGATAGAGTCCGTCACATTTGATCGTATTACCATGCAAACTGCAAAACAGGTGATTGTTCAAAAGGTACGTGAAGCTGAAAGAGCAATGGTTGTCGAACAATTCCGTAAGAAGCAAGGTGAAATCATTACTGGTATGGTCAAAAAAGTAAATCGTGAAAATATTATATTGGATTTAGGTAATAATGCTGAAGCAGTAATTTTACGAAATGATATGTTACTACGTGAAAATTTTCGCCCAGGTGATCGTGTGCGTGGTGTATTGTATGACGTACGTCCTGAAGCACGTGGAGCACAGCTATTTGTTAGCCGTGCTCGTACCGAAATGTTAATAGAATTATTTCGCATAGAGGTACCTGAAATTGGCGAAGAAATTATTGAAATTAAGGCATCTGCCCGCGACCCT
This sequence comes from Candidatus Arsenophonus melophagi, assembly GCA_032378655.1. GTDB lineage: Bacteria > Pseudomonadota > Gammaproteobacteria > Enterobacterales > Enterobacteriaceae > Arsenophonus > Arsenophonus melophagi. The sequence continues at coordinate 48,472 of JAVYJS010000005.1, read as the reverse complement.
GGATCAAGAGCAAAAATTGCCGTCAAAACGAATGATAAGCGTATTGATCCAGTAGGCGCTTGTGTTGGTATGCGTGGTGCAAGAGTGCAGGCAGTATCAAGCGCACTTGGTGGTGAGCGTATTGATATTGTTCTATGGGATGATAATCCTGCACAATTTGTAATTAATGCAATGGCACCAGCTGATATTGTTTCTATCATTGTTGATGAAGATAAATATACTATGGATATTGCTGTTGAAAGTAGTAATTTAGCTCAGGCAATTGGTCGCAATGGACAAAATATTCGCTTAGCTTCTCAGTTACTGAAAAAACATCGTGGAGATGATAGATGGGAATTAAATGTCATAACAGTAGAGGAACTTGAAGCTAAACATCAAGCAGAAGCAAATACATCCATTCATTCTTTTATTAAAAATCTTAATATTAATGAAGAATTTGCTACCGTTCTTGTTGAAGCAGGGTTTTCTACATTAGAAGAATTAGCCTATGTGCCAATCAATGAGCTACTAGAAATAGATGGTCTTGATGAAAAAATGATTGATGTTTTGCGAGAAAGAGCTAAAACAGCACTGACGACATTAAAATTAGCGCAAAAAGAAAGTACTGGATATAATCAGCCAACTGAGGATCTTTTAAATCTACTAGGTATGAATCCTGCGTTAGCAATGAAGCTAGCTGCTCATGGTATTTGTACATTGGAAGAGCTTGCTGAACAGGGAATTGATGATTTACGAGATATTGAAGAAGGGTTAAACGATGAACAAACTGGTGCAATTATTATGGCTGCTCGTAATATTTGCTGGTTTAGCAATGATCAAAAATAATTTGTAACGGGAAGAAAAGAATGGCAGATGAAACTGTAAAATCGTTGGCAACTGAGATTCAAACTTCGGTTGAACGCCTGGTACAGCAGTTTGGAGATGCCGGGATAAAGAAAAATGAAAATGATGCTGTTACTCAAAATGAAAAAGAAACTTTACTTGCATACTTAAATCGTTCAGATGGAACCACGGGTAATCATACTGGGAAATTAATACTACAAAGGAAAACTCGTAGTACACTAACTGTTTCAGGTATGAGCGGAAAAAGCAAATTAGTCAATATTGAAGTCCGTAAAAAGCGCACATATGTGGATATAGATAGATCAGAAAAAACACAAGCTGCAAAGAAAGCAAAATGTGAAGCCTCGGAACAAAAGAAAGTGAAACAAATTAATAATCATAAAACACAAGTTAAATCGAATAAAGATTTTGCTGTTTATACAGAAAAAAAGCTTCGAAACGATGTAGCAGGAGAGCCTCAGGATAAAGCTAAAGAAAAGACACGACGTAAGGTAGAAGCTGAAACTAAACGACTTTCTGAAGCAACTCGACGTATGAAAGAAGAGGACACTTCCAATTATTGGAGCTCTCTTAATGAAATAGAGCATAATCCTAATTATCATATCAAAACTTCTCGTTATGCTCATGAAGAAGAAGACGAGAACGATGCAAAAGGAGAAGGTCGTCGTGCTCGAAATCGAGCTTGGAAAGCTGCTCGACAGAAAAAAAATAATAAGCTTTCCGAGAAATCTGACCGTGAAGAAGAGCGCGTAGCTCTCCGTACAAATAAAACAAAATGTAAACAGAAAAAAACTAGTTTATTACAGCAAATTTTTACAAAACCAGTGTCAGTTATTAATCGTGATGTTGTTATTGGCAATGCTATCTCGGTTTCTGAATTAGCGAATAAGATGGCCGTCAAAGGCGCAGAAGTTGTCAAAACAATGATGAAAATGGGTATAATGGTAACAATAAATCAGGTGGTTGATCAAGAAACAGCACAACTTGTAGCACATGAAATGGGACACAAAGTTATCTTACTTCGTGAAAATGAGTTAGAGGAAGCAATTTTTAGTGATCGTGATACCAGTGAAGCAATTGCAGAACCACGAGCACCAGTTGTAACTATCATGGGGCATGTAGACCATGGTAAAACTTCGTTACTGGATTATATTCGTTCAACTAAAGTAGCATCAGACGAAGCAGGTGGGATCACGCAGCACATTGGGGCTTATCATGTTGATACAGATAAGGGTATGATTACTTTTTTAGATACACCTGGACATGCTGCATTTACTGCGATGCGTGCTCGTGGTGTTCAAACAACTGATATTGTTGTATTGGTCGTGGCAGCAGATGACGGTGTAATGCCTCAGACGATAGAAGCTATTCAACATGCTAAAGCTGCTAATGTGCCTATTATTGTCGCAATTAATAAAATTGATAAACACGACGCTGATCCCGATCGCATTAAAAATGAACTATCGCAATATGGTATCATTTCTGAAGAATGGGGTGGTGAAAACCAATGTATCCATGTATCTGCTAAAAATGGAACAGGTATTGATATATTATTAGAAGCAATTTTATTGCAAGCAGAATTATTAGAACTAAGAGCAGTTCGTACTGGTATGGCCAGTGGTATTGTTATTGAATCTTATTTAGATAAAGGTCGTGGTTCAGTTGCAACTATTTTAGTTCGGGAAGGTACTCTTAATAAAGGTGACATTGCACTATGTGGTTTGGAGTATGGCCGAATTCGCGCAATGCGTAATGCATTGGGTGAAGATATTCAGTCTGCAGGACCATCCATGCCAGTTGAAATTCTTGGCTTATCAAATGTACCTGCTGCAGGTGATGAAGCAACAGTAGTACGTGATGAAAAGAAAGCGCGCGAGGTTGCACTTTATCGTCAAGGTAAATTTCGAGAAGTAAAACTAGCGCGGCAGCAGAAATCAAAATTAGAAAATATGTTTACTGATATGAAAGATGGCCAGGTTTCTGAATTAAATATTGTATTAAAAACTGATGTAAAAGGCAGTTGTGAAGCGATCTCTGATTCATTGCAAAACCTTTCAACTAATGAAGTAAAAGTAAAGATTATTGGTTCAGGTGTTGGTGGTATTAAAGAAACCGATGTTATATTGGCTGCTGCTTCTAATGCCATTATCATTGGCTTCAATGTTCGTGCTGATGCTTTAGCACGACGAATGGCTGAAAGGGAAAATGTAGATCTTCGCTATTATTCTGTTATTTATAGTCTTATTGATGAGATCAAACAGGCGATGATTGGTATGTTAGCACCAGAATATAAGCAGAAAATTATCGGATTAGCAGAAGTACGTGATGTTTTTAAATCACCTCAATTTGGTGCAATTGCTGGTTGTATGGTGCTGGAAGGAACTATTAAACGTAGTAAGCCTATTCATGTTTTAAGGCATAATGTGGTGATTTATAAAGGTGAATTAGAATCTTTACGACGCTTTAAATCTGATGTTAACGAAATCCGTCATGGTATGGAATGTGGAATTGGTATAAAGAATTATAATGATATATGTGTTGGCGATATAATAGAGGTATTTGAAGTTATTGAAGTAAAACGTTCGATTGATAATTAATATTATGTATCGATAGAGTACGATGCTATATTACTTATATATGATCAGTAATATTTTATAGATGTTATCTGTATCTATTTTAAAATTTCTATCCCGAATATCTATTTAGTATTATGTTATATATAACATTATTTTATAAATAACAAATGCATGATGCTTATATTTTCCCTTTGATTCTCTGGAGATAAAAATGGCAAGAGAGTTTAATCGCACTCAGCGTGTTAACCAGGAAATACAGAAAGCGATTGCCAGTATATTGCATCGAGAGATTAAAGATCCACGTGTAAAAATGGCTACTGTTTCAGGAGTAAAAGTTTCTCGTGATCTGGCTTATGCAAAAGTATTTATAACTTTTTTAAGTATAAAAGATTCAAAAAATAAAACAAATACAGTTAAAAACTGTATCAAAGTATTGAATGGTGACCTTGCAAAACATATTCGCACTTGGTTAGGTAAAGTAATGCATTTACGTGTAATTCCTGAATTAACATTTTTTTATGATAACTCTTTAGTAGAAAGTATCCGTATATCTAATTTAATTAGTAATGTAATCCGCGATGATACAAAGCGCTATCATGCTACTCAAGATAACAAAATAAATGAATGAGACATCATGATGGCCGTGATGTTCATGGATTATTATTATTAGATAAACCAGCAAAACTTTCATCTAATGATGCTTTGCAAAAAGCACGACGGCTATTTAATGCTAAAAAGGCAGGTCATACCGGAGCACTGGATCCTTTAGCAACTGGCATGTTGCCGCTTTGTTTAGGTGAAGCTACAAAATTTTCACAATTTTTACTTGATTCAGATAAACGCTATCAAGTTATTGCTCGTTTAGGACAACGTACTGATACTTCAGACGCAAATGGTAAAGTAATTTGTCGACGCCCAGTAGAAATCACCCAACAGATCCTTGATAAGGCATTAGATAAATTTAGTGGTAAAATAATCCAAGTACCGTCTATGTATTCTGCGCTTAAATATCAGGGTAAGCCCCTGTATGAATATGCCAGAAAAGGTATTATTATTGAACGTCAAGGCCGGCCGATTACTATTTATAATTTACGATGCGATCGTTGGTTAAAAAATGAACTAGAATTAACGATTCATTGTTCAAAAGGAACCTATATTAGGACTATTATTGATGATTTAGGCGAATTTTTAGGTTGCGGTGCCCATGTAATTTATCTAAGACGCTTTCAGGTAGCGAGTTATCCAAAGGAACGTATGGTAACGTTAAAACAATTATATTCTATTAAACAACAAGTGAAATTAGGTACAGCTTCTATGGAAGTAGCATTAGATTCTTTATTATTGCCTGTAGAGGCAACTGTTAATCATTTTCCTGAAATCAATATCTCATCGAGAGTTGCAACCTATCTTAAAAAAGGGCAAGCGATTTCTGTGCATCATCAATTTTGCTATGGGAAAAAAGTGCAAGTAACAGAAGGCAATATGCATAAATTTATTGGTATTGCTGAGATTGATGAACAAAATAAAATTGCACCTCGTCGTTTGTTAGAGGCAAGTGCTTATTAGTATATGTAGATGCTCACTTGCGTTATGCTGAATTACAGTGTAAAATATTGTTAAGTAATCTATTTGGAAAGGTTAAATTAGAGATTGGCTTTTCTTATTGTTTAATGGAAAGTTTGGAGTTATTTATGTCTCTAAGTAGAGAAGCAAAATCACAAATTATTGCAGATTATGGTCATGATCAACATGATACGGGTTCTAGTGAAGTGCAAGTAGCTCTATTAACTGCACAAATCAATCATTTGCAAGATCATTTTTCAGAACATAAGAAAGATCACCATAGTCGTCGCGGTCTGCTGCGATTGGTTGCTAGACGTCGTAAACAATTGAGCTATCTTAAGCGTAAAGATATTGCCCGTTATAACGGGCTTATTGGACGCTTAGGATTACGTCGCTAATTTTTTGCTTTAAAGGGGCCTTTGGCCCCTTCTGCTAGAAGGGATCCATTTTATAATGGATTTGCACTTACTAAGTAATTTTAGAAAAATTTTTTTTACCATCTATATTTAGAACATAAAAGAAGCCTCTTGAGATACATATTGTACGCGCGGCTAATAAAAAATTTATCTTAAAAAAGATAAATAAAAAAATATTCAATATACTTATTAGTTGTGAGGATATATCAAGAAGGGAAATATTAGCTTTATAAAAAAACACAGATAAAAGGGTATTATTTTGCTTAATCCTATTGTTCGTAAATTTCAATATGGCCAACATATTGTTTCGATAGAAACTGGCATGATGGCGCGTCAAGCAACTGCTGCGGTTATGGTTAATATGGATAATACAGCCGTATTTGTCACTGTGGTTGGGAAGAAAAAAGTAAAAAAAGGACAGGATTTCTTTCCATTAACTGTTAATTATCAAGAACGATCTTATGCGGCTGGCCGAATTCCAGGTAGCTTTTTTCGTCGAGAAGGCCGTCCTAGTGAAGGAGAAACGCTTATTGCCAGGCTGATTGATCGTCCACTTCGTCCATTGTTTCCAGCAAGATTTATCAATGAAATACAAATTATTGCTACGGTTGTCTCCATTAATCCGCAAGTAAATCCCGATATTGTTGCTATGATCGGTGCATCTGCTGCGTTATCTATATCTGGTATTCCATTTAATGGTCCAATTGGCGCAGCGCGCGTAGGTTATATTAATGACCAATATGTTTTAAATCCAACTCTTAATGAATTAAGAAAAAGCCGCTTAAATTTAGTAGTCGCAGGCACTTCTCGTGCTGTACTAACAGTAGAGTCTGAAGCGGATTTATTAACGGAAGAACAAATGCTTGATGCAGTAATGTTTGGTCACGAAGCACAACAAATCGTCATTAAGAATATTAATGACTTAGTTACTAAAACAGATAAAGAAAAATGGGACTGGAAGCCAGAAAAGATTAATGAAGATTTATATCGTCGTGTCATTGAATTAGCTGAAAATCGGCTTGGCGATGCTTATCGTATTACTGAAAAACAAGAACGTTGCATTAGCATTGATGCAATAAAAGAAGATGTTGCTAATATACTGTGTGAAGAAAATGAATCTTTAGATATCGCTGAAATAAATGACATGCTCTCTGGTGTAGAAAGAAAAGTTGTGCGCACTCGACTGTTAAAGGGCGAACCCAGGATTGATGGCCGAGAAAAAGACATGGTACGTGCGCTTGATGTACGTACTGGAGTGTTACCTCGAACTCATGGTTCCGCATTATTTACGCGTGGAGAAACGCAAGTATTAGTCACAGCAACGCTTGGTACTGAACGTGATGCACAATTTATTGACGACATTATGGGAGAATATTCTGATCGTTTTCTATTCCATTATAATTTTCCACCTTATTCAGTAGGTGAAATTGGGATAATTGGTGCGCCAAAAAGGCGCGAAATTGGTCATGGGCGTTTAGCTAAACGTGGTGTTTTAGCTGTTTTACCAAGCAAAACAGAATTTCCTTATACTGTACGTATCGTGTCTGAAATTACTGAATCTAATGGCTCTTCTTCTATGGCTTCCGTTTGCGGGGCATCACTAGCATTGATGGATGCTGGTGTTCCAATTAAGTCTGCAGTTGCCGGTATCGCAATGGGCTTAGTAAAAGAAAATGATGATTACGTTGTACTTTCCGATATCTTAAGTGATGAAGATCATTTAGGCGATATGGATTTTAAAGTCGCAGGTAGTCGTGAAGGTATTAGTGCTCTGCAAATGGATATAAAAATTGAAGGTATTACACGTGAGATTATGCAGGTTGCATTACATCAGGCAAAAGGGGTACGTTTACACATTCTAACGGTGATGGAGAAAGCAATTAATCGTCCACGTGAAGAAATTTCTGAATTTGCACCACGAATTCATACTATCCATATTAACCCCAATAAGATCAAAGATGTCATCGGAAAAGGTGGATCTGTTATTAGAGCATTAACTGAAGAAACTGCCACCACGATTGAAATTGATGATGATGGTACAGTAAAAATTGCTGCAACAGATGGTGCTAAAGCTGCAGAAGCTATTCGTCGTATTGAAGATATTACTGCTGAAGTTGAAGTTGGTCGTACCTATCAAGGTAAAGTGTCACGTATTGTTGACTTCGGGGCTTTTGTTACTATTGCTGGTGGAAAAGAAGGATTAGTGCATATTTCTCAGATAGCTGAAAAACGTGTTGAAAAAGTTATTGATTACTTATATTTAGGTCAAGAAGTACCAGTTAAAGTACAGGAAATTGATAGACATGGTCGTGTTCGTCTAAGCATTAAGGAAGCAGTTTCTAGTAAGCAGTACACTAGAACAGAAAAATAAATTTCTTCAGAATAATTTGCCGTAAAATCGGCATCCTGTACAAACATCTATGCAATTTTGCAAAGTAATTCTCTTATAATTGTTAAGAGAATGAGATATATTACGAGTATTGTCAATCATGGAAGACATTAAACTTATCTACGTTAACTCCTGTACATAAATCATCATCATTGATGATCATCCAAATTAAGGAAAGCTGGAAGCTGGCTATGGCTAGCTGATAAGTACTCGTAGTTTTATATAAGTACAGTATAAAAATATGATACACTAGAACGAATCGCGATAGTGATTAATAATTTTATACTCTCTAAAAAGAGAGTAAAGTGACGTACCAAGTAATACTTATATATATTACTATGGTGCATGCTAATCTTCTGGAGTATTGTCGATAAGGTCGATTGACCCATTCCTTATGGAGGAATTATATAGGTATAATTAAGATAATAAAATGATTGATTCCATTTTATTATCTTAATTATAGGCCACTAAGATAATTAGTGGTCACTAGGATAAGGGCAACAAAACTAGAAACTGACCAAGTACATAGAGCCAGTTCACATTTACATGAAATGACCAAATTTTTCACAGAGTTATGTAAACTGGCTGCCATAATAAATGAGGCACTTTTACATGACTAATGAGTCCAAAATATCTTTTGCTGATTTAGGTTTATCAACACCAATTCTTTCCGCACTCAATGATCTTGGTTATGAAAAACCATCGCCAATCCAATTGCAATGTATCCCTTATTTATTAGGGGGATGTGATGTATTAGGTATGGCCCAAACGGGAAGCGGTAAAACAGCAGCCTTTAGTTTACCTCTTCTACACAATATAGACATCACCTTGCAAGCTCCACAAATCTTAGTATTGGCACCAACGCGTGAGTTAGCCGTACAAGTAGCAGACGCCATAAGTGACTTTTCTAAACATATGCATACAGTAAATGTTGTGCCACTCTATGGTGGTCAACGTTACGATTCACAACTACGTGCACTAAGAAAAGGCCCACAAATTGTTGTAGGGACACCAGGCCGTTTATTAGATCACTTGAAAAGAAGGACATTGAATTTATCTCATCTACGTGGTTTAATTCTTGATGAAGCGGATGAAATGTTACGTATGGGATTTATTGAAGACGTTGAAAATATTATGACCCAGATCCCAAGCAAACATCAAACAGCGCTTTTTTCGGCTACTATGCCAGAAGCCATACGTCGTATTACTCGTCGTTTTATGCAGGCACCAAAAGAGATCAGGATTCAATCTAATGTAATGACGCGCCCTGATATTACTCAGAGTTATTGGCCTGTTTATGGTATACGTAAAAATGAAGCATTAGTTCGTTTTTTAGAGGTTGAAGATTTTGATGCAGCCATTATTTTTGTACGTACTAAAAATGCCACATTAGAGATTGCTGCAGAGCTTGAACGAAGTGGCTATAACAGTTCAGCGTTAAATGGCGATATGAATCAAGCGCTACGTGAGCAAACATTGGAACGTTTAAAAGATGGCCGTATTGATATATTAATTGCCACTGATGTAGCAGCACGTGGTCTAGATGTTGAACGTATTAGTTTAGTTGTCAATTATGATATACCAATGGATGCCGAATCTTATGTTCATCGTATTGGTCGTACAGGTAGAGCTGGCCGAGCCGGGCGCACTATTTTGTTTGTGGATAGTCGTGAGCGTGGTTTATTACGCAATATCGAACGTATCATGCAACAGCCACTTACTAAAGTTGAGTTACCTAGCGCAGAGATTTTAAGTGAGCGACGCCAAGCTAAATTTGCTGCAAATATTCAAAAGCAATTAGGAAGTAATGATTTAGAAAAATATCGTGCGTTACTTACTAAGTTAGTTGCTCATAATGAACTTGATACAGAAACTTTAGCTTCTGTGCTGTTAAAAATAGCACAGGGTGATCGGCCATTAATATTGCCGCCTGATCCTGTGATCCGCACAAAGCGTGAATTGAATTTATGCGATGATCGCCGTTCGCGTCGCGAACGGAATGATGTATGTGATATGGAATTATATCGTATTGAAGTTGGCCGTAATGACGGTGTAGAAGCTCGGCATATTGTCGGTGCAATTGTTCACGAAGCAGATATTAGTAGCCGTAATATTGGTAATATTAAGTTGTTTGCTTCGTACTCAACTATAGAGTTAGCAAAGGGAATATCAAGTAAATTACTAAACCATTTGACACGTACCCGTATTTTTAATAAGCCAATGCATATACAATGTTTAGGTGAAGCACAACTGTTTCAGCGTAGTAGTAGTAGAAATCGTAATAATACTGAATTACATGAGCGAAGACGTCGCTTGAGCAATGAATCTCGTAAGGAAAGCGCACAGTTCCGTAAGCGTGATAGCGAAAATAATGTTAGATTTCTACGACGCAGAAATCCCAGCATTTAGTGCAAGAGGAAATTAATGTCTTATTAACAGTAAAAGTGCCATGCAATTAACTTAAGTGTTTATTGATTATTTTGAGTAGCTTTAATCCTTAAAAATCACAACTACTAAATCGTAAGAGCTGATTGGAAATAGTATTAAGCACTATACATTTATAAAAAATGTATTAGAAATATATCTACTAATAATTGTAAAAAAATATTAAAGTGTCGTTTCATGTGAAGAAATTATTTTAAATAAGCAAGAGAGTAGCATCAAGAAACCAAAAGTTTTTTAAAAACTTTTGGTTTCTTGATGTGAGCTTCAAAATTCCATTTTTGCAAGTAACGTAAAAAATGCCAGTAAGCACTTTTAGATTACTCTCAGCTATTTTAGGTATTGTCATTTAAAGTTTCAAGGTTTAATGAATATATCTATTAATATTCATACTATTATATGACTTATATTATTAAATACAATTAGTGTATCTAAAATAGATATAGATCATCACAAGCAAGCATTGTATACTTTTTAATAAAACTGTTTTAAATAAAAAATATTTAATCTAATCTATTAGCATGGGCGTTAAAACGCTGTGCTCTCATTGTAAGAGAAACATAGCGTTTATGATAAAAATTAATCAGGATCTAGAAACTTTACCACTCGTTCATATTGCAATCGCCAATCAAAATAAAATGAAATGTTCGGTAAAACGTAATATAGTTTTTAACTCTTTTTACTAAAAACCTACTCTTCATTATAAGAATGAAACTTCCATATTTATTATAAATAGAATAGGTGCTATCCACGCCCAGAACAAACAAAAAATATATAAGTCACATTAAGATAAGTTAATCTTTAGCATGTGTCATTAAATCATTATAAGTAAGTTATCAATGGATATTCTTAACATTTCTTGTTTGTGTTGAGCACAGTATTAAAGCATAATAATAATATTCCGTTATTTGATAACGGAATATTATTATCTAAGGCTCTTAGTAAAAGTTCTATAAGGAACGCGCTAGAAAATAAGATCATTATGACTTGATTCGGAGGTCATAGATAGATGATCCAATTGCTATAATTCCATATAGAATTTATTATCTTAGTTTATTATTAAAGTCATACCCTTATAAAATCTTCAGGTCATTTAGTAAGTAATTGTATTAAAATATTTTTTGTAGCATTGATTTTGGACACAAATCAACCTTATGATAGAACATTATTTTTCAATAAAAGCAATAGATTCGCTTTGAGCATGTGGGATTATCTATCTCTAAGATGGATGCAATGAAGTAGTAACAAGATAATTTATACAAAAAGTGAATGCAGTTAACTGCAGTAGAGAGCATCTTTCTTCTTCAATAACTGTAATAAGAAGAAAGATTTTTGTTTGCCTTTATGTTTCAGTAGAAACATACGTGTCCATTTCTAGTTAATGAAATGTTTCATTAATTGCACGTTTAAATAGATAAAATTATAATTTTATCTATTTAAACGTGCAATTAAATTTAGTCTTCTAATAAAAAAAGTGGACCTATCGTTGTGTGAGGTAATTTATATTTTAATGGATAATCGACAGCGACTAAATAAAGCCCTTCTGGTCTTGCTGTTGGTGCAGCTTTAGTTCTATCTTTTAATGCTAAAAGCTGAGCTATCCATTTAATATCCTGATCACCACGGCCTATTGCTAGCAAACTTCCAACAATGTTACGCACCATGTGATGAGCAAAAGCATTGGCTTTGATATCAATTACGATATAGTCGCCATAACGATTGACACGAGCATGCTTTATATTACGCCATGTGGATTGAGATTGACACTGAATGGCTCTAAATGAAGTAAAATCCTGTTCTCCGAGCAATGCTTGAGCGGCAATATGCATTCTGTGTGTATCTAGAGGCGCATGATAGTGAGTAATGCCTTTAGATAATATTGCTGGACGATACCGATTATTAAAAATCAGATAACGATATCTACGTGCGGTAGCACTAAAACGCGCATGAAAATCTGACTCAACAACTTTGCTCCAGCGTATAGCAATATCAATTGGAAGGTGGCTATTAACACCCATCGTCCATTCTGAATTTTTGCGTGTTACCGACGTTTCAAAATGGATCACTTGATTTGTTGCGTGCACACCAGCATCAGTACGTCCAGCGCAATAGACTTTAGTTGGCTCATTAGCAACTTTAGAAAGAGCTAACTCCAAACAAGCTTGAATGCTTTTTACCTCGTATTGACGCTGCCAGCCATAATAATGGCTACCATCATATTCAATACCTAACGCAATTTTAGTCATTGGCAAAGGTACTTGTTTTAGCATTAAAATTTTACTTCTCCATGAACTACTCTATAGTTTCTATTAACATTTCAGTGCTATTAAATCTAACGCTATTAGAAATAAATAAAAAAAACGGAGCACAACTAATTTTTATATCTGAAGCATTATTGGCCTACATTTGATGGTCATCGGCGATCACGAATTGGCTATGATCAAATTGAGCAATACATTCCAAGAATAATTGGGTGCTTAAGGAAAATTGAGATTGCTCAATGAACTACTTATTCATTATACTAAAACTTAGTGCTTATATAGTGTTATACTGTTCTTAATCATTAATTATGCTATAAAAATTTTACATACTGCCTAGTCACTTTCCTGGTATTTCTATTAACGATTATTATGTTCATTAATTGTTATTACCCTTGCCATAAATTCAATACTGCTTCGCTCTTAGCTAGAGCGCTGAATAAAATTAACTCATCTTTTCGCAGGTTAGAAAAACTAATCTTCTATGCCTTTTATTAAAGTACTCGACTCTTAAACCCTAGCATTTTTAATGTTTTAGCAGTTTCAATATTATCACAACTCACTTTTATCGATGACCATTCACGTCGTTCTGGATAATTTTTACGTAAATGATCAAACTGACCAACAAGATGCGCAACTTTTCTTAAGGGCGCATCATCACGTCGAATATCATAAACCAAATGCACTAAACGTTTTAAATTTTCTTGTGTTAATTCACCCTGAAAGGTGATTTCATTAAACTCTGCAATAGGCAATAAATCAGTTAGATTAATTTTCGCTACCAGGCCTAAAAACTGACTAAATGCTGAAAAAATCTGAGTAGTTCCACGTGCTTTTCCTTCAAGGGAATAGCCAGCAATATGTGGTGTGCCAATACTAGTTTTTGCTAATAAAGATAATGAAAGCGACGGTTCATCTTCCCAAACATCTAATATAATTTTGATTTTCTTTCCATGCTCTAAAGCTTTTAATAAAGCTTTATTATCAACAACAGCACCACGACTAGTATTTAACACAATACGTCCTGATGGCATAGCAGCAAGCAACTCTTCATTTAATAAATGATAAGATGGATAATTTCCGTACACGTCTAAAGGAGTATGAAAAGTTAAGATATCCGCCTGACTAATTAATTTTTCTAGTGGCCAAAATTGTTCGCTATTATTAGAAATCCTTGATAAAGGTGGATCACAAAGTAATGTATTCACACCCCAAGCCTGTAAACATGCATTTAAACGACCGCCAACATTACCCACTCCAACAATACCAACGGTTTTTTCTCGCAAATCAAAACCATCACATTCAGCTATTAACAATAAAGCAGAAAAAACATATTCTACTACTGCCGTTGCATTGCAACCTGGCGCTGCAGAGAAAGTGATACCTGCTTGTGCTAACCATTTCTTATCAATATGATCAAATCCTGCTGTTGCAGTACCAACAAATTTTACTTTGCTCTCTTTCAGTAAAGCTTTATTGACTCGAGTAACAGAACGCACAATCAAAGCATCTGCTGTTGCTAACTGTGACGATGAGATTGATCGCCCAGAAACAGCTATTACTTCACCTAATGTTGTAAACAATTGAGTCGCATAAGGTATGTTTTCATCAACCAATATTTTCACTTATCCAATACCTAATTTATTTATATAAATAAAGCTATCTTTTCTTTTGATTATTTGATCAGGTAATCAGGATATTATGTTGTCATGTTAATGATTTACATCATTAACATGACAACATATTTGCGTAGCATCATTTTATTCATGCACATATTATAGTGTTTGATCGCAATCTGTTAAATCATGGTTATATCCACCAATATAAAACTATAACTAATATCAGAGCACATCTTGTTGAAGCATGTGTTCTTCTGATCATTGTATTATTACATTAATAATGTAACTATTGGCATTATGCATTAAATGAAATCTTCAATAATTGTTAACAAGAATTGAAGTAAGGTATGTTCTAAACGTATATCAACCTTTCAATACCATCCATCATTGTGGTATTGTCTTATATTTTTTTGTAATTTCCTAAAATAAGGAAATGAAATTTACCTTTTCTTGTAAAATAAAAGATGTTTCTTGTACCAATGAACTGATTTAGTAGTTTCGTTTTATTTATTTTATGTATATAAATGTATTAATATGGTATAAATAGGTTATTTATTTTAAATAATATTTTTTTAAAATAAAAACGGAACTCTTCAAGTAAGATTGAAGATGTTCAACTGAACACTGTTATTGCATGTAGCATACAATATTCAATTCTGGATTCAGAAAAATTAAAAGTACAGTATATTACTAAATATACGTTATATCTCTAACACAGCGTAACTACACCAATTAATGAACTAAATGTTATGATGATGTGAATGCAATGTTCACCAAGCTATTCATTGTATTCAAATACTGAATACTTACTTATTCAGTACCAATAAGTTCATTATATGTTTAATTGTATTTCAATACATCAATTTTAGTAGAACCAAATAAAGCAAATGGAATATTTAAAATAAATAACTTTTTACAAAAAATGTCATGGAAAAGTATATTTCATTCAATAATAAGAATTCGTGTTTCTATTAATCATATATTCTGAATCCTACCGCTTTATTTTTTATGCTCTGTTCATTTCCTCATTAGTATTGTGCTAATGGATTACCTTGCCTGAGAAAGTCAAGGTAATCCGATGCTCTATTTTCTCTAGAAAATTTTGTCATCTATTAAAAATTTAAGGGTAATTAGATTGATATTGATTGCTACTTTATCTCTCTAAAACTCTGTAGAGATAATTAACATTCAAACAATTCCAATTTTGGAATGGTTGTATATCTACATGAGTTTTTCTGTAATGTTAGCGTGGTAATTTTTTTTAAAAAATATTTATGCATGATATTTGCTCATTACTAATGAGGCATTAGTTCCACCAAACCCAAAACTATTTGACATTACAGAATTTAATTTCTGCTCTGTAGTTTTCGTAACAATATTCATTGTTTGTGCTTGTTTATCTAAATTATCAATATTAATGCTTGGAGCAATGAATCCATGCTCTAGCATTAATAAACTATAAATAGCTTCATGGACACCAGCAGCTCCAAGGGAATGTCCGGTCATGGATTTAGTCGCTGAAATAGCAGGCATATAGATATCAAACACTTCAGTAATTGCTTCTAATTCTTTTATGTCTCCGATTATTGTTGAAGTACCATGAGTATTTATATAATCAACATGTTTAATATCTGCTAATGCTATTTTCATACATCGTACTGCTCCTTCACCAGACGGGACAACCATATCATAACCATCTGAGGTTGCACCATAACCTACAATGACTGCATAAATATGTGCGCCACGTGATAATGCATGCTTTAATTCTTCTACCACCACGATACCGCCTCCACCAGCAATCACAAAACCATCACGGTTTCGATCATAAGTTCTTGAGGCTTTTTCTGGAGTTGCATTATATTTAGTTGATAATGCTCCCATAGCGTCAAATTCACAGGTTAACTCCCAACTTAATTCTTCAGCACCTCCAGCGAAAATGACGTCCTGTTTTCCTAATTGAATCAACTCAACAGCATGACCAATACAATGAGCAGAAGTAGAGCAGGCAGAACTAATAGAATAATTAACTCCTTTAATTTCAAAGGGTGTTGCTAAACACGCTGAAACACCTGAAGCCATTGCTTTTGTTACCATATATGGACCAACACCCCGTAATCCTTTTGCTCGCATATTATCAGAACCAGCTACTTGATGGCGTGGTGATCCACCTCCAGAACCAACAACTAAACCGGTACGAACATTAGAGATTTGCGCTTCTGTCAATTTAGCGTCTACAATTGCCTCTTTCATCGACAAGTAAGCATAAATAGAACAATCACTCATAAAACGAAGAATTTTACGATCAATTTTTTGTTTAATATACTCTTCTGTCAATTGAATATTACCCCAGACATGGCTACGTAAACCCATTTTTTTAAATTCTTCTGAAAAACTGATACCAGAACGGCCTGCTTTCAGAGAAGCCAATACTTCTTTCTGGTTGTTACCTATGCTGGAAATGATTCCAAGACCAGTTATGACTGCAAGCTTCATTAAGTGTTTTACCTTATACTAAAATAATCAAAATTTATTTACTAGGAGTTGAGTCTTCTAAACTATTACTTTAGCTTGCACGTTACAAGCTAACGCTTGTAAGCTAAAAAGTCCAATCAAGTAACAATTGTAGAAAATATTATTTCTACAATTGATTATATTTTAGCACCAGTCAGTATATTTAGATTAAATGTGTTAAAATTAGCTACTTTATTTAAAGTATTGTAAATGATTTGGTAAATAAAAATGCGATATACCAAGCAAAATTCAGCTAGCTTATTCAGAGATTGCAATCTCTGAATAATTTGATGACGTCATATTTAATTCTAATGACTTAGAAAGTCATATTATGCTCTCTTGAGATGCCAAAAATTAGTTAAATTAATTTTTTCTCATGCAGCTAAATTAATACTATTGCAGACATTAGGCTTTCAGGAACCTAAACTTTGTTACAAAGTCTGCTAATTATTTCTTCAGTTTTATTAAAAACCTCTAAACTTATTAGTTTTAAACTGTATCAGTTTTAAATATCCATGATTAATGCATGGATTTAATGAACTCATTATGAAGCTTTCATACATTGAAATTTTATGAACCTAATTAACTTGAGTGTACTACTATTCTAGTAGATTTTGGAGATATTAGATGAAGATATGATCTAGTTTTTCTAGAATAGTGATAGAAGTGCTGTAATTATTTTTGATTAATAACTGTGCAATATTAATCTATAATTAGATCAATTTAGGTATATTGCATTCCTCATTACTGCTTATCTTTTTAATTACCGCTTATCTTTTAATATAACCTATGGTGACATAGGTGATTCTATTCGAGTAAATAATTATAACATTTAACTATTTGATCATCATTTCCATTATCATCATGACCATTTAGGTAAATTGATTAAAAGTTTTCTAGGTTAGCTAACCTCATAACTTAGCTAACCTACATGATAATAGTCTGTCAATAACAAACTGATTCCTCTTTTCAACTAAAGACTATGCATGGACTGTTCTAACATTCATAAAGTTTTATTTGTCACTGTAATTTCAAAAATTCAAAAGTGGTAACTCATCAACTTGTATTCAACAGTTATTATTGCGAATAAACTCTAAATGTTGATTAACTAAAAATGTTGGTTAACTGATTTTTCTAGTTACATTAATAAGCAAATAAGCTCACGAATGTGATAAGGTGGCTACTGGTTATCAAATATTAACTACTGTTGCTTGTTAACGTCAGTGGAAAGTAAAATCTTATTAGAATCTTGACCCAATTTTAAAATTGAAAATATATTACTGAAAGTTTTACAAATACTTATTAAATTACAATTTTAATACTTGTAACCCATAAACACATCGCTTTTTACTTTATCCTCAGAATTATGTACGCAAGATTTTATCTATTAGATATATAGATAATGAACTAGAAATCAAAATAATTTAGTCCTAAAAGTTAATAAAATAATCGCCTTAACATTAGGGCTATTTCCAGCGCTACAATATGCATGCACGTATTCTATTGTTGCAACTAAAACCTTGTTTAAAGATGTTTAACGTTTGTTTATGTTGATAAGCTGGATTTTACTAAAAAAATAAAATGTCTTCATTATTGCTGAATGGTAGCAGGCATAATTTCGACTATCTCACTATATTTTATTACAGATATAGTAATATAGATTTTATCTATGTGCAAATAGATGATCGCATGTGGATCATAAAACGCACGATACGTAGCTTAGTTCTCAACACAAGAACAAAAATCTTTATAAGATGATTAAGATTACTCCAATTTCATTGATTGCTATATCACATCATCTGACTCACCACATTGAGTTCTATGACGTAAACAATGATCAATAAGTACAATTGCCATCATTGCTTCAGCTATTGGTACAGCGCGTATCCCAACACATGGATCATGACGTCCTTGAGTGATCACTTCTACTTCATCACCTTGAAGATTAATTGTTTTACCTGGTATGGAGATGCTTGAAGTGGGCTTTAAAGCTAAATGTGCGATAATCGGTTGACTACTACTTATTCCACCTAATATTCCGCCAGCATGATTACTAGAAAATCCTGTTCGGGTCATTTCATCACGATTTTCATTTCCTTTAAAAGTGACTACTTTGAAACCTGCACCAATTTCAACACCTTTTACTGCATTGATACTCATCAATGCATGTGCAATATCCGCATCTAACCGATCAAAAACAGGTTCACCAAATCCGGCGGGAACATGTTCAGCAACAACAGTTACTTTAGCACCAATAGAATTACCTTGTTTTTTTAATGAACTTAACAAGGTATCTAAATCCTTTAACTTTGTTGCATCAGGACAAAAGAAAGGATTCTGTTCAACCAAATTCCAATCTTTTAACTCACAACAAATATCACCCATTTGACTTAGATAAGCTCGTATAGTTATACCTAGTTTCTTTTTTAAATATTTTTTTGCAATAGCGCCTGCAGCAACACGCATCGCTGTTTCGCGTGCTGAAGCACGTCCTCCACCGCGGTAGTCACGTAAACCATATTTTTTATGATAAGTGTAATCTGCATGCCCTGGACGAAATATATCTTTGATTTTACTATAATCCTGTGACCGTTTATCCTGATTTTCTATCAATAAACCAATAGGTGTTCCGGTGGTTTTACCATTAAAAATGCCTGATAAGATTTTAATCTGATCAACTTCACATCGTGCAGTTGTATAGCGAGAAGTACCAGGACGACGTCGGTTTAAATCAGTTTGTAGATCTTTTTCTGATAACGTCATTCCAGGCGGAACGCCATCAACAATACATCCTAGTGCTAAACCATGAGATTCACCAAATATAGTGACACGGAAAAGCTGCCCTATCGAATTTCCTGCCATTTCCCTTGTTTCCTATTTTCATTAATTATGAATGATAATATCCATTTTATGTTCAATAAATGTTTCTGCCTTCATAAGAAAATCTTATCGATACGTTTTAACTATAACCAAGCAAAAGAAAATATTCAGTTCATTCTTGAATGAAGAATATAAGATTACTATTTCCAGTTTTGTAGCGATTAAAGCATATCTCCTAGAGCTAAGTAGCTCTGTGAATAATCTATAAATCATATATAATTAAAACGAAAGCTAAGGTAGAGTGTATTAAACTATTGAACCAGTTTTTCAACTTTTAGAGTTTGCAATGAAAACTAAAAAAGAAAATTAAGAGCTAATATTCATTTTATTTTGTTCTATAAATGGTTATAGAAATACATGTTAAGAAAGCAATCTCTCTTGTAGCATTTATTACTATCTTAGTAATAATGAATAAGTAAAATTATAGTTAATCACGCTTATTTGAGCAGCAGGTAACAACTGATACCATTGAGAAAATAGCAATTAAAGAAAAAACTAGAAATACATTGCTATTTTTGTAGAATTAGTGATTTCTTTTTAAGAAAAAAGCTGCTAACTCCATTATTTGGATGATGCATTTCATATTATATCTTGCTATATAAGCCATTTTATATACTAAAACATAGGTTAAATTCTGGTTATCATGAAATTCATACTGCTTAACACATAGTGCTTAAGCAAGCTAAATGGTAGTTATAACCCACTCAATAATATTTGCTAAAATCTATTTAGCAAGTAATTTCAAATAATTAACAAGAGCTTACGAAGGCTTATGTAACTAAATATTTATTTATTTATCTTGTAGTAGTCTACTATTACAAATATTATAATAATATCAATGTTATTTAACCATTCTGTCTTCAAGAATATTTCAAATCAGTTTTTATACCTTGAGCAGAACTTTCATTACAGGTTACGTATGCATAATTAAAATAAATAACAAAGTAACAATTTAATGTTGTTTTTAATTACACCATAAAATACTCACATTATCCAAGCCAAGAACATTATTGTTAATATTATTAAATAAACTTAGTTTTTATAAAAAATTCTAAAATTACTTTACCTATATGTAAGGTATTTTACCTTTTATAGCTCTAATATAGATTATTCTGTTCTTATCTTGTTTTGAATAAAATTTAATTTTTATAAGCGATATTAACTGACATGTTAAGTGATATTAACTTACAGTTGTTTAGTCTTATCAATGCCTCACAAATGACATCTATTGGTAGGCTAACACTGATAATTTTTGTAGCTCAACGACTTATTCTCATATTTCCTTTAATTACTGTAGCCTACTGGTTTTGGGGTAAATCTAAAAATTTATCTTGTCAAAGAGTTTTTGTTTGTAAAACAACGCTTGCTATTATGATAGGTTTAGCTATTTCAGGTTTTATTGGTGCAATATTTCCACAAAAACGGCCTTTTATGTTAGAAATAGGTCAGACTCTTCTGACTCATGCTCCATCTCCATCCTTTCCGAGTAATCATGCAACTGTTGCTTTTACAGTTTCTTATGGTTTTTTCTTCTGGTTAAGAAAATATGTTGCTCTCTTACTATTATTTCCAGCTCTTGCCATTACCTGGGCAAGAGTTTTTCTTGGAATACATTGGCCTTTAGATATGGTGGGAGCCTTTGTAGTTGCGATGATAGCTTGTGGGATTAGCCAAATAATTTGGTACATAAGTGGGGATAAAGTACTGCCTTTTATGATAAAAGGTTATAAAATCTTGTTTTACCTCTTCATTAAGAGAGGTTGGTTTAAAGGCTAAAACATAAAAAAATAAAATATCAGTAACCAGAAGAAAATAACTAAAATATTAAATAGGATTAATAAATCAACTCTTTGTTATTTAGATTTTAAATTTTTATTAAAATATGCTTATCTATTTATTAAATTAGTTATTAACTATTAATCTACATATAAGAAATTTTTTATCATTTATTATGTAAAAAAGTAGTTTTTATTTTAAATAATTTTTTTTTAAAAAAAATCACTGAATTTTAATATTAAAATAGCAATATTATTGTTACATAAAATAATATTTATTTTTTTAAATAGAGTTATAACAATGCCGCTAAACCTTATTATTGAATAATAATATAGTAATCCTCATCAGTTGATATAATTAATTACTTTTATTCATATATTCATATAAAAGTCTTACGATATATATTACTTTTATAATTACTGTAAAAGAATGGAATTATATCATATGATTACGATAATAATGATTATAACTGAATTATGATAAATGGTGTGCATGAAGTTAAAATTTATTATTTTTTATTTTTTTAGTTTATATTTTGAATATTACTATGAAGATATCTCGAATAGATTCCATATCTTTCTTCTTTGCACAGAAAGAAATAAAAATTTTATAAAATTGATACAGTTGCAATGTTAAACTATATTAGTGATACACTATCTTCTATTCTTCCATTATATTCTATTATCATGGTTCTGCTCGTTTCTAAAATAATATTTTCTTCATCTCTGTTTAAGATTTTTTGTATTTGTTCGGATTTAATCCGAACAGAGAGATTAAAGATTTTATATATGTTTCTGCAGAAAACTATTGGATTACGCTGTTTTATTTTTATAGATAGCCAATATAATTGATGTACGGTATATCAATTACGTATAATATCTAAAATGTTATTTTTTTTAACTTCTTGATTTTACTGTACTACCATAGTAGATATGAGCATTTATTCTTCTCGGTGATACTTGAATAATTGTTAGTTGAAGCAAGCATATTCATTAAAACCATGGATATGCTAGTATTTCTCTTTATTGTTGTACTCGTGATATTATTACTTTTAATATATCCTATATTGGATGAATATTGGGATATTTCTATATTAAAAATCTTGTCATTATATCGATAATTTTAATAAAAAATAATAAACATATTATTTTTTATTAAAAAAGTGCGATGATCACTTTGATATTTAATCATTATCAAATTATTTATATCGTAGCTGCAGTTTATTGCAAAAATATATTTCATATGTTGATTAAAATTCTTCTTGTATTTTGAATTTATTATATATTTAAATAGTACTGATTGTTATTGTTTTTAACTCTGTATTACATTATTTCCTATATTTATCTCTTCATGTTAATTTTTATTAACAGTTAATAAAAATTAACATGAATATTATGTATATATTTATTAACCTGATTAACGAAAACTACTTAATACCTTTAGATTATATAGACTATCAATATACTATTGATATTATTGTACTGCATTTGTTTTAATTGGTTTAGTGAGGTTCAGGCCATTATATGTTAAATCAACTATCTAACTGTAGTGTTCTACAGTAGCGTTGTTAACTTGATAATCACAACAATTATTCAGCAACAATGCTTATATGTAGTTTTGCAAAAATATCACTGTGAACATGGAAATAGACCTCATGTTCGCCAACAGTACGTAATACACCGCTTGGTAAGCGAACTTCGCTTTTCATAACCTCGACGCCTGCAGCAGTAACTGCCCTAGCAATATCACGAGCGCCAATTGAACCAAATAGTTTACCTTCATGGCCTGCCTTAGAAGTGATAGTTACTGTTTCTAATGAATTAATTTTCTCTGCTTTTGCAGCTGCCACACACAGGGCGTCAGCTAATTTAGCTTCTAATTTAGCACGGCATGCTTCAAAAGCTTCAATGTTTTTTTTAGTTGCAAAAGCAGCTTTGTGTTTTGGAACTAAATAGTTACGAGCATAACCTGATTTCACATCAACCTTATCACCGAGATTACCAAGGTTTGCTACTTTATCCAGTAAAATAATTTCCATTACCTTATCCTCTCTAAGTTTTTAATGGAACATACCAATTTTTACTGATGATGATCAGTATATGGCAAAAGAGATAAATACCTCGCGCGCTTTATCGCACGAGCTAACTGCCTCTGGTATTTTGCTCGAGTACCAGTAATACGACTTGGTACAATTTTACCACTTTCAGTGATATAGTTTTTTAAAGTTGCGATATCTTTATAATCGATCTCTTGAACACCTTCTGCTGTAAAACGGCAGAACTTGCGACGACGGAAATAACGTGACATCTAGCTATTCTCCAAAATCTATTAATGTAATCTTTTCGGCATGTAGCACTAATTGATTCAATCCATTCAAGCCTTGATGACTGCTAATGAACCCTATAACAGTTATCCAACTCCCTACCGTTATATTACTAGTAAACTTTTGTAATTGTTGTCCGCTAGCGATGGTAGTTATTCTGCACCATACTTTACGATTAAAGTTGGCCTCTTTTTTTTGTGAAAAATGCTCCATGACAAATTTACAGTGAGGAATGCCAGCTGGACTGACTGTTCTTATCGGTACATTACAGATTTTACCTGATAGTACCAATTGGTTAGTATTTACAACCACAATTACTCTTCAAAGCCCTTATCTCTACTATTTTCTACTATCTTTTCGTCAAAACAATGATGCCTTTGATGATCTTCTGTAGGCTTCTCCATTGGAGAAGAACTAATAATCGCATGTTGAACACGCATAATCATACTCCGAATAATGGCATCATTAAAGCGAAAGTTTCTTTCTAACTCATCAATTATTTCTTGAGATGTTTCTATGTTCATCAGAACATAGTGTGCTTTATGTAATTTATTGATTGGATAAGCTAATTGGCGGCGACCCCAGTCTTCTAAGCGATGAATTTTGCCTCGCGCTTTGATAATAGAGCTACTATAACGCTCAATCATACTTGAAACCTGCGCACTTTGGTCCGGGTGAACCATAAAAACGATTTCGTAATGACGCATGAATTGTGCTCCTTTTGGATTAATCAGCCTTCTTTTAAGATTAAAAGAACCTATGAAGGCAAGGAACTGGATGTAAGTTTTCTGAAAGTTGATTAGAAACTATACATATCCTTTCATAAAAACTCAAGTTTTAGATTAAATTATTGTTTTATAGATTACATCTATAAAAACATACTTAGTAATATGCGCTATGAGCGGATTATACTAACTATACAGACGGCGCTGGCGTACTGCCTCAAATAAACATACTCCGGCTGCAACAGAAACATTTAAAAATGAGACCATTCCTGCTATTGGAATGCGCATCAGTTCATCGCAATGCTCCATTGTTAATCTACGCATACCTTTGTCTTCTGCTCCCATCACTAATGCAATAGCACCCGTTAATTTACTATCATATAATGTATGCTGAGCTTCTCCTGCAGCACCAATAATCCAAATATCATGCCTCTTTAGTTGATGTAACGTGCGCGCAAGATTGGTAACTCGAATTAATGGTATATTCTCTGCTGCACCGCAAGCAACTTTCTTAGCGGTAGCATTAAGCTGAGCAGATTTTTTTTTTGGTATAATCACTGCGTCAATACCGGCCGCTTCTGCACTACGTAAGCAAGCACCTAAGTTATGTGGATCTGTGATCCTATCCAATATAAGCAAAAATGGCGATATCGTCTGTGAAATAATAATATTTAAATCATTTTCTTGATATTGTCGATTAGGTTTCACTTGAGCAATAATGCCCTGATGAACAGCGTTTTTACTATATCTATCCATCCAATAACGACTAGTTAATTGGATAATGATACCCAACTTTTTAAGTTGTTTGGTAATTAGCAATAAACGTTCATTGGAATGACCTTGAAGTATATAAATGTTCTTTAAACGAGAAGGATCACGTTTTAACAGTGCTTGCACTGCATGAATACCATAAATAATTTCATTCATACATTAATAGATGTAGTTAATAATCTCTTAAAGATAGTTAAAATAGGTAATCTTTAGCTAAATATTGGTCATTATTAATGACCAATATTTAGTATTTTAAAACGCTTTTAATTTCAATTGTTATAGCAATTCTGTTGTTTATCAGACAGGCTCCTTTGCTGATTTGCTTTTTAGCATATTTAATTCAATGCTTATTGCATTGATAAATACACTATTAGATGGAAGATTTTATCTTCTTTTGATCTCTCTGTAATTTAGAGCATATGCCAGCTTCATACTGTGCAGCTGGCATATGCTCTATACGCTAATAACGATATTATATATCACTAAACCTTTTACTTGATAGTGTATTAAAGATAATTTTTTAGAAAAAATTCTAAGGCAACAAGCCGTCAATCAAAAATCTTGAAGTCATGAAAACAACAATAGATTCCTTTAATTTACTTGTTATATATAAATTTCTTATATAGTTATTGTAAATAATAAGTAATTGCGTAGCCTTTAATGTTTCGTGTAATAAGAAACATAACTAGATATTAGTTATCATTTCAACAACAACCAATATCTCCAATATTAGAATCATTAAGTTAATTATCTCTTCAAGATCTATTTTGAAGAGATAATTAACTTCCATACAATGGGACTGAGTATCTATGAGACTATTGAAGCTGCTATAATAGCATCCTACAACTTACACTCTTATATGTAAGAGATATTGTACATAACAGATGCATTACAAACTACTGTTATACGCTGTTATCAATCGTTTCCTAGCTTTTGGTAGGCAAAACATTGTGATTTATTATTATTTAGCGTTTGATCCTTAATATCGATTCATATATTTGCAAAATTAATTATTATATTTTATCTAATTTATTTTAATTTGATTAATGAAGTAATGTAATATTCATGCTACAATCGCTTTAACAATGCGTCATTGATAAATACTATAAATTCTAATAGTTTAATATCCCTAAATATTAATTAGTTAATTTAGAATTAATTAGTTAATTTAGAAATCCATATAAATTAATATATGTTGGCTTTAGGTTTTTGTAAAACCTGTTAACTACACATTAAAACTTTAAGCGATAATATATCGTACTAACATTACGCATCAAATGGATCTTGTAATATCATTGTTTCAGCACGATCTGGTCCGGTAGAGATAATATCTATCGGGATTCCTGTTAATTCTTCAATTCGTTTAATATAATCAATTGCCGCTGTAGGTAATTGATTATATTCTTTTATCCCAAAGGTACTTTGATTCCAACCTGGCAATGTTTCATATATCGGCTCTAAATCTTCCCATTCCTCTGCTGCTAATGGGGTGATTGTCAATTTAGTACCATCAGGCTTACGATAAGCAATACAAAGTTTTACTTCATCTAAGCCATCTAATACATCTAATTTTGTTACGCAGAAACCAGAAAGCGAATTGATTTGAACAGCGCGATTAACAGCAACAATATCTAGCCAGCCTGTACGACGCCAACGCCCAGTTGTTGAACCAAATTCCCTGCCTTTTTCGCGTAGATATTCGCCTTTTTCATCTGATAATTCAGTTGGAAAAGGACCACTGCCAACACGGGTAGAATACGCTTTCAGTATTCCTAAAATATAATCAATATAGCGAGGACCCAAGCCAGAACCAGTAGCCACGCTCCCTGCAGTTGTATTTGATGAAGTAACATATGGATAAGTACCATGATCAATATCTAGTAATGTTCCTTGTGCCCCTTCATACATTACTAACTCACCTTTTTGATGTGCTTTATGTAATAAAGCAGCAATATCAACAGTCATCTCTTTTAAAATATCGGCAATAACCATAATATCATCTAATGTTTTTTGATAATCTATTTCTGGTACGTTATAATAATTAGATAATTGAAAATTATGATAATCAACAATTTCTTTTAGCTTGTTTGGTAATGTTTTTTTATTAAATAAATCACCAATACGTATTCCTCTACGTGCGATTTTATCTTCATATGCAGGTCCAATGCCTCTACAAGTCGTTCCTATAGCTCTCTCACCAAGAGCTTTTTCACGCGCTTTGTCTAAAGCGACATGATAAGGTAAAATTAATGGACAAGCCGCTGAAATTTTCAGACGTTCGCGCACCGGTATGCCACGCGCTTCCATTTTTTTTATTTCATCCATTAATGCGTCAGGTGCTAGTACTACGCCATTACCGATGACACTTATAACATTTTCACGAAGAATACCTGATGGAATCAGGTGTAGTACAGTTTTTTCACCATTTACTACCAGCGTGTGGCCGGAGTTATGGCCGCCCTGATAACGAACAACATATTTTACGCGCTCAGTTAGTAAATCAACTATTTTACCTTTACCTTCATCGCCCCATTGAGTACCTAATACGATAACGTTTTTACCCATTTCAAAATTCACTCGATTTCTTAAAATAGAATTTTACCATTTCAATCATTAGCTACTAGCAATTTTAAAAACTAATATCTCTTTATATCATCAAGTTACATATTAAAGGCCCGCTGACTTGCGGGCTTTTCAAGAGTCCTGAAACAAAAATTTTATTATCATTACTAAATGATGACTATAAATATTCCTTATTGGGTCATTTGGTCGGTGCTCTCATATAGCGGAAAAAATCTGTATTTGGACTTAATACCATTAGATCATCACTTTTTTTATTAAAACTCTTTTCATATGCCCTCAAGCTACAAATAAAAGAATAGAACTCAGGATATTGATTAAATGCCTCAGTAAATAATTTGGTTGCCATCGCATCACCTTCACCGCGTAATTTTAATGCTCTACGTTCCGCTTCCGCTAATGTTTTTGTCACAGTTTTATCTGCAGCTGCTCGAATCTTCACGGCTTCTTCTTGTCCTTGTGATCGATGCTGACGTGCCACTGCTTCTCGTTCAGCACGCATACGCTGATATATCGCTTCCGAAACTTCACTTGGTAATTCAATACGTTTAATACGAACATCGACCACTTCAATCCCTAACGCTGCCATACTATTTAGATTTATGACATATGAATTAGTTTTAATCTCTTTATCTAAGCTGATTATTGGCGAACTAATAGGCTGATCAGCTCCTTTAGGAGCATCAGTACCTGAACCTTTGTTCAGTGCATCACGTACATCGACAGTCAGACGACCGCGAGAATCAGTAATAATATCCTTTACATTTAAACGACCAAATTCTGAACGCAGACGATCACTAAATTTACGTTTTAGTAAGGTTTCAGCTTGATACGGATTACCACCAGTAGCAACATAGTAACGATTAAAATCAGTAATACGCCATTTTAAATAAGAATCAACCATTAAATCTTTATTTTCTCTAGTTAGATAGCGATCTGCTTGAACATCCAATGTTTGAATACGAGCATCTAACATTTTTACTTTTTCAATAAAAGGTATTTTAATATGCAAACCTGGTTCATAAATAGCAGGTTTATGATCACCATCTCGTACCACCTTACCAAAACGTAAAATGATACCTCTTTCTATCTGTTGAACTGTAAAAATTGACATATACATTACAATTAATGCAATGACAATAACAACGGATACTGATTTACGCATAATTATCGTCTCCCTGCATGAGTTGAATTACTATTCCGAGCATGATCCCGAGTAATATAGCTATGTAAATAAGGCGATTCAGCAGTCATATCCGATTGTTGAGCAACTTTTGGTAGCATGATATTTTGTACATCTGCTATATTATTGTTGATTCCATTTCTCAGAAATTTTTCTAACGGGAAAACTAATATACTATTGTTCTTTTCGTTAACAAGAATCTTACGTGTGTTACCTAATACTCGCTCCATCGTCTTAATATATAAACGCTCTCGAGTAATTTGAGGGGCTGTCCGGTATTCCGGTAATATTTTGGCAAAACTAGCCAACTCACCTTCAGCCTTAAAAACTACACTGGACTTATAAGCTATAGCTTCTTCAATTAATTTCTGCGCATTGCCTTTTGCTAATGGCAGGACTTCATTTCGGTAAGCTTGCGCTTCACGAATGGTTTTTTGTTCTTCTTCTCGTGCTGCAATAACATCATCAAATGCTGCTTTAACTGCTTCAGGCGGACGAGCGGCCTGAAAATTAACATCTAATATTGTTATTCCCATATTATAAAGTCTAATCGTATTATCTAACTCTTTTTGTGTTTCATCACGGATCAAGGCGCGTTTTGTTGTTAATACTTGCTCCATGGCTGATTGACCAATAATGCCACGTACTGCGCTATCTATTGCCTGACGTAAGCTGTTATCCGGGTTAGTGACATTAAATAAATATTGAGCTGGATCTGTGACTCGATACTGGACATTCATCTCAACTTGAATAACATTTTCATCTGAAGTTAACATCATACCACTAGTCGCCTGCTCGCGTATTGTTCCAACATTCACTGGAACAACTTTTTCAATAAAATTCGCCATCCAATTTAAACCAGGCTCAACAGTATGACTGTATTTACCAAAACGAAAGACAACACCACGATCACTTTCTTTTATCGTATAAAACCCACTTGCAATAAAAATAATCACTACCATTGTTATCACAATGGCGATAAAATAATCGTTTATATTAATGCTATTCTGATTACCAGAATTATTTATATTTTTATTATTCCTACTTAAACAATTAAATTTGCAACTGAATTTTCGGAAAAGATCAGTAAGATCAGCCGTGCCTTTTTTCCAATTACTTTTCTTACCACTAGAGTTGCCGCCAGTTCTACTTCCCCATGGATCGCGGTCATTTCCATTATTATTAAGCTGCTTCCAAGCCATGTTATAGCTCCATTCGTTATGGTTGGTTTTCAAGGAAAAGAACAAGTATATTACTCTTAATTTGTTCAATTTATTTACTACACTTCATGTGTTGACTTAATAATATACTCAAGTCAATGGAGTTCTCTCCGAATGTAGCTCTCACTTAAAAGTATTGAGTATTGATTAATCAATACTCAATACTTTTTTCTCAAGTACGCAGTTGTTATTTTTATCTATTGCTTCATATTCAGTGGCTTAAGCTGAAAAGTAATTACGCAAACCCTTCCTTCTGAAGGAAGGCCTCTATTATTTATGCCGTGTGAAAGCTTGATATCGGGATAGTATCCTCATGGTGATTAGTGTATAGGTTAAATCTATATACTAATCAATGGTTGTTCTAAATTAACAACACTAAAATTTTTTAGTCTTCATTCCCTCTCATATAATTTCCACTACCTTGATATTGTACCTATACTGGTTATCCGTAGCATCAGCAGTATTAAATACTAAATAGCTTGGCGTGTTTCTTAAAACACTGCTTTCCCATACAACACAATAATTCAGAAGTTACAGAATAACATTAGCGGTATTAGCAATACACTCTCAGGCCACAATCAATGTACATTAATACCATATCATGTAGGATCTAACTACATACATCATTGATCAATAGTATATTCTAACGTACCTTTTGATTCAAATAGCCAATGATACGTTATGAAATCTATTTCATATTAGCTATCTATTCTACTTTTTGCTTTGTAATCTCTCTAAACAATAACAGGATTTTTTTTACATTTTCTTTAGATTAATCAGCTCGGTATTTTAAGCCAAGTAAGCTTCATGAAGTTTGTTAGATAGATCTAACCTTTTTTATTTAAAATTAGTCCTTTAGGACTTCCAAATAGAACTACTTATTCTAAATGAATAGCAATATATATTAACTAGGTTAATGGGTTTGGCAACTGATCTACATTGGTATTAGCGTATTGGGTAATATATCTACAATTAGCCCTATGAAATCCATAACGCGCTATACACTGTAATAATTAATTAAGATTGATTATGCCAATCAGACTTTTAAAATATGTTCAAAAGAACAACATCAAAATTCATTAATGTAGCCGCTGTCATCATTTTTCCACTTATTCCTTTACAAGAAAAAATATTTAACATGTGCATATTGCAATATGCTTTGATTATTTCTATTTTCTACATTACTTATGGAATATAGAAAATGATTAAATTGAATAGGTTATTCTAAATATCTTCTAATAAAAAGAAGCATACGAAGGAATAGTTAATTCACAACACCTGTGATTCAGATAATGGTAAAAACACCGCATGTTAGATTTAAAACAATACCAAACAGGTATATAGAGAAAAATCTATTTGCTCTGATTAGCAACATTAACTGAATTATTTTCTTGAATCACTCTCTTGTTGACCGGCAATATTACCTGTATTATAATTACTAGAGCCTATGCTACCCCCATAGCTACTGTGATGAGATATAGGACGAGAGGGTACAATAGTGGAAATAGCATGCTTATATACCATTTGGCTTAATGTATTTTTTAGTAAAATAACGAATTGATCAAATGATTCAATTTGACCCTGTAGTTTGATTCCATTGACCAAATAAATGGAAACCAGAACCCTTTCACGACGTAATGCGTTTAGGAACGGATCTTGCAGAGATTGTCCCTTAGCCATTCTCTATCTTCCTTATTTTTTTGTTTTTAACTAAAAACTTGATAATTTAAAATTATAGTGCAAAAATTAATCACGCCAAATCAGTGTCCTTAACGCTATTGTACATACAATAGCACACCTATGCA
Organism: Candidatus Arsenophonus melophagi; assembly: GCA_032378655.1. Taxonomy (GTDB): domain Bacteria; phylum Pseudomonadota; class Gammaproteobacteria; order Enterobacterales; family Enterobacteriaceae; genus Arsenophonus; species Arsenophonus melophagi. The sequence goes on along the minus strand of JAVYJS010000005.1, from coordinate 16,592 downwards.
CTAATAAGACGTATTATTGTGTTAATAGATCCCTTGATATCATCGCTATCAAGTCTATGTACAGATTTCCATCTTTTTAACCATGTCAGTTGGCGTTTAGCTAATTGACGTGCAGCACATATACCACGATAAACCATTTCATCATAGTGAATTTCATGAGACAAATATGACCACATCTGTCGATAACCAATGGAGCGAATGGATGGTAAATCTTCATGAAGATCCCCTCTAACATAGAGGGCTCTAACTTCATCCTCAAAACCTGCATTTAACATTTTTAAAAAACGCATCTCAATGCGTTTATGAAGAATCTTTCGATCGTGTGGTAAGATAGCAAACTGTAATACACTATATGGCAATTCTGCCTCTACGATTTTAGTTAATTCTGTTAAGCTCTTTCCAGAAACTAAGAAAACTTCTAGGGCACGAGAGAGGCGCTGCGGATCATTAGGATGAATTCTAGCTGCTGATATAGGATCAACTTTCTTTAAACGGTCATGAATTTCCTTCCAGCCAAATTGTTTCGTTTGCTTTTTAATTTCTTCTCGAATTGTTATATCTCCTGGCGGTAATGGCGACAACCCATGTAATAATACCTTAAAATATAGCATAGTCCCTCCAACTAGCAAGGGAATACGACCTGAAGCAACAATACTTTCCATTTCTACTAAAGCATCATGGCGAAAATCCGCCATAGAATAAAATTGTGAAGGATCTAGAATATCAATCAATCGATGTGGGACCATTTGTTGTTCTTCCAATGTTGGTTTTGCTGTTCCTATATCCATACCACAATAAATTAATGCAGAATCTACACTAATGATTTCAACAGGTAATTTGTTACACAATGCCATAGCCAATTTTGTTTTTCCTGATGCTGTTGGCCCCATTATAAAAATCACTTTTGGTTTTTGTTGAAAAATCTGTTTACTCATAAATAAAAACTTATCTCGTCGATATACAATCAATTTGTTGTAGTAATGTTTTTGATAGTGCCTTCAATAATTTAAAGTTAATCTATTTAAGATTCTTTAATTAGCTGTAACACTTTTGAACCAATGCACAAGTGCCTTGCCATTCCCTGACAAATGGATCTGTTAACAACGCAATTAATGTATCAATTGCATTGTTAAATATTTCAGTAAAATAACATGCACTTGATAATTATTTCAATTTTTCTTATATATCAATGTTAGCTTTAATAGAGACAGTAAGGCTTTAGATTACGACCTCAAATCTTAGAAATTATTTGATTGTATTGCTAATATTATCGCTAATTGCCACTAATATTAGCAACCTGCTTTCCTTTGTACTGAGGATTCAATAAATACAAAATTTTTGTAAAAAATCATTACTTTTTACAAAAATCGAAAATTTCTATTAATATTTTAACATTAACATCTTCTTCTTCTAGATGATCATCTTTTATAAAATTGTGTTATTGAAGATGGTATTTTTCTTTTTATATCGCGTATTCTACATACGCTTTTTCTGATAAAGCTAACCATTTTTCTTCTACATACGCTTTTTCTGATAAAGCTAACCATTTTTCTTGTAAGATTGTAACAATTTTTTATTTTTTGTAACAAAATGCTGTTATTCAAACACTGCTTTTCAAATAAAACTAGTTAGCGATTCGTAACTAGTTTTACTATCAGCTTTTTCTGTGTTGCTCATCTATAAAATACTTTTGTTAATCATCTTTAAAACTAAAAGTAGTACAATGAAATGCTTTTTGATTTTTGTTAGCTGCATGTCATTGCGTACTATGGCAAATAAAATCATGAGATAATCTTTCGTGAGAAGAACGGATTTCTTGTTTAATCGGATGAGTATTGATATCAATTTAATTAGTACCTTTGCTTAAATCAGCAATAAGCAGCACACTGCCTTTCTAGAAAGGCTATCAGAAAAACCTTCTACAATTTCTATAATGAATTGCTCAATCATGCACGCTACAACCATTATTGTAGCAATATTGAATTTGATAGTTCTCTCTTAAATAGAGAGAACGTCATAAACCTATTTTTAATAAAACCTATATTGATATATTGCCATTTTTATAAAATAATTTCAGCATATTTTGCATAAAAGTGCTTTTACAAATAGCAACTAGATGTTTTCATATTCTACTTTACCATTTTCAAAATGTCGTAATCATTTACTATTATTATGAATATTAATTACAAGATTGAATGCAATAAGTAGGTCTCATGTACCATCTCTCGTCAATATAACTACATTCAGATTCCTTATAACTACATTCAGATTCCTTAATTACGTAAAATCGACAGTGAACATCTGTTTCATTCTACTTATTCTAAAATAGAATGATTTATAGCGATCTCAGCAATATTCCATTATTTCGATGATGTTTGTAAATGGTTCTTGATAAAATAATTGCGTAATCCTTGATGAATAGCTATTGCTAATAGTTCTTGATAGTTTTCAGAAACTAAAAGGCGTTCTTCGGAACGATTACTAATAAAACCTGTTTCCACAAGAATAGATGGAATGTCAGGAGAACGAAGTATACCAAGACTAGCATGCTCTGGATCATGTTTATGGATATTACCAATTTGACTTAATTCTCTTAATACCTCTACCGCAACAGCGTAGCCTACACGCTGAGAATTGCCAAATTGTAAATCTAAAACTACTTGACTCAGATATGGATCTGATCTATTAGCTAATGCATGACCTGCGCCGCCTAATAATTCAGATTGCTTCTCATGTTGTTCAATCCAATTACCTAATTCACTATTCGCTCTTGAATTGGAAAGAACCCAAACAGAAGCGCCACTGGCGTGACTATTAGGTGCTGAATCAGCATGAATGGAAACGAGTATATCGGCCTCTTTTTGTCGTGCTACTTTTGAACGACTTTGTACAGAAATAAAATAGTCGCCTGTACGAGTCAGTACAGGCTTAAACATCGGATCTTTCTTCAAATGATTTTCTAATTTAAGCGCGATAGCCATCGTTATATTTTTTTCACAATAACCATTGTGCCCGATTGCACCTGGATCTTTATCTCCATGTCCAGCATCAATGGCTACAACAACTGGCCGAGCGTTTTTTTGTAAATACTTATATATTGAAGTAGCTTGATAGGAATGCGCTAACTTTTTCTCAGGTTGTGAATGAATTGATAATGATTGCTTCATTACTTCATGTTTAGGCTTATATGTGCCTGTACATTTTTTCTTTAACGTAAAAACTATTTGATAGTAATAGTTGCTTTTTTCAAGTATAGCATTGGCTGTTACTGCATGTGCTAGTTCGATAACAATACGTTGATCTTGACTTTTTTGGGGATTACTGGTACGAATCCCTTTAATAACATTATGTTTTATAAAATGCATTGGTAATCCAGCTATCTCATCAGTTTGTTGAAAATCGATAACTAAACGCTCAGGCGCATGGAGTAAAAAAAAACTATACTCTGGAACACTTTCAGCAAAGTGAAATATAATTGTAGCTTTGGATACATTATCATTGATATGTATATTGTATAAGGTTGCACTGTGTGCACTAGACAATAATACGTTATTCATCAGTATTACTTTCATTAAAGGAAGTATATGCGTTTTCCACTTTTTAATTATATTAATCATTGTAGTACCAATCATGCCTAGTATTCTCATTACAATAATTTTTTAATAGTGTTTCTCCATATGTTGATAATACGACAAGCTGTGCTTGTCTTCCATGATTGCCGTACGATAGATAGAGTTCGAGATCAGCGCATGGTAATATACCCTCGCCTTTCTTTGGCCATTCTACTAAACATATAGCCTGACCATCAAAATATTCGCGAATACCTATAAATTCGAGCTCTTCAAGCTCAGTTAAACGGTATAAATCAAAATGATAAACAGGGTTCGGGACCAATGAATAGGATTCAACTAACGTATAAGTTGGACTTTTTACATATCCTTGATAACCTAATCCTTGTAAAAACCCTCGACTAAAAGTCGTTTTCCCTACGCCTAAATCACCGTATAAATAAAGAATAATAGGTTTCTGACAAAGATTAGCTAAGCGATACCCTAAAGCTATACTTGCTTTTTCATTAGCAAGTAACAATACAAGCTTTTTCATAAAAAATTGCCATTTTTAAATTTTATTCACATTTTAACTTTTCTCAAAAGTTAAAATGTGAAAGAATGTAGTAAAGTATTACTACTGATCTCGCTTAGGTAGTAATACTAATGTACTTGTATATAAAAAAGTATTTTATAAAAAATCTTTACATTACATATTTATTATGTAATTAGTGATTTTTTTGATCACTTAATTTTCAAAGTTCTATTATTTAAACCGAACTTCAATGGGGTAATAAATACCTTGTTACTGTAGTTATAAAGTAACTATTCAAAATAATTAAAAACCCTAATATAATTAGGGTTTTATTCTTTGAATAAGAATGAACGAAGTGCTATCTACCAAAATCTATTGTAGATGAGCCAATTATAAAACAGCTTAACTTAAAAAGAAAACAATTTCAGTTAGAAGATAACTAACTAATAAGTTAGTCATCTTCTTTTAAAAAAAAGAATATTTAAAATACTTCTCAAGGTATTATACAAATATGATTTTTATTTCAATGAACAACATAAGCTTTCATGCTTATCGAAAATACTTGATCAGCAATACTTTTGATTAGCAAAAAGGATTTTAATCCTTATTCCCTAATTTTAAAGAATATTTTTTAGCAAATGGATTAATAGTCACTGACTGTAAAATAAGATTCTAGTTTTTTATAAGCTCTATCACTATTTTATGACAGCTTAAAATATTAAAAGAGAAAAAGTAAATCCATAATAGGAATTATGGCTATTAAACTTTATGTGATTAAGAAACTTAAAATAACAAAATATATAAAATTATATATACTAATGATATTATAGTTTATACAAACATATAGTAGTATGAGTTCTAATAAAATTAGAATGTAAAAAGATGACATTTTAACTTGAAATGCCAAAAGTAATAATTTTTATCTGATAAAAATATTTTGTTTAGCAAAAACCGATCGTCGTAGACGATGATAATCATATGGGGCTTCGTAAAATAAAAAATACTTTGAATTTTTAGTTAAAAATTCTTGTTGTTCTAAATTTCAAATTTTAATAAAATATTGGCGATAATAATCTAATTCTGCAATTGATTCCTTTATATCTTCTAAAGCCTTATGTGTATTTTTTTTTGTAAAACCAGATAATATATCAGGCTTCCATCGCCGAACAAGCTCTTTTATAGAGCTAACATCTAAATAACGATAGTGAAAGTACTTTTCTAACTCCGGCATATATTTAAATAAAAAGCGTCGATCTTGAGCAACACTACTGCCACAAATTGGAGAAACACCAACAGGTAACAATTTTTCTAAAAAGGCTATTGTTACTAACTCTGCTGTTTTTTCATCATATTGACTAGATTTTACTCGATCAATTAGTCCACTTGCAGTATGCGTCTTAACATTCCATGCATCCATAAGAGATAACTGTTGTGACGATTGATGAATAGCAATTACAGGACCTTCGGATAAAATAGTGAGGTTAGAATCACTGACTATTGTTGCGATTTCAATAATTCGATCCTGCTCTGGATTTAATCCAGTCATTTCTAAATCTATCCAAATCAAGTTGTTAGCACAATTTACCATGTTATATTAAGTGTTCCTTTTAAACTGAAAGAATGCAATACTGAATGCATATCAGCTTTCTTAAGCTATCACCTATGATCACTTTACATACTGAATGCAATTAATAAACTCATAAATAAGTAAGTCAAAACAGCCAAAATAGCAAAGATCATGAGCTCATGACATACAAAACTTAGCACACTAAATTAATAATATAAGAAAGATATTAATAATAAGAAATATTGCAATATTCACTAGGTTAGTGATCAGTTGTTTTCACCAGTATGCAGATATCAACAACAAACTAAGGTGATATCCAATACTGTAATATTCGTCAAATGATTGACCTGATTAGTAATCAGGTGATACGTTCAACAGAATTATTCAAACAATTTATGAACACTGATCAAGTTTAACTTAAAAAGATTATAATAACAGACTTAAAATGACCATGTTCTAATACCGAACAAATAGTTATTATTACAGCCATCATTACCTAGATATAATGAATATGAGTGATTATTGTCACCTATCTATATACACTATAGTATATTAAACACATTCTTATTTTAAGAGCAATTAATCTGTTCAATAACAGAATAAAGTAAAAGATTCAGTCAAGTCATGTAATTTGATCATAAATTTAATTATGAACTTTTTAAATCTTCCTATCTCTTCCAGTAAGAGATAGAGATAGAGATAGAGATAAACTTATTAAACTTCTTGTAGAAGAATATCTATTTTGTTAGGCATTCTAGTATTAGTAAATATGGATTGATGGGATCACTTTCTTCTTAAATAACGAAGAAAAAATTTTACAGGGCAGTATTAATACTGCCCTGATTAAGGGAGTATATAACAATAACTATGCGCATCCTTCCCCACTCCTACATATTAAAGGATGATCTCATTTCTTAAGCAGGATCCATGAGATTGACTTTGAATTAAAGAAAAATAACTAAAAAAACAATTTACTGCATTACGATAAATGGACAATAATAAACATTTCGTAATTGTAAACATGTATACGATCCTGCTTGCACTGTAATATTAAGCAATAACTGCTATTAAAATAGCAAATTTTAAAATAACAAAGCACGTTTGAAAACTATCACTATATTTAGTAAATCTGTCATAAATAAAAACTCATAGATCTTTTAATAGACAATAATAAATATTTATAATATATAACACTGGAATTAGTAAAAACATAGGTACAATGACTTTTTTTTGATTAAAACCCAAGAATATTAGAATTAGGTTAGAGGTTAATGTGCTAGAAAAAATAAAAATTAAACTGCAATATTTTTTACCAAAAATATTGCTGACACAATTAGTTGGTTGGTTATCAGAGCAAAAAACGGCTTGGGTTGTGCAGTTAATGATTAGACTTTTTGCCAAATTTTATAAAGTTGATATGCAAGAGGCAATAGAAAGCGATTGTTCAGCTTATCCTACCTTTAATGCATTTTTTACTCGCCAATTAAAAGAAGAAACTCGCCCTATTATTTCAGGTGATAATCAACTTGCTTTACCTGCTGATGGTGTAATCAGCCAATTAGGCTTAATTCTAGATGACCAGATTTTGCAAGCTAAAGGCCATTCTTATAGCCTAGAGGCATTATTAGCTGGTAGTTATATGTTAGTCAATAAATTTCGTAACGGAACGTTTGTAACTACTTATTTATCTCCTCGAGATTATCATCGCGTCCATATACCTTGCAATAGTTTACTAACCGAAATGCTTTATGTACCTGGAGATCTCTTTTCTGTTAACAAAGTAAATACAACACATGTGCCAAATCTTTTTGCTCGTAATGAACGTTTAATCTGTATTTTTGAAACTCCAGTAGGGAAAATGGCGCAAATCCTAGTAGGAGCAATAATTATCGGAAGCATAGATACTAATTGGTGTGGCTGTGTCAATAATAAGCGCGAAGGCATTATCAAACGCTGGACGTACCCAGAAAAAAATAAGACAGGTTCTGTGTATTTAAAAAAAGGTGAAGAAATGGGAAAATTTAAATTAGGCTCTACTGTTATTAATTTATTTGAATCTAACCACATCACACTTAATCCATTACTAAGACCAGGAAGCATAACTCGAGTTGGTGAATTATTAGCAGAAGCAATATATCTAAATACTGAACATAATAATCAAAAAAAAATCATAGATGGATTTGAATAATTTTATCTGAGGATCTGTATTGTGCGCCTGATACCCTACATACTATTTAGTCTCTTATTTACTACAGTACCTGCATTTTCAGCAATTCATTTCGATGAAATGGAGATTAAAAAAGAAATTAAACAGCTCGAAGCAAATAAAAATACTAATAATGTAGAGATTATTCAGGCATTGCAAGTTGCGCTCAAGTGGTTATTAGAAGCTCAAGAGTCAGAGAAAAGAACCCTTGCTTATCAAGCAGCTATTGATGATTTCCCTAAAATAATCAAAGAATTACAACAACAATTTCTTCTTGAAAATAAGAAGACGATTACTATACCAACCAATATAACGATTCTTGAACTTGAACAACGTATTGTGCAAGCTAGTAGTCAATTGCTTGAACAAAGCAGGAAAATTCAGCAAGAGCAAGATAGAAATCGTAAAATTAGTGACTCGCTTGTAACATTGCCTCAACAATTATTAGAGGCTCGTCGTCTGCTTTCTGCTGCTATTCTTAGATTAGAATCCTTGCCTATTCCAGATTCTCCTTTAACTGAGGCACAATATAGCGTGACACAAACAGAAGTTACAGCAAGAAAATCAAAAACTAATGAGTTAGAATTAGCACAACTTTCAGCCAATAATCGCCAAGAAATTACACGCTTACGCATTGCACTGTTAAAAAAACGTTATCAGCAAATCGATCAAGAGCTTCAACAACTGCGAAATCACCTAAACTTGCATCGCCAACAGAAAGCACAACTAGCACTTAAACACATTGAAATTCTTTCTTCTCAAGGGGAAAAGCTTTCCAAGTTCTTAACAGAGCAATTGCAAATAAACCGGAAATTATCACAACGGCTCAATGAACAAGCATATAGACTAAATGATATTGAACAAAGGCAAAGACACACTGCTAGTGATATACTTGCTGTTCGTCAAGCACTGAGTACCATTCGTGAGCAAGCACAATGGTTAAGTGGCTCAACTACTTTGGGTGAAGCATTGCGAGCACAATTGTATCATTTGCCAGAAATCCCTAAAAATCAGCAAATTAATAGGGAAATTGTCGACAAGCGTATTGATCGCATTAAGTACCAAGATATGCTAGAAAATCTCAGCTATAGTAATAAAGAGAAAAAGGAAAAGGAAACAAAAAATTTTACACAAGAACAAAAACAAATTTATGAATCACTCATTCAAACTAGGAAAGAGTTATTGCGTTCAATAATTTCTGGATATGATAGTGAAATATTGGAGCTAACTAAACTAAATGTTGCGTCAACGCAGTTAACAGATGTTTTAAAAGATATAAAAGACGCAACTCATCGTTATATGTTCTGGATTGCAGATACTGATCCTATAAACCTTAACTATCCAATTACGATAGTACGAGATCTAACACGCTTATTATCATTAGATACGCTCTCTCAACTCAGTGGAGCAATTAGTGTTATTGTTTCCAATCAGGAAAGTTTACTATACTTACTCGCTGCAGTTGCTATCGTAATTTTTAGCATTAGTACTCATCAACATTATAATAATTTCCTGCTTCGAGCCAGTACACAGATTGGTAAGGTAACTCAGGATCGCTTTGAGCTCACTTTACGAACAGTATTATGGTCAATTTTTATTGCACTTCCACTACCCATTTTATGGTCAGCAATTGGCTATGGTCTACAAAGCGCCTGGCAATTCCCCATGGCCACAGCAATTGGATCTGGAGTGAGAGCTACTACACCAGTGTTATGGGTTTTTATGATTAGCGCCACTTTTGCACTGCCCAATGGCTTGTTTATTTCTCATTTTAATTGGTCAGAAAGAAATGTAAAAAGAGCAATGCGTTATTATCAACTATCCGTTTTTGTTATAGTACCATTGATGATGGCTTTAATTACATTTGAATACTACAATGATCGTGAATTTGCAACAAGTTTAGGTAGGCTTTGCTTCTTATTACTTTGTGTTGCACTAAGCTTAATTACACATAACTTTAAAAGAGTTGGTGTTCCGCTTTATTTAGATCGACATGGTTCTGGTGAAAATGTGATTAGCAATTTATTGTGGTTATTACTGTTCATAGCACCAATTTTTTCTGCGGTTGCGGCACTATTAGGTTACCTTGCAACATCCGAAAAGCTATTAGCTAAACTAGAGACATCTGTTGCAATATGGTTTTTTTTACTAATTATTTATCACATTATACGCCGTTGGATGTCTATACAAAGGCGTAAAATTGCATTTGAAAGGGCAAAACAAAGACGTGCTGACATGCTTGCACAACGAGCAAAAGATGAAAGTATTAATAATAATACTATTAATAGTAGCGTAGAATCTGTTGTCGATATTGAAGAAAGTACAATTGACTTAGATACAATTAGTGCTCAATCTTTAGGCCTAGTGCGATCTATTTTGACCATGATAGCATTGGTCTCATTGATTTTAATTTGGTCTGAATTACATTCAGCATTCTCTTTTCTAGAAAAGATTCAACTTTGGCATGTAACTACTACAGTCAATGGCGTTAATACTATGCAGCCTATTACGCTAAGTTCTCTCTTCATTACTATTCTTATTATTATAATAACTACACAATTAATTAGAAATTTACCAGCATTATTGGAGCTTGCCCTCTTACAACATCTCGATTTAACTCCAGGAACAGGTTATGCAATCACCACCTTGACTAAGTATACTATTACAATTATAGGTAGCTTAATCGCATTTTCAATGCTAGGAATTGAATGGTCAAAACTACAATGGTTAATTGCTGCCATGGGTGTTGGACTAGGTTTTGGTCTACAAGAAGTGTTTATCAATATCATTTCAGGTTTAATGATTTTATTTGAAAAACCAATTCGTATTGGCGATACCGTTACGATTCGTGATTTAACTGGAAGTATTACAAAAATTAACACAAGAGCAACAACCATGACAGATTGGGATCGCAAAGAAATTATTGTACCTAATAAAGCTTTTATTACCGAGCAATTTATTAACTGGTCATTATCCGATGCTATTACTCGTATCGTTTTAACTGTCCCTGCGCCAACTGATACAGATAGTGTTACGATTAATCAAATCTTACTTAATGCAGCTGAGAAGACATCGATGATTTTAACTAATCCAGCTCCTGAAGTATATTTAGTTGACTTGCAGCAAGGTATTCAAATCTTTGAATTACGTATATATGTGGCAGAAATGGGACACAGGATGCCTGCGCGCAATGAAGTGCATAAAAATATATTAATAGGTTTTGCGCAACATGGTATTATGTTACCATTTCCTCCTTTTCAAGCACGAGTAAATATTGCTCTTAATAATTTTTTTCAGGGTACTCAGGGTACTAAACAAGTACGCCAAGAAGCAGTCTATCAAGACAAACCGTAGGATTCGTTGTTTTGCTCAATTGACTATTGAGCATTTTGAATATATTATTTAGCTAATACCTCTGCCGATTTTATTTCTTTTCAGAAATAATTTACCTATCTTATCATGAATTTTTTCACTTTCTTTACTTACCATTAACAACTGCAGTAGCTAACCATGCATAGGCTTGGGATTATCTTCATTAACACCATGTCCTTCTTCATACATGCAACCTAAGCGATCCTGCGCTTTAGCATATCCATGTTCTGCAGCACTTGTAAACCAAAATACAGCTTTTGTAATCTTGTATTACACCACTGCCAATACTATACATTAAACCTAAATTAAATTCTGCTAAGGCATATCCATCTTTGGATGCTTGCTCGAACCAAGATGCCGCTTCAGGTAAATTTCGTTTTACGCCTAATCCATGAGCATAAATAGTAGCCATATTGCTTTGTGCGCGCACATGTTGTTAAAGTGCATTCCTTTGATACTATTTAATCGTTTTCTCATAATCACGCCTAACACCAAAACCATTAATATACATGGTAGTAAGTCTGAACTGAGCATTTGCATTATTTAATTCAGCAGACTTCAAAAAAAACAAATGATAGACTTGTTGCAATCTTGAGCAATTTCTTGTCCACAAAATACTTATCTCCTCATTCATACTGTGCTTGATCGTTACCTTGTTCAGCTAATTGTTATAAATTGGGCTATTATATTAGATTTTTTATGTGCTTTACTAGCAGAGATTAAAGAACTATCACTCAATATTCCTAACGGGAATATAAAAATTAATTTTCTTATATCTTCTACTCCTTTTATGAATAGTGTTCTTAAGTATTACTTAAGATAATTATTAATCTGAGCATCCTGTTATTTCATCATTAAATTAAATAGATTTTAAATAATTTATTTTTATCTTAAAAGTAAATTACTATTAATCATTTCTGATGTTTAATGGTCAGATTTATAATCAGTAATTAAATGGTTTCATTTTTTAAAAGCCATTTTAAATACCACTATAAAGGAGTACCTAATAGGAGATTATTCTTCTTCACTAGAAGTGATATCTTTCATATCAAGAAATTATTTCGAAATAATTGATTTAAGGTATGTATAAGGTATTCATATAATCCATCTTTCTTCGCAATCGTTAACATAGAATATTATGGAATAATCATTCATTTCATTAAAAAAATCGCATGGTACCACGCATTATAAATGAATAAATCTGCTGCTGACTGTAGTGACTTCTTTTGCAGGATATCCATTTAAATGTCAGAAACTAAATAATAAAAAATCCTGTTGACACATTTACGTCAATAATTCTTATGTATTTCTGTAAAAGAAAAAAATTCTTAATAAGATTACATAAATAAATAAATAAATAAATAAATAAAACTTGACTCCTAGTAAAAAGCAGAGGAAAAGTATTATTTTTTTTTAAAATTCATCATACAATAGACTATTCCGATGCTTTTATTTATTGGCTATTACAGATAATTCTGATTTTTTTTATAAAAATCTTATAGAGATTTTTATAAAAAAAATCAGAATTAGTATTCTTTTCCATAGCAGCTCTTCTATTTGAAGAGAAGATACTAAAATTTTATCAAAAGTCCAAGCAACAATGGAAGGAAAATAATATTTTATAAGAAAAGTTATTGCTAGAATAAAAGTTATTGCTAGAATAGAAGCATTTCTTTTGGTTATATCAAAAATCAAAATTCTTGAATATTTTAATGACTAAATACATTTGCTTCACTAGTTTAAAGCTGGAACTAGTAGTGCTCAATATCATCGGTTTTTATGACAATACTACAAAATAAGGATTGCGAAAATCTAATGGTTACTATTATAATCACTATTTAATAGCAATAACGCCAGTAATACTCATGACTATTTGATCAACCTGTGTGACTATTATAGCACGTAATATAATTAATGCAGGTCAATAGCTATGTTGGTACTAAATAATTACCTCACGCAGTTATACTCGACTTATAACATATTGTATAACAATCTGCTTTAGAAAAGAAGATCAGTCAATTAATACCGATAATCAATATTATCGGCTATCTCTTACAGATAGCAATTATTAATATCGTAAGTACAGTGTTTACTATGTTCATCTATAATAAAAATACGCAATTTCAGGATTTTGTACATAAATATAAAAATATTATCAAGAGCAATCAATTTCGCTGTATGTCGGATCAACATGATAAAATACATCCACAAATCGTTTTTATTATCATCTATGCCGTTAATATCAATCCTAATCCATGGATTAGGATTGATATTACTTGATATTTTCTTAAAATCACTCTTTTAAAAATCACTCTTTTAAAGGAAAAAGATTTATTTTATTTACAATTACTTTAACGAATATTATAGTAGTATATTATTCGTTAATCTTTCTTATTGCTAATTTAATAAAATTAGATCTCCATTTTAGCGGAAATAAAAACTGTATATGCAAAGTCGATAAAGTATTTCTATTACTTTGCATCCTGTAAATAGTTTAATATTGGATTATTAAATCCAATATTAAACTATGAATGAATGATCAACAGAGCTTGCTCAATATTCACATATATGTACTGTGTCTTCAAGACATAAATTAGAAGACATATTATGGCTACACATTAAAATATGTTGTATGTTATGCATATTGTTGTGATTTTCATTTTAAAAATCACAACAATATCACCAGTACAAAACGCTGCCTTATTAGATATATATACGAATAAGTACTTTGAGATATTAAAAGTAGGACAAAGTAAGTCATCCTACATTTCAGAAATGTAAATAAATCTGATCAAAAGTTATACTTAGAAATTACCAGGATAATAAAATATGATTGCTTTCAGTACTTGAGTACTGAATGGTATGATTAAAACCATGATGATACGGCCACCGCATTTAACCAGTATTAATATCATAACTAAGATATCGCTTTTACTTAGCCTTACTAAGGTTATGCATAAAATAAAACCTTTATATCCAGTTGTCTTTTGATAAAAAGATAGCTAATCAAGAGGAATATATTATCTACTAAAGTAGAACGAATGTTAAGTTGATAAGACATTAAGGCATTTTAATGGATGATCAAGCTCAAGGTAATAATAAATATTATTACTAATTGTTTAATTGAACAGTTGCTGTTAGAGCAACAACTAGGTTTTATAGCAAGCGCACTAATATCTATAATGCTAGATTTTGAGGACAAAAAGTTAATATTCATAACTCTTGCATCAATATACTTTATCAACAGAGCTAATAAAATCGAAATTTATTTAAAATGAATCATAAAATTCTTTATCACTAACATGTTCTGGACAATATAAAGTAGTTCTACTATGTATGGTTAACAATGCTTAATTACCTGCTTTTCATGCGTATAGTTTTAGCTTGAATGCAGTTAATTACCTTGAATAACATACTAATAAAGCTGATCAACTTAATTTTACTTTCATAAATTACTTAATCTTACTTTCAATAAAAGTAAAACAGAAACCTATTTTCTTAAATCAGAAAAGTTAAAAATGAGTCTTGATAACAGAAAGATTTTAATCTTCATGTGATATAACGGTTACATAATCTTAATTTATTAACTATAGTATTAATAATTTCTTCCTTGCTTGGCTTACATTGTTGCTCAGAAAATATCTATTGTAATACTTTCCAATATGTGAGTATAAAATTGGTTTTTCAGAATAGAAACTAGTATCATTTACTAAAATATGATTATATTTTTATAAACGTACTAATAAGTGTACCATATTTTAACTCTAAAAAATAAAACGTAACAAGAGAAATCGCTTTGTGCTAAATAACCATATGTTTTATATGGTATGATTTTATATATGCTTTTATAAAAGCTAGCAGATCTTTTACTTATTGACCAATCATCAACATGATTGGTCAATAAGTAAAAGATTATGATCAATTTAATTTTATCCACTTCACTAAACCAATCAAAACAATATCGTACAATAACCTCTATAGTATATTGGTAAGTTATGTAATCCAATGAGCTATTCAGCATGGTTAACAGTATGAATCCGTGAAGATACAGATACTGAAGTATCTGTATTATTTCGGTTTTATGTGATCTATATAACGGCAAAATAATTTTTAATATTAAGCAGCAACGTGCAAAAAATGAAGACGACAAAATCAACATCACAATTCTCTCTTGATTATACAAGAAAATAAGAATAATCAGGTACTCCTGATTAATTGCTTGATTCCTGACTAGATTACAGTCTTAGTATGCATGCCAGAAGGATTATCGTGGAAACTTGTATGCCATACAATTCGGCTTATTATGAAGCACTGCACTTCTGCTATTATTCCTTGAATGTTTATTTAATAATGAAATTAATTCGATAACTAATTTATGTTATTTCAAATAAATGATGTTTAAACCACTATGTTATTTAACAAAACAAGCGGATAGAGTAGTGATGAATAACCATAAAATTGGTAATAATACTTAAAATTCAAGATAAATAAGATTTAATGTAATGAATAAAATCAATAAAAAATTTGTATCCTCAATGAAAGATCAAACTGACTCGTTTATTAAGTTGTGTTCATGCTGCTCTATTGATCAGCATGAACACAACTTAATAGGGTTTATGATATTTTATAAAAGTTTTGTTATGACTAAAATTAATAAAGCGATTTTGCATACTTTACTTTACTTTCTACATTTTGGATTTAATGTTACCTGTGATATTTTATTTTGTATTTGGTATTTGATAATTTTATTTTTACGGATCTAGATCCGTAAAAATAGTCTAGATCGTCATCTTATGATAAAATAAAGTTTTAAATAAAAATTAAATTAATGAATGCGCACATAGCTTATATAGCTAGCTACTAGGCTAGTAAGTATTGATTTTTATCTTCAAAAAAAGATAACGTTATTTTGAAACTAACTATATTAGCATCACTTAATATTTTTTTTAACAGACTACTGGATGCTGGAGCAACAGTTCATTGCGGTTAATAAAATTATATTGTTTTATTCTAGTTTGCTAGATAAATAATCTTATTATTTATGTAAATTAAGGATTTTTATACTATTTTTGTAAAATGTTTACCAGAATTTCTGAGATTAATTTTTGAGTTATATATTAAAAATAGAATAGAAGGATAGCTAAGATCACTGATTAAGGCACTAAAGCTTCATTATAGATATATTCTAGTAAAATAATAATTACAAGGTAGGCTTAATGGCAGTAAGCATAGCTTTGATCTTATAGAAAAGGTCAAAACGTATAAACGCATATTAATATTACTAATGTAATATTAATATGCGTTTATACGTTTCAATTGAAGAGAACAAAAGTGCTCAAGAATTAAGAGAACAAAAGTGCTCAA
>JAVYJS010000004.1:0-96305 GCA_032378655.1 Candidatus Arsenophonus melophagi | reverse complement strand
AACCATGCTCTATTAACCATACTGAATAGTTCATGGAATTACATAACTTATCAATATACTATAAAGGTTATAGTACTTTGTTTATTTCTTATTGGTTTAGTTATGACTTTGCATGAAAATAGAAAATAAACTGAAAAATAAAACGGTTATAGAAAAGAGAAATGCTAGAACCATAAATTTTTAGACATTAATTTAGTAGTATTGATATCTATATGTATAAGTCAAAAAGCTTATACATATAGATATTATTAATGTTTAATACATAAAAATGTCACAATCCAGTTATCTGTATGACAGGATGATTAATACAAAAATAATCTCTACTAAGATATAGCTTTCTTCAAAGAAGAAAAGAGTAGAAAAGACTTATACTGTATCAGCTTTTAACATGGTCTTAACTGTAAGAAGAAATGCCGTTTTGAGTTAAAAATAAGAAAACTGTTAACAGCTATATTTGAATATTATAGCTTTTAATATAACTACTCAATAAATTGCTTTTATTGTTTATTTTGCTTATTAAACAACAAAAGCAATTTATAAAATAATATTTATATAAAATTATGATCAAAATCATATTCAATATATGTTATCTCTTTTGAGATAATACTTCATTACTATGAAGTATTTAGAATAAGCACATCTGAATGTTTCTTAAATCATCCTTTAACCATCGAAAGGTAGTGAAATAATTTATTTCACTACCTTTCGATGGTTTTTCATTTAAAATGAAAGGTGACCTTGCTATTAAAATTTAGCAGCAATAATAGCTTTACATATCAGATATGTAAAGTCCTATATTTGCTATAGATACAATGTCTAGACATAGATAATAAATAGATTTTAGTTATTGGAATCTATAAAAATTTACTCTATATAGAATAAGACATTAAGCAGTTACAACTATAAAAGTTCTAATAAAATACCATTTATTCAGTAGTACAAATCCAATTGATATGACCTTTTTATGATATTACTTTCTATAACTTCACTGCGTTTAATCAACGACTTAACTTATTTTAAATATACTGAAATGGTTAGTGTTCATTAAGAATGATGATTGAATGAATAACTTAATGGGTAGTAATGCACTCATTAAGTGCGCGAGATCTTGTATAACTTACAAGAATAAAGCGTCACTTTCATCAGCTATGGTGGTTATTATGACATTGACCATAATTAAATGAGAAGCAACTAAACAATTGCTTTTAATAGTCTACACTAAACAATAAAAGCAATTAGATTAATTGTGCTTATAGCTTCTTCAGTTAGAACTAATTTTAAATAGAGATAGAATCTGCAATGTAAGCAGCAGTAAATTAAGTTTACCTATTATTTATGCTATCTTTAAATAACCTTACAGATCATGCTTTAGTACTAAAGCTAGTATGAATATCATGAATTAAAGAGTTTATAGTTGAACCTAATCTTATCTAATTCATTAGATAAGATTAGGGGTATTAAAATCATAATAAATTTAAATCTTGCAAAGCTTTAATCGGCAATTGAGGTTTTTTGAGAGCAAGGGAGTGAAATTGTTGATTAGATCAGATCCTCAAAATCTTTGAAAACAATAAGCAATGTACCAGAAAATATAATTCAACTATGTTTTGTCTCAATTGGAAATTGATCATTCCATGAATGAATATTCAATAACGTTTAATATACAATAAATAATTAGTGTTGTTTTAAAAAATCTATGATTGTAGTTAATGTTAGAGTAATGATGCAGGTAATTAATAAACAAATAAGACAAGAACATTATGCAAATAACGAAACAGGTTATTAACTAAATGAATATATGTATAATGAATATATGTATAAAGAGTGGTTGCTAAACTAGTAATTGCCAATCTTACTTATTGAAGTAACTGCAGATCATTTTTTTCTTATTGAAGAAACTGCAGATCATTTTTTTGAAAATTTAGATTTTCAGCTAAAATAAGCCATACGCAATCAAGAAAAACATAACACTAGAGAGCTTTTCGAAAAAAGAAAAGAGTAATGAAACATTGTAGATAGTGTCAACACACTATTTTAGAATAAGTGAATACCATGCATAACTACGAATAATTTCCCTCCAATGAGTTTTTTACCATTTTGTTTTCTTTATATACATAAAGCCACATAGTTTTAATTTTATTAAACATTATTTGTCAACAACAATTGTTTTCTTTGCATCTACGTCATTCAAAATTTATTGCTTACTTCATAAGAAAGTTCTGAAGTAAGCAATAAATTGGCTTACTGTTCTTTTTACTGAGTTATCAGTAGCTCATTTAATGTTTTTTACTTTTTGTGGCTTTTAAATTAATTTTATGCTTTATTATTTATTTCTGATATACAGATCATAATGTTAGTTATGCATTAAATTTTTAATGATTTATAATCTATCTAAGCAATCTTAATTGCTTAGATAGATTCGATTTTAATTTGTAATGTTTCTTTTTATTCTATGGAGAATAATGAGTTGAGTAGATAATACTACTAATAGTAGTAGTATTATAAAACAATAATCGTAAGCAATAATATTGTTAATTAGTGACTCACGTAACTTTATAAGGTTATAAGAATTTTTTTTCATAATTTATGATTTTAATCTTTTCAAGATTAAGTGCGTTATGGTAGTAGTGTATCTGAATAGTGAGGGTAATACAGCATGACAGTTTCGATATAGTCGTTATCAGTCTATATCAGAGACTGAAAATAAAATCCGTACTGGTGTTACCATAGTTCCATAGAGTATTAGGTCTAGATACAGCAGGCAATTATTGGCATATAATAATTGTATATAGAATAAAAAAAATTTATTCCATATACAATTATTGGTAATGTGTATTAACCTCTTAATACTTTATAGTCTATAAGGTATTAAGAGGTTGGAAATAAATAAGATGAATGAACATTATAATTATATTGCTATTGGTGGCGGTAGTGGTGGAATTGCTTCTATAAATCGTGCAGCTATATATGGTCAGAAATGTGCTATTATTGAAGCAAAAGCTTTTGGTGGAACATGTATTAATGTTGGTTGTGTACCAAAAAAAATCATGTGGTATGCTGCGCAAGTTGCTGATACAATTCAAGCTTATGGCCCTTCTTATGGTTTTAATGCTAAGAGCAATCAATTTGATTGGAATACATTGATTACTAACCGACAAAGGTATATTAATCATATGCGACAGTCTTATGAAATGATTTTGCGTACTAATAACGTGAAAATGATTAACGGATTTGCACGTTTTATTGATGCGCATAGTATCAAGGTTAATGGTAAGAAGTTAACTGCGGATCATATCCTAATTGCTACAGGAGGTATAGCTGAGTGGCCTAATATTCCTGGAGCTAAATACGGAATAGATTCAGATGGGTTTTTCCAATTAACATCGTTACCGAAACGCGTTGCTATTGTTGGCGCAGGTTATATTGCTGTTGAATTAGCTGGTGTGTTGTATGCCTTGGGCAGTGAGGTCCATTTATTTGTTCGTCATTATACGCCTCTGCGTCATTTTGATCCTATGGTTGTTACGTCACTAGTTGAAATTATGAAAAATAAAGGGTTAATATTGCATACTGAATCTATTCCAAAAGCTGTTATTAAAAACGCTGATGGTAGTTTAACTTTACAGTTAAAAAATGGCAAAGCACATACTTTTGACACATTAATATGGGCAATTGGTCGTAAGCCAATGACGAATAATTTAAATCTTGATTTAGTTGGTATAGAGCGAGATAGTAAAGGATATATTAAAGTTGATAAATTCCAAAACACGAATGTAAAAAACGTGTATGCAGTCGGTGATAATACTGGAGCGGTCGAATTAACCCCAGTTGCAATAGCGGCTGGGCGTAGATTATCTGAGCGTTTATTTAATAATAAACCAGATGAGTATTTGGATTATAGCAATATACCCACAGTGGTATTTAGCCATCCGCCAATAGGCGCAGTTGGCTTGACCGAGCCACAAGCAATAGATAAATTTGGTCATAATAAAATTAAAATATATCAGTCTTCTTTTGTTTCAATGTATACAGCGGTAACAGCGTATCGTCAACGTTTTAGTATGAAATTAGTTTGTGTTGGTAAGAAAGAAAAAATAGTTGGTATTCATGGTATCGGTTTTAGCATGGACGAAATATTACAAGGTTTTGCCGTTGCTTTTCAAATGGGAGCCACAAAACAAGATTTTGATAATACTTTAGCAATTCATCCAACAATAGCTGAGGAGTTTGTTACCATGAAATCATGTCCTTCTTACCAAGATCAGAAGTTATGATTGAAATATTTCATACATTATTATTATTAATAATAACTTACCAAAGTAGAAGTTGATAAAAATCTAGATTTAAAGATAAAAAGATGCAATGAACTCCATAGAAAAGCTAATAAATCTATAGTGGCATCATGCTTTAACCATGATTAATATTTTATGAAATCTCTTTTCCCTATAATGTACTAATATAATAAGGAAAAGAGATTTCTTTGGTAGCATTTTCTGCTCGACCATGTACCACTATCTACAATAATTGTTATCGATCACTTATTTGTTATTATTCTGATTAATGCCAATCTATAAACATATCAGAACAACTAATTTTTAATGTTAGGAAAACAGAAAGATGGAGTCAAACAAAAAATTTATATGATTAAAATCAATCATTCTGAGATAATTATTCATCTGTTCTTAGCCTTGACTAAGAAATTTTATCATTGGATTATTAACAGACTACAAGATAACTTAAGGTGCTTCTTACGGCATTAAGAAGCACAATCGCTTATAATTTAAGCATAAAAGATATCCTACTTGAATTAATATCAGTTAATTTTATGAAGGCACTTTGCCTTTGTCAAGGTTATAATACACAGTGCTCGTCTAAAATAAGCACTACAAAATTCCCGATTGTGTATTTCACTAGATGAAATACTTTTTTATGGCAAGGAAAAAGTATAGCAGGTTTATAACAATTTTTTTTTTATAAATCAGGCAAAATATGTAAATCTATACAAATTTCCTTCCTTTGCTATTTATGATAGCACTGTTCATGTATAACAGATTGCAATAGTTACTATTGCAATCAAAGCGGTAAATTAATCCTTTCTATTAATTTAGATAACATAAATATATTATTTTAATAATTATTTGAATCATTTCAATTAATAAAGTAGACATTCCGGTGTTTTGGTACTAAAAGTAAGTTACTTTCATAGATTCAGCACTGACGAAATGCAAAAATCCATTACCTAATTATTACTAAAGTTAATATAGGTTATATTAAAACTCTGGATAGCAGTTTATTCAAACAATGAAAGTTCATCATGCAATATTCCATATATCTTTAAAAGATATTAAAACAAAGAATTTAGGTTATTATAAATTTTAAAGGCTTTAACTCAATTAGTGCGCTGATATAGCGCAAAATGTTTTCGATGCAAGAATAAGCCTTATTTAAACTAATAATATAAATGTTACTAAAACATGAAATGAAGAAAATTGATAAAATTATAGAGTGACTGATTTATTTTGTTTAAAACACGCAAAAATAACAGAATTATTCATTAATTAGTTGCTTTCATCTTTCTATTACTATTTATGATAACATAAAAATCAAAGTAACTGATTACATTAAGAGGTTTATTTACTTTATGGCAACCATAGGTATTTTTTTCGGCAGTGATACTGGCAATACAGAAAATATTGCTAAAATTATTCAAAAAAAGCTTGGAGGTTCCAATATTGCTACAATTCATGATATTGCTAAAAGCAGTAAAGAGGATATTGAAGCATTTGATATTTTACTCTTTGGTATTCCTACTTGGTATTATGGCGAGGCTCAATGTGATTGGGACGATTTCTTTCCAACATTGCAAGAAATCGATTTTAAAGGCAAAACAGTAGCTATTTTTGGCTGCGGCGATCAAGAAGACTATACAGAATATTTCTGTGATGCGATGGGTACTATTAAAGACATTATTCAACTTCAAGGAGCTAGTATTATTGGGAAATGGCCAACTGAAGGATACTACTTTGAAGCATCAAAAGGACTAGACGATGACAATAACTTTATTGGGCTTGCTATTGATGAAGACCGACAACCTGAACTCACTCATGAACGAGTAGAATGTTGGGTACAGCAAATAGTCAAAGAACTATCATTGCAAGCTATCCTTGATAAATAAGGCCATGGTGTATATGATAATCTTGAAAAATTCAGTAAAGATATTCAGGTATATATAATTTGAAAAATTAGTTTGCAAGAAACATTTTACTACTGTAAAAGTATTTCAATATTATTGAATTCACAGCTACTGCAATAAGGTAGGATGCTCATGAACAACTGTAATAAAGCATTGAAGAATGCGGGGCTTAAAATAACACTTCCGCGTTTAAAAATTTTAAAGATATTAAAGGAGCCAGAATTTCATCATGTTAGTGCAGAAGATCTCTATAAAAAACTGATTAATCTAGGAGAAGAAATTGGCCTTGCAACAGTTTATCGTGTTTTGAACCAATTTGATGAAGCAGGGATTGTTACGCGCCATAATTTTGAAGGTGGTAAATCAGTGTTTGAACTAACACAACAATATCACCACGATCACTTAATTTGTTTAGATTGCGGCAAAGTTATTGAGTTTAGTGATGAATCAATTGAAACAAGACAAAAAAATATCGCTGAGCGCCATGGCATTAAATTGTCTAATCACAATCTTTATCTCTATGGGCACTGTTCAAAAAAAGAGCATTGTGATGAAAACGATAAAGAGCGTTGTAATGAAACTGATTTAAGACTTCTTATTAATAAGAGGAACCTGATCTAAGATAAGAGGGTCATCACAATGCCTATAGGGCATTGTGATGTAGATCTACTAGAACGAGACTTTTCATAAAATTGCTATTTTGAGCTCTTTAGTAAAAGCAAAAAAATAATGACACCAATACACTTGTTTCTATGCGCATAGTAACAATTTTGTCTTCTAAAATCTTTTTGCACTTTAAAATGCCACAAAATACTAATTAAAAATTTCATTTACTCGCATAATCAATGCAAGGAGGTAGTTTTTAAAAAAACTATTTTATAAGCTATAGCCACTTATAGCTTATAAAATAAAATTTAAGCTAATATTAGCGCACAGTATGATCACTACGATAATAATATTTCTTAGAAGTTCTTCCTCCTAAGAAGGAGGATTGTATCTTAGAAGGAGATTGTATCTTAAAAATCAACATTTAATTTTGATCAAATTAAATGTTGATTTTTCGCTATGTTATGAAAAAATATTTATCATAACATAGCGAAATTGATCCTAAGAGATCAGAGCAATTCATTAAAAATTCAACTAGACATGAACAATAAATGCCAAGAAAAATTTTATTTTTAATGTCTAGTTCTTATTTTTAATGTCTAGTTCTCAAGACAACACTAGGTACTTTACAAAAGTATGAATATGTTTGTTCATAAAACAGTATGAACACTTTTAGAAAATGAGTATTAGTATTATTCATTCTAACTAATGAATATTTCTTTGTAACTAACTATTTTATCTAACTATCTTTTACTATCTTTTAACCCGACTGTGCGATTAAAGACCGGTCTTTCAACAGTATGATCACAACTATCGGCACAAAAATAACCTTCACGTTCAAACTGATATGCTTTTTCAGGTTCTGCAGTTAGTAAACTTGGTTCAACAAACCCGTGTCTGATCACTAAAGAATCAGGGTTGATAACAGCTAAAAAATCCTTTTCTTTATCTGGATGTGGTACAGTAAATAAGCGATTATATAATCTAATCTCTGCTGGTAAAGCATGCAAGACACTTACCCAATGGATAACTCCTTGAACTTTACGCCCGTCGGCAGGATTTTTATTTAAAGTATCAACATCACAAGTACAATAAATCGTTGTAATATTGCCTAAAAAATCTTTATCAATTCGATTAGCCTTTATAATATAAGCGTTACGTAAACGAACTTCTTTTCCTAAAACTAAACGCTTATATTGCCTATTAGCCTCTTCACGAAAATCAGACCGATCGATATAAATCTCACGACTAAATGGTACTTCACGAGAGCCCATCTCAGGTTTATTAGGATGATTATACATGGTAAGTATTTGCTCGCCATAAGGCATATTTTCAATTACTAACTTTATCGGATTCAACACTGCCATAACTCGAGGAGCATTTTCATTGAGCTCATTCCGAATACAAGACTCCAAGACTGCCATTTCAATAGCATTATCTTGTTTTGTGACACCAATTCTGCGACAAAACTCACGAATAGATGCAGCCGTATAACCACGACGACGTAAACCGGAAATTGTTGGCATTCTAGGATCATTCCAATTTTTAACCCTATTTTTTTTCACTAACTGATTTAATTTACGTTTTGATATGACTGTATAGAGAAGATTTAAGCGTGAAAATTCGTATTGTCTTGGACGACTATCAATAGTAATATTATCCAATACCCAATCATATAAACGACGATTGTCCTGAAATTCCATCGTGCAAAGTGAGTGAGTAATGCCTTCTATTGCGTCCGCAATACAATGTGTGAAATCATACATTGGATAAATGTACCATTTATTATTGCCTGAGCACTCCTTTTTTGTATATTTTATTCGGTACAAAACCGGATCACGCATAATAATAAAAGGAGATGACATATCAATTTTAGCACGTAGACACATTTTACCTACTGAAAATCTCCCTTTGCGCATCTCGTCAAATAACTGTAAATTTTGATCAATACTACGATCGCGATATGGACTATTTTTACCTGGCCGCTTTAAAGTGCCTCGATATAAACGAATATTATCAGGACTTAATTCATCAACATAAGCTAAGCCTTTTTTAATGAGTTCAATAGCATATTGATATAGATCATCAAAATAATCTGATGAATATTTAATGTTACCATTCCACTGAAATCCTAACCATTTTACGTCTTTCTGAATAGAATGAATATATTCAACATCTTCTTTCATTGGATTGGTATCATCAAAACGCAAATGGCACTTACCATGATAATCCTGAGCAATACCAAAATTCAAACAGATAGATTTTGCATGACCAATATGTAGATAACCATTTGGCTCAGGAGGGAAGCGGGTACGTATATCAGTATTTCTACCTGTAGCCAGATCTTGATCAATAATCTGACGGATGAAATTTTTTGGCCAAACATCTACCTCATACATGATCATGGTTCCTTAGTCAGGATGCCCCAAACACTTTTATCATTATTCCAATTAGAAACCACCTTTCAAGGTATACATATTAGTATTGCTTTGGTTCAAGCAACAAATTCTATTATTTTAATATATCAAAGTATGATGTATTAAAGTAGAAAGCCTCGTATTGTATACGAGGCTAGGATGTGTGCGTTTCTTGTCCGAAAAGAAACGCACACATCCTAGCCCATTCTATTTAACGGAGTAGCACCCATTCGTGCTATTACTCTAAAAAATTGCTCCTCAATACAGAGAGCTGTAATAAAATAGCACCAGAAACTATATCAAGAGAATTACGCTTATTACTCACTAGGATTAACTATGTTGAAAATTATTAAATCCATATGTTACGCGTATAGTTTATAACTGATTACTTTTAGTTTATTGATAAAACAGTAATCAGATTAACACTGAAGCAAAAACTGTACACATAATTACATTTATGTGTAATGTAAACAGAAATTCGGTAAATATAGCAAAAATTTCAGAAAACATTGTATAGATATACCATGAATCTTCATTTATAGTATATATACTAGTTTCAATAAACACCTAAACATACTTGAAAATGGTAATATCTACGACTTTTGATTTAACATTTATGAATTAATAAAATGATATTCATGAATTAATGATAATAATATACTAAGTGAAGATCAATACGAAA
Organism: Candidatus Arsenophonus melophagi; assembly: GCA_032378655.1. Classification (GTDB taxonomy): domain Bacteria; phylum Pseudomonadota; class Gammaproteobacteria; order Enterobacterales; family Enterobacteriaceae; genus Arsenophonus; species Arsenophonus melophagi. Next base: position 86,407 of record JAVYJS010000004.1, on the reverse strand, counting down.
ATTTTATGACTAAATACTACCACTATGTTAGTAAAATTGGCTTTAATCTTGATTAAAGCTTAAAATTAAAAACAGAAAAGATTTTTTCGATAATGAGATGATAAATAAAGTTAACCAATACAATTCAAAGAACATACACGATTGTTGTATAGCTAATGCAACAGGAAAAATACTAACCAGATACTTACTAAGTAGCTGGTTAGTATTTTTAAATTTAAGTAAAGTTAATTGTTGATATATTCCTCCATATTCCATAGGGGGAATATATCAACATCAAGAAAAATCAAAGTTATTATATTGTTATATATGCAAAGTTTTTCAATATATCGATATCACTAAGATGATAGTCTGAATCAACTTAACGAACATCTACAATAGAGCATTACTGCATATCATAGTACGCAAAATTACATTTATAATACTGTTCTTCCTCCTCTAAAGAGAGAGCGGATGCCGAAGATCCAAGAATCCACTTCTAGTATTTCTAATAACATTTATCTATTATCTGATTAATATGCCAATACAGTTATTATACTGTATGCCATTTATTCTATATGTCATTTTGATACAAAAATAATTTTCGTTCTGATACCTACTAATAACAGCATGATCTATTACATCTGTGCTATAAAACTCAATTTAACCATATTTATATTTGGACGGTATGTATTGCTTGAATACCTTCAAGGCTTTCTAAAAATTAATCCTTGAGTTAGAAGTAAAAACTTTAATTAAGTTGTGACCTAAATTAGCTTATCAAAATTTAATACCATCGGCTAGCTAGCCATAGGTTTCTAATGTAATATTTCTTCTCTTTCTTATGAAAGAGAAGAAATATTAGATATGCAAGAACATAATATATATCATTTATATGAATCATAAAATGATATATATTATGTTCCGCTCATATTTTAATACCTTGAAAATTGAGGGTAAAAGATTAACGAACTAAGTTTTAGTGCAGTGAGTTATTATTTTTTTTATTAAAAAATGGTTTAGCTTATGAAAGCTAATTCTAATATCCGTATAGTTTGATAAACTGCAGTTGCGTCTTGAAAAAAAATAAAAAGATTTAACATTATGCATGAAGCAACTACTGAATAGTAATATACTATATCTGATATTTATAAAAATGCCTATTTTCATATTTCGATCTAATAATAAGAAGACTTCTTAATGCTTCCTAACGTTAGGGAAATAACACATCGCTTGATGAATCTGAAGCGCAAATTCATTACAGAATGCTCTACAAAATGATATTAGTAAGTCGTCTTAAGAAGTTCTGATAAAATTTCAATTTTTTAGTATTAAAAGGAGAGGAATTTTTTTTAATTGTATATTAGAGCTAATCTTGAATGTCTAAAAAGTATAAATCAACATTTCTTACGAAATCTGCAAGATCATGTTGAAATAACTAATTTTAATAAGAACAAATATTTATAGCTTTTATAAAAAATATTATTTTATGTTATAAAATTTGCGATTCAATTTTATATACATACATTATACATAATAATATTATGTAGATATCGTTATGGAATAGGAATATTTTAATATCAATGCTATAATCTATATATAATAGGTGCTATTTATATAGCACTTTGGCGGTAAATAAGCGATTCGATAAACTAATTGCTTTGGAACCTTAATTGTACTTAATAGCGCTGTTGAAAACAGCATCAAAAAACAACTTGAATAATTTTATTCAAACTAATAAAAAATTTTTTTCTAAAATTACTTTACTAGATAGTAAATAAAAACTAATATTGTAGCAATTGCAGAAGATACAATATGTAGACCTACATTTTAGGTAGGCGATTTTTGATAGATTATTAATCTAATAAATCGAAAAAATTATTACTGTATATGGAGTTACAGTATTTAAAATTCTTTTTTTAGTCACCATGTGGAATGTTAGCAACATTCAGTTGCTAAAATATTTTTTTTAATGATTTACTCTTTACTTCTCCAGTCAAGAGAAAGCCACAAGACTATCTGCAATTCACTTAACTTAAGTAAAGTAGAACTATTAATGAAGCGCATTTTACCATATCTGATATAGTGATCAGTAACTGTACATTATGAGATAAGGATTTATATTGAATACATAACGCTATGCTTATTTTCTATAAGCTTGTTATTTTCAATAAAATTTAAAAAAAATGTTTGCTACTAAACAAAGATATATTTTTTATAGCTTTTCGTAAAAAGCAGTTGACGACTTGGAGCTATATACGCATAATGCGCCCCGCATCCCAGGCAAAGTTGTCAAATAGGCTACGTAGCTCAGTTGGTCAGAGCACAGCACTCATAATGCTGGGGTCACAGGTTCAATTCCCGTCGTAGCCACCATAATTTGCGGGAGTGGCGAAATTGGTAGACGCACTAGATTTAGGTTCTGGCGCCGTGAGGCATGCGAGTTCAAGTCTCGCCTCCCGTACCATTATTTATAAATATTTTTTCAATATTATTTGGGGTATTGCCAAGCGGTAAGGCACCAGGTTTTGATCCTGGCACACCCTGGTTCGAATCCAGGTACCCCAGCCATTAATTTTAGTAAATTATTGTAAATTACAATACTGAGTCTAATTTGAGAGAAATACATTTTCTGTAAGTAATCGTTTCTGTTATAACCATTTAACTAGCATACATATATTCTAATCATTCTAAATGGGCATTTGTACTCTGATATAATTTGTAATTTTAATTATTGCTAAAGTAATATTACTATCTTTAATCAAGAAAGATTTTGGAAAAATCAGCATCGAAATTTACGAATAGCTATTAACTTATCAGATATTCTAATAAAGTATAAAAAAGAGGAGCAATAAAATAGACTGCCATAAGGCATAATACTCTATCTACAAAGATAGAGTACACATAATTCACATTATAAATACTCCATGATATGGAGTATTTATAATGTGAATTATGATTTTGTAATCAAGCCTTACTATTAATTTAATAGTAAATACAATCTAATTAAAAAAACCTACAGCACGACATCAAAATAATACTCACAAAATAAGGATCCTCCTTAGGAGGAGGAAATCAATGCTTTATTACACTTCATGTAATAACTTTTCTCGCACTCTTAGAACAATATCTTCACGTTCACGATTGCAGATAGAATCATTTTTTGCCATGCACAAATCTTCTTTAGATTCAAACAAGATTTGTGCGCTCATCCCCGAGCCATGAGCTAACAATAATAGTGCTCATTAGAACTTCAATATGGTTGAAATCATGCTGCTAAAACCAGCATTGAAGTGGACTACTTTATGTATCATCTTCTAAGTCATTAAAATTAGAGGTGTCCTTTTTAACATCAGGTGTATTATATTAATATAATTTGCTCTTTTAACAAGTTCTTTATGGATATATTCTATTTGGAATATTTATATAAGAAAATAAGAAAATATGAATATTCGCAACTAAATGTTGCTTTAATATGCTTATCGAGAAGTTATTTATAATATGCCTTTGAGAGGCTATGGTTGACGTGAAGACGTTCCTAACGGTAACATTCCACAACTCCCCATCATTCAATTCTCTCATGGTTCAGAATACGCATTTCACGTTCTACGTCAGTTAGCGAAGTAAGGAATGAGTTTCTTGCAAATATACGTTCCATATAAGAATGGATTCCCTCTGTTGCTTTGCTTTTAGGGATGTCGATATTCCAAAGAGGTAAACGCCACAAAATAGGAACTAAATAGCAGTCAACAAGACTAAATTCTTCGCTCATGAAAAATGGCATGTCTTTAAAAATTGGCGAAATAGATATCAATTCCTCTTGCAAACGCCTACGAGCAGTAAGTGCTTGAGGGTCGTTCTTTTCAATCACACGCACTAAAGAATACCAATCTTTATCTATTCTATGAATCATCAAACGACTATTACCTCGAGCTACTGGATAAACAGGCATGAGTGGTGGATGCGGAAAGCGCTCGTCAAGATATTCCATAACAATTTTGGAATCATACAATGTTAACTCTCTATCAACCAGTGTTGGTACTGTTTTGTAAGGATTGAAATCAATTAAATCTTGAGGGAAATGACCTGCTTCGACAGTCTCAATATCAACGCTTACACCCTTTTCTGCCAAAACAATTCGTACTTGATGACTAAATATGTCAGCTGATCCAGAAAATAATGTTATTAGAGAACGTTTATTGGCAGCGATAATCATAAAAACCTCCAAAGATTTTTATAAAAGAACCTAAGGGCTCCATTTATTATTGATGTGACTATTATGATGTGACTATTATCACGTACTTGAACTACTGCTTCACCGGTTAACGTAGTTAACCGGTGAAGCAGTAGTTCAAGTTATCTAAAAAAATAAAATTAACATGCAATACCTGATAGATTATCAGATATTTGATCAATCTGCTGGAAAGGTTTACAAGCTTTTATCAGCTAGGTAGATACCTAGTATAAAATATTTTAAATACTAAAAATTTATTAATAATTCTTAAACAAGCCATTAACGTTTAGAATATTGTGGACGCCGGCGTGCTTTACGCATGCCAACTTTTTTACGTTCAACAGAACGTGCATCACGAGTAATAAATCCAGCATTACGTAATGTAGAACGTAGTGTCTCGTCATATCCAATTAATGCACGCGCAATACCATGACGGATTGCACCCGCTTGACCAGAAATACCGCCGCCTTTAACAGTAATGTATAAATCCATTTTTTCTAACATATCAACTAATTCTAACGGCTGACGAACAATCATACGCGCCGTCTTACGGCTAAAATACCCATCAAGGCTACGTTTATTAATTGTAATATTACCGACACCCGTTTTCATAAATACACGTGCAGAAGAGCTTTTTCTGCGACCAGTGCCATAGTATTGATTTTCAGCCATTACTTATATCCATCCTGATTAACGTTCAAGAGTTTACATTTGATACGCCAAAGTGATTATAATCACCTCCAACATAAACTTTCATTTTACGGTACATTGCACGACCCAGAGGTCCTTTTGGTAGCATACCTTTAACTGCGCTTTTAATTACACGCTCAGGATGACGAGCTATCATTTCTTTAAAAGTTACTTGCTTGATGCCACCGATATAACCAGTATGACGATAGTAAATTTTATCTTCATGCTTATTGCCAGTAACAGAAACCTTTTCTGCATTAACAACAATTATATAATCACCAGTATCGACATGTGGAGTATATTCCACTTTATGCTTTCCGCGTAAGCGGAAAGCAATTTCAGTTGCAAGACGGCCTAAAGTTTTTCCATTAGCATCTAAAATATACAAACAGCGTTTTATGGTTGCTGGTTTAGTTATAAAAGTTTTCATTTAAAGATTACTCGTATGTCAGTTATATCTTGTTGAACGGCCATTGTTATAAAATCTTTAGGTACATTCATACTAGTTATGTACCAGTGAATACTACTTCGTCTAAGAGTGCAACAACATTACAGAAGTTTATCTTTAAACTATCTGTAATGTTAATAGAGGAGATTATAGAGAAGCTTTTATCAGAAATCGATAAAAAAAGAAAATTTTCTAGATAATCTAATTCTATTAGAACTCGCTATTCAAGCCAGGTGAGGTAATTTTAAATACTCTATGCTCTGCATTTCTTGCAATTTTGATAAACAGCGTTGATATTCAAAACGTAATAAATGCCCTTGATATAGTTTATCCATTGCAACCTCGGCATTTATAATCAACTTAACTTTTCTCTCATAAAATTCATCAATTAGAGCCAGAAAACGCCTAGCGATATTTTCATGTATTGCGGACATCATGAAAACATGATACAATAGTACAGTGTGATACTCTTTTGATAAAGTAATATAGTCGTTTTGACTACGTAAATCTTCACATAATGTCTTAAATTCGATTGATAAAATCCCTTTTGCAGCACAAATTGTTGGTATAGTACGATGATTTATCTCCAGGAGATAACATTTACTACTTCTATACTGACCAGCTAATGTAATAAATATTTCATCCATCCTCTTAGAACTTTCTTTATTAATTGGTGTAAGATAAAGACCTGCTTGTTTTAATTTACGTAACCGGTAATCAATACCTGCATCAACATTTATAATTTCACAGTGTTTCTTAATTTGTTCAATTGTAGGTAGAAACTGTGTTCGTTGTAATCCATTGCGATATAGTTCATTAGGTGGAATATTAGACGTTGTTATTAAACAAATACCTTTTTCAAAAATAGCTTGTAATAGCGTTCCTAAAATCATTGCATTAGTGATATCAGATACACAAAATTCATCAAAACATAAAACATCGGTCTGCTTTTTAAATCTATCAGCAATAATTTCTAATGGATTTTGTTTGCCTTGCAGTTCCAGCAGTTCATGCTGTATTCTCCACATAAAGCGATGAAAATGTACACGTAATTTTCTACCTTCTGGTAAACTCTGATAAAAGAGATCCATCAACCAAGTTTTTCCTCTGCCAACTCCACCCCACATATATAATCCCTGTATAGGTTTACAATTCTTATATATTTTCTTAATAAGAAAATAGTTAATTTTATTTCTTAATGAACATTGAGATGTTCTATTAAGTAAATCTTGATGAATTATGTCTAAACGCGCTATTGTGTTGCTTTGCACTTCATCAAATTGATAATTACCAGTGGCCAAAAACTGTTGATAAAGTTTACTAGGAATCAGCGATGGCATTAATATGACACCTCCTTATTATGTTATAATTTATTGATTCATCAATCCTATCAGAAGCATTATAGGATATATCAATGATGTTTCTTACTTGAATATCTCAGAATAATATAAATTCTTGTTAAGAATTTTTACTGCTTTCATTTACCTTGTACAATAAGTACAGTAACTACTTCGACCACAGTGAATGACTATACTATGAATTTTCTATAAAATGTTCTATATATTATTTTTACTGTTAATACAGTAGTTACAGAATGAGTTTCCATAATGTTTGAGTATGCATGAATTGGTCTAATGGTGGTTTTATGATTATGTGCACCCATAGTTTGTTTTTTGTAATTTACAACTACGTCATCAAGAAGTTTTAGAACTCGCAATAAAAAACTTATGACTTGAAAGAATTTCGCAAAAATGACTGAACTATTTTAAAATATCTAAGTTCTTTACCGAAAGTATTGTATCAGATTATCTTCCACATCACAGTATAAAGAATGCCAGTAGTCTCAATATTCATTACTTAATCATTAAATCAGAATTTAAAATAGTAGGTTTCCATCTATGTTTATCCTAAACAACTACTCTGAATGCGTTTAGAGCTTCTTATCTTTCAATACGTCTAAAAAAATAAAATAAGGTAACTTATTTTGATAGTAGTATATCTGTCTACTAGATTCTAGAATCAGGAAAGGTTAATATCATGTAAACACATGTAAAAACTAATTATAACTATTCATTATCTGAACTTTTTACATCATTTATAGTCTACTGTTTTAAAACGATCTATTTATCTAATCAACAGATTAAGTTAAAATAAATTAAGGTATGTAAGAGAATCGAATTTACAATGAAAAAAGAAAAACATTTTTTAGCCATCTTTTCTAAAGCCATATTTGCTATGATTATTAATCTTTTAATCATAAGCAAACCTGCAATAAGTTATTCTGCATCAATGCCGTCGATGATTTTATCAGCTCGTCAAGAATTACCAAGCCTAGCGCCGATGCTAGAAAAAGTACTTCCTGGCGTAGTTAGTATTCGTGTATCTGGAACTCGTGTTCAAAATCAACCATTACCTGAAGAGTTTAAATTCTTTTTAGGACCAAATTTTCCCTTACAGCAACAGAGTATTCGTCCTTTTGAAGGATTAGGTTCTGGGGTTATTATTGATGCTGAAAAAGGCTTTATATTAACTAATAACCATGTTATTGACAATGCTGATAATATTCAAATTCAACTTAATGATGGCAAAGAAATTGGTGTTAAACTTATTGGTCGTGATCCTCAAACTGATATTGCTCTTTTACAAATTAAAAATTCAAGAGCAGGAAATTTAAAAAAATTAAATTTAATAGCAATAAAAATAGCTGACTCCGATAAATTACGAGTTGGTGATTTTGCTATTGCTATTGGTAACCCTTTTGGATTAGGACAAACTGTAACATCTGGAATTATCTCAGCATTAGGCCGTAGTGGTTTGAATGTTGAAGGTTTAGAAAATTTTATTCAAACTGACGCCTCTATTAATAGAGGTAATTCAGGCGGTGCATTGGTTAATCTCAATGGTGAGCTTATTGGTATTAATACTGCTATTTTGGCACCTGGAGGTGGTAATATTGGTATTGGATTTGCGATTCCGTCGAATATGGCTAAATCACTAAGTGACCAAATTATTAAACATGGTGAAGTAAAGCGTGGATTACTAGGAATCAAAGGAACTGAAATGACCTCTGATGTAGCAAAAGCATTAAATATTGAGGCACAAAAGGGGGCATTTGTCAGTGAAGTTATCCCAAATTCTGCTGCAGCTAAAGCAGGAATTAAACCTGGAGATATTTTAATTTCAATTAATAACAAATATATTAATAGTTTTGCTGAATTAAGAGCTAAAATTGGTACTAGTGAAATTGGTAGGCCGATTACTATCGGATTACTACGTCAAGGAAAGCCAATACAAGTAACGGTTATTTTAGAAAATATTGAAACTAATAGTACAAAAGCTGAAGTGTTGACTACTTCCCTAATGGGCGCTACTTTAAGCAATAGTACAATCCAAGGTATGCAAGGTGTCAAGGTTGATAGTGTTGCCGCTAATTCACCTGCAGCAATGCTGGGATTAGCAAAAGGAGATCTTATTATTAATGCTAATAATCAACAGATACAAAATATTAATCAACTTCGTAAAGTTATTGAAACTAGACCTAGCGCTTTAGCATTAAATATTTTACGTGGAGATCAAAATATCATATTATTACTTCGTGGGAATAATATATTCAATTAATTATCTAGCCAGCAGGCACGAGTAATCTAACGAACAGGTACTAGTGCCTGTTCGTTATAGAATTTAATCATTTTATTAACACGCTCGCTTATAACAGCGCATTCAATATTTTAATTAGTAAAATTAAGTATTATTGTTATCAAACTGAATCTTACTAATGTTTGGCTAGTAGCTGTTCATATAATCCTATCTCAAAGAGATTCTACATTTCCTTTATCATGATTGTCGATCATAGATGATCATGATAAGACTACTAAGTGTTTAGTAAGCATGGCATATAGAGTAATGCCAGCAGGAATATATGATTACAAAATATTGTTCTAGTAATGTTTCTAAAAAATTGGCATGCATTAACCAAACCATTCTACGTTATTGATTGTGATAACATAGAATGGTTTGGTTAATGAAGACATTTCAGTAACCCATTAAGTAATGGGACCCCCATATTATTGGTTACCTGAATGTATTTATTATTTTATTATGAGCTCAGATAGCTGAAAGATATAAAAAATATTTAGTGATCAAAATTAACATCAAGAGTAATGTACACATTAGCGATTTAGTGATACCGTATTAGCAATCAGCAATCCTAGTAATTGAGGACAAACAGTAACAAAATCATTATAAAAATTTCAGCTTCGCAATAATTACTATTAAAGCTACATGCAAAAGCATGAATATATTCTCATTCAATCATTTAGAAAATAGCTTTATCCTTTTAGGGTTAGGTATTCCATTCTAATTGAATAAAAAAATAAAAGTGATGGAAAACTTATTTGCAATGGCTAAGTGATGCAAAGCTTTAGCAGCATCATCGTACATGATGTATCTTATATTTCATAAGATACATATAACAATAATTATTTGATTAAAATCAAAGGGTTATGAATTTTCTATTGCACAAAATAGTTTAGAAAATGCCAGAGTTCTAGTTTGAAGATACTAGAATTTCTGTTTATGGCCCGATAATTCTTTTGCTATTACAGTTATAGAGTCAGGTTATTAAAATGAATCCTTTTAAGATCGTTTCTGTAAAACTACTATGCAAAAAATCAATTTTTACGTTAAACTTACAGCATACAATGAAACAGTCATTTTGAAAGTTATTTAAAGTAAGATCATTTTTAAATAGTTATTTTTTATCGGCACTAATACGTTCTATATTCGCACCTAAACTACGCAATTTCTCTTCTATTCTTTCATATCCTCGATCGATATGGTAAATACGATCAACAATGGTTTTTCCTTTCGCAACACAGCCTGCTAGCACCAAACTAGCTGATGCCCGCAAATCTGTAGCCATGACTTTTGCATCCATCAGTTGTTTAACGCCATAACAAATAACAGTATTTCCTTCTATTTCAGCATGAGCTCCCATACGAATTAACTCTGGAATATGCATAAAACGATTTTCAAAAATAGTTTCCGTGATTGTACTCACACCTTCTGCTACTAAATTCAGTAAGCTAAATTGCGCCTGCATATCTGTTGGAAAACCAGGATGTGGTTCAGTTCTGATAGTGACTGCTTTTGGTCGCTTACCATGCATATCTAATTGGATCCAGTCCTCACCAATTTTAAGTTCTGCGCCAGCTTCCCGTAATTTCGTTAAAACTGCATCCAGTATAGCAGGTTTTGTATTTCGGCAAATAACTTTTCCACCAGAAATAGCGCCAGCAACAAGGAAAGTTCCTGTTTCAATGCGATCAGGTAAAATGCGATAAACACCGCCGCCTAAACGTGCTACACCTTCAATAATAAGGCTATCTGAGCCAGCTCCAGTAATTTTTGCTCCCAATAAATTTAAAAAGTTAGCCGTGTCTTCAACTTCAGGTTCACGAGCAGCATTTTCAATGATAGTTTTTCCCTCTGCTAAGGTTGCCGCTGTCATTATAGACACAGTAGCGCCGACACTAACCTTATCCATAACTATATTAGCACCTTGCAAACGACCATCAACCGATGCTTTAACATAATATTTATTTAAAACTATTTTTGCACCAAGTTGCTTAAGTCCAGCGATATGCAGATCAACTGGCCGAGCTCCAATCGCACATCCTCCAGGTAAAGATACCTGGCCTTGTCCAAATCGAGCAACTAATGGAGCTAAAGCCCAAATAGATGCACGCATTGTCTTCACTAGCTTATAAGGAGCACAAAATTTGTTAATACCGCGCGCATCCACAAAAATAGCACAATTACGCTCTACTTTTGAGCCTAATTGATTAAGTAATTCAATTGTTGTATCAATATCTTTGAGCTTTGGAACATTTTGTAATTCAACAGGCTCTTCCGCTAACAATGAAGCAAACAATATCGGTAATGCTGCATTTTTTGCACCAGAAATTGATACCTCACCCATTAAACGAGTGGGCCCTTTTAATCGAAACTGGTCCATTAAGAAATTCTCTATGAGTAATAATTATACTATTAATGTAGAATATAGTCTTAAAAACTCTTAAGCTTGCGATATCTTATCCACTCCTCTGGAGTATAGGCTTTAATTGATAATGCATGGATCCGATTATCGGCAATATATTCCATTAGCGGTTCATAAATCACTTGCTGCTGTTTGATTTGACTCATCCCCTTAAACATGTTACTAACAGCAATGATTTGAAAATGGTTACTATTGCCATGTACAATCAATTCATCAAGATTCAATTTGTTTATTAATACTTGTTTTATTTCATTTATATTCATCGTTAAACTCAATTCTATTCTATATATGAGAAATAATATGTCGATCTTAATCGATCTATTATCCGATAAAAATAATACAATAGCTCTTGTACATTTAATGCTGAGAACGCTTATATTTTATAAGCGAGTTCTAATTTTATAGCTTGATAGTGTATAAACTATCAAGCTTGATCAGTCTCTTTTAAGAGAAAGATTCCTTCAAATATCACAAATATCAATTCATTATTTTTTTAATTACTTCTGATAAACCTTATAATACATCTATCTAGATAGATGTATTATAAATAACAATTAAACATGAATTAATTAAACATTAATTACATTCATACTTTAATAAGTAGATGGAATAAGCGATTACTTTATTACCACATTATGCGAAATATCAATAATAACTTGATCTCTTACAATCACTGTAAGAGAGTTGCATCTCTAGACAAACAACATAAAGAGGATAATGTTTATATTTTCAACTATAATGAATTTTGTATTACTGAGTACTTCTATGGTCACAATACTAAGACTTTTAATATATAAAATATGAATAAACGTATTTTAGTCATCATTAAACTGATGCGTTTAGTAAGCCTATCATAGGCGTGATAATACACGGACTGCTTTGTCTAATTGAACATCAAATGTACAGGATATTCTTTAAGGATATCAGTAATCATTAAATAAATAGAAATTAGGTTACTAATTACTATATAGGTTTCATGCACAATGCAATCTTGTTATTCAAGGTAACAGCGCTAAAGTATTGGCAATATATTCATTGAATAAAAGTGCAATATTAATAGATTGAATCTAATTTATCCCTGTAACGGCATTACACTACTGATAAAAATTTTAAGACTAATGCGCTACAGAATATTTAATATAAATACAAGATATAAATATTTACGAAACAACTCTTTATCATTTATAAACCTTTCTCTAGGATCATGGGTTGCTGACCTGAAAGTTGCAAACAAGTTATAGATGTGTCAAAGTCCTAGCAGAAACTACTTGCATACTAAATATGGATTTAATATGCCATTAAAATCACAAGCAATCGAGTGATCAACAAACCCTTTTTGTTATTCCAAAGTATTCAATAATAAAAAAATATGTTTTCTTGTTTTTAATAAGATTTTTGTTACAATTATTGTTAATAAAACATTTTTAACTAAAAATGCCAAGATAGTACTTACAGTAGAATTTACCTACCTGAGGTAAATAAAGTCTTCTATCCTAGAAAGGAGTTATGCTATAGCTCCACTAAATTTTTATAAAAATTTTCAATATCAATACAAGTAGTCATGTGAAATCTAAATCTAGCATATACAATAACTAACGTATAACAGTATTGGTTATTGACGACTTATTTGAACAGATTTTAAGTTTCTTTGTAACCATTAAAGAAACTGACAAACTGAGCGTATAAAGATCAATACCGAACCCTGTATCACAGTAATAAATGGATGGAGCGTATTAATTTATAATAAATAGATAAATAACAATATTGAAAAATCTCGTATCAAATCCTGTCAATCAAGGCTCATCAACATAACCTACTATCATTAACCACTGTCACAAACAGTACGAATCATAGCTGACTAGTTGTATTACAGCAAAAATACAGTGTAATCACTAACCATAGATTCATGGCTATCATTTTTATATTTGCTAATCCTCAGAAAATATCATGAACTCTATTATTAGTTGCAATGTGTACACTACTTGATTTTAAATAAAAACGGCGACACTTACCGATCCTTGTACCGCTGATCTCCTCTATTAATATAATAGCGCCTGTTATCCTTTCAGTTTAAACTGATATACTAACCATAGTTAAAACTCAATATGCTTATTAATCAAGTAGCACGAAAAATGAATAGCCTTTACAAAACATTGCGAATAAAGCAAAGTAGCTACTAAGGTAAACTAACAAAAACCTATTATAGTTAATGCATCAATAAGTATTCTCTTGCTACTCCAATCAATCTATTTTATGTTTTTAACTAAAATCTTAAAAAGTAGTAAGATCGTCTATTATCTAACGCTTTTTGTTAAAAAGTTTTTGATATATGCTCTCTTTCAAGAAAGATAAATAAAAGGAAAATAAGATTATCAAAACATTCATGTTAGTAAACATGACAAAAATTGAAAAAAACAGTATCAGATCAGATACTATCTAGCTTTGTAATATAAACCCTATTAAACTATAAGTCCCAATGGCTGTTGTAGTAGTTGTTACTGATCAAATGTAAGAAAGTTATTTCCCCCAATATTAAAGTGGTCAATGATCGCTAGCATATCAATACTCTTAATCGTTAAGATTTTACTAGAAAAAAGCCAGTCAGTTTTGATTATAGGATATATCTTAATCTCCATGATAGTCCTATAGACTTTTCATGAAAATAACGCTTTCTATTTTACTATTATTTAAGTATATTCTGTTTGCTCATTTGTAAACATGACCGTCTAGAAATACCATATATTTTCTATCAATTACTGCTAATTTTACTTTTATTCATTATGACGCGGTCCATAAATACACTCACATACTATTCATAGTATAAATACTTTTAGGAAATATGAATAAAATAATGCAAGCTGCAGCATAAAACGGATAAGATGACAAAATCATTACTAAATAGCCATTTTTTAATATAAAAAGATCAATAATATTGAATTGGTAAATAAAAATGTCGGAAATTGATTTTCAAAAAACAGCAAAAAAGGTGTTGGAAATTGAACGTAATGGACTTGCAAATTTGGAGCAATATATTAATGATGATTTTAATCAAGGGTGTGAGCTAATTTTTAAATGTGTTGGTAAAGTTGTTGTTATGGGAATGGGAAAATCAGGCCATATTGGCCGTAAAATTGCCGCTACATTAGCTAGTACAGGAACACCGGCATTTTTTGTTCATCCAGGAGAAGCTCTCCATGGAGACTTAGGTATGATTAGCAGTAAAGATATTGTTCTAGCTATTTCTAACTCTGGTGAATCAGATGAAATACTAACACTTATTCCAGTACTAAAACGCCAACACGTTGCGCTCATTTGCATGACAAAAAACCCGGCTAGTAGCATGGGTAAAACGGCAGATATTCACTTGTGCATTAAGATACCACAAGAAGCTTGTCCATTGGGATTGGCGCCAACAACAAGTACAACAGCAATGCTTGTTATGGGAGACGCTCTTGCTGTATCTTTACTTGAAGCGCGTGGTTTTACTGTGGAGGATTTCGCTCTTTCTCATCCAGGCGGGACATTAGGACGTAAACTCTTATTAAGAGTAAGTGACTTAATGCATACAGGAAAAAAAATTCCGACTGTTTCAAAAAAAGCAACATTACAGCAAGCTTTAGTGGAAATTACGCGAAAAAAACTTGGAATGGTAGTAATTTGTAGCGAAGAAATGCAGATTGAAGGTATTTTCACCGATGGTGATTTACGGCGCGTTTTTGAAACGAATATTGACTTAAATAACGCTAAAATTGTTAATGTCATGACAACTGGAGGTATTCGAGTAAACCCTGAAATGCTAGCGATTGATGCCTTAAATCTGATCCAAAAACATCATATCACTTCTTTATTAGTAGAAAGAGTTGACAGACTTTTGGGTGTTATTCACCTACATGATCTTTTGCAAGCTGGTATCATTTAACTATTTTAATAATTAGAAATTAGAACAATCACACTGACATAACAACGCATTGTATATTGATAAAAAAATAACATGGTTAGTCTATCATATTGTATGATATTCAGTAAGTATATTAAGCAAATCATACATACTAACTCTCAACTCAGAGGATCAAGAGATCAATACGACTATCCAATCTAATTCTATTTGCTAAAAACAAGTTACAAAATAACAATGATTTGCTAGCAATAAAATAAAAAAATGAGTGCATGTAAGTTTTGGTTTAATATTATATTAATCATTATGGTGTTAGCGCTTATTGGCTGGAATTTAGTTGATTTTCATCAACAAAAATTACCTACTATGATTAATAACAATCAATCAAATTATCAAATAGGCCATGCTGTAACTCATGTCTATGATCCAATGGGAAAATTAGCTTATAAGCTAATAACGGATGAGACACAGTACTTTTCAAGTAATAAAAGCAGTTTTTTTATTAACCCAGTCTTAACAAGATACGATACAAAAAGTATTCCTTCTTGGAGAATATGTGCCAAGAGCGCTACATTGACCAATGATAACATGCTTTATTTGCATGCTAATGTTCAAGTAAACAACTTGAATCCAACTTCAGATTTACAACAAATTTTGACTGAAAATGCTATCATTAACTTAATGACGCAAGATGTTTCGTGTAATAAAAAAGTCACGATAATTGGTCTTGGTTTCAGATCAGTAGGTATGCAAATGCAAGGTAATATGAAAACTCATAGTATAGAATTAATTGAAAATGTTAAGACTTATTATAAAATACCCAAGAAACAACTTGCCTTTAAAGAAAATCAAGTTTTTAATAATGATTAAAAAAATCTTCCTTAAGTTAACATTAACTAGCTCAATACTGATTTTGAGTCTTCCAGGCATGGCATTAAAAAGTGATTCTGAACATCCAATTTTAATTGAATCAGTTAAACAATTACTTGATTTAAAAAATCATATTACTATTTTTATAAAAAATGTTGTTATAAAACATGGTCCTATAAATGTTCTGGCTGATAAAGTTGTTGTCGTTTGTCCAAACGGTGATTCCAAAAAGATGGTTGTCGAAGCTTATGGTACTCCAGTGGCTTTTAATCAATTACAAGATGATGGTAAACTGATCAAAGGTCATAGTGATAAAATACGTTATGAAATGGAAAAAGAACTGATTATTTTGATGGGTCATGCTTATCTTGAACAACTAGATAGCAATATTCAAGGTGATACCATTACTTATTTAGTTCCAACTCAACAAATGGAAGCCTTTAGTGATCCAGGGAATCTAGTAAAAACCGTACTTTTACCTTCACAATTACAAGAAAAAGTCCATAGTATCGAAATTAAAAAGCATGGTGAGAATAAATAATCAAGCATGGCTACATTACTCGCAAAAAATTTAGCAAAAACATACAAAACCCGTAAGGTTGTTAAAGATGTTAGCTTAGAAGTTAGTTCAGGCGAAATCGTTGGTTTACTTGGGCCAAACGGTGCTGGTAAAACAACAACTTTTTATATGGTGGTTGGTATTGTTACTTGTGATACTGGGAAAATTACTATTGATAATACAGATATTAGTATACTGCCGCTGCATGAACGCGCTCGTAAAGGAATAGGCTACTTACCGCAAGAATCTTCAATATTTCGTCGATTAAATGTTTATGATAATCTTATGGCAGTATTAGAAATTCGTAAAACCTTAACTTATAAGGAAAGACAACAACGTGCTGAAGAATTGATGAAAGAATTTAATATTACTCATTTAAAAAATGATCTTGGTCAATCACTTTCTGGGGGTGAGCGTCGTCGAGTGGAAATAGCACGTGCATTGGCAGCTAATCCTAAATTTATTCTTTTAGATGAACCTTTTGCTGGTGTTGATCCAATTTCTGTATTAGATATAAAAAAAATAATCCAACATTTAAGAAATTATGGTTTAGGTATATTAATAACTGATCATAATGTAAGAGAAACATTAGATGTCTGTGAACATGCTTATATTGTCAGCCAAGGTCATCTTATCGCTCATGGAGCACCTGAAGCAATTTTAAACAATGAGCAAGTAAAACGTGTCTATTTAGGAGAAAGTTTTCGCCTCTAGCCATAACAATAAAGTTATGGCTAGAGGCGAAAACCAAAAATAAGTTTATGAAATAGATTTTATAAATAAAATTCAATCAACAATTAGAGATGACACCAAAACTATAATCAGTATACATTATTTATAGTTGCCACTTTAATATTATTAAGTGCAGCATGAAATATAAAACAAAGCTTGAAACCAATACATGAATTGAATATGTAAGCCTTTACAAACAGAAATTAAAACACCAAATTTTAATGATGAAAACAAGAAGAAATAGATATTATTTCATTCTTGAATAAATGTAATGCTTAAGATATTGCCTTAAAGGCAATCTTTACAGAAAGAAAATTATTGCTCAAGCTATCACTTGATAAAGTTACAGCTTGAGCAATAATTGTAACAAGTTTGTTTTTCTCTCTTTTCTCTCCAAAACACGTGGAGATTTACAAACACTTTAGTATTTTTAAGAAAATCCTTTAAAATTTACTTAGAGCTCCAATAAAAAACTATCGTTTTTATTGGAGCTCTAAGTAAATAGTTACTATGTAACTTGGTAAACATAACCTTATATAGGTTAAAATAATCTGCGATTAAAAATCAATACATATCACACTTCTATCAATACTTTGTGCTCCATTGCTCCATTCAGTATCACTAACAGTGCATAGAGCAACGAATTCAGCTATATCTGACTGATACAAAATAACATGGTGCAGCAAGAATTATCAGGTTATGATTGATACTTGTATCAAGTACTCAATGTATTGTTAAAAATCAACTATACTCTTCATGTTATGAAGAGTATATAACATCACGTCACTAGTTGGTATCGTTTACCAGATTTGAATTACACCAATCGACAATTTTCTATTCTTACATTAGATTGTACAATAGCCCTATAACTCCATAACTCAATAAATATTTGATCTAGAATAATTTTAGTCATTTAAAACTTTTATAAAAAGGAAAAGAAAATGTTAGCGCATTCTATTACTTATATTCTCTATTGAACACTGACTATAACAAAAGATTAAGAAACGAATTTAAATCAGTATTTTGGTTACAAGCATTTTAATCACGTTACTAAAAATTGATAAATACTAAGGTTTCTATTATCAATTCAGATTGACATTATAACAGAAAAACTAATCAAAATGAAACTAAGCATGAAGACACTATAAAATTTTCAATTTTAAAAATAATCAGTTTATTGCAATTTTACTCTCAACTGTTGAGGAGATTTATATAAAATTTAAATCATACTATAACCAATATCAGTAGCATCCATATACTATGAGAAGTATAGAAATTTAATTAGATTACTGAAGTAACAAGAAAATTTAAGCGAGTAGCACTCCATACTTCTTTTCAACGATAACAAGTATGCTGCTATTATACCCTGAAAGGGATATGTCATGTTAACTTTAAAGATATCAGGAAATGAAAACATTAATTTTATTGTTAAACATTAATGGGGTTATTGAGCTAAATATAGATTATTGATACTCGCATCTCTCATATCGAATATTGATGATCCGTATCTTATATAATTTCCCTAAGTGAACAATCCAATGAATAGTGAAAAAAAAATATCATTTAGCTCTATGTTAACACCGTCCTGTACACTCAATAATGTACAGTGTACGAGTAAGAAACGAGCACTAGAAATTATTAGTGAAATAGCTTCTATTGCACTCAATGTGCCTGAAAATATTGTTTTTGATTCATTACTAACCCGTGAAAAAGTTGGTACAACCGCTATTGGTGGAGGTATTGCAATACCTCACGGAACATTACATAACTGTCATTCATCAGAAACAGTGGGTGTATTCTTACAGTTAGCTAAACCTATCGCTTTTGGCGCCATTGACAATCAATCTGTTGATTTGCTGTTTGCACTATTAGTTCCTTCAGAGCAATATGCAGCACATTTACATACGTTGTCTGTAATTGCCAAACGGCTTTCTGACAAAAACTTATGTCGTCATTTACGAGCTGCAAAAAATCCTGAAGAACTCTATCAACTGATTACTAAATAGTAAATAACGAATGAAAAGTCCATGCTAAAAATAATCATTTTTTATTGTACATCAATATAAGGGATATTATTCATGGTACTGATGATAGTTAGTGGCCGTTCTGGATCAGGTAAATCTGTTGCTCTACGAGCACTTGAAGATATGGGTTTTTATTGTGTTGACAATCTACCCGTTATTTTATTACCAGCATTAGCAAATACGCTAGCTGCACAAAATACTTCAGCTGCTATAAGTATTGATGTTCGCAATATGCCAACTGATCCTGCTATGTTCGATAAAGCACTAAAAAATCTACCCGACAATTTTTTACCGCAATTACTTTTTCTTGATGCAGATCGTAATGTACTGATACGAAGATATAGCGACACACGTCGTTTACACCCGCTCTCTAGCAAAAAATTATCATTAGAACATGCGATTAATAAAGAAAATGATTTATTAGAACCCTTGCGCTTACGAGCGGATTTAATTATAGATACTTCTGCCATGTCAGTGCATGAATTAGGTGAAATGTTAAGAGCACGTTTATTAGGTAAACGAGAACGTGAATTAACTATAGTGTTCGAATCCTTTGGTTTTAAACATGGTATTCCAATCGATGCAGATTATGTATTTGATGTACGTTTTTTACCTAATCCACACTGGGATCCTAAACTACGTCCTATGACAGGCCTTGACCTTCCAGTTGCCTCCTTTCTTGAGCGGCATACAGAAACACATAATTTTATTTATCAAACACGTAGTTATCTTGAACTATGGATGCCAATGTTAGAATCAAACAACCGTAGCTATTTGACAATTGCAATTGGTTGTACCGGAGGTAAACATCGTTCAGTATATGTTGCTGAGCACTTAGCTGATTATTTTCGTTCTAGAGGAAAAAATATTCAGTTACGTCATCGAACATTAGAAAAAAGAAAACTGTAATCCTTGTTTATCACACATTTTATTTTTTATAAACACTAACAGTGACATAAAACGTCAGTCTAAAATAATAACTTTAATCAATCTAATCATATGAATCTAAAGAACTAGACAAATTTTTAGTTTATCTAAATTAAAACAAATCATCTCTAGCACTTTTAAGCTAGATGTAGCAAGAGATCTATATCTGCTCTGTAGTGATTGATATATATAGGGAAAATGCTCCCAATAATAATTGATCGTGTAAGAAAATACTGGAAGCTAACTTACTAGTATTCTATACAATGTACACTACATTCATGTTACCTTAACTTAAGTGCCAAAGCACTTTTTTAGATAGTAACTGATTCTATCGCATAGAAAATAGTTATGGATACGATTAAATCTCTTCTCATTCTAGAAGAGATTTGCTTTAATTCATCTATGATTCTTCTAGAATACCTTATTAATAGTTATTAAGGTTACTAACCAGCTATTTGCATTTCTGACAAAAATACTGAACCACATTGAATATTAGTGCGCGTTTCAATATCATTGGCTATTGTTACAATATTAGCCCACATCTGTTTTAAATTACCAGCAATAGTAATTTTACTAACAGGATATTGTATAACTCCGTTGTCGACCCAAAAACCAGCTGCTCCTCGAGAATAATCCCCAGTCACTATACTAACTCCTTGTCCTATCAATTCAGTAACAAGCAATCCAGTTCCCATTTTTTTTAATAAAGAAATAAAGTCTACTGCTTGATCAGTAACATACCAGTTATAAATACCCCCAGCGTGACCAGTACTTTGCAATCCAAGCTTACGTGCTTCGTAAGTAGTAAGTAACCAAGTTTTTAATATTCCTTCTTCAATAATATTACGTGGAGTTGTATTCACACCTTCATTATCAAATGGAGATGAAGCAAGCCCTCCAAGGGTATGAGGGTTTTCCTTAATATTTAACCAGCTAGGGAAAATTTGTTTTCCAAGATAGCCTAATAGACAAGAAGATCGACGATAAATATTTTTTCCGCTAATCGCGGCTACAAGATGACTAAAGAAACTGCTTGCGACCTCAGCAGAAAAAATTACAGGTGTCTTCATTGTCGATAACTTACGAGGAGAAAGTCGGGCTACCGCTCTATGAGCGGCCTCTTGTCCCACTAATTGTGGTGATTGTAAATCCTCGATTCGGCGTGCAATACTATAGGCATAATCACGTTCCATCCCATCATTTTCTTGTGCAATTACACAAGCAGATATTGAATGCTGGCTGGAGCAATAACTCTGTAACATTCCATGAGTATTACCAAACACTCTGATACCATAATGACTGCTAAAGCTTACTCCGTCTGTATGTGTAATCCTAGTATCTGTATTGAAAGCAGATATTTCTGCTTGACTTGCCAATTTAATTGCCTTTTCAATATCAATCTTAAAGGGATAAAAGAGTTTTAAATCAGGTGGTTGGTAAGCTAAAAGTTCCACATCTGCTAAACCAGCACAAGGGTCTTCTGAAGTATACTGCGCAATATCAATAGCAGCTTGTACTGTACTCTTGATAGTTTCTATGTGTAAATTACTGGATGAAGCGCTACCTTTTCTTTGCTTATGATACACTGTAATACTCAGAGAACCATCATTATTAAATTCAATATTTTCAGTTTTTCCAAATCTGGTACTTACACAAATACCTTTTGATTTATGAATAGCTACCTCAGCTTCATCACAACAGGTTTTAGTATAAGATAATGCATATGCAACTGTTTCTTCTAATTGTTTACGTTCTAATAAAACCTGATCTATCACACTCATCAATGTTATCCAAAAAAATAGAAAATTAAATTAAAAATTTTTTATTTGCAGCAGAAATAATATGATTCTCTATCATGCTATCGCTATAGCATCTATATCGATGATATTAATCTCGATAAGTTAATAATAATACATTAGATGCCAGATTATATATAAATCATCGTGTGCTATCCTAAAAAGTTAGGGAAAGTAGGGAAGCACAAAATAACTTTCTTAATAAATACAGAGGTTTACCGATCTAAATGATTTCGATCCTGATCGAAATCATTTAGATCGGTAAAAGTAAAATTAAGCCAAAGCATAACAATATTTACGCTCTGTATGTAGCTTGTTTTCAAGCTATTTTCTTAATTTATAAGTTTTTATTAAAAACTCATGCAAAATCTTACTAAGATGTGCCACCTACCGTCATACTATCAAGCTTTAATGTTGGTTGCCCAACCCCAACAGGAATACTTTGCCCTTCTTTACCACAAATTCCAATTCCGCTATCAAGTTTAAGATCATTGCCAACCATTGAAATCTGCTGCATTGTTTCTTTCCCAGCACCAATTAATGTTGCGCCTTTTATCGGCTTTGTGATCTTCCCTTTTTCGATTAAATAAGCTTCCGCAGTTGAAAAAACAAATTTACCTGAA
This sequence comes from Candidatus Arsenophonus melophagi, assembly GCA_032378655.1. Lineage (GTDB taxonomy): Bacteria > Pseudomonadota > Gammaproteobacteria > Enterobacterales > Enterobacteriaceae > Arsenophonus > Arsenophonus melophagi. The sequence goes on along the minus strand of JAVYJS010000004.1, from coordinate 63,575 downwards.
GTAATATCCACTTGTCCGCCAGAAAAATTAGGTGCATAAATTCCTTGCTCTACGCTAGTTATGATCTCTTCAGGTGTTGATTTTCCTGCTAACATATAAGTATTCGTCATTCGAGGCATGGGTAAATGTGCATACGATTCACGACGACCATTGCCAGTTGGCGAAACACCCATTAAGCGAGCGTTCATTTTATCTTGCATATAACCTTTTAAAATACCATTTTCAATCAAAATATTATATTGACCCGGAACACCTTCATCATCAATAGCTAAGGATCCTCTGCATCCGACTAGCGTCGCATCATCAACTACAGTACATAGTGGCGAAGCGACTTGTTGACCGATTTTCCCAGTAAAAACTGATGTTCCACGGCGATTAAAATCACCTTCAAGGCCATGGCCGACTGCTTCATGTAATAAAATACCAGGCCAACCCGCACCTAGCACTACAGGATAATTTCCTGCAGGCGCAGGAATTGCTTGTAAATTAACCAATGCTATTCGTACAGCTTCACGTGCATAATATTCTGCCAAAACTTCTTCTTGTCCTGGTACTTTTTCAAAAAAATACTGGTAATCGTAACGACCACCACCGCCACTACTCGCACACTCACGTTTTCCATCATGTTCAACTAAAACACTAACAGATAAACGTACTAGTGGGCGAATATCAGCCGCTAACGTACCATCCGTTGCTACGACCAGAATCTGCTCATACAATCCAGATAGTATAACATCAACCTTTTGAACACGATGATCTTCGTCTCTGCTAACTTGATCAACGCGCCTCAACAAAGCTATTTTATCTTCTGGGGTTATGGTTTGAAGAGGATTAATTGCAGAATATAACTTTTGAAAATCGACTTGCTTGATTAAGCATATTTTTGTTTTTCCTCTTTGATTTACAATGTTGCGAGCAGCATCAGCACTTTGCTTCAATGCCTGTAAAGTCATCTGATCAGTATAAGCAAACCCAGTTTTATCTTGGCGAATAGCGCGAATACCTACACCCTGATCAATATTGTAAGACCCTTTTTTTATAATGCCATCTTCTAACTCCCATGCTTCATGACAACTCGATTGAAAATAGAGATCAGCATAATCTAATTCTCGCTCTGCGAGTGACGTTAAGATATCTTCTAGATGCTGATAATTAAGATCATTTAATGTTAGTAAATATTCACTAACAGATTTTAAACTCATATTTCTTTACTCTTCCTAGTTTGCTTGTAGTGCAATTAATAATACAAAGCTAGCACTGGGTTAATACATTAACTATATCTTTAAACTATATCTTCACTATTCTTGCAGTAGATCACAACAGTACTTAACTACGATCGACTACTACAATCGAGACATTGTCCTTATAGGTTTTTATTGTTAAAGCACTAGAGTAATACATTAATGTTCCTTTAAACAGGCTTTATAAAGGTTTTCATTCAAGCTTTTTAGTGTGCTATCATTCTTCATACTATACTGATAAAGTATAATCGATTTGACACAGCAATAATCTTTGTCCATTGTTTCTTAATTACTGAACAAGATATGCAAAGTAAAAGATAGCAAATCGTCATGCCTAAACAATTACAATGCTTATTAAAAATAATAAGTACAGTATTGAATACATGAAAGATCCATTATGCATACTTTATTCCGCAGGCAATAATTGTTTACAGTTAATATTTAATTTTTATAATGCGCTTAAATTTCTTAACTTTTATCAAATTTAAAAGTACCTCTCATTAGGAGAGTACTACTGAGTTATCAGTGTCGAATAAGAAGACTTATGATGCTGTTATTCAGCAATATTATATCACTATTGTCACAAAACAATGTATTTCCGGTGCTCAAACTAAATTCATACTTGTCTAAAATTTAATTTCCTACCCTCTGCATAAAACTTAATTTTTATCCTCTGTAAGGAGCTACTAATTTGACGGCAAATTTCATTAATTTTGGTTTCTACGATACCAGTTATTCTTTTATTAAATGACCGGTATTTTACTCTATAATTAGAATCCAATACTCTACTTACAGTAAAACAGCTGTGCTTTCTCTCTCTGGTGGATTAATAATAAGTGCTGGAGCAATAATGCCTGTAGAGGATATTCATGGGCAATGAATATCCTCTACATTCTATGATGATCAACTAATGAATGTGGTGATGCATTTTAATGTCGTACATTAAACCATCAATATAAAATCATCAATATTTTAAATGCCATTATATTAATTCTACCACGAATATAATAGAACGCGAAGTCTTTATTAAAGTGTCACTAAAATCCATTTATAATTTACCCAGCAGTTTATCCAAACCAACAAATGCAATAACTTACCTAAACATTAGCCAATCTGCGTAATTTCCCCGTTACTTAAATTAAAACTTAGATTATTGTTCAAACTATTAATAGCAGGTTCCATGAAACCTGCTGCATAATTACAATGCAATTAATTTTAAGAAAGCTTATTTAATTGGCGCTATGCTGTTAAAACAAACAGAAAGACCATCAAATCTATTATTTTATAACCTTCTTGTTATTATACTAGTACTTTTCTGATTTACTTCTCAAGTATCAGAGATACTTGAATTAATGATGTGATTGATGCACGATTTTTTTTTGAAAGTATCTGATTATTCCGGATAATCTTAGCTTTAAGCTAACCACTATGAAAACTGAAAATCTAGAATTCCAAGCAATAAATATCTATATTCCCCTAGCGTGAATATCATTCCCTCATAAAATAATTTTTTATATTATTTTTTTTAGAGACAATGTATGAATTAAAATAATGTATGAATTAAAATAAAGATAATTCATGCTATCGTGCCAATTATTCTGCTGCGGAATAATTAATATTCTGTTTTTAAAGCATTACTTGCTGTAATATTTTTGTTAATGTTGCAATGGTTTTAATAGTAACACTATATTATTCTCTTTTTCATTTGTAAAAAGCGATCTTTGGGTAAATAAAGATGCCGGATCGGCAGCTATAATAATTTATTGTAATTTTCTGGTAAGTTTATTAAAAATAAGTTAACCATGAAAAGCATTTCAGATCATTTATTTTATAATCAATTAATTATAATTAATCGGATATTTAGCAACAAAAAGTCTTCAATTGCTATTGAAGGTTGACTAAAAATATTCTAATAAACGATTTTTTATCAAAACATTATTATGAGCAACATTACTATTGAGTATTACAGCTCATATTTTAATCAAAATTACACGAAATATTTAAGTATTTGATATCCACAACTAGCACAAATTTGCATCTCATCTTAGTGGCTTCAGTTTCTAAGAAATAAAAATAAAAGTTGGATAATAAGCTTTACTAATTTGCTATGCAGAACAAATGCGATAGCATCGCTTAAATTATATTAACTGTCGACATAAAAATTCAGTACCTGAAAAAATTCAGTCAATATAGAAATCCAAAATTCTCTGCTAATGCTGTTGATCTTGAAAAAAGTGAAGTCTCGTAGTAGCGAAAAACTTAAATTGTCCGTTTTAAACGGGAAAAACACCTGAATCACCATAAAACTATCACAGTCATATTAACATAGCTGGAAATAATTGCCTTTTAGATGTTAATCTATTTTTTGAGATATTAAAGTAATTTACCTATCAAGGTTTCTAGACATAACAGATGTTATCACATAACAACTGTTAGTTATATTCCGACCAACATACTTAATATTTATTGTAGCTCTGTGCTAGATAACACAAATCTACAGAGATCGATAGTGATTTTTGCTTGCGAGTGAAAATTTTTACATAAAAATTTAGCATGAATTATCTTTTTTCTACCCAAAAAATTTTTCTTTGATCTGAAATCCTGAAAAATTTCTCATGGCACTTTTAACATCAGCACATATCTAATTTAAAACGCTTACTTAAGAAGACTCCATCACAATACACTAATAATATCGCTAAATGAAAAAACCTTTCTCAGGCATCAAGCCCATCTTTTTCAGGTTATATCCATGAACACATTGTATTGCTTATAAATAGTTATCTTGAATGCTAGCTTAAGACGTTTCCCTTGTCGCTGATGTTTGTATCAATCACGGATATATTCCAGTGTACAAAAAAGAAAATAGGTAAAGTAGATCGTAAGTATTCTACTGGAATATTATTAACTCCTACACGTTATATATTTTATTTTCTGTTAATTGCATTAAATAGCGTAAAAGAATTTTTTTTTATTTAAACCATTTAAGCTATTGCTGTAGATTAGTTTTAACTGTTCAAATTGTGGCATTTTAAATAAACAGCCATTTTGTTGGATACGTATGATCAGCAATAAATCATCAATAGTTACTGATCTTAATATCTACGAAGATACTATTAAGATACCAACTGATTTGGCAACGATGCAGTTGTAGGTGCCGACTTTTAATACGATTGTCCCAGATTGTAATCTGGGTAAATGAGACTAGATACTGCATCTTCTAGTTCAATCAATTTTGGTAAAAAGCATAGATTAATAATATCTTCTTGTAAGCATACTTTTCTTTCATGAATCAATACTATTGTATTACAATAGATTAAGTTTAATCTGTAATAGCATTCTGCCACTATTGTTATTGCGTATTATAAAAATTAAAAATACTTTTCATTAAAAATATTGATTGTATTTCATCAGGTCAGTGCTGATGATGTTGAATGTTTTCTTGATATTAGAGGCGTCGAAAAAGAATTCGATTTTCTTTAAGTGTATAAAGAAGCATACTGCTTTAAAAGCAGATAATTGAAGATATCTAAAAAGTGAATAGCGGCAATCACATTCACTGAGAATTCTATTGAATTGGAATAATGTGCATTTTTTATGTAATGATATAGAGAGTAATTTATAAAAACATAGATGTAAAAGACATAATGAATACTAGTTTCAAAAGATTTACTTTTATATGAAAATTTATTTTTTTAGTGGTAACCATGGTATCAGAAATCATGAATACTTTCTCAAAGAGAACAACTTATATATACCTGTATATTAATATAAATTATTTGCGATTCAATCATGGATTGATATTGATCAGCTAGCTCAGCTCCTACTAGCTTAGTTTTGATTAATTTTAGTCCAAATATAGTAAAAAACAAAATTTAGTCAATCATTCATCGATTCAACAAGACGTAATTCCAGAAAATTTACTCTTTAATGATAAGAATATACTTGAGGTATTGGATAATACCTGTTTCCCTATCGAAACTTGCCGTGTTGTTACAAAGCTCAAAGTAGCATACAGTTATTGATCGTTTCTCTTTAAGATTAAAATATCGTGCAGAAAGAGTAATGTACAATAGTTATTGTATCTGTTTAATTAGTTTGTACATTTATTTTATATCTTTAGTGCAGCTTGTGCTAAATACATTCTAAGAGCCATGCTTTAGTTTAGCATACTAAAAACTGACGACGAACTTTGCGTAAAAATAAAAACATCCAAGGCCACAAGATAGAATTAATCAAACAATTCCAGAATATTGCTGGATGAAATAAAGCAAGAGATTCAAAAAACTCTGCCAAAAATATAATAAAATTCATAAGAACTGATAAAACAGAAATAATAAGTGATTGTTGCCACAGTGCTACATTACGAAAAATTTGATGTTTATACGACACTAAATAAGAAATTATACTATAAGCTAAGGCATGTACACCAAGCGCTGAAGACTGGATTGAGTCCATTAAGATCCCCAAAAAAAATCCTATGCCTATACTAACCCTATGCGGCAAAGCCATAACCCAATAAATTAAAATTAAAGCTAACCATGTTGGTCGATAATACATAAACTGATCAGGCCACGGTATTTGCTCTAAAATGATTGCAATGAAAATGGACATCCAAATGATCCACTTCCTATTACCACAGTATTTATCCACTATTATGTACTCCTTGAATGGTATTGATTGAATCAATAAGAATCCCTACTGTGTAACTCAAGTGAATTTTACGATATTTTTATTTTTTTAAATATGGTACTCCTTACTCTTGAAGTCCAATGCTTCGAGGCAGAACTGGCGGAATAATTTTCCTGAAGCGCTCATTTTTAGCTCGATGTACTTCTGATGGAAGTACAGGATTATTAGCATGGCTGCCAAAGTTTCCCCATAGCAATAAGAGATATTGCAGTCTTTGTAAATCAGCGGTAGGCCGTGCATGAATAATTGTATAAGCGCGTTGAGCTTCATGCTTAACAGAAGAGACAATTGCAACAGGATAACCTTCTGGAAAACGTCCACCTAAACCAGATGTGACTATCACATCACCAATACGTACGTCAATATTATCTGGTAAAAGTTCAAATTGAAGGTCATGGCTACATCCTGTACCTACTGCAATAACTCGAATACCATTACGTAATATTTGTATAGGTAATGCATGAGTGGTATCGCAAATTAGTAAAACACGACTATTAAAATAACTTACTGCGATCACTTGTCCCACAACACCTTTATCACTAAGCACAGGCTGACCTTCATAAACACCATCACGGGATCCTTTATCAATCACAATTTGATATCGATAAGGCGTATTGGCACTTGAAAACACTTGAGTAACCATCATGTGTTCCTCTGGACGTACAGGTGATCCCAAAAGTTCACGTAACTTAGCATTTTCATGTTTAAGTTGTTCTAGTAATAAATTATCTGCTTTTTTTAATAAAACTTCTTTCTTCAATACCTTATTTTCAAAAAGCAGTTGATTTCTTTTCTTCAAAGCGTCTGAAAGATTATCAAGCAACTTTTTTGGACCATTGGCTAAAAAATAAAATGGGCTCATCGCTATATTTAAATAACTACTTACTTTACTCAAAGTATTACATTGACGATTGAAAGCAACTAAAATAATTGCAAAAACAATCGCAATAATAGTACGTAATTGTAATGATGCCCCTCGATTAAAGATCGGCTTCATGAGTTTTTTAATAAAAAATAAAACGTTAAACATTAACATTACTTCAGATAAAGTAAAGTAATGAGAGTACACTCAGAAGTACCTTATGCTGTTTGCCATTTTTAGTCATCACTAAATAAGTCACCACCATGCATGTCGATCTTTTCCAACGCCTTACCGCCACCTCGCGCGACACAAGTTAATGGATCTTCAGCAACAATAACCGGAATGCCTGTTGCCTCTACTAAAAGACGATCTAAATTACGCAACAACGCACCACCTCCAGTTAATACCATACCACGTTCTGAAATATCAGAAGCTAACTCAGGAGGACATTGTTCTAAAGCTAAAATAACAGCACTAACAATGCCGCTTAAAGATTCCTGAAATGCCTCCAGTATTTCGTTTGAATTAAGGGTAAAACCACGTGGCACACCTTCGGCTAAATTACGACCACGTACTTCCATTTCATAAACTTGATCTGCGCGATATGCTGAGCCAATTTCATGTTTAATGCGCTCAGCAGTTGCTTCACCAATTAATGAACCATAATTACGACGAACATAATTAATAATTGCTTCATCAAATCGATCACCGCCGATACGTACCGATGATGAATACACAACACCATTTAATGAAATAACAGCAACTTCTGTCGTTCCTCCTCCAATATCTACCACCATTGAGCCTGTTGCTTCCGAAACAGGCAACCCAGCTCCAATGGCAGCTGCAACAGGTTCTTCGATTAAAAAAACCTCTCTGGCGCCGGCACTAAGAGCCGACTCTCTGATTGCCCGACGTTCTACCTGGGTCGCCCCTACTGGCACACAAACCAAAACTCGTGGGCTTGGGCGCATAAAGCTATTGCTATGAACTTGCTTTATAAAATACTGTAACATTTTTTCAGTGACATAAAAATCTGCGATTACACCATCTTTCATTGGGCGAATAGCCGCGATATTACCTGGAGTACGTCCTAGCATCTGTTTTGCTTCATGGCCTACTGCAGCAACACTTTTAGGTGAACCTACACGATCTTGACGAATAGCTACAACTGATGGTTCATCTAATACAATACCGTGTCCTTTAACATAGATAAGAGTATTGGCGGTACCTAAATCGATAGATAAGTCGTTGGAAAACATACCACGAATTTTTTTAAACATAACTAAAGAGTAATCCTGAAAATTGGAAACAAATAATAATTGATCTACTTTACTAACCATATGAAGCAACGACAAGACATTAATTATGTTACTTCAATGAAGTGGCTAATGTATAACATACACAATCACTATAATTGCTTATATTCTATAAGCAATTATAGTTTAATCTAATCACTGCCTAAATAAAAATCACTTATTGCATTTAATATAAAACTTTCTAACAACAAAATTAACTAACTTAAAATTAAAATAGATCACTGCATTAAATTGTATAGCAGTACAAGAGTATCTTTAAAGTAAAGATATCTTCAGGAGGAGGTGTTTTTACTTGTTTTATAAAAAGTAATCAAACTTTTTATGTATGTTATTAAGTGAATAACAAATTAAAAAAAAGAATTTAAATATAAATCTTAATTCTGAATATGTTTTATAGAAGCAAAAGTTTCTTTGCAACTAAATATAAATAATCGCAACTAAATATAAATAATCGGTATTGTATCCAATAAATTTCTATTCACTGCATCCAATGAAACTATTTATAATTTTACTGGTATTAGAAATTTTTGATAAAAATCTTTCACTGTAACTAACTATTATCGACACGAAGCAGTGGTACTAATATGGCATAGAGTTTAGATTAGCAAAATTGTTAATATTTACCCTTTAATTCTAAAATTATGCAATAAGTTACAAGAATTAATTTCTAAATGTAACCCAACCTAAAGGATGGATTGCATACTGTGTACTATAGGTTTAAAAAACTTGAAATAACGTTTGATAAAAATAAAAGTTTACAGTAAGCGCCAGTTATATTGTAGGTTTATCACAATACAATTTTTACTCAGCTAAAGCATTCTATTAATGATAGAAATTGTTAGAAAAATAAAATTAATTATTTAATAATGTTGTTCGTTAAACAGATACTTTTAAAGTAACCAGGTTTCTTTGTACTACTTGTAAATCAAGTAGACAAGATCAGTAGCATGCACCTTTGATATTATGGCTAAAATATATTGGATATCATTACTGCATCGATACGTTATTCATTAGCTATTAGCGATCTTTTTGAGTCGATAATAGCTGTTATAAGAAACAGCTATTTTCATAAAATGCATTATATTGCTTCAATATGTCGATTCTGTTATGGCTACTACACTTAAGCATCTAAAACTATAGAAAGAATTAACTAACTGAGTATATAAAATTTTATTCACTCACAACAACAAAAATTAATTGCTCATGGAATTTGATGATGGAGTAAATTCATTAATCGCTAAATGAGCGGATTCTTAGCTACCAAGCTAATATATTAAGTATTGAATATTCAAGATAATTTTTTTGATGATTTGTATAAAACTTTGCTGCTAATTGCAATAAATTATTCATTATTGTTATTTTTTATCGTAAAAATAAAAGTTTTCATAATAAAAAAAACATGACAAACTATTAATATCTAATGATATCGTACAATGAACCTCTATCAATCGGAGATAGCAAAAAATGGCAAAAGCTTTTCATATTTTGCTGTTAAATGGCCCAAATTTAAATATGCTCGGGACAAGAGAGCCGAAATTTTATGGCACTGTTACGCTTCAGGATATTGTTAATCAAATAAAAAAAAAAGCAAAAACATTAGGAGTGAAATTAACTCATGTTCAATCTAATGCAGAACATGAGCTTATTGATGAAATCCATAATGCTCAGGGACAAGTTGATTTTATATTAATTAACCCAACAGCATTAACACATACTAGTATAGCATTACGTGATGCAATATTAAGTGCTTCCATTCCTTTTTATGAGATTCACCTTACTAATATGTATGCGCGTGAAATATTTAGACATTATTCTTATCTTTCGGATATTGCAAACGGAGTCATTTGTGGTTTTCAATCTGATGGCTATATTTTTGCGTTAGAGGCTGCAGTTAAATTTTTATTAAAAAAGAATTAAAAACCATTAATGAACACCAAATTTAATAAATGAAAAGAATAAAATATGGAATTAACTTATGGATATTCGTAAAATTAAAAAATTGATTGAGCTTGTTGAAGAATCTGCTATTTACGAACTAGAAATTTCTGAAGGTGAAGAGTCAATACGTATCAGCCGTAAAATTTTACAAAATGTACCAACTATACAACAGTATAGGGCAGCGCTCACCAATCATCAACCAGTATTACCAAATACAATAGCCACTGCTCAAACTTTACCAGAAACGGAAAACGAGAAAAAATCAGAAATCTGTGGATATACTGTTCGTTCACCGATGGTAGGAACCTTCTACCGCGCACCTAATCCAAAAGCAAAACCATTTGTTGAAGTAAACCAAACTGTTAAGGTAGGAGATCCTCTATGTATTGTAGAAGCAATGAAAATAATGAATCAGATCGAATCTGATACAGCTGGTGTAGTGAAAGCAATTCTCTTGAAAAATGGAGAAGCAGTTGAATTTGACGAGCCATTGCTCATTATAGGACAATGAGGCATCTATCTTATGCTGAAAAAAATTGTTATCGCTAATCGTGGCGAAATTGCTTTACGCATTTTACGGGCCTGTAAAGAACTAAAAATAAAAACTGTAGCTGTACATTCTGTCATTGATCGTGATTTAAAACACGTATTACTTGCTGATGAAACAGTCTGTATCGGTCCAGCTGCTTCATCAGAAAGCTATCTTAATATTCCAGCAATAATCTCTGCAGCAGAAATTACTGCTGCAGATGCTATTCATCCTGGGTATGGTTTTCTATCTGAAAATGCCGACTTCTCCGAAAAAGTAGAACGCTCTGGTTTTATATTTATTGGACCTAAACCAGAAACTATTCGAATGATGGGTGATAAGGTTTCTGCCATTAAAGCCATGCAAAAAGCTAGTGTGCCTTGTGTTCCAGGCTCAGATGGACCTTTAAGTAGTGATATACAAATTAATAAAACGCTTGCTAAAAAAATCGGTTACCCAGTTATTATTAAAGCCTCTGGTGGAGGTGGTGGCCACGGTGTGCATGTTGTTCATAATGAAAGTGATTTAGAAAAAATTATTATACTTACGCGCGCCGAAGCAAAAGCAGCATTTAACAATGGTATTGTTTATATGGAGAAGTTTCTTGAAAATCCACGCCATATTGAAATTCAAGTACTTTCTGATGGACAAGGTAATGCAATTTATTTATCTGAACGTGACTGCTCAATGCAACGTCGTTATCAAAAAATTGTTGAAGAAGCACCAGCACCAAGCATACAAGCTGATATATGTAAGAGCATTGGTGAGCTTTGTACAAAAGCTTGTCTTGATATCGATTATCGCGGAGCTGGCACCTTTGAATTTCTCTATGAGAGTGGCGAATTTTACTTTATTGAAATGAATGCACGTATTCAAGTTGAGCATCCTGTAACGGAAATGATCACGGGGATTGATCTTATTAAAGAACAATTAAGAATTGCTTCTGGTTTGCCATTATCTATTAAACAAACAGATGTTATAGTTCATGGGCATGCTATAGAATGCCGTATTAATGCAGAAGATCCAAATACCTTCTTTCCAAGCCCAGGTAAGATTACTCGACTCCATATTCCTGGAGGTTTTGGAATACGCTGGGAATCACACATTTATGCAGGTTATACAGTTCCACCTTACTATGATTCTATGATTGGCAAGCTAATTTCTTATGGAGAAACTCGTGAAATTGCTATTTTAAGGATGAAAAATGCCTTATCAGAATTAATCATTGATGGTATTAAAACGAATATAAAATTACAACAAAAAATTATGGATGACAGCAATTTTTTCAAAGGCGGTATCAATATTCATTACCTTGGGAAAAAACTTGGTAAAAAACTTGAATGACTCGAATAAAAGGAATAATTTTTTTATTTATCTATAATGTCAGTTAGGGAACTAAATGCACCCATGTTTTTAAAAAACTCTTTAATAAAAATCTTCATTAAAATTGACCTTTCAGATTAACTTTGACTGCTAGGAGAACCAATGGATAAACGTTTTCTTCAATCCAAAAAAGAAGCTTGTTGGTCAGTTTTGATTACCATCGCTTACTTATTTAGTTGGATTATGGCAGCCTATCTTCCAGATGCAAAAATAGGTATAACAGGCATGCCGTTATGGTTTGAACTTTCATGTTTATATTTACCAATAATTTTTATTTTAGTTTCTATCTTAATAGTTACTTTCATTTTTAAACAAATGTCTCTGGAAGACCAAGATGCAAATTGAAATTCTTTTACCGTTTATCGGTTATTTATTATTAGTGTTTTTACTATCTGTTTATGCCTATCGAAGGCGCCAAAAAGGCGAATTTTTATATGAATATTTTCTAGATAATCGATCTATGGGTGGTGTAGTTTTAGCAATGACTATTACAGCAACCTATATTAGCGCAAGCTCTTTCATAGGTGGACCTGGAGCAGCTTACAAATATGGCCTAGGTTGGGTACTGCTTGCCTTAATTCAGGTTCCTAATATTTGGCTATCGCTTGGTGTATTAGGGAAAAAATTTGCCATATTGGCACGTCGCTATAATGCAGTAACACTCAATGATATGCTATATGCGCGTTTTCAAAGCCGTTTTTTAGTATGCCTTGCTAGCATTAGCCTGCTCATCTCTTTCTTTTGTGCGATGACAGTTCAATTTATTGGAGGAGCTCGTCTATTAGAAACAGCAATAAATATTCCCTATGAAATAGGGCTACTAATATTTGGTATCTCTATTGGATGTTACACAGCCTTTGGCGGATTTAGAGCAAGCGTTCTAAACGATACCTTACAGGGCTTTGTTATGTTATTAGGAACCATTATTTTGCTAGCTGCTACTATTCACAGAGCTGGAGGATTGACTGTAGCAACAGAGGCATTAAAAGCAATTGATCCAAACCTGATTGCACCACAAGGTGCTGATGATCTGTTTAGCATTCCATTTATTTTTTCATTATGGGTGTTAATTTGTTTTGGGGTCATTGGATTACCAAATATTGCTATTCGCTGCATTTCTTATAAAAATAGCCAAGCGATGCACCATGGTATTATTATCGGCACCATTGTAATGGTAATCATAATATTAGGAATGCATGTATCAGGAGCATTAAGCCGAGCTATTTTACCTACTTTAACTATCCCGGATCAGGTTATACCAACATTATTTATCACAATTTTACCTCCATTTGCTGCAGGCATTTTTTTAGCGGCTCCGATTGCTGCTATCATGTCAACAATTAATTCAAACTTGCTTCAAGCTTCAGCAACTATCATAAAAGATTTATATTTAAACGTTGTACCATTTGAGATAAAAAAACAGAAAAAATTAAACCGGATCGCAAATGTTTCTACCTTCATTTTTAGTCTTTTATTATTAATAGCTGCTTGGCGCCCACCAAAAATGATTATTTGGTTAAATTTATTAGCTTTTGGAGGATTACAAGCTGTTTTTTTTTGGCCATTAATATTTGGACTTTATTGGAAAAGAGCAAACAGTTTTGGAGCATTAAGTTCAATGATTATCGGTGCATTGTCTTATATATTAATGATAGCCTTTGATATAAAAATATCAAATTTTCATCACATTATACCATCACTATCATTGAGTTTAATGGCTTTTTTAATTGGTAATTTTTTTGGCGAGAAATTTTTATCCATAACGATGGAATGAAGGGAGAATCCATAATCTCAATGAAGATTGATGCCTTTACATAAAAATACTGTTATATTCTACATATTTAGAACCAAAAAGCTGCAGGAAAAGATTAACGACAGCAGTTAGAGTTTATTTAAAATTATTAGAATAACTTATATATTCAATGTAAACTAAGTAAACTAATAATGCTCTTATCTTCTCTTGAGAAGATAAGAGCATTATTAGTTTATTGGATGACAAGCAATATTACGCAGTATATTCATCATACTTCATCACCAATTTGTGATGAGGAACAATTATTGCGCCTAAAGTTGAATAAAATAGAAGATAAAATTAGGAACAAGCATTGGATGGGTAGTATCTGCTCGATACTATGTTTAAAACATAGATATCTGCTAGCTGCAGACTAGCATTCTAAAATTCCTGTTTTAGTCAATATTATTTTGATCTGGGCTCATTGTTGAGATACTGGGTCAACTTCCTAACCTTGCTATCTATAAAATAATTATAGAGCTTAATTTTAAAAGAAAATATGATCGATTGTCGTTTTAGTTCAAATTAGCATAATAACCATATCTTTAACAACAATAGAGTCAATCAATCTATTGGTATCAATACAGATCTTACAAGCTTTTTATAGCCATAAAAAGCTAAAAAATAGTATTACTGAAACATAAGTTCTTTAATATAAATTCTTTCTTTGGAATACAATCAACCGAAAGATCTCCAATGAGCAATTTTATTGCTACAATCCTAGCTTTCTTTTTAAGAAAGAATTCAGAAGAATTATGGGGTTAACAAAGTCAAGTGTTTTACTTTAAACATAGGAAATTAGCTAGATAAGCAATAGTTGTTATCATGACTAACTAATAAAAAGTTTAAATTGACCTAATCAATAGAAGAATAAGTTTATTATAGAATGAGATGGATATAAAATCCATCATTATTAAGTAATGATAAAAGCATTAGTGTTTTACAGAAACAACCCTAGTAATAAAAACTGCACACATGCTTTTTTTATTAAAAAGCATGGATTATAATTATCACCATAATCAAGTTATGGTGTAAGGTTAATTAAGACAACGAATACAAAACATTATATGGTATATATGTAGGGGCATTATGCCTTATCTATAATGTTTTCTCTTGTACACCAAAATAGCTTATCAAGCTATATTCTCACTATTAGCAATTGCTAATGTAGTGATCAGTATTTCTATAGAAATTAAATCCGTACTTATACTTGCTTTAAAAAAAAGTGCGAATCACTAAATATCAATTGAATACTATATTCAATTGATATTGCAAATATATTCAAAATCAATTGTGATAAAAAGTACACGTAGATTGTTACAAGCTAACAATTTATATAGATGTTCTATTATATTCTACTTTTCTTCTATTGTTCAAATATATTGCCTGCAAACAGGATCACTTTAAGCCTCCATTACTAAACGAATTTTTTTCATAGCATTTTTTTCTAATTGCCGCACTCTTTCAGCAGATACGCGATATTTGTCAGCTAAATCCTGTAAAGTATTTTTATTTTCATCATTTAACCAACGCGCACGGATGATATCCTGACTACGTTCATCTAATGATGCCAGTGCTTGTACCAATTTATCTGTAGTATGGTTTTCCCAATTATCTTCCTCAATACTATCTGCAAAATCGGAAGACTTATCCTGTAGATATAAAATCGGCGCAATAGTCGTATTTTCGCCTCGATCATCATCATTCATATCAAACACCATATCCTGTGCGGCCATTCGTGATTCCATTTCACGAACATCTTTAATGGTTACACCCAATTCCTTGGCAACTATGTCTACTTCAGTTTGATTGAACCAACCTATACGTTTTTTATTCTTACGTAAATTAAAAAAAAGCTTACGTTGCGCTTTTGTTGTTGCAACTTTCACTATCCGCCAATTACGCAATACATATTCATGAATTTCAGCTTTGATCCAATGAATGGCAAATGAAACTAAACGCACACCAACTTCAGGATTAAAACGACGAACGGCTTTCATTAGGCCAATATTCCCTTCTTGGATTAGATCTGCTTGTGGTAAGCCATAACCTGAATAATTGCGTGCGATATGAATAACAAAACGTAAATGAGAGAGAATAAGCTTTTTAGCTGCATGTAAATCACCATGATAATGCAGCCGTTTTGCATATTCGTGCTCTTCTTCCGCTGTTAACATCGGATAAGCATTAGCTGATCGCACATACGCTTCAATTCTACCTTGTGGAATTAATGCTAATGATTGCATATCTTTCGTCATTGATATCCTCTTGGAATGCAATTAACTGTTTATTTTTGAAGAGAATTCCCTTTTATCACCTAATGTAATCTGATATAGAGTAAATTGATGATGCTTGATATCCAAGCAATTATCTAAACTGTAAGGACATTACAGCCTCACTTCACCTGGGATACAAGGTAACAGTTCACTACTGATTATCTGATCATTTGTGAGCCAGAATGATCACTCTTGAGTAAGATATCTTAAGTGTTGTACTGTAGCACACCAAGCCGATAACCAGCTGATCATTATGGTAACTAGTAATACTAATAATACTTCATCCCAAAACAGCCATTGAATATGAAATGTAGTACCAAAGACGCCGGCTACACGAGCCACAATGTCAGTTAATTGCCATATTATGAATGCAGAAAGTATTAATGATAGTAAAGCCCCAAAAAATCCAATTATAATACCACCGTTTAAAAACGGACGCATAATGAAACCATCTGTTGCGCCAATCAACTTCATGACATTAATTGTATCGATATGAGCACAAATATCGAGTCTGATACTATTCCCTATCACTAAAAATACTGCAATAACCATTAAAATACCAATAATGAATGCAAGCTGCCTAATCAAACCAGTTAGTGAAACTAATCGGATAAACCAATTATCATCCATACGAACATCTTCAATGCCCGGTAATTTATTGATTTTATTGCGCAGATTGTTTAATGACTGTAAACTTGGAAAGTCAATTTTAGGTGTTACAATTACTACTGCTGGAAAAGAATTTTCTTCTAAAAGATCTAATGCCGAAGCAAATCCCGCCCAATTTCGAAATTCAATCATAACTTCTTCTCGCGATAGGTAATGAGCACTTTTAATACCATGTAATTGGCTAAGATTAGCTACTGTTTGTTCAATACCTTGTTTATTTAAGAGTTTATCGAAAAAAACCGTTAATTGTGGTCTTGGATACCATTTTTGCGATGCTTGTAAAGCATTTTTCCAAAAAATATAAAAAAGACTTGGAAGAGTGATTGAGATTGCGATAACAGTAATCGTTAAAGATGTAGCTAAAGGCTTACGAAACATATCTCCTAATGTATTTACCCACGCATATCGCCATTGTTCTCCACAACCTATTTTTAATACCTTGCTTTTAACCATTATATGAATAGTTTTTTTATTCATTGTAGCCTCTTATTATTCTGCCTTCGGTTAATGTCAGAATAGCATATTGACGATGTACAATAAGCTCTAGATTATGAGTGGCAATTAAAACGGTTACACCAACGCGATTAAATTCTTCAAATAAGCGTATAATACCCTTAGATAATTCATAATCTAAATTACCAGTAGGTTCATCTGCTAGTAAAACATTAGGTTTATTAACAATTGCTCTAGCTATTACTACCAGTTTTTGTTCACCACTTGATAATTGCATTGGATAATGTTTTGCACTATTAAGTAAACCAACTTTATCTAGCGCAGCATAAACTCTACGACGAATATCCTTAGAGCTTGTTCCGGCAATAATCAGAGGCATAGAAACATTATCATAAACGTTTCTATCAAATAACAAATTGTAATCTTGAAAAATCATACCTATTTGTCGACGTAAAAATGGGATTTCCCATTTTTTTAAACGGCTAATATCGTGACCACAAAACCAAATATGGCCATTACTTGAACGTTCAATACCATAAATTAATTTTAATACAGTACTCTTTCCAGTTCCAGACTGGCCGGAAAGAAATGCCATTTCTCCATGATGAATGTGAAAATCAATTCCCTGGAATGCTTGCTTACCACAGCGATACGCTGTGCTAACATCTTCAAAGCGAATCATTGGTTTCATCCTTTTCGGACTAAAAGTGCTTCGATGAAATCGTTCACTAAAAATGGCCGGAGATCATCGATTCCTTCGCCAATCCCAATATAACGAATTGGGATCTTAAACTGATCAGCGATAGCAAAAATCACACCACCTTTAGCGGTGCCATCCATTTTAGTTAAACTAATGCCAGTTACACTAACTGTCTCATGAAAACTTTTAACTTGATTAATTGCATTTTGGCCAGCACATGCATCTAAAATTAACATTACTTCATGAGGTGCGCCTGGATCAATGGTTCGAATAACTCTAACAATTTTTTTTAACTCTTCCATCAAATAGGTTTTGTTTTGCAAGCGTCCTGCAGTATCTGCAATCAATATGTCTATCCCTTTTGCTTTTGCCGACTGAATAGCATCAAAAATAACTGATGCAGATTCAGCACCAAGATGTTGAGCAACAATAGGAATATTGTTTCTCACACCCCAAACTTGTAATTGCTCAAGAGCTGCTGCTCTAAATGTATCTCCAGCGGCTAACATAATTGATTTACCTTGCATCTTATATTGATGGGATAACTTACCAATTGTTGTGGTTTTACCAACCCCATTAACCCCAACTATCAATATTATATAAGGTAACTTATTTTCTGTAATTAATGGCTTTTCAACAACAGATAAAATCTTAACCATCTCATCACGTAATTTGCCATAAAGCATTGTAGCATCATTCAACTCTTTACGCTTAGCATGAGTAGTTAAGCGATCTATAATTTTTTGCGTTGTTTCTATTCCAACATCAGCTATTACAAGTTGTTCTTCTAATTCATTGAATAAATCATCATTGATTTTTTTGCTGTGAAAAGCACTAAAAAAATCGACACTAATACTTTTCTGAGTTTTTAATAACCCATGCTTTAAGCGCGAAAAGAAATGCTCTTTTTCTAGATTTTTGTGCTGTTGTATCGATGGTATTTTTTTTTGTTTATTTATTTCTTTCACTGCGATAATCTATTGATTGAGTATAATACTTTCTACTGTTTTCAAGTCGCATGTCGATAATAAACTATATTAAACAGTCTATCATCTAATAGATGCTATCAATATTTATTGATAGCATCTATTATATTAACAAACTTTTATCAATAAGCTATGAAATTATGGCAAAAAAAATACCATCTGCATCATATGGACAAATTCGTATCATTGGCGGAAAGTGGAGAGGACGTAAACTACCTGTTTACAATAGT
The DNA here is from genome assembly GCA_032378655.1 of Candidatus Arsenophonus melophagi. GTDB lineage: Bacteria > Pseudomonadota > Gammaproteobacteria > Enterobacterales > Enterobacteriaceae > Arsenophonus > Arsenophonus melophagi. The sequence goes on along the minus strand of JAVYJS010000004.1, from coordinate 44,511 downwards.
ATTGATTTACGTCCAACAACAAATAGGATTAGAGAAACTGTATTTAATTGGTTAATGCCTGTTATTCGAGAAGCTCGCTGTCTTGACTGCTTTGCTGGTAGTGGCGCTTTAGCTATTGAAGCACTTTCTCGCAATGCTGCTTCAGCTACCTTAATTGAATTAAAACGCCCTATAGTAAAACTACTTGTAGCTATTTTAAATCAATTACAAGCAGAAAATGTGCAAGTAATTAATAGCAATACATTAAACTATTTAGCACATTCCAGTACTGTCTATGATGTTATTTTTCTTGATCCATCTTTTCGTAAAAATCTACTGCAAAAAACAGCTTCTCTCTTGGAAGAGAATGGGTGGTTAACTAAAAATTGTTGGATCTATGTTGAGGCAGAAGCAGAAGCTAATTTAGCTACTTTACCTAAAAATTGGCAGCTTCATCGTAAAAAAGTTGCAGGAAAAGTTTCCTACAGTCTTTATAACCGTCATGAATCATGAACCAAAAGCATGATATATAATAAACATTAAAAATGTTAATAGGTTTTGTTTAGGCTTTTATTATGCTTAATTGAGTTTTTAATCTTTTCTCACCCCATGCTTTTCTCTTTACAAGAGAAAAGCATGGCTTCCTTTCAAGCTTTTTCAAAAAAATTTCTTTTTGCGTAAAATATTTCTATTTAGCATTTTATCTTTGCTTTTGAAAAGCAAAGATAAAAATTGAAAAGGAGAGTCATAGCATTCATTAGGTGGAAAGCAGCATAGCTTCAGCAAATTACGCGTATAAAATCTAAAATAGAGATGATAATATTACTTATAACTGTGAAATTGATTCTGGACGTTTATTATAATAAACCTCACGTTTTAGAATAAACTATTATAAAACTTCAGTTAAATTTTTACCGCAACATAGTTGAGTAAGAAGCAATCATAGGTAGCATCATGATTTCATAACTATAATCCTAGTATTATTACTATTATTAATATCAATCAATGGTAGAAATTGCTCATTGCTATATCAATGAGCAATTTTTTATTTTAAAGCTAATAAAACCCTCGCAAATGATAATTAGAGCAATATGCTTGATACAATTATTTTATTTTTAAAAACTAAGACCTTTAGGAACAATAAGAGCACGATTCATGGTAGCAAAACCGCTGCAATAGTGTTGACTATGCATCTTTTAGATGACATTCAAGTTACATGGAAAATAAGATATACCTAAAGCATTATTAGTTTAATCACTTGGCTTTTTCAGAAAGCCAAGTGATTAAACTTTGATCAATGACATTGATTGCAATCCTGAAATTATAAATAGCAATGTTATTGAAATTTTCCTTCAGTCTCTTCAGTCTGATGAAGAGACTGTCTGAATGACTATTATAGCTTTGATAAGGGGTAAATAAGATCATTAAGCCTATTAAAGAATAATATAAGCATGAGACTTTTGGTGCGCTTTGTATTTTGTACTAAGCGCCATATACTTGGAACCTCTATCAGACAAGAGGTATAATAATATTGCTTAATTATGATAATTCATTAATTTATTTATGTAATTTAGTAAGATGACGAATTCATTACAATTAATGAACAGTATATTGATAATTTTAGTTAAATGTATACTATACTAGGATAGTAATAGCTATATTAGTTATTATGATTCCCTTTCTTTATTTTACTCAACATTTTAATGTACGATTAACACTTTGAATGTCTGATTCAAAATAGCCTTTCATGTCTATGAATCAATTATCACTTTCTTTAGTATTTTCTGCTCCTGCGGAAATCACTTTAAAGCAAGCTAAAGTATTCAGTATCACATACCAATAAAAGTTATAAGCTTTAAAATCAGAAGCGTAGAGTAATTTTACGCTAAGAATACGCTTTTTGTCAAAGTGTATACTTCTGAAATCACTTAATAAGTGACTTACATCATCACAACTAACACTATAACTCGAGAAAGACAATTACAATTGTATGTTTGAATTAAAGCAACGCGTATCATCCCTTAAAGGATGATTTTTAAAGCTCCATAGTACTAACACTTAAATGTTCAGTCTATTTAAAGCGTGTAGCTATTAAGGAGCCATTTGTTTACAGGTTATTGCACAGTAACTATTTCTAGTATAAGCAGCGAATAAGCCTGGCCATAATTATATTAGCCAGAACAGGGTAATTAATATTAATTATTAAAAACTTAAAAAATTTAAATTCCAGGAATCTATCATGGGTACATAATTTGGATAATAAGCTATTTGATGTATCTTGTGTCTCAAGATAAATCCCTTATTCTGATGATACGTTTAATACTATTTACAAGCTACAACATTTTAGATATTAAAAATGTTATGCTAAAGAGCATAACCTATTTCTGTTCAATAATTTTACAAAAATCTTTATCTAGATTAATAGAACAGGGCTTGATCTGAAAATCTAAAGCAATATATTTTAACATATTGTAACTACTTTCTGAGTAGTTACAATATGTTCTGTTCGCCTTGAAAGATCTTAAAAAAATTTTCTTTTTTTTAAGATCTTTCTTATTAAGAAAGAAATAAAATCGTGTTTTGTTTTTAGTATGAATTTACTTTTTACGGATCAAAAAAAGGTAGGGAAGTGTTTGAGTTTTTTCAGCTAAAAGCTGATGTTCCATAAAACAACAAAATACAGGAATATCACGAATTGTAGTCGGATCATCAGCAACAATTAATAGTGTTTCTCTATCAGTCATCTGACGAACTATTCTTCTGATCATCATCAGAGGTTCAGGACAACGCAACCCTTGCGTATCAATAATTTTATTAGGGTTAGTAAACATATCGTGCATGAGTATTTATGTTCAATCCTGTTTAATAGCTTTGTGCTAGATTAGAAATCTACGATCATGTTTTTTCTTATAAAGCAAGATAATAAGATATCTACTCTCAAGTTTAGAGTAACTGAGGTAGTATTTAAAAAGCAATAAAATAAGAATTTTATCTCCAATATTCTATGTTAATAAATACAACATATTTAATGGGTTATGATTCTTAATCAGGTTATAGATGTAATACAAGTGCAATGCATAGCTTTTACGTTAACTGATATAAAGCTATGTCAATCATATTATAGTTATTTGATTCCTTGCTGGCATTGAACAAATGTTCAATGCAGATACAAAAACTTAAACTTTGGCTAAGTACCAAATTAACATAAAAAAATTTTTATTACCTCTAACTATAAACGGTAGATATAACCTTGATTAATTTTTTTTTAAAACTTTTAGTAAAATATTTATCAACATAATAATCAACAATAAATTCAGAAGCATCATGCTATCGTTGATAACTCACTAGTATTAAGCACGCTCTATAGAAAAAGAGATAACATCACTGATTTTTTCTGCACTCAGCACCAACATTACTAGACGATCAATACCTATAGCAACGCCTGCGCAATCAGGAATAGCTGTATCTAATACAGTAATGAGCCGTTTATTAAAAGGTTGTACTGGTAAATCCAGGTTTTTTCGCATTTTGTTATTATGTTCAAAACGTTTTCTTTGTTCTTGAGAATCTTTTAGCTCCTGAAAACCATTAGCTAACTCAATACCCTTAAAATAGACTTTAAATCGTTCAGCAACTCTGAGATCTTCTTTACTAATTTTGGATAAAGCTGCTTGAGAAGCTGGGAAATGATAAATAATGATGGGTTTATCTTTACCTAAATGAGGTTCAATTTCACTTGAAAACAAAAAATGTAACAATACATCTTTGTCTTCTTCTATTTCTGCATCATGTAAACCTAATTTTAATGCGGTATCACGCAATTGTTTTTTTTCTAATTCTAGGGTTAATGGATTTATATTGAGATAACGTTGAAAAGCTTGTTGATATGATATTCGCTCCGCTTGATTGCAGCGAAAAATTTGTTGCAACAAATCATCTACCTCATCAATCAGTTGATACATGTCATAATGTGGTCGATACCATTTGAGCATAGTAAACTCGGGATTATGATAACGTCCTTTTTCTTTATTACGAAAGGCTTTAATGATCTGATATATAGGACCACTTCCAGCTGCTATCAGACGTTTCATATGATATTCAGGGCTCGTTATCATATAAAATTTGATACCTTTATTGATTACAGGAGAAATAAATTGCGTTTCAAACGGTACAAGATGAACATCTGTTACCGTGTATTGGCTCAATATAGGTGTCTCAACCTCTAGCACTCCACGATCTATGAAAAAACGTCTGATTTCAGCAATAATTTTACTTCTTGTTAATAAGTTACTGATAGACGCGCTTGGTTTCCAATTTACTATCTTACTCATTATAAACACTCCAGAAAAGTATAAATTTTTTTATAAATATTACTTTTTACCTATCTGAAAAATAAAAAAATATTTATATCATTACTCTCATCACTAAAGTTTTTTAGAAAAACTAACTGTTACTTGAATATTAAAGAATCAAAACTACTATATTTAATAGTTGAAATGGGATACTGAACATTAATTATTAAGTTTATAACTTTTAGGTTTTAAAAATCTAAAAGTTATAAACTTAATATAAATATTTCTATATTCACTGCCTGTTTCTTATGAGGTCATTATTCATGAATATTTTATATAAACTGATTAAGGATAGTGAATTCACGACATTAAAAATGGTCTTTTATTTATTAAAGCATCAGTACTTGTATATAAAAAGTAAACAAACCATAAAAATTGGACAAACTTAACATCCATGAACATAGTCAGATGACATATCATCTTAACGCCGAAGAAATATAAAAATCCATTTACTCAAAAATAGAACTGTATACTTTGGTATCAGCATAAAGGAAAAACATCTTTTCTTTTATAGCTATTGAAGCATTTCTCGCTTTACTTCAGTTAGCTACAGTTGCTTTTTAATTTCTTTTTGTTTTAATCAAAACTATTACCTATTGATTTTAATCCACTCTAAAATGCAAAAATAAAATGAAATAATACATGCGCTTACGCATGTATTATTTCATTTTATTTTATTAAAAAAGCAATATTACAAGAGTCTGATTTAGACTTGAACCATTACTCCTGGGTTTGGTGCTTGTTCTTACTGTGTCTTCACATCAAACGTGAATGATTTGAATATGAGTTATTGTTCATATAATTCATGATCTTAAATGTAAATTACCTTTGAAGAAGGTGCATAAGAAGCCCCTACTTAATAAAACCTGAGTAATTAATAATTAATGAATTACACTTTGATAAAAGTAAGGTACACTTTTGTACCTTATTTTTAAGGTACAACTATAATCATTTAGTTAACCAGCCAACTGTTTTTCGCGTAATTCAGCTAGTGTTTTGCAATCAAAACATAAATCAGCTGTTGGACGAGCTTCTAAGCGATGGATGCCTATTTCAACTCCACAGCTTGCACAATAACCAAAATCCTCATCATCAATTTTTTTAATTGTTTTCTCAATTTTTTTAATCAACTTACGTTCGCGATCGCGGTTACGTAACTCAAGATTAAATTCCTCTTCCTGTGATGCTCTATCAACGGGATCAGGGAAATTTGCTGCTTCATCTTGCATATACGTTACAGTGCGGTCTACTTCATCTCTGAGTTGATTACGCCATGCTTCTAGAATAACCCTAAAATATTTTAGTTGACCTGCGTTCATATACTCTTCACCTGGCTTTTCTTGGTATGGCTCAACTCCAGCGATGGCGAGAATACTTAAGGATGAAGCTTTAGATTTTTGCCATTCGTGCATCATGTTTCTCCTACATACGTAATGTTCATAAAGAACTCTACAATTTAGATACTAATGTTACTATAAATAATAGAACACTCTATTAATGTTACTATAAATAACAGAACACTCTATCTTTGGCAAAGATATTATAACTTGGTTCATTATATAAATAATATTTATTTATATATTGATATTCTTTTCTGATACTCTTTTACTTTTTGATAAAAGTAGATTTTTAATAAAATATTTTTATACTCTTAAATATTTTTTATACTCTTCAATATTTTTATACTCTTGAGTATCAAGAGATTGAGAATGAATATATAGTGAGCGTATAACTATAAATTTTAGTTCATATAAATGTTTTTAATCTTTGTTTTAAGAACATTAGAAAATAATCGAATTAATACCTAAATTTCAAATGCATATGATCGTGAACAGATCATTCTGAAATTTTATTTCAATTATACATTGATAAATAATTTTTTTTAAAAAACTGATTTATGAATTTAATTTATAATCTTTATTTACGTTCATGCTTGAGTTCTTGAGCTATTTTATGATTATCTGCTTGGTAAGCAGATAATCATATCTCCATCTGTTAGACAATTATCTATTTGCGCTTCTATGTATGTAAATAGATAGTTTAATCATGTACTCGAAATTACATAACATCTGCGAGAAACCCTATGCTCATGCGATAACATTAGACAATATTCTAACTGGAAGCTGATATATAGTTAGCTATCCATTACAGATGGAATATGGTAAAGATAGCAAATATGCTAGAATATTTGTCTTAAAAGTTAGTAACTAATATCGGATACATAGTGCTCATTCAATCAGATAGAGCACATAATAGTTACCATAAAAACATGCAACTAGTAGCAAGAGAATATTAAGTATTTATACAGAATTAAATCCTGTATAAATGAGAGAGATGTAAAATAGTTATAAGTTTTGATTTATATTTTGGTTAATGAATACATTACTTATAATTACAGATTAATTGTATACTATCTCTCTATATTAAAGATAAGAACTTGTTTGGCAATGATCTAAGAAAGCTCATTAATAATGAGCGCCAGGAAGAAACAAGCATGATACATAAAGGTCCTAAATCTCGGGCAACTAAAAATATGAGGCGTTGGTTTTGGTTATTTACTAAAATGATTATTGTTTTTGCATCATTCATTGGTATCTATGGTATCTATTTATATCAAAAAATCAGTGAGCGCCTTGATGGAAAAGTTTGGGATCTACCAGCTGCTGTATATGGTCGCATGGTAAATCTTGAACCAGGAATGCATTATAGTAAAGAAGAGATGATCCGATTATTAGATGGCATGCAATATCGCCAAGTAAATACCATTACTTCACCTGGTGAGTATATTGTTAGAAGTAATACAATTGAGATGTTGCGTAGGCCATTTTCTTTTCCTGATCAACGAGAAGAAAAAATTTTAGCTAAATTAAGTTTTGAAAAAACGCAGCTTACGAATATTACTAATATGCAAAATGGCCGTTCATTTGGTTTTTTTAGACTAGATCCTAAACTCATTACTATGCTGCAATCATCTAACAACGAACAACGCTTAGTCTTACCAAGAAAAGATTTTCCTGATTCCTTAATTAAAATTTTATTAGAGATTGAAGATCGAAATTTTTATGAACATGATGGAGTAAGTATTTATTCCATCGGACGTGCTGTTATTGCTAATTTACTTGCTGGAAAGACTGTTCAAGGTGGCAGCACACTAACTCAGCAATTAGTTAAAAACTTATTCCTAACTAATGAAAGAACATTAATACGTAAAGCCAATGAAGCTTATATGGCAATTTTAATGGATTTTCGCTATAGCAAAGAACGTATTCTTGAACTTTATCTCGATGAAGTTTATTTAGGTCAAAGTGGCGATGAGCAAATTAGAGGGTTTCCTCTGGCCAGTCTCTATTATTTTGGACGACCAATCGATGAGCTAAGTATTGATCAACAAGCATTATTCGTTGGCATGGTCAAGGGTGCTTCATTATATAATCCATGGCGTCATCCTGCACTAGCTCTAGAACGTCGAAATTTTGTATTAAAATTGTTGGAAACCCGACAAATCATTGATCATGATATGTATAAGACATTAAGTGCTAGGCCTTTAGGAGTAACACCAAAAAGTGGTATTTTAACCCCTCAACCAGCTTTTATGCAACTTGTTCGACAAGAATTAGCTAAAAAATTAGGCGATAGAGTAAACAACCTTTCTGGAGCTAAGATCTTTACTACTTTAGATCCAGTATCGCAGAAAGCAGCTGAACATGCTGTTGAGAATGGAATCGCTGATTTACGCCAAACATATAAGTTGCCTGATCTTGAAGGTGCGCTAGTGGCTGTTGACCGTCTTAATGGGGAAGTGCGTGCTATAGTGGGTGGTTCTCAACCACAATATTCTGGCTTTAACCGAGCGTTAAATGCTAGACGTTCTATTGGTTCATTAGCTAAGCCTTCAACGTATCTCACAGCATTAAGTGAACCAGATCATTTTCGTTTAAATACTTGGATACCTGACGAGCCAATTACTATTAAATTTAACAACAAAATATGGGAGCCAAAAAATTATGATCGTCGCTTTCGAGGACAAATGATGTTGATTGATGCTTTTGTTCGTTCATTAAATATCCCAACAGTTAATATTGGCTTGAGCGTTGGTTTAAATCAAGTGACTAACATTTTAGTACATCTTGGTGTACTAAGTGACTCAATAGAAAAAGTACCTGCTATGTTATTGGGAGCATTAAACTTAACTCCAATGGAAACAGCACAAATGTTTCAAACAATTAGTGGTGGAGGAAATCGCGCGGCATTATCTGCGCTGCGCTCAGTCATTGATGGTAATGGCAATGAGCTTTATCAAAGCTATCCATCTGCAGAACAAGCAGTTTCTCCACAAGCTGCTTATCTGACACTATATGGTATGCAACAAGTAGTAGAGCGAGGGACATCGCATGCATTAATGAATGAATTTTCTCAGTATCACTTAGCTGGTAAAACAGGCACAACCAATGATCTTCGCGATAGCTGGTTTTCAGGTATTGATGGTAAGGAAGTAGTTATCACATGGGTTGGCCGTGATAATAATGGTCCGACAAATCTTACGGGTGCAAGTGGTGCATTACAACTATATCGTCGTTATTTAAAAAATCAAACCCCTTTGGCATTGGATAATCATCCTCCAGAAGGGATTGTACAGATGGGGATAAATATTGATGGCAGTTTTAACTGTTCAGGTAGTGGGTATCGTATTTTACCAATATGGACAGAGGATCCACAAAAATTATGTCAGCTAGGAGTACAAAGGCTGCAGCCCAACATAAATTTTACTGAACAACATGAACATACTAATGATGCGCCAACCTGGATAAAAGAAATGTTTAGGCAATAGTTAAAAACTTTTAAGGTGATACAGAGTTAAAAATTAGTGTCAATTTTTTATTTTTTTAAAATGGTTATTTAATTTTATTGAATGCATTTTCTGCTATTTCAATGGTTCGTTCAATATCTTCATCACTGTGTGCAATAGACATAAAGCACGCTTCAAATGCTGATGGAGCTAAATAAACACCTGCGTCTAACATTAAGTGAAAAAATTGCTTAAACCGATCAATATTACATTTTATAACATCTTGATAGCAATTAACTTTTGTTTCAGCTGTAAACAAAATACCAAACATACCGCAAATATGATTAACCATGCATGGAATACCAACCTTTTGAGCTTTTGCTTCTAACCCTCTAGCAAGTTTTGTTGTTAATTCTAGTAAACGTTCATGAGTATGAGGTTTAGTTACTTCAGTTAGACAGGCTAAACAAGCTTCCATTGCTAATGGGTTTCCTGATAATGTACCCGCTTGATAAATCGGTCCTATTGGGGCGAGTTTTTCCATCAATTCACGGCGGCCGCCGAATGCTCCAACAGGCATGCCTCCGCCAATTATTTTTCCTAAACAGGTCAAATCAGGTTCAACTTGATAATGAGCTTGTGCACCACCTAAGCTAACCCGAAAACCAGTCATCACTTCATCAATAATTAGTAGCGTACCAAATTGATCACATAATGTACGTAAGTTTGGTAGGAATTCAGTTTCTGGTAGAATGCAATTCATATTACCTGCTACTGGTTCAACAATAATACAAGCAATTTCTTGCGGATATTGCATAAAAGTTTTCCATACAGAATTTAAATCATTAAACGTACAGATCAGCGTATTTTGGGCAACATCTTCAGGGACTCCAGGAGAATTAGGTTGACCGATAGTTAGCGCACCAGATCCAGCATTAATTAATAAGCAATCAGCATGCCCATGATAGCAACCTTCAAATTTAATAATTTTGTTTCGTTCTGTATAGCCTCTAGCAAGCCTTATGGCACTCATTGTAGCTTCTGTACCTGAATTTACCATACGAATCATTTCGATCGATGGAATCAGCTGATTAATCATTTCTGCTACTTTTACTTCAGTAGCAGTAGGTGCTCCAAAACTAAGACCATTTTTTGCTGCTTGAATTACTGCTTTTTGAATAGAAGGATGATTGTGTCCTAAAATCATTGGTCCCCAAGAACCTACGTAATCAATATATTCCTTATCATCAACATCATAAATATAAGCACCGTTAGCTCTCTGCATGAATAATGGATAGCCGCCAACACCATTAAATGCTCGCACTGGTGAATTAACGCCTCCAGGCATAAACTTTTGAGCTTTTAGGTACAGTATTTCAGATTGCTTCATTAAATAACTCCCAGTATGTGTGCAGAAAATTTTTTTATATTTTAATCAGTATTGCTAGTAGAATAAATACAAAAAATTAAAAGGCATTTTAATCTAGTTAATTTCATGTTGGATCTTGAATCCATTGATTATCTGTTAGATAATATTACCCTTCTTAAGGTTTTAAAGTCTTAAGCTATCACAATATTAAGAATCTTTTCTGTGTTTATTGATTAATATTTTGCCCTGGAGTGATAAATGAGTAAGGATACTGAATTACCGATACACTTTACTGATACTGCAGCAAATAAGGTTAAGGCTTTGCTTGAAGATGAAGCAAACCCCAATTTACGTTTGCGTGTCTATATTACTGGTGGAGGTTGTAGTGGTTTTCAATATGGGTTTACTTTTGATGATAAAAAAAATGAAGGTGATTTAACGATTAAAAATCAAGGTGTGGAATTAATTATTGATCCGATGAGTTTACAATATTTGCTTGGTGGTTATATCGATTATAGAGAGGGAATAGAAGGATCAAGGTTTTTAGTAAATAATCCAAATGCAAAAACAACTTGTAGTTGCGGCGCTTCATTTAGCATTTATTAATGCATTATGTACTTCTATACTTTATAGTTAAATTGGTTAACATTGTTTTTATCATTAAGCTTAATCTATAAGCTGTAAAAGGTAAAAATTCTGAAAAAAATAGGCTAGAGTCTTTGCTAGCAACATCAGAAATTGCACGTACAATAATGAATGGGATACCAAATTTGTAACATACATGTGCTATCGATGCTCCTTCCATTTCAACAGCGACTACTTCAGGAAAAGTATGGCGAATATAGCTAACCGCTTGAGCGCAATTAATAAAGCTATCACCACTGCAAATTAAACCATAAATTGCATATAAATTTAATTTTTCAATGCATTTTTCGGTCAGTTTTATTAATTTTTTATTCGCTTTAAATACTGGTGGACAGTGTGCCATTTGTCCAGCTTGGTAACCAAAGGCAGTGATATTAACATCGTGATAACAAACTTGATTGGAAACTACAATATCGCCTACCTGTAAAGTGGGTGCCAACCCACCAGCAAAACCAATATTGATAATAAATTCAGGCAAAAAATGTTCTATTAGTACAGTCGTTCCTATTGCCGCAGAAACTTTACCAATACCTGATTTTAATAATGCAATATCAAGATCATTAAATTTTCCGAAATAGATTTCACATCCACCACGTATCAATGTTGAACGAACATTAATTTGTTTACGTAATAATGCTATTTCTTGCTCCATTGCACCTATTATTGCCACTTTCATTGTGTTCTTTCATCCCTCTCTTTACATACTTAGATATGTTTTTAAATATATTTTTATTATAAAAGTGAAATAAAAACATTAACTTTAACTGATAATAGTTCATCAGCAATCAGTAAAAATTTTAAAGGAAAAGATAATTTTCTATAATTAATGTAAAAATTAATTTTTAGTAAAGACAGCGATGACAATTTTAACTAAAAGAATGAAGAAGACGTTTATAGTTCATTTAAAACGATCAAGAAAACTATGATGTATTTTCTGGAATACGTCGATACAATAGAAGATAAAATCTATTCAATTAACATGAAAGAGTTAAATTTTTAAAATAGATTAGCCATCTTATTGAGAAGCGATGTAAATTCATTGCTTTATTTAAATAAATGTGATCAAATTCTTGAAAAGAAAAAATAGTTCATAGTTTATACGCTATCTGATCACTTTGATGTGTTAGTCATTAACTGATAAAGTAGATGATTAAAGAAAAGTTATGCTTTTGATGCTTATAAAAGACTTATGAAGTAATGAGATAGAAAAATAGAATTTTTATCAAGTATATCACTACAGATACATCTGTAGTGATATACACATTTCACTATTCTTGTTAAGAATAGTGAAATGTGTAGTTAAAAACTACAATCAGTGTTATTTAGCATATATTATAACATTGTAATTAATATATAAATAGGTACTTTATACTTCTTGAAACAAGAGAATATCACTCTATATCTTAATTAACTACTACTCTGAAGTAGTTAATTAAGATATACTTGTAGCTAGTAACAGTGTTCTCTATTAAGGAATATTACTAAATAAGATAAAAAATTAATAATTATTGCAACATATTTCCTTATTTGATTGGTTAAAATCAAATAGGCTTTATATATTGATATATTGTTCGCAGCGATACTCGATCTAGTAGAAGACCTGATTCAATTATTGCATTACACGACAATACGATAAACCGTAAATTTTTTCATAAAACACATCACAATGATTGCAGCAAAAATAAACCGTTGTTATTGCCATTATTATTAAACAAAACATGAGTTACCTAATAGGTAGGTAACTCATGTTTCTAACTACCTATTATACCAATAATATTGGAGTATAGTCTTATTACTAGTTTTCAATGCAACTGTGGAATAAAGTTTAGCAATCTTAAGTTCAGTTAATTTTTTAAGGATGATTGATTATAAAAGATATTAATTATTGTCATATGCAGTTACAAATTTCTATCATATGTTCGATACATTTTATTTCTTTCGCCTAACCTTAATGAAATTAAGGTTTCCGACGTTAAAGATAAGAATTTAATTATACGTAAATATGAAGAATATGCATCGAACTACATTGAGAGTAGTCCTGATAAAAAGAAGGCAAGGTTAGTAATAATTTAACCTTTTCTAACCTAGATGTACTATCAACATCAGTAAGCTTGTTCCAAAAGCCTATGTCAAAATTTTAAGGATGTAACAGTCTTAAAAGATTAAGGATTTTTTGGTATATTATATAAACCATAATACCACTAACAGAGTGGTCTACAATCACTGTGTTCAGGTTACTAACACCATTGATTAATCACGCTAGCCTTTACATTTTAAATGTACATAAACTCCATTATAGCACTAATAAAAATAATTGTCTATTAACCAATAGACAAGTTTTAGGTTTACTAAAAAAACAGTTTTTTCTGAAAAGTAAAATAAACTCTAAAAATTTTTATTTTCCTGATGCCAGATTGTAAGGATTGGATCCATGTCGTAACAAAATGATCAAGATCGAAGAAAAGTTATTTAGTGCAGAGACTCATGAAGCTAATGGTATATTTTAAAAAAATATACAGTAACGAGTATAATTATGATATTTTTTCTTAGTAATGTTCATGTTATGATGTTCATGACTTAAATAGCTCATTGCAAAAAAAATACTCTACACCTATAGTTATAGTATGAATAACAATATATAGATGTATTACATGAAAAACCAATAATGTTATCTACATTTCTTGATTACGGTAAGCACAGCGGCGGTCTTTTTCTTTTAAATAACGCTTTCTTAAGCGAATTGATTTTGGTGTTACTTCTACTAATTCGTCATCACTAATAAATTCCAACGCTTGTTCTAATGTTTTTTTGACTGGCGGATATAAAGTTATCGCTGCTTCATTTCCTGAAGCGCGAAAATTAGTCAATTTTTTACTAGTTAAGCAGTTAACAGTTAAATCATTAGAACGGGCATGAAGACCGATAATCTGTCCTTCATAGATTTCATCACCATGACCTAGAAATAATTTACCTCGATTTTGTAAACTATAAAGCGCATAAGCTACTGCTTTACCTTGACAATTTGAAATCATCACACCATTTTTTCTTTGTCCAATTTCTCCTGTGCGAATATCATCATAATGACTAAACGTTGCATGAAATATTCCTCTACCTGATGTGATGGATAAAAACTCTGTACGAAAACCAATGAGTCCACGACTTGGAATAATATAATTAAGCCGCACTCGTCCCTGGGCATCAGATGATATATCGTACAGTTCACCTTGGCGTTTATCTAGTACCATCATAACATTACCTTGATGCTTTTCTTCTATATCAACACTGACACGTTCAAAGGGTTCTTGCGTTCGCCCATTACACTGACGAAAAATAACTTTTGGTCGAGAAATGGCTAATTCAAAACCTTCACGGCGCATTGTTTCAATTAATATTGCAAGATGCAATTCACCGCGTCCAGAAACACAGAAAGCGTTAGGGTCTTCAGTCTCTTTTACTCGTAACGCAACATTATGCACTAATTCCTTTTTAAGGCGATTCAAAATTTGACGAGAAGTGAGATATTTTCCGTCTCGACCACAAAAAGGTGAGGTATTAACACAAAAATTCATACTTATCGTTGGTCCATCAACTACTATGTCTGGTAATACTTCAAGATTACTTGGATCACATAATGTATCTGATATATTGATTTGACCAAGTCCCGTTAAAGCCACAATATCACCGGCTTCAGCAATTTTTACCTCAATACGCTCCAATCCTAAGTACATAAATACCTGACCAACTTTAGCACTACGTACTAACCCATCACTGTTGATAACAGTGATGGGTTTATTTGGCTTTACTACACCACGATTAATGCGGCCAATGCCAATAACTCTCAGATTATGATTATAATCCAGTTGAGATATTTGCATTTGAAAAGCTCCATCTAGATCAACTTTTGGCGGAGAAACATATTTTACTATTGCTTCATAAAGTGGTGTCATATCGTCAAACATCTCATGGTAATCGCTACCAGCAATGCCATGTAACGCTGAGGCATAAACAATTGGAAAATCAAGCTGTTTATCAGTTGCACCTAAAGTTACAAAGAGATCAAAAATCTGATCAACTACCCAATCAGGCCGAGCGCTTTTTCGATCAATTTTATTGATCACGACAATCGGATTTAAACCATGGCTGAAAGCTTTTTGCGTAACGAAGCGGGTTTGTGGCATCGGACCATCTATCGCATCAACCAATAGTAATACACTATCAACCATTGATAACACCCGTTCTACTTCACCACCAAAATCAGCATGTCCCGGTGTATCAATAATATTGATACGATAATCGCGCCATTTAATAGCGGCATTTTTAGCTAAAATCGTGATGCCACGCTCTTTTTCAAGTTCATTGGAATCCATTACTTGTTCATCGAAGTTATTATATTTATTAGAAGTACAAGATTGCTGTAATAACTTATCGACTAGTGTAGTTTTGCCATGATCGACATGTGCGATGATGGCGATATTTCTTAAATTTTTAACAGACATACATTGTTACCATCCCGTATTCTTGAACAGGATGCTATGGCTATGACAAGTAGTAGCTGGTTGACAGATCCTGCTCATACTGCTAGCAACAGCATATTTAGATCTGCCTAGCAAATAACATAGAATAAAAGTGATAGCTTTTATTCTATGTTATTTTATGCGGAATATGGATCGCTTTAGTACCAGGGACTACAATATCATATATTTATCGAGATTTTTTATAAAAGTGCACCATGAATCATTAATCATTACCATTTCGTTAAAACTGCATAAAATGTAATTGCAGTTTTTAATGAAAGGATATGTGTATCTCAATACCATATTTTATAAGCGCATGAAATATATTTTAATTTATCAGATAAAAAGATAATATTATGCAGCATTATTTTGCTTAAAACAATAAAATATTTTTCGTACTTAACGTAGCTAACTTTTATGATACTCTATATTATAAATATCTGTACTAGATACCAGGGAACTACATTGAATCTTGGTTCAATCAGTTAATTTTTGAGTGTCTTGGGTGCTTGTATAAGAAGATAGTTTTTTCAACTAAAAATGGTCCTCCTGAGTTTTAAGGAGGATATTCATACTCAAAATATGTTTGTTTTATATAAAACTTTAGTATCTTATTGTTATATAAGATACTAGTGGTAGTAGATTCATTTATACAATAGACCAATCTAGAGTAATCGAATATCGACATAGATTTATGGAATGTTTTTCAAAAAAAACTACCTGTTTAAAATTGATGCAATACCTCATGGGCATTAGATAAACCCGTTATTCATAATAAGAATACCCTATCTGTGTTAGGATAACACAGCAAGCAAATAATTTGAGTGATCTTTTCTTTTTGCTTAGAAAATATTTTTTCTATAAAGATATTTTAAGGTGGAAGGTTCTAAAAGTATGTATCCTTACAGTATCCATAAAAATTCTGCATGCACAATTAAATCACTAATAAAAACAAAATGAATTATATAGAGCAAGTAGAATATCACATAATTTCTTCGCTACCTGTCAAAGCATAGTGTAGACATTAAAAGCTTAATAGTCATTCAGCCATACATTATACTGAAAATCTCAATAAGTATGGCTGATCATCGCAAACAATGGTCATTGAAGATTCATCTATCATCAAGATTTTCTGTTGAATTGCCTTTCAGATTAACAGGCAAAGAAGAATTTGTAATAATTAGTGAATGGATGAAGTTATCTGCTAGATAAAGCTCCTTATTGCTAAATATTTACAGTGATGCTAACTCATGGCGATATAATAGCAAATTTTAAGTATTAAGGCTGATATACTTTGACATTTTTAAAGCCTTTCTCATATAAATAAAGTGCTTGTAAGTGGCCCATAACACCACTTTCGCAATAGAGCAAATAAAGTTTTTGTTGCGGTAACTGACTAAATTGGCTATTGAGTTTATAGAATGGTAATAATTTTACATTAACGCCTGACAAATTAAGTGGTCGAGCTTTTTGTGCATCATGGGGACGAATATCCAAAATAATATCATCAACAGAGAATGAATTGACAACTTCTACAGTGGCTATTTTCTGCTGATGGTCATTCATTATATTATGAATATCAATGATTGTTGCTTTACTAAGCACACGATTAAGCAAAGAAAAATCAAATTTTGATTCCTGTTCTATAATGGTTTCTTTGATTGCTTTTAGCGTAGGCTTTTTCGAAATTAAACCACAATATTCAGGCATGGTATTCGCAAATACTTCTGTACCTATCTTTCTAGCTATATTAATAATATTTTCTTTATCATATGAAATTAATGGTCGTAAAATAATGCTATCTGTAACATTATCAATTAAACGTAAATTGGTTAATGTTTGGCTAGAAACTTGTCCTAAAGCTTCACCAGTTACGAGCGCTTGAATCCCATAGCGTTCTGCTATTATTGATGCAGTGCGTACCATCATCCTTTTTAAAATTACTCCCACATAGCTATTATCCATATTTTCAAGAATTTCGCTTACAATTGATGAAAAATCTATTGCTACAAAACGCACTTTATGTGAACGTCCAAAGCGATACCAAAGATAATAAGCAAGATTTCTTACGCCAATCTCATGACTAATGCCACCTAGATTAAAAAAGCAGTAGTGAACTCGGCAACCCCTTCGCATGAGCATATAACTAGACACCCCAGAATCAAATCCTCCAGATAGTAAGGATAAAACATCTCCTTGCGTTCCAATTGGAAAACCACCTATTCCTTCAATGCGAGCTTTGACTAACATGACTTTATCGTGTTCAATTACAAGATTTATAATAACATCAGGTTGATTAAGTTTTACTTTAGCAGACAAAACATTCTGATCGAATCTTTTACCAATGTAACGTTCTATTTCCATGGAACTAAAAGTATGCTTACCTAGACGCTTAACACGCACACAAAAGGTTTTATTGATTAGTAGCCCAGCATAAGTAGGATAAATTAACTCAAAAATATGATTTATATCATGGAATTGATATTCTTCAACTAACAAAATATGATGGATTCCTGGAATTCTTATTAAGGCATCACAAATTGCATGATAAGCTGTGTTTTTTTTTGCGCTAACTACGATATTATCCCAGTGACGAGTAACTTTAATTTCCATATCTAATGCATGTAATATATTACTAATATTAGTAGCTAAGATTTTAATAAAACGTAACCGTACAGATTGGCTTTTAATGATGATTTCAGGAAATAGTTTGATAATACACTTCATAAGATTTTTATAAAAATCATTTTTCTTGTTTCGCATAAGTGCGAATAATAACATATTATTATCAGGATTTGTTATTTCCAGGTTGGAGAGTGCTGCTATATTGTTTTGTGCTAAAGATCACAGAGAAAGTAAATTTGGTAAAAGAAATTGTCCTAAGCACACGCTTAGGAATGCTTAGAGAACAAAATAATGATACTAAAACGAAAACGATTTGATCAAAAGGCCTGCTCTTGTATACCTCAATAACGATACTTAAAAGATGTGCTACGCGTTTATAGTGAATAGAGCTTCCATTAAAAATATTAAGTGATTTTAGTATCAGCAATAGAATTCAAATTAGTCAAGAGTAGGTTAGAAAGCATTGCAATGTGCGGAAAACCAGTTTTAATTTTATTAAAACGATGAGAGAGCTTCATTAGATACTGTGCGCTGGATGCTGGAAGATAAATAAATCATGTCTGAAATAGTAACATTTTCTTTTAGCGATCAATGCCAATGGGTAAATGATCGTGTGAATAGTACACTGCTAAAGCATTTTCATCGTTTTCCGTTTCATCATAATCAACTGATCACAGCGATGAAATATGGCTCTTTACTAGGAGGAAAGCGCCTAAGACCTTTTTTAGTTTATGCGATTGGTAACATGTTAAATGTTGCTGTGGAAAATCTAGACGGTCCTGCTGCAGCAGTTGAATGTATTCATGCTTTTTCATTGATGCATGATGATTTACCGGCAATGGATAATGATACTCTAAGGCGTGGACGTCCTACCTGCCATATTTCTTTTGGCGAAGCACATGCAATTTTAGCAGGAGATGCCTTACAAGCACTTGCATTTGATATATTATCTTGTTCATCTATGCCTGATGTTAATGACACTAATCGTATCGCTATGATAGCGGCACTTGCTTCTGCTACTGGAGCAGCAGGTATGTGTTGTGGTCAAGCACTTGATATAGAATGCGCAGGTCAAAAAATTGACCTTACCATGCTAGAATCAATTCATCATCATAAAACAGGTATGTTAATTCGAGCCGCTATCAGAATTAGTGCGCTGGCTGCTGGAAATAAAGGTTATAATTTACTGCCATTATTAGATCATTATGCTGATACAATCGGCCTATTATTTCAAGTCCATGATGATATCCTAGATGTTGCTGGCGATAAAACCTTTTTAGGTAAAAATCATGGTTCTGATAAAAAACATAAAAAAAATACATATCCTGCACTAATCGGTCTTGAAGAAGCGCAAAAAAAAGCAAATAATTTATATGAAAAAGCATTGGATACGCTTTATATTTTAGAACAAAAATATGGACTGAATATAGAAACACTAAATGACTTGACACACTTTATTTTTAAACGAAAAAACTAATCTTTTCTTGAAAAGAAAAGAGATATTGTATTAGTCATCAAGATTCTCAATAATATTTAGCGCACTACTAAAGCGTTAGTATTATCAACAAAAACAATTTATGGGTAGACATGAGTATTGATATCGCCTCTTATCCAACTTTAGCTTTAATAGAAAAACCAAAGGAATTAAGACTTTTACCAAAAGAATGCCTTATAAAGTTATGTAAAGAGTTGCGACAATTTTTATTAAATAGTGTTAGCCGTTCTAGCGGGCATTTTGCATCTGGATTAGGAACTGTTGAACTCACTGTTGCTTTGCACTATGTTTACAAAACTCCATTTGATAATCTTATATGGGATGTTGGTCACCAAGCATATCCACATAAGATATTAACCGGACGCCGTGACCGTATTGATACAATACGACAAAAAAATGGTTTACATCCTTTTCCATGGCGGTCTGAAAGTGAATATGATATTCTTAGTGTTGGTCATTCCTCTACATCCATCAGTGCTGGACTTGGCCTAGCAGTAGCGGCTGAATATGAAAATAAAAATCGCAAAACAGTTTGCGTTATTGGTGATGGCGCTATTACAGCTGGTATGGCTTTTGAAGCAATGAATCATGCTGGTGATATTCACAAAGATATACTAGTAATCCTAAATGATAATAAAATGTCAATTTCAAAAAATGTGGGTGCATTAAATATTCATTTAGCAAAGCTATTGTCTGGAAATCTATATACTTGCTTACGTGAAGGCGGGAAAAGAGTATTTTCAAATATTCCATCCATTAAAAAATTGTTAAAAAAAACAGAAGAACATCTTAAAGGGATAATAATCCCAAGTGCAATGTTTGAAGAATTAGGATTTAATTATATTGGACCAATTGACGGTCACGATGTACTTACATTAGTAGAAACATTACACAATATGCGCAAGCTATCAGGTCCACAATTTTTACATATTATCACTAAAAAAGGTAAGGGTTATGAGCCAGCTGAAAAAGATCCTATCAGTTGGCATTCCGTTCCTAAATTTGATCCAGCAACGTTTTGTTTGCCAAAAAATAATAATAAACAGTTAACTTTTTCACAGGTTTTTGGTGATTGGTTATGTCAAGAAGCTGCTAATGATCCTAAATTAATGGCGATTACACCAGCCATGCGAGAAGGATCTGGCATGGTTAAGTTCTCTAAAACATACCCTAATCAATATTTTGATGTTGCAATTGCAGAACAACACGCCGTAACTTTTGCTGCTGGTCTTGCCATTGGAGGCCACAAGCCTGTTGTTGCAATTTATTCCACTTTTTTACAACGTGCATACGATCAAGTGATTCATGACGTAGCCATTCAAAAATTGCCAATTCTATTTGCTATCGATAGAGCTGGAGTTGTTGGAGCAGATGGAGAAACCCATCAAGGCGCTTTTGATTTATCATTTTTACGTTGTATACCGGATATCATTATTATGTCACCTAGTGATGAAAACGAATGTCGGCACATGTTGCATACTGGTTATCACTACCAAAATGGTCCCGTAGCAGTTCGTTATCCAAGAGGAACAGGTTCCGCAAGAGGAACAGGTTCCGCTAAAAATCTAGAACCTCTAACAAAAATTCCAATTGGTAAAGGTGTAATTCGTCGAAAAGGGACAAAAATTGCCATCCTTAACTTTGGAACATTGCTTGCCGAAGCTATAAAATCAGCAGAACTATTGAATGCTACAGTGGTCGATATGCGGTTTGTAAAACCACTAGATGAAATATTGCTACTTGAAATAGCTAAAAAACATAATCTATTAGTAACTTTAGAAGAAAATGTAATTATGGGAGGAGCAGGTAGCGGCGTTAATGAATTTTTATTAAAAATACATCACATTATGCCCATCGTTAATCTCGGTTTACCAGATCATTACATTCCACAAGGAAGTCAAGTAGAAATTTTAGCCGAACTTGGGCTTAATGCTGAAGGAATTGTTAAATCAATTAATAGCTATTGCGCTAAATAAATTAATATTTTAATTAAAAAATTAAAAGTAATCGCTATATGAGTATTTTAAATTCTTTAGTAATTTACTGATATGAAAATGCTGGAAAAAAGTGAAAAATGACATTCATACTAACAATAGCGAAGATAGCTGCAATGACATCATCTAACATAATACCAAATCCTCCGCCTACTTTTTGATTCAACCAACCAATAGGCCAAGGTTTTAAGATATCAAAAAAGCGAAATAACATAAAGGCGATTAATATCCACTGCCAATGAACTACTGGCACAACCATCAGTGTTATCCACATACCAATAAATTCATCCCAAACAATACTAACATGGTCATGACTTTGCATATCACAAGATGTCCGTTGACAAATAACAATGCCAAATAAAAAGCCAAATAAAATAATCAACCAACAAAACCAAACAGGCAAAAAATAATACATTAGTAGCCAAAATACAATAGTTACCATCGATCCAATTGTTCCAGGAATGACAGGCGATAAACCACTACCTAATCCAGTTGCGAATAGATGCCATGGATTTAGTAGCTTTAAGTGTGATTTGGCATCAGTCATCATAAGCCCTATCAATAAAATGATCAAATCCAGTTACATTAGGTAAAACTTCATGATTACCATGAAAATAGCGAATACCTTCCGATTTTGGTCTGATTTGGCCAATACAATGAAAACCTATCCCAAAGGGGGCAAGAACTGATTCTACTGCACTACAGTTTATCTCAGGTGCTGTAAAGCACAGCTCGTAATCTTCTCCACCACTTAACGCCCAGGTTAATGCCTGATCAGGTGTAGCCTGTCGGAGCAATGAAGAGGATAATGGTAGAAAATCTAATTTAATTTGAGCACCACAGCCACTCATTTCTAGTATATGACCAAGATCAGAAATTAAGCCATCAGAAATATCTATTGCTGATGAAACAAGATGATGTAAAGCTTTACCTTGAAAAATACGAGGCTGCGGTCTTAAATGACGATTGATCAAAAAATTACGATCTTTTTCATTGTCAACTATCAGCCGTAATTGTAAAATAGCTAGTCCGGCTGCGCTATCTCCTAAGGTTCCTGTAACATAAATTAAATCACCATTACGAGCTCCTGACCTCGATACTGCTTTACCTATCGGAACTAAACCATGGGAGGTATAGGTTATACTCATTGGACCCCGTGTTGTATCACCACCAATAAGCTGAATTTTATAGTAACTAAGTTGTTCAAAGAGACTCGAACTAAATCTTTCCAACCAGTCTTCATTAATTTTTGGCAAAGTCAATGCTAGAGATACCCATGCTGGCTCTGCTCCCATAGCAGCTAAATCACTCAAATTAACTGCCAAGGATTTATAGGCTAAATCTTCTGGTGAAATACTATCTAGGAAATGGATTCCAGAAACTAGCGTATCGGTAGTAATTGCTAATTGTTGTTTTTTCGGCATTGTTATCAATGCACAATCATCGCCGATACCGATATTAACGTCATGCCTATCTTGCTGTTGACGATTAAAATATCGAATAATGATATCGAATTCGCTAAATCTCATAATTAATAATGTTCCAATATTGCCATAAGGCAATTATTACACCTGATAAAATTTAATCGTCATAATACAAACGAACATCGTATTTTTTAAAAAGCCTCAGATAACTATTTTTTATGTACAGTAGCGACGATTGTATCGAGAGCACCATTGATAAATTTATAGCTTTTCTCAGCACCAAAAACTTTTGCTAATTCTATAGCTTCATTGATAGCGACCTTATAAGGTACATCTTTACGGTAAAAGAGTTCAAATATCGCTAATCGTAAAACCGCTTTTTCTACCTGATCCAGTTCCATTAGTTGACGAGAAAGATAAGGAGCTATTGTTTTATCTAATTTTAAAACATGTTTTGAAACACCATTCAATAACTCACGAAAATAAAAAACATCAACATCTGATATATCGTACTCCGATAAAAACTCCTCTGTAACATTAGTAATACTATTACCAGATAATTGCCACGAGTATATTGCCTGCACAGCGCATTCACGCGCTCTGTGACGGGTAGTTAGTTTCACAAAATTTTCCTCAAATAAAATAATTAGCCTTTAATGGCCTGAATGATATTAACCATTTCTAGCGCAGCTAACGCGGCATCAACACCTTTATTTCCTGCTTTTGTTCCTGCTCGCTCAATGGCCTGATCAACATTTTCAGTTGTTAATACACCAAAGGAAACCGGAATATTACTTGTCATCGCAATATTAGAAAGTCCAGAACTACATGCACTAGAAACATGGTCAAAATGTAAGGTTGCACCACGGATTACACTAGCAATTGCAACAACTGCATCATATTTTTTAGTTTCTACTAATATTTTAATCGCCAATGGCAGTTCATAAGCTCCAGGTACCCAAACAACCGTAATATTTTCTATCGCAACTTTACCAACACGCTGCAAGGTATCCATAGCGCCTTCCAGTAAACTGCTATTGATAAAATGATTAAACCTCGCAATAGCTATTGCGATACATGCTTTTTGCGCAACAAATGTACCTTTTATTTCATTTATTTCCTTCATAGTTTTCTTTCAATACCAATGCAATATTAATTATTCTTTATTAGAAGACTACAATTTTACCATAATTCTTTTATATATAACGTAATTAAATTAAGATAGCTTTAAAATAGTTTTTATAAAATGTTAATTACACAAATTAGTGTTAGTATTAATTGAATATTATAACTAGGATCTCTTCATTTTACAGGCTATAAAGCATTGATACTACAATGGGCGTAGTGTTACACGCATATCAGGGCCAATAAGTTTCATATTAACAAATTCGAATCTAGGCGCATTCTTCAATTTTTTTAATTCTGGAATATTAATTAATCCTCTGGCAGCGTTCCCTAAAAGCTTAGGAGCTATATAAACAATTAATTCATCTACTAATCGTAATGTTAACAAAGCACCAGCAAGAGTGGCGCCGCTTTCAATTAAAATGGAATTAATACCACGCTTAGCTAACTGGATCATCAGTAAAACTAAATTAATGCCTGTTTCGTTGGTTGGAATCTTTATTTGCTCAACATGACCATCCCAATCTTGGGTAATGGGATTTGGCCGTATTAACCAACATGCACCATCTAATCTTGTTATGAGATGTTCTGGTTGCACTCGATTATTACAATCTAGAACAATTCTAATTGGCTGACGAAGATAATTTTGTGGATAAATATTTTTTAGATTTTTTGAAAAATCTGTCCAACGCACGTTTAAATTAGGATTATCTGCTAAAACAGTAACACTAGTAGTCAAAATTGCGCTCACTTGGGCTCTAAAATTTTGTACGTCTTGACGTGCTGCTAACGAAGTAATCCATTTGCTTTCTCCAGATGCCAGTGCTGTTCTACCATCAATAGATGCAGCTAACTTAAGCTGAATATAGGGCAACCCAGTTCGCATTCTTTTTAAAAAACCTCGATTTAATTGCTCAGCTTCATCAATTAATAAACCATGTATTACTTCAATACCAGCATGCTGTAGTTTAAGTAATCCGCTTCCTGCAACTTGAGGGTTTGGATCTTGCATAGCTACAACAACACGTTGAATACCTGCACGAATTAATGCATCTGCACAAGGCGGTGTTTTACCATAATGGCTACAGGGTTCTAATGTAATATATGCGGTGGCGCCATTAGCTTTTGCTCCAGCCATTTGTAATGCATAAATTTCAGCATGTGTTCCACCTGCTTTATAATGAAATCCTTCTCCCAGAACTTCATTATCGCGAACAATGACGCAACCTACATTCGGGTTTGGTGGGGTAGTAAATCGTCCTTTCTTGGCTAATGATAATGCGCGGCGCATAAACTGCTGATCAGATAGACTCATTTAGTAGTATTATCCTATAACTTAGCAATTTCTTCACCGAATTCATAAATATCTTTAAAGCTACGATAAAAAGAAGCAAAGTGTATAGTAAGTAACTTTATCAACTTTTTAACTCATCCATGACATTGTTTACAATCATCTTAGATGGAATTTCTTGTTCTTCAACAGCTTTAAGTTGTACTTTTATATTGTTGATAGCTGCTTTAACCGCATCAGAACTTACCGGACATTTTCTAATGCTTTTTAAATCCCTAGCCTTATCTTGTGTTCATTAAATAAATCATGTAGATCATCACGTTTTACAACTCGATAGATAACTAATGAAGATATCTCAAAAGTTGTAAAGCGCTCATGATATTTAATGCATTCTCTACGACAGCAAACTTGTGAAGCATCGCTAACAGGACTTGAATTAATTACTCTGGTATCGACAGAGGTGCAAAATGGGCAATGCATAAAATTTCCTGATTTTAGGGTCTAGTTTTTAACTTAGCTTTTAATGAAAAGCACCCTGCTATCTCAATCTAGCATTTTACAAGTTAAGAAAATTTATATTTCAAGGGAGTAGAGAATGTTGATCTTCGCCCTCCTTGTCTACTTTGGGCGGGATCAAATGTTCACGTTGCATTCCCATTTTTAAGGCCAGAGCAGCAGCAATATAAATGGAAGAAAGAGTTCCAATCATTATGCCAATTAACATAACTAGAGAAAACCTTTGCAGAATTTGACCGCCAAAAAGATAGAGCATTAGTACTGCTAATAAAGAAGTTCCTGAAGTAATCAGTGTTCTACTTAAAGTTTGTGTTAATGATACATTAACTATTTCGCATGAGGTACCGTGACAGATCTTACGAAAATTTTCACGAATGCGATCAGAAACCACAATGCTGTCATTCATAGAATAGCCAATAACTGACATTAATGAAGCAATAATGGTGCTATCAATTTCAACCTGAAAAAACGATAAACTTCCAAGTGTAATCACAACATCATGTGCTAATGCTATTACCGCTCCGACAGCTAGACGCCATCCAAAACGGGAACTAACATAGATCAAAATACAAACCAAAGCCCATAACAATGCTATTGCTCCGCTTTGAAGTAGTTCATTACCAACACTCGGTCCAACAAACTCAATACGCTTTACCGTAGCTTGATTATTGATATTTTTATTAATCAATGTAATAATAGAATCATTAATGTTTAAGCTTTTTTCGACCTCATTATTGATAGGTAAACGAATTATAATATCTTTGCTGCTACCAAAATTTTGAATTAACAGCTCTTTATAACCATAGTTTATTAAACTATCTCTAATTTTGTCGAGCTCAACTGGTTGACTTAGGCTAATTTCAATAACAGTACCGCCTGTAAAATCTAATCCCCAATGAAAATTTTTACATTTTATAAAAATAACGGCGATAACACATAAAGTCATTGAGATAGCAAATGCCCAATAATCCCAACGCATAAAATCGATAACTTTATGATGACCAGAATCTAACTGTTCTGCTATAGAATCTTTCGTCAAAACTTGTCTCCTTAAATAGACAACTTTTTAATACGTTTCCCTCCATATAGTAAGTTTACTATAGCACGGGTGCCTAAAATAGCAGTAAACATGGATGTAAAAATACCAATTGACGTAGTAATAGCAAAACCTTTAATAGAACCAGTACCTAATGAATATAAAATAATTGCTGTAATCGCAGTTGTCAAATTAGCATCTAAGATGCTATAAAATGCACCTTTATAACCTTCATGTATCGCGTTCTGTACTGAACGACCATTTTTTAGTTCTTCTTTAATACGTTCATTGATCAAAACATTCGCATCAACAGCAAAAGAAAGCGTTAAAACAATACCTGCAATTCCTGGCATTGTCAGAGTAGCGTTAGGTAATAACGACATTACCCCAATAATTAAGATCAAATTTGCTAACAGTGCAGCACCGGCAATTAATCCAAGTTTTCTATAATAAAGGATCATAAATACCACTAAAACTAGTAACCCAGCTAATGAAGCTTTTATTCCTTGATTAATATTTAACAACCCTAATGTTGGCCCTATTGTGCGTTCTTCTACTATTTGAATCGGTGCAATTAATGCACCAGCACGTAACAATAAAGATAATTGACGAGCTTCTACTGGATTGCTAATACCAGTAATACGAAATTTACTTCCAAAAAGACCAGAAATTCTAGCGATATTAATAATTTTTTCATCTTTTATAAAGATAGCACTACCATTGGTATCTTTTAATCCACTATCTTTATATTCAACAAGTAGGGTCGCCATCAATTGATCCTGATTATGACGTGTAAAAGCAGACATAATAGAGCCACCAACTCTATCTAGAGCAATACTAACCTGAGGACTACCTATTTCATCTATATCAGATTTAGCATCAGTAATGTGATTTCCTGTCAAAATAATATTCTTATACAGAACTACAGGTTTACCATCCAGAGTATATTTTACTTCAGAATCACCATGAATATAACTATGTTGAATAGCCTTCGGATCTATGCTCATATTAACTAAGCGAAACTCTAATGTTGCAGTTGAACCCAGGATCTCTTTTGCTCGTGCAGTATCTTGAATACCTGGTAATTCAACGATAATGCGATCTGTTCCTTGACGTTGAACTAATGGTTCAGCAACGC
This sequence comes from Candidatus Arsenophonus melophagi, assembly GCA_032378655.1. Classification (GTDB taxonomy): domain Bacteria; phylum Pseudomonadota; class Gammaproteobacteria; order Enterobacterales; family Enterobacteriaceae; genus Arsenophonus; species Arsenophonus melophagi. The sequence continues at coordinate 16,222 of JAVYJS010000004.1, read as the reverse complement.
CTAATTGATTAACACGTTTACGGATAATATTAATATTTTGTAATACTGCATCATGATGCACGTCACGAATCCGTTTATCAGTAATGGATGCCGTTAATATATTGTAGTTACCTGTAGTAAAAACTAAATCTCGATAACGTTGTGGCAGATAAGATTCTGCTTGTAAGCGGCTGCTATCATCAAAAAAACGAATTTCAATGCTATAATTATCTATTTTACGTATTGTCGAATATAGGATTCTTTTTTCGTTTAAATCACTACGCAAGATATCTATATTTTGTTCTTGTAATTTACCTAGTACAGCTTCTAGTTTCACTTCCATCAAGAAGTGAACACCTCCGCGTAAATCTAACCCCAATTTTATTGGTTTACCGCCTAATACCTTTAACCACTTTGGCGCAGAAGAAGCCAGATTTAATGCTACAATATATTGATTTCCTAAATCAGTAACTAAAGTTTCTCTTGCATATAGTTGAACATCCATATTATTAAAACGAACAAGAACGACACCGTTTTCAAGTGTAATTAATTTACTTGAAATTTTCTTGCTCTGTAAAATATTGCAAACCTTATCCATCGTATGTTTATTGGCAGAGATTCCTCGTACACCAGTAATTTGAATGGCAGGATCTTCTCCATATAAATTTGGAAGTGCATACAAAAAACCGATGAGTAACACAGTGATCAACATGCAATACTTCCAAAGAGGATAACGATTTAGCATGATAATTTCCTTTTGGAAATTAGAAATTAGATAGACTGCATCGTACCTTTTGGTAATACGGCAGTAACGAAATCACGTTTAATGGTTACTTCATTATTTTCATTTAATGCAACAATAATATAACCTGTTTCGAATACTTTAGTAACACGACCAATTAATCCACCGACTGTTAGTATTTCATCACCTTTAGCAATAGAATCCATTAATTTTTTATGCTCTTTAGCTCGTTTCTGCTGTGGACGTAAAATTATAAAATAAAAAATTAATCCGAAAATAACCAGCATGATGATTAAAGAATATTGATTGCCTGGAGCAGAACTACTAACTGAAGCCGCTACTTCAGAAATAAATAAATTCATAAAAATTTCCTCATGGTCATTAGAACTATATTTTACTTAAAAAGTAATGTAAATTAAAATAATTTAAGCTAATCAATCAAATTGTACTCAATTTGATTGATACAAATTTACTATAAAAGCTCAAAATTTATCTTTATATATGATTGGCGACTTTTAATTATAACCTTGTATAATAACGTAAAAGGCATCAGATAGTATGTACTAAAAAATTATTAAATAAGTCAATATGATGTAAATAAGCCGACTTATAATAAAAGTAAGTACAATCATTACAAGTAGACATTTATTGGCAGCATTATAGATTTTGAATCTATTGATTCAACGTAATATAGATGATCAATGTCATGCATTGACATGATCATCTATATAATTCATGATGTCAATTTGGTGATTGCATTCCTGTAAGCATATCCTTTTACCAAGATCTATATGCTTGGTATGGCAACTACACATAATCAAATAAAAATGTGCTCTAACGCTTTCTTGAGCTCTTAATCTAAACATCATATAAAGAGTATAATGATATATGGCTAACATCATTTGTAATCACTAATATATTAATACTTTACACTGATTAAAATGCTATTAAAAGCTAATTTTAATAGCATTTTGAATCTTAAAAAATAATAACTTTCAAACTGTCGTGATTGTCTAATAATGATTCAATGCGCGTGTTAAGCGCTTTAAAAAAATTAAAATTTAGCATCACAATTATTCTCTTAAAATTTGTTTAAGAACTAATATGCTACTAATTAATACTGTAAATTTCAGCTAGATCATTACAGTATTATAAATACCGTAATGAATGATATATTCACTGAATATTACTAATAATAGTAGATCGCGTGGTTTTCATGGTTTATCATTATTACTAATAATGCTACTAACTAACTCAAAAATTTTTAATATTCAGTCTTTAACTGTTCAATGGCAAGTACTTGATCGTTATGGATCATACGTTAATAGTGTACACGGTCATTTTCAAGAAAAACAGAAAAACTCATGATTCTCGATCAAGAGTCGAGAATCATGAGTTTTTGCAGATATTAGCTATTGCAGAGATTAGCGATAGCAAAAAATAAATATCTTAAAACTAATATATTTAGTTATAAAATTTATAATAAATTTTATCCAGAACAACAGTGCTGGATGGCGTTCATTGTAAAACTGATGATAAATATTTATCTGATGTTTATCAGGAACCAAATACACCTTCAAATAGATCAATGCACTGGTCAATATTCACAATTAATGAATGAATACGAAATGATATGAAAATATTTTGTACAAGCGCAATAAACTGAAGATTGCGCAGATCAATTTTGATTTAAATTGTATCCATCTTACTTATAAGCTCAGCTAATAGCTGAGCTAAAGCTAAAAATTAATAGTTTTACTATTAAACATATATGTTTCATACATCTGACTTTACAGGTTTCATACTCATGCGATCATACAATGCAAAAAAAACTAAAACAATCAACGATGGTAAAACCCAAGCTAAATCATGATCATAAAGTGGTAATTTTTTTGAAATAGCAGGAATGAATGCTTGCAAAAGCTCAGAAGATTTCATCGCTCCTAATAAACCAAATAGTAGGCTTACCAATATTGTTGGCGAAATCACTTTAGATGCGCACTTCCACCATTTTAAAGTAAAGTTCATTATTATTAATATAATACATGGTGGATAAATTCCAATTAATACTGGAATAGAAAATGTAATCAATTTGTTTAATCCTAAATTTGAGATTACCATAGAACAAATACCAATTATCCATACTAATGTGCGATATGAAAGTGGCAAATACAGCACAAAAAATTCAGCACAAGCACATGTGAGCCCAACTGCCGTTGCCATACACGCAATGAAAATTAATACTCCTAAAAACAAGCTACCATACTTACCGAAAGTAAGTTGTACATAAGTATGTAAAATATCAGCACCGTTACTTGTACTAGATAACAACGTACCGATGTTTTTACCAAGGTTGAATAATGATATATAAACTAATGTTAATAACACGCCGGCAATTAAACCAGCTATTTTCGTATAACGCACCAGCAGAGCAGTGTTTTTAACACCTCGCAAGCGGGCCGCATTAACAATAACAATACCAAAAACCATTGCACCTAAAGTATCCATAGTTAGGTAGCCATTAATAAAACCTTTTGAAAAAGCCATGTCTTGATAGAAATGGCTTGGCATAGCAGGCTCACCTGCTGGCCAAAGCAGTGCAGAAATGCCTAATACGCATAATCCAAACATTTTTATTGGCGCTAAGATCTTACCAATGCTATCAAGCAATAATCTTGGATAAAGAGAAATTGCTATAACAATAGCAAAATAAACGAGACAATAAATAAACAATGACATGGATGAAACAGTACCGACTAATGGGACAATGCCAACTTCATAAGAAATTGTCGCAGTACGTGGTGCCGCGAATAATGGCCCAACCGCTAAATAAGCAATAATTGATAACAATAATCCAAAAAATTTACCAATCGGCGCACTCAGCTGTTCAATACCGCCGCCTACTTTTGCTAATACGATAACAGCAAGAACAGGCAACAAAACACCTGTCAGCAGGAATCCTGCTGCTGCTATCCATACTTTTTCACCTGCTTGCAATCCAACCATAGGAGGGAAAATTATATTTCCTGCTCCTACAAATAACGCAAAGGTCATAAACCCCAATGCTAAAACATCTCTTGATGTTAAATGATATGCCATAATTATTGTTCATTTATAGTTATTTACTATAACAATGCAGTTTAAAATGAAAACTTAAACTACTAGTTATTAAATGTTATTGGTAAAATTATTCATTAGTAATGATGTACTTTCTACAAGTAGGTAAGATAGAAAGTATACGCTCGCTTCTACAAAGAAGCGTATACTATAATAAAAAATAGTAAATCAGAAAAAGTAAAAAATACAAAAAATAACTTTTATTTAATGAAGTGTTGTAATTTGTTACTAATAATTACGAATTTTTAATGTTTTTCATATAGAAAAAATGCATTAGTATTGTTGTGGTTAATGACGCATGTAAATTTAATTTTCCATACTGAAATATTGAATCTAATATTACGAATAGTGGTTAGTACATTTAACGGTTATTCAGATAATTAATATTAATAATAGCACACTAGTTCCACTAAATAACTAATTTATGAATAATTTTACAAGGAGCAAGCAATTATTCTAGAGCCTGTACCTATAAAATATAAAATGTACAGAAAAAGCTTCCTGCCTGTTTAAGCAGGTTGAAGAATATCACAATATCAATTGATTGTGTAATGAAACAACAGGTTATGGTAGCTACCCTGCTAGGTAGCAGCACTAAATTGCTCCTGCCTGTATTCCTAAATACACCATCAGAAAGATTTTTGAGTATTATATACCAAAAATTGAGCAATGGTGCTGATCTTATAATTATATCTTGCAATACAGCGAAACCATATTAAAGAGCGTCAATACCCTGCAGTTTTTTTGATAAAGACTATTGAAATAAAACAACTTAGCATTTTCACATATTCCCATTGATGGATTTAATTAAAACCGTTAACATGCTCACTCTTTCAGTAATAGATTAAGCAAGAAATCTCTCCTTCAAAGAGAGCGGAAAGTGCATAATGCTACAAAATACAGCTTATTAAAGATCAGAAAATCTTAATAATACAAATAAAGCGATGCAAAAATTTTTTAACAAAAATGATTGAATATAGGAAACATCATAGTCCCTTCTATACGTAGGTAAGAGTTGTCACTTAATGTTAATATTGCACTCAATAACATCTTACATAGAATAAGATTCCATTATATCACAAATATATATGCAATATTTTAGCAAGCTACATATAAAGATAGACAATCAAGAGAAAATATAATTAATTAATGAATTAATAATTAAAGATTATACGTGAAAACGGAAAAATTTTACATGACTAGTGGATTACTATTTTCAATACTAATCCATCGCAGCAAGAACCTAATGTGATCTAAAAATCAATTTTATTTAACGCAATAAAATATATAACTAACAGAAAATGATACACAAGTTCTCGATAATGGTAGATATAGTTATGTCTAAAAGACGGTGTTGATCAAAATAAATATAAACTTTGTGTGATTAAAAACGGGTTATTACAATAGTAATATAATGGATAATCTTCAAATTTTACAGTTGACTTCACAGCATAAGTAGAAGTTTATTTAAAAATCTTCAAAACACATAAGATATAGCAACACCATTATATTCATAATAGTATAGTATTAACTATGATAAATCCATTAATTTACACTGATCCTTTTCTGTTTTCACTTAAATAAATACAGCGTCAGCTAAATAAATACAGAGTCAGTATACACCACTACACTATAAACCACCACGTTGTTTTATCTGATCAGTGGTTTCAACTATTATTAGCCATAATAATACTATGGAATAGTTTCAAAAAATTACATTAACAATGTTTCTATAATTTATTATTAGTGTAATAGTTTTGTTTCATTGCATGAAATGACTGCAACCACAATTTATGTCAAGTGAAATGATAGCATGTTCTTCAAGATTTATGATGCTTGATAATCAATAAGCCTATGCTTTAACAACATGAGATTTAGTTGATGTTTTACTAGCTACATTTTTACTGAACCACCTCTATCATAGATAGAGGTGGTTCAGTAAAAATAATCAGATCATAAATTACGTTAATACGGGAAAACTGTACTCAGCACATAAAACTCCTTATCATAATTTCATGATAAGGAGTTTTATTAAAATACATAATCCATGAGGCATGCTAAACTGGAAGGATGATAAAAATACAAACTCATAACCTATGCTAAAAACCAAAGTGCTTGTCGCGTAGATAACCTCTGTTATAATGGAAAAGAGTTAATGCCATTATTCATAAAATCGGTTTATCAAATGTAACAAATTGGTGGCAAAATTAGACGGTCAATATTTTAATCCATTCCAAATTATTTAATAATACAATAAGACTAAAGTGAAGTATTCTGTAATAACGAAAACTATTTTATTTTAAGTTTTCTGAGGTAGCTTCTGACATGTCAAAAAACTACTGTTTAAAGCAGTAGAGAAAACATAGCATTTTTTCTAAACTTTCTTTTAATTATGGTTTAAAGCGTGTAATACTAGCTAATGGCACATGGATATAATTAAGGATTGTAGCCGATAACAAATGAGTACAGAAACACCTGATCACGTAAAAAGCGATCATATTCTCTCTTATAATCTTCTGATCAAGAGGCTAAAGTGCAATTCTTTCGCAGTGCTCATAGTTATTTTGACAAGCTTAATATCTATATGAAAGACATTTTCCAAAATGGATTGCTCTTTGATGACTGTTCTCACTAGAACATATAATAATAACGCCTCATTCACATGATTTATTTCTTAAAGAGGGCAATTTTAGTAATCTGCATAGAAATGACTAGCAAGTTTTGATAACCACCTTGTGATTATCTTTAAAAGATAAGAAGACACTTTTAAACATAGTCATGGACTATGTTTAAAAGTGCGTTATTTCCGGCGTATTAACAATAAAATACTTAATACAAAGAACAGTACACTAGGTGATATTGCTGCTATTAGCGGTACAATACCATAAACTAAACTTAAATTACCAAAACCCTCATTTAGCAAATAAAAAATAAATCCTCCTAAAATACCAATTAATACCCTTGCTCCCATTGTAACACTTCTTAGTGGTCCAAATATGAATGAAAGGGACATTAACATCATGACAGCAACAGAAATCGGCGACAGAATTTTCTTCCACATGCTTAATGTATAGACTGCTGATTCTTGTCCAGTCTCGTTAAGATATTTAATATACTGATATAGCCTCCTGATTGCTAACGCATCAGGCCCAAGAGAAACCACTCCTAATTTTTCAGGGCTTAGATTTGTTTTCCAATCCATCACTAAACTCTGTGAGTTAATAATATCTTTTTTATTATTAATCCAAGAACTATCTACTTGTGATAGTTGCCATTGACGAGTATTACTATTATAGTCACCAGAAGCAGCAAAGATAACTGCTTGCAGTTTTTTTTGCGCATTAAATTGATAAATCGAAACTTCTTTTATTTTATTTTTAGTAGCAAAAATGTGCTGAATGTGAATAAAATCATTACCGTCCTTAGCCCATAAACTATAATCTTTCGCAATTAAAGATCGCCCAAAAATTTTTTCCGTACGATAGTTACGTGCCCACTGCTCTGCTTCAGGGGCAATCCATTCCCCAATAACTATTGTTAGACTCAACAAAGGAATAGCAGTCTTCATCACTGACATTGCGACCTGTAAGCGAGAAAAACCAACAGCCTGCATTACTAGCAATTCACTTCTAGTTGCAAGAGTGCCGAGTCCAAGTAATGAACCTAATAATCCTGCCATAGGAAATAGCAATTCTATATCTCTTGGAACAGTTAATAAAGTAAAAGTTCCTGCGTTCCAAGTGGAATAATCTCCATCACCGACCTTTCTTAATTGCTCAACAAATTTAATTATGCCTGATAATACAACTAATATAAATAAAGTCATTAGGATCGAGCAGAAAATAGTACGACCAATATATTTATCTAATACTCCAAACATTATGGAGACTCTTTTATAAAAAAATTAGCACGTAGTCGATGCATAAAAACAGTATCCCAAAGATTTAATATGAGCGCTAATAGTAAAAAAGCTACATTAACTAGCCACATGGTTATTCTAGGATTTATTTCATCCATTTTTGCATGAGCGTGCACAGTACTTTGTAATAGAAAAAAAAATAAATAAAGCAACATGGCAGGTATCATGCTTAATACCCTTCCATGCCTTGGGTTCACTGCACTTAAAGGAACGCCTATTAAGGCCATAATCAATGCGGATACTACAACTGTTAAACGCCAGTGCAATTCTGCTTTTGCTTCAGCATCTGAAGCATGCCACAACTGCAACAGATCCTTTTGTTCAATTTTATCAGCTGTAACTACTGTTTCTTTATGATCGATCACTGCTTGATAATCTTTAAAATCTGTTATACGAAAATTGCGAAATAATGCAGTGCCTTCATAACGGGTTCCTTTATCTAATATCACAATTTGATTACCATTTTGGTCCTCTTGGATCCGCCCTTTTTCTGCAATTACTACTGAAGGACGTTGATTATTAATCTGGCGCAATTGTGCCATAAAAATATCAGTAAAATTTTTGCCTTTTACATCACTAATATACAAAACAATATTTTGATCTTTAGTAGTTTTAAATTGACCCTCAATCATACTAACTAAGCTCAGATTAGCTTTTGCATCCGCTAATGATTGCTCCTGATATTTTGCTGACAAAGGCAATATCCATGCAACATTTATTGTTGCCATTATAGCAGTACATGCTGCTAGAATTAAAGCCGCTATCACTAATACCTGATTAGTGAAGCCGCAAGCATACATAACAGTAATTTCGCTATTGATATAGAGTTTACTGTAAGTCATTAATATCCCAAGAAACACACTTAATGGAAAAATCCATTGTGCCATTTCAGGGATACCGAGCCAAAGTAAAGGAAAAACTAAATGAGATGGAATATTTCCTTGCGCTGCCGAATTTAATATACCAATTATTTTTTGGCTAAAAAAAATTAAAATCAGAATACCAAGTATTGCAATTTGACTTTTTAGTATTTCCTTAACTAAGTATCGAATTATAATCATACTCATTACACCTATAAAAAACTTGTTTTTATCAAAAAAGTTAATTTCATCATATAGTTATAGTGAAGTACCATTATTTTGATTTTCTCAATAGAGAGATATATCATCCTAATATATTATAGGAATTGATTATTGTTAAGTTAACAGCATATATTTTATCGTAAAACATTACTTAACCATACCTGTCTAGTATGGTAAGTAATATAAATAGCTATTTTATTAGGTAATAAAATATTTTCTGCTAATGTTAAGCAGTTCATGCATTTTAGCGATAGTATTGATCTTCGTTTTTATCACTCAGGAGAGTACATGGAGTTTACTATAAAAATAGGTAGCCTAGAGAAACAACATAGCGCCTGTATTATTGTTGGTGTCTTTGAACTTCGTCGCCTATCACCTATATCCGCAAAATTAGATTCCATCACTAATGGATACATCAGTGCTTTACTGCGCCGCGGAGAACTAGAAGGTAAAGTAGGTCAAACGTTATTACTGTACAATGTGCCTAATATATTATCTGAGCGCATTCTGATAGTTGGATGTGGTAAAGAACGTGAACTTAATGAGCATAAATATAAACAGATTATTCAAAAAATAATTAATACCTTGAATGACACTGGATCAAGGGAAGCTGTTTTCTTTTTAACTGAGCTACATGTAAAAAATCGCAATAATTATTGGAAAGTACGTCAAGCAGTTGAAATTATAAAAAAAACATTATACGTATTTAATCAACTTAAAAGTAATACGTGCAAGCCACGCTGTCCTTTACGTAAAATCGTCTTTAATGTTTCAACACGTAGAGATTTAATAGATGGTAAGAGCGCTATTGCGCATGGTATTGCGATCTCATTAGGCATTCAGTCTGCAAAAGATCTTGCAAATATGCCGCCTAATATTTGCAATGCAAGCTATTTAGCGTCGCAAGCACGCCAGTTAGCTGATAATTTTCCAAACCTTACCACAAAAGTGATTGGAGAAGAACAGATGAAAGAGCTGGCGATGCATGCATATTTAGCTGTTGGACAAGGATCTCAAAATGAATCACTAATGTCAATTATGGAGTATAAAGGAAGTAATGATCCAAAAGCTAAACCAATTACATTAATTGGTAAAGGGTTAACGTTTGACTCTGGAGGTATTTCTTTAAAGACATCCGACTGCCTAGATGAAATGAAATACGATATGTGCGGAGCCGCGGCTGTTTATGGCGTCATGCACTTTCTTGCTAAGCTAAAGTTACCTATTAATGTCATTGCGATATTAGCTGGCTGTGAAAATATGCCGAGCAGCAAAGCATATCGACCTGGCGATATTTTAACTACTATGTCAGGAAAGACTGTGGACGTCCTTAATACTGACGCAGAAGGAAGATTAGTTCTTTGTGATGTACTAACCTATATTGAACGTTTTGAGCCTGATGTGGTCATTGATGTTGCAACTTTAACGGGAGCCTGTATCATTGCTCTTGGTCATCACTATAGTGGGTTAATGTCAAATCATAATCCTTTAGCCAATGAATTACTTATTGCTGCTAAGCAGTCTGGCGATAAGGCATGGCGCCTTCCTCTAGATGAGGAGTTTTATGAGCAGTTAAAATCAAATTTTGCTGATCTTGCTAATATAGGAGGGCGCGCAGGCGGCGCAATTACAGCTGGGTGTTTCCTGGAGCGCTTTGCTACTAAGTATCGTTGGGCACATTTAGATATTGCAGGAACAGCTTGGCAATCAGGAAAAAGAAAAGGAGCAACAGGTCGTCCTGTTTCGTTACTTGCTCAATTTCTGTTAAACCGTGCTTATACAAGCACGAGATAAATAATTGGTCTATGAATATGTTATAAATATATTAAGAGTATTTCATTAGGAATGGTAATGAAGTTTATTCTATCAACATACTGCGATGAAAAAAACAATTTTCTATTTAATAGAACAACTACCTTTACAAGCAAAACTTAAAAATCATGAATGCTTAGCCTGTCAGCTAGCTGCAGAATACTGGAAGATTGGTAAACGGGTTTTAATTGCATGTGAAGATCAAATACAGGCTAAAAAATTAGATAAAATACTTTGGCAAAGAGAATCTCATCAATTTATTCCACATAATTTAGCTGGAGAAGGACCTCGCTATGGCTCACCTGTTGAGCTTTCTTGGTCAAAAAAACGAAGTAGTTCGGATAGAGATATATTAATAAATTTACAATTAACAGTTGCAGACTTTGCTTTAGCATTTAATGAAATAATAGACTTTGTACCAATTGATGAAAACTTAAAAAGATTAGCACGCGAACGATATAAAACTTATCGCAACATGGGTTTTAATGTCAATATGGTAGAAATCAGTAACCACGTAATAAGTGACGAGTCATATGGAAAAAAATCCAGTAAATCAAGAGCATTCTAAACTATCACTCGACAAAACTTATCAGCCAGATAAAATTGAACAACCTCTATATCAACAATGGGAAAAAAATGGTTATTTTTCCCCACATGGTGATAACAGCAAAGAGAGTTTTTGTATTGTAATCCCACCACCAAATATCACAGGTAATTTGCATATGGGGCATGCTTTTCAACAAACAATAATGGATATCTTAATTCGCTATCAACGTATGCAAGGAAAAAACACACTTTGGCAAAGTGGTACAGATCATGCAGGGATTGCCACTCAGATTCTAGTTGAACGAAAAATTGCTGTTGAAGAGAATAAAACTCGACATGACTATGGAAGAGAAGCATTTATCGAAAAAGTATGGCAATGGAAAGCAGAAACAAGTGGTAATATTTCTAAGCAAATGCGACGACTAGGTAATTCTATTGATTGGCAACGTGAACGTTTTACCATGGATACCGGTCTTTCAAAAGCAGTAAAAGAAGCATTCATTAAGCTCTATAAAGATGATCTTATTTACCGTGGTAAGCGATTGGTTAACTGGGATCCTAAACTACATACTGCTATTTCAGATTTGGAAGTAGAAAATCGAAAAGTTAATGGTTTGATGTGGTATTTACGTTATCCACTTGATGATAGTGTCAGAACATTAGAAGGCAAAGATTACTTGGTTGTTGCAACTACTAGACCAGAAACAATTTTGGGAGATACAGGTGTTGCAGTTAATCCCGCCGATCTACGTTACAAGAATTTAATTGGAAAAAATATTTTGCTACCTTTACTTAATCGTCGTATTCCTATCGTTGCTGATGAACACGCCGATATGAGAAAGGGTACAGGATGCGTTAAAATTTCTCCCGCACATGATTTTAACGACTATGAAGTCAGCAAACGTCATAAGTTAGCCATGATCAATATTTTCGATTACAATGGAAAGCTTCGTCAAAAAGCTGAAGTCTTCGATAGTTTTGGAAATCCTAGTACCATGTATACAACCACTATTCCTGAACACTATCAAGGTATGGATCGCTTAACTGCTCGTCAAGCAATTGTCATGGACTTAAAAAAATTAGGATTACTAGTTACCTTAAAACCACATCAACTGACAATACCTTATGGTGATCGTAGTGGCGTTATTATTGAACCAATGCTAACTAATCAATGGTATGTTCGTACTTTACCATTAGCTGATCAAGCCATTAACGCAGTAAAAGATGGTCGTATTCAATTTTTTCCGAAACAGTATGAAAATATGTATTTTTCATGGATGCAGAATATTCACGATTGGTGTATTTCACGCCAATTATGGTGGGGTCACAGGATACCTGCTTGGTATGATGAAGTTGGCAATGTTTATGTTGGTTATGATGAAGAGGAAGTTCGTCATAAGAACCATTTTAGTACTGATATTAGTTTACATCAAGATGAAGATGTATTAGACACTTGGTTCTCTTCTAGTCTATGGATATTTTCAGCATTAGGCTGGCCGGAAAATAGCAACACGTTAAAAACGTTCCATCCAACTGATGTGTTAGTTAGTGGTTTTGATATTATCTTTTTTTGGATAGCACGAATGATCATGCTGACAATGTATTTAATCAAAGATGAAAATGGACAAGGGCAAATTCCTTTTAAAACCATCTACATGACTGGTCTAATTCGGGATGAAGAAGGAATAAAAATGTCAAAATCTAAAGGCAATGTTATTGATCCGCTTGATCTGATTGATGGTATTTCCTTAGAGGACCTGTTGACGAAACGTACTAGCAATATGCTGCAACCACAATTAGCTGAAAAAATCGCTAAACGTACAAGTAAAAAATACCCACATGGTATTAAAGCACATGGTACTGACGCTTTACGGTTTACGCTTGCGGCATTAGCATCAACTGGGCGAGATATTCATTGGGATATGAAACGTCTCACTGGATATCGTAATTTTTGTAATAAACTGTGGCATGCGAGTCGCTATGTCTTAATAAATACTGCGGGAAAAAATTGTGGTCAGCATGGAGGCAAAATGATTTTTTCTCTTCCTGATCGCTGGATCAGGACAGAATTTAACAAAACAGTAAAACTATATCGTGAAGCATTAGATTCTTATCGCTTTGATATAGCGGCCAATATTTTATATGAATTTACCTGGAACCAATTTTGCGATTGGTACTTGGAACTATCTAAGTCAGCCATCCATAATGGGAATAAAGCCGAAATTCGTGCGACACGTTATACCTTAATTGAAATATTAGAAAGCTTATTACGACTAGCGCATCCTATTATTCCATTTATTACTGAGACTATTTGGCAGCGCTTGAAGGTCATTAATGGAATCGAACAAGAAACTATCATGTTACAGCCTTTTCCAACTTTTTCAGTTGAAAAAGTTGATGAAGCTGCACACCATGATTTTGCTTGGATCAAAGAACTCATTAATGTTATACGAAACATTCGTGTCGAAATGAATATTGCGTCTTCTAAGTCATTAGATCTGTTATTACGTGGTGCTACTCTTGCAACAAAAAGACGTATAACAAAAAATCTTATTTTTATTCAGTCAATGGTTAATATTAACTCTATTACTATTTTAGATGAGCTGCAACCAACACCACTTTCTGTGACTAAACTGATTGATGGTTCAGAAGTATTGATTCCAATAGCAGATTTAGTCGATAAAAATACTGAATTAACAAAGATAGAGAAAGAGCTGAATAAATTAGAAAAAGAGATAATAGCAATTAAAAATAAATTAACTAATCATAGTTTTCTTGAACAAGCACCTCCTGTTGTTGTTGAAAAAGAACGTGCACGTCTAGAGGTCCATTTAGCAACACAAAAAAAACTCATTAATCAAAAGCAATTTTTTTACTCCCTTTTAGAAAGTTGCAAAAACGCTGTACTTTAGCTACAGGACAGCGTTAGCCTTGCTTAAGAAATCCATTCTAATAATTCTGTTAGAATTATTAGAATCAATGCTATTGCCCATTCAAAACATCAATTATATCATTTTCATACAATGTATTTTACATAAAACATTACTCGTGACTCAGTAAGCATACTAGACATGAATATAACGATTGCTTGCTCTACATGCACTATTCAGAGTCATGTGCTTTATAACTTAATTTTAATGTAACTGTTGCAACTCTGAGGGTTTTAGGAGAATAAAATCTTTATTCAGAACATTATTCAAGATATTTTCATCATTTGATGCGTTTCCACTCTCTGCTCTTCATTTATTTTATATCTAGTAAATGCTATATTACAATTCCTATTGTAATAATAATTTAAACGACACAATACCTTGCATTTAGTAAACCTTATTTTCATAAAGAAAATAAGGTTTACTACCATTAATGGCTATTCCATTGCTATATTTTAACATTCAACAGGGATCGTACTGTTGTTATTGTGACAACATTTTTAATTAAATTGCACTTTTCTTTTCTTTACAAGAAATCATTTATATACATCTTTATATAGATTGATATTATATTTGTTTGTAATTATCCTTGAACTTAGATTTTAAAAATTACTTTTTAATACAATTTTGTTCAAAAAACATTAAATGCTTGATGAGCAAATGATCATAGGCACTTTTGAATTAAATAAGCATAATAAATCGTGAACTATTTTCTTAATTTATTATACCAAACAATTAATCGCATTACTAATAATAATAATTAGCAAAATTATTTAAGTTTCAGAAAATTACTGGCTGCTCAAGAGAGCAGGAGCATATAATGCGCCAAGATTGTATTAAGAACATACATACCAATTATTAAAAAATCACGCTCTACCTTTCTGCAGATGGATTTTTAGTTATTGCATTTCCTCATTGACTAACCCTATTATTTCATTCCTGAAATGAAAATTAGATTTGCTCTAAAAAAATTATGTTTTATAACACATCAAGGAAAATGCATGATTAACCCATTATATCTTCGAGATATAATCTCAATTCATGATTTAAAACGTGAAGATTTACTTACTATACTTAAAGTTGCTAATGCACTTAAAAATCATCCGAAGCCAGATTTACTAAAATATAAAGTAATAGCGAGTTGCTTCTTCGAAGCATCTACCCGTACTCGTATCTCTTTTGAGACAGCTATCCATCGATTAGGTGCTTCTGTAGTAGGTTTTTCAGATAGCAATAATACTTCCTTCGGTAAGAAGGGGGAAACGCTCGCAGATACTATATCAGTTATTAGTAAATATGTTGATGCTATTGTGATCCGTCATCCACAAGAAGGTGCATCACATTTAGCAGCTCAATGTTCCGGTCAAGTCCCAGTCATAAATGCTGGTGATGGTGCTAATCAACATCCTACACAAACAATTCTTGATCTCTTTACCATTCAGGAAGTCCATGGTTGCTTAAATAACTTACATATTGCGATGGTTGGGGATCTCAAATACGGTCGCACCATTCATTCATTAATCCAAGCATTATCAAAATTTGATAATAATCGTTTCTATTTTCTTGCTCCTGCTGCTTTAAGCATGCCTGATTATCTTCTATTTCTACTAGAAGAAAAGGGAATTACTTATAGCTTACATGATAATATAGAAGCGATTTTACCAGAACTGGATATTCTTTATATAACTCGAGTACAAAAAGAGCGTTTAAATCCTTTAGAGTACTCCAATATTAAAGTAAAGTTTATTTTAACTAGTCACAAATTAAAAAATGCTAAACCTGGAATGAAAATTTTACATCCTTTACCACGTATTGATGAAATTACCACTGATGTTGATAACACATCTCATGCTTACTATTTTCAACAAGCCGGTAATGGTATTTATTCACGACAAGCACTTTTAGCATTAATACTTAATAAAACGATTAATTTTTAATATATTCAACGTTTAATCATGATCTAATTGTAGATTACGAATATCATACTTATATTAATCTCATATCCCATAACAACGGCAACAATGCAATATCACCTATTACTTAACTCACCACTACTACTTAAAGTAGTAGTGGTGAGTTAAGATTACTTGGATAT
>JAVYJS010000003.1:0-101132 GCA_032378655.1 Candidatus Arsenophonus melophagi | reverse complement strand
GAAAACACAACATTATTCCCATAATATGAATAGATCCTAATCTATTTTTGAGACACCGTCTTTATATAAAGACGGTGTCAAGCTGTATCTTCACGGATTCATACTGTTAACCATGCTCTATTAACCATACTGAATAGTTCATGGAATTACATAACTTATCAATATACTATCAAGGTTATTGTACTTCATTTGTTTTATTGGTTTACTAAAAAAAATAGTTTTATATACGATATACAATATAACTTTGTAGTATAAATTAATAATGAATATTACTGTGATTTACGTTACTAAATCATGATTATGATTAGAAAGTTATTCGGAAGATGTTATGATTAGGTTTAAGATGTTAGCCAATCGATTTTAAATGTACGGTTATAAGAATATATAAGACATGTTAAATTTCATGCAATAACATTTATATGTTCAGAAGAATGATTTTATAAAGATGCATATACTTTGATTCAATAGCATTGATGGCTTATTGAGATTGCTTGTGCTGTTGATAATCTTTAAAATTATGATGACTTTTGAATATTATCATTTATTGTTCTCATAATTGCATTAGCAATTTATTAAAGTAGTAAGTAATAGTACAATCATATTTTGTACCTTGATTATCTTTTTATTGGCAATTTAACAAAAATATTTTCCGCTAATGGCTATATATAATATAGCATGGAACATGATCTAAACTAAGTGAAGCTTATTACTCAATGGTCTGCATCGTCTTGATGTAGAGTTGATTAATGTACTATTAAATATTATGAATAGTGAGATCTTTATAAGAATTGTTCCTAATTTTCTCTCTTTGCTTTTTCATAGCAGAGAAAAGCAAAGAGAGAAAACCAAATTTTTTATTTGCTTTTAACAATAAATATTGATCTAAATTTACTAGATTATTTAACTACTATACTATACTGATATAGTATGTTACAGTTGTTAACTGATGCCGAAAAATGATCGTGATCATGAACCAGTGTTAAACTGTAGTATCAGTGAAATGATGTACAAATTATCTGGAATATAAGATACGAATCTTATATTTACAATTGAAATCGCTATTTATATCTATGAATAGGTATATTAAAAGTAATATTAAATTAGATAAAACAATTCTTGTAGTGCATCATGATAGGCATCAATCTATTAATCAAGTAACATGATATGCGTACTAAAATAGACATATATTAAATATAGGTCAGTTAGGGAATGCACTCAACAATCAATATCAACCGATATTATAATCAAGCTATATATTGCTGTATTTAAGGATGATTTAACCTTTTAGTCTATTTATGTATTTATTTATTTATTTCTTTATTTATTACTATATTGTTCTATTAAAATAGAAACTAAATAAAATTTTATTTTATGTAAATTGCATAAAAGGCGCCAGTAAAATTATTACTGGTTAGTAACCAAGATAGCATTATGTTTTGCATAAAAATAATGCTAATTATACGATTATTGAACACAGCAGTAATCACGCATCTTTATATAAAGATAAAGTATTTTACTTATTAAATATTTTTAATGTCTGATTCAATTGTAATCACAATATCTTTTGCGTTTTTGCGTATCGTAACCTTAATAAGGCAGAGGTTGATAACTGAAGAGATTGTATGATGACGCTTAATTATAAAAAATAAAATAACATCGTCAATGTTAATGCAAAGAGATAAAATCTCCAGTCTATAAATTGGTATCAATTGGATTGAATCAATTTAAATATGAATCAATAATCCACTATGTTCTAATAAGAACATAGTGGATTATTGAAAGCTATTAATTAATTTTATTTGAATAAAAAATTATTCTAGGACAAGGTAGTTATGATGACGACAAAAATAAAAATTATCATTGTCGGCGGTGGGGTAGGAGGATTAGAGCTTGCTACTAAATTAGGAAATACATTAGGGCGAAAACATAAAGCTGAAATTATATTAGTTGATCGTAATAAAAGTCATTTTTGGAAACCTTTATTACATGAAGTTGCAGCTGGTTCTCTAGATTCAGACGTTGATGCACTCAGTTATTTAGCACATGCTCGAAATCATTATTTCCATTTTCAATTAGGTTGTTTAATAGATATCGATCGTAAAAATAAAAGTATTACGCTTTCTGTAATATATGATAAAGATGGGAAATTATTAGTTCCTGAGCGACGATTATATTTTGATGTTTTAGTCATGGCATTAGGTAGTGTTTCTAATGATTTTGGCACTGATGGAGTAAAAGAAAATTGTTTTTTCCTAGATAGCCTGACACAGGCACATCATTTTCATGATAAAATGTTAAATTTATTTCTTAGTTACTCATTGCGAAATAAACCAGATGATAAGATTAATATAGCGATTGTTGGTGGCGGTGCCACTGGCGTTGAGTTATCTGCTGAACTTTATAATGCTATTGATCAATTAACGAATTATGGTTTTAAAGGCTTAAATAAAAAAGCACTGAATGTCATTTTAATTGAAGCAGGAAAACGAATATTACCTATGTTACCTATACAGTTCTCTAAAGGAGCGCATGATACACTAAGTAAGTTGGGCGTACATGTTTTGACAGATACCGTGGTGACTAGTGTAGATGCTGATGGACTAAATACACAATCAGCAAAAAAGATTAATGCTGACCTTATGATTTGGGCGGCTGGTATTAAGGCGCCTGATTTTATGCAACAGATTGGTGGTTTAGAAACCAATCAAATTAATCAATTATTTGTTCAACCGACCTTGCAGACGTCACTCGATAATACTATTTTTGCTATTGGTGATTGTGCTTCTTGCCCTATAAAAGGGGGTGGCTTTGTGCCTCCTCGTGCACAAGCCGCTCATCAGATGGCAAATTTATGTTATAAAAATATCTTAGCATTATTAAATGGTAAAGATTTAAAAAAGTATACTTATAAAGATCGTGGTTATGTAATCTCATTGTCTCGTTTTGGTACTATTGGGAGTTTGATGGGAAATTTAATAGGGGGCCATCTGATGGTTGAAGGAAAAATTGCTCGTATAGTCTATATTTCACTTTTTCGCATTCATCAGATAGTATTACATGGTTATATTAAAACCGGATTGCTAATCTTAGTTACTAGCATCAATCGTATTATCAGACCTAGATTAAAATTACATTAACTCTCGTTGAGAATGAATCATATTCTATGAGAGTAATAATTTATTACCTTTCCATGAAAGGAAATACTAAAGTATATTTAAGATACTTGCAAGTAGTGCTCTAACAATAGAGCCTTTCAGTAAAATTGTTTTGTAATCTGAGAAATTTAGATTTCTCAGATTTTATTTACCAACTACTCTTTATTTACCAACTTCTAAACGAAGTAGAAGCGAATAATGAAGTTTATAGTAATTTATTGAAACAAGTTTAGTTTATGCTATTTTATTTACTCATTGCAATGAATTCACTTTTCTTTTACATTTCTTTCATATCTCAATAAGTATTGAGATATGAAAGAAATGTAAAAGAAAAGTAGAGTAACTGATTTCATACATTCATGAAATAATACTATACAACACGGTCCAATCAGTTTTTAACTTATTCTGAAAATTAAATACGTTATTTGGAGTCTTTTTTACCAAAAAGCTGAGATTTGTCAATCATAGTTGACAATACATCTAGCACAAGTATTAATACTATTAAATTAATTGTAGTTTTGGTCAAGTTAACTCTTTTATAGCATGTTCTGTCATTGCTGTTGATTACTCAACAGCAATTTTCTTTTTATAAAACCACTCCAGCATTCCAGAAACTTATAGACCATCAGTCTCTGATGTTACTTTTATCATAAAAATCTGTATCATCGCTACTATTACTGAAAGCTGTTTTCTTTCGTCATTTACTAATACCTTTTTAGTATAATTTGATCTTCAAAGATCAACTTTAGTATAATTTGATCTTCAAAGATCAACGTAAGCTTTTTGATATTAATATCTGGTTCTTAAAGTTAATTGATGTACTTGTACTACACATTATCAATGTGTGCAATAAATGGTCTTAGTACTAAGAAGGATAATACCTATTTTATTGACTGTGACGTCAATATATACATGGAACTGCTGTAACTGAAATTATTTATTAAGTGATCAAGATCTCTTGTGCGCATATAACTGTGTCAATTATAAAATGCGTTTTATATGTCGAATACTCAAGAACGATTAGACTGTCTTAATATACCTTATACCCTTTTGTTAAGGGTATAAACGTGATATGGTTATCATTTAGTAGAATTATGGATTAACAACAATGTCAATATTATTGTTTGTACTTTATTTAGTACCGTACTAATAAAAGTACAAACAATAATATTACTTATTGAAGTGATATTCTATATCTTGATTAATCTATCCATCAGCTGAATAGATATACGATGAACTTGATATTTTAAATGCAGCTAGTTTTAGCAACTGTATTTATGCTATCAATTCTAATACTTTATACGTCGCTAGATACTTTTGCAAGAAAGTAATCAGTACGCTAACATTACTACTCAATTGATTCATCTGATCAAAAATGCTGTATTTCACTAATACAGAATAAGGTAAAACTAAATAAGGTACTTTATTCTTCTTCTTCTTTTCTTAAGAAGAAAATCGTTTTTCTCTATTTATCTAAAGTATTTCATGGAAAATTATGAACACGTTGAAATAACACTGTGACTCTCATAACATTGAGATATATCAGATTTAATATGACCAATAGGTTTTATTGATGGATTGATATCAATACTAATAATCACTAACGTACATAAAATATTTTTTTTGACATTATCTAATAAATAAGTCAATGACAGTATTCATTACTCATAATTTCATGAGTCGCAAGTAATTTTCTTGACTTAATTTTAACAAATGTACATTGAATATCAAAAATCAAACTATTGATTTGCATCGTTAAAAATCAATACAATAAAGAAAGCCAATGCCTTAAAAAGAGAGATTTCATATTACTAAACTGGCAATACCATATTCGCTATAGTATCATATCCACTATTATTGAGGGTTAGTATAACATACTCAATAAGCGATTGCTTATAACATTAATAAAAAATACCTTTTGCATTGAGATATGAATATGAGGTATTGGTAAATATTGTATTAATGTTTTAGTCGATAAAAATCGTACAACGATATCAAAATAATTTTAATGCGGAAAAAACTTTGCAAACATCGTTTACAAAACACAAGCATTGTGATTGAATACCCCTTTTACTTTTCTCGTAATTACGATTGACAATATCCGAAACTCTACGAATACTATATCTTCGGTTATAGATTACAATCGGCAACGATTATCTTTTTTGTTAAATAGCTAGTCTTATTATATTGTATAATAAGACTTCATGGGCCCTCATAAAGGGATTATTTTTGTTGTCACTACACTAAAACAAAATAATCTTAACTCTTGTTAATTTATATATTAAAAGCCTAAAGCGTTGTCTTAGGATATTTTAGTTAATAAATTAATCCTGAGTTTACTATTGATTATCATTGAATACTTTTCTTTCTTAAAAGGGCACAAGGAAGCCCCTCGGATTTCATGCTGCAATCTGTTATCTTTTATATTGGTTTACGTTACATGCGAAGACGAACAGTTGACCGATTTGGCTGCTTCGTCTCTAGTTTATCTACAATTTCCATTGCAATAGGCACCATGGCATTGATTACTGTTAGTTCTGTTATGAACGGTTTTGAACGCTCATTACAACAAAGTATTTTAAAATATATTCCGCACGTTATTTTAACAACACAAAATGGTCATTTTAATCCAAGTCAATATCCAGCAAAAAATATAATGTGTTTACAGGGCATTGACCGAATTGCCCAGATTGTGACCAGTGAAGTGGTATTACAGAGCAAGAAGAATGTAGGAATTACAATTATGATTGGTGTTGATGAAGAGTCGCACGAACCTTTATTAAAGTATCTACAAGATGTTGATCCAACAGTTTTAACTGTTGGAAGCTATCATGTTATTTTAGGCATAAAATTAGCTGAGCAACTCGAGGTAAAACGAGGAGATCAATTAAGATTAATTGTTCCTGGGGTTAGTCAACCTACCCCAATGGGTCAAATACTTAGTCAACGTTTATTTACAGTAGCAGGATTTTTTGCTACTAAAGGCGAAGCAGATAATAGCGAATTATTGGTCAATCAGCAAGATGCAGCACGATTACTGCGCTATCCGATAGGTAATATTACTGGATGGCGTCTTTATCTTCACTCACCTTTAACTGTTGCTAGCTTAAGTCAACAAACGTTACCGACAGGTATAATATGGAAGGATTGGAGAGAAAGCAAGGGAGAGTTTTTTCAAGCGGTTAGCATGGAAAAAAATATGATGAACTTATTATTGAGCCTTATTATTATCGTCGCAGCATTTAATATTGTTATTTCACTTTCATTGTTAGTAATGGAAAAACAAAATGAAGTCGCTATTTTACAGACATTAGGCTTACAGAGATGGCGCATTATGGCCATTTTTATGCTACAGGGAGTTAGCGCCGGGATTATTGGTACTTTCAGTGGAACATTATTAGGTCTATTGATCGCAAATCAGCTTAATGTAATAATGTCAATAATAGGTTTATTAGCTAAAGATATTGCATTGCCAATATTTATTGACCCTGTACACGTTATATTTATTGCATTTTTTGCGATCGCTGTATCGTTATTGGCTACCCTTTATCCAGCTTGGTATTCATCTACTGTACGACCTGCAGAGACATTACGTTATGAATAATTCTACACTATTAGTTTGCCATAATCTCTACAAGAGTTATCAAGATGGAAAAATTTTAACAAATGTGCTTACAAATATCTCTTTTTCTATAAAAAAGAGAGAAATGATGGCAATTTTTGGTAGATCAGGATCTGGAAAAAGTACACTACTCCATTTATTAGGCTTGCTAGATACCCCAACGAGCGGGGAAGTGATTTTTAATGAGAAAAAAATTAGTTCACTGTCTAGTACTAAAAGAGCTGAACTACGTAATCACGAGTTAGGTTTTATTTATCAATTTCATCATCTATTATCAGATTTTACTGCATTAGAAAATGTGATGATGCCATTATTAATTGGCGGCATAAAACGGATGGAAGCAAAACAGAAAGCCTATGAAATATTAGGAGAAGTAGGATTAACACATCGAGTAAATCATCGCCCATCTGAACTATCAGGTGGTGAGTGTCAACGAGTTGCTATTTCGCGAGCCATTGTTCATGAACCCACTTTAGTATTAGCCGATGAACCAACAGGTAATTTAGATTTACATAATACGAATATAATCTTCGATTTATTACTAGCGATTAATCAACAAAAAGGCACAGCCTTTTTGTTGGTAACGCATGATTTACGGCTTGCAGGTCGTTTAATGCGACAGGTAGAAATGCGAGATGGTTGTTTACAGAATGAATTATCCTTTACAGGATAATCCCACATTAAAGGGAATGTAATAATCATGGTGGAATTTCTCCATGCTGGTAAAATTGCACTGCGTTTTATTCAAGGTAAAAAAAAATCTGGATTGCTTTCATTGATATCAATTATCTCGACATTTAGTATTGCACTGGGTGTTGCTGTATTGATTATTGGTTTGAGCACAATGAATGGCTTTGAGCACGAATTAAAATCTCGCATACTTTCAGTGGTTCCTCATGGTAAAATTACTGCAGTTAAGCAACCTTATGTAAATTGGCAAACTGATTTAAATAAGGTGCAAGAGACCCCTGGAGTAGTGAATGTATCCCCATATATTCATTTTACTGGATTACTTGAAAGAAGAAGTATAGTAAAAATCATTCAAGTGGTTGGTGTTGATTTACTAACAGTGCAAACCGTTAGTGCATTGCCTAGTTTTATCTTAAGTAATGTATGGCAAAAATTCAACCATGGCAATAAAGAAATGATTTTAGGCCAAGGTATTGCAAAAGATTTACAAGTTTCTCCTGGAGATCAAATTACCATTATGATTCCTAATGCTGATGGTAAATTACATATTCAGAAACCGAATCGAATTAATGCTACAGTTATTGGTATTTTCAAATTAAATGGCATGTTAGATCATCAGTTAGCAATTGTTCCATTGCAAGATGCTCAACAATATTTAGGTTACGGTGATGGTATTACTGGGTTTCAGATCAGTGTAAGTGATATTTTTTCTGCTCATAAAATTGTCTATGATGCAGGCGTAAATACTGGAAAGTATGTTACTATTAATAGTTGGATTACTGATTATGGTTATATATATAGTGATATTCAAATGGTGCGAAGCATCATTTATCTTATTATGATATTGGTGATTTTTATTGCATGTTTTAATATTGTATCTACCATAGTGATGGCAGTAAAAGATAAAAGCAAAGATATTGCGATATTGAGAACGTTGGGTACTAAAGATAGTTTTATCCATGCTATTTTTTTTTGGTATGGATTAATCACAGGCATGATTGGCTGTTTTATCGGTATTTTATCTGGTATTTTTATATCATTAAAGTTAACGTTCATTATTCAATGGATAGAAAATAATATTGGTCATCCTATTTTATCAGGTGATGTTTATTTTATCGATTTTTTACCATCTGAACTGCGTATTACTGATATATTGTATGTCATGTTAACAACATTAATTTTTAATATACTTGCTAGTTGGTATCCAGCTAGACGGGCAGTAAAGATAGATCCAGTTCGACTTTTAAGTAAATAATAACCATATAATTTTCATGTTCTTATCTAAGATAAGAACATGAAAATTATATGGTTATTATTATGAGATAGGATAGCATCCTATGATGCAATTTTATTTATTATATTATCGACTTAGAAATTTGCGTAAAAAGACATTACATCGATAAAGATCTCATCATTGTCTTTGTACCATAATAAAACTTTGATTAATAAGACGAGAAAAATATTATTTTAGCCGTTTCTAACTTTTCCTTTTTTCTGGAAGTCTTAATTTTAAGATTTATTCCTATAAATCATGTATAGGAAAATTAGTGAATTGAAAATATTAAAAACTTGATAGGTATAGAACATTATACTGTTACTGATAATCAGTGTATTATCACTTTTATTTTCTATACTTGAAAATACATAATATATGTGTTTAAAACATATTTCGATTGATTTTTAGTTAAAAACTACTTATAATCTACAATTAGCGATTAGATAAGTAAAATTAGTAATATTATTATGGACTAATCAGTCCATTTTGGAGCCTATCGTTCATACGCTTTTGAAAAGTTGTGTCATGGCAAATCTTTTTAATAATCTTAAGCACTGTTCATGTTATTACTGCTGTTGTTTCCCTATTTTAGGGACTACCAACTTTAATAAAGTGTTATACGAAAATGAAAGTTTTTTTAGATAAAAACATTAAAAAAAAGAAGTTACAGGCTTTACAGGCAAAGCAATGCAATAATTAGAATACAATTAACCAATATAGCATAGTCAAGCTATTCACAAAACTCATCCATCTTTTAGATTAAAAGCTAAAAGTTTTCTATGATTATTATCATCATTTATTATGGACTTATTGGTGTAAGTTAAAGTAGATTTAACATTTGTAATAACTGACGCAAAGTAAGTGACTTAAAGAAAGAGCATTAATATCAATGTTAGTCGTTTAACTTTTATTCATTAAAAATTATTAATGAAACCAATGCTTTATTCAGTAAAAGCTACGTTTTAAATAAACCTATAATTACGAAAAAGTACAATCACTGCAAAATTATCACCATATTTGTTTAGAATGAACCTTTAAGGTTATGAGTGCTTCATATAGTTTATATTATATAATATAAACTATATATTACTATATATAGTTGTTCTGCAAAAATGCAATAACTATCTTAGGAAGATGCACACAAATAACTAAGATAGCAAATCTTTGAACTTACTGCTTTCTTCTTGTCTTCTTTGCTTATACTAAAGATAAGCAAAGAATATTGAGTAATTCAACCAATCAATTAAAATATTTTTATATCTCAATTCTTGAATGCATTTTTAAGATACTGCCAGAGGAAGTAATTTTATTACATAATTATCAATTTCGCTTTTAAAATAGCTATTTTCGTACTTCAGTGCTCTCTGGTGTATTCGCGCTATTTATAATGTTAAATCGATAATTTAATATTACTCAGCCACTAACGTCTAATCATTCTTTCTTTACATGTCAAAATCCAGTACTTTCAAACTCATAATTGCAATGCAATATGAAGATTTTGTAACAATCAATTTTTAGATATGCACTATCATTTGTATTGGGCAGTCAGATGGCTATGTAATAGGGAACAAGCTACCACAATTAATATTTATATAACAATTTAAACAAATTCAATATATCACAAGATCGACTAGAAATAAAATAAAGCTTATCTTCCTATCTGAAGAAGATAGGAAGATAAGGGTACAATATTACCTAATGAAAATTACTATATAGTTTAGCTAACTGGTTACGTATAAAGTTAAGTAAGCAATTAATGTTTTGCAACAATTGATATTATTTTAAATAGTCGACAAGATTCATTGAATAACCAATGTAGTTAGCTGGAGTCAGTTTTTTTAGGCGATCTTTTTCTATTTTAGGTAAATCTAAGTTATCAATAAATTTTTTTATATCATCTTCTGTAGCATGTTTTCCATGAGTTAACGCTTTTAACTGTTCATAAGGGTTTTTAATGGAAAAACGACGCATAGCAGTTTGAATAGCCTCAGCTAATACTGCCCAGTTTTCGTTTAATTCAGTTTTTAAACTTTGCTCATTAACCTCTAGCTTGCTTAACCCTTTCAGTGTTGCTTGATAAGCAACTAAAGCATAACCAATACCCACTCCTACATTACGTAATACAGTTGAATCTGTGAGATCTCGCTGCCAACGTGAAATTGGTAATTTATGTGCTAAATGATTTAATAAGGCATTGGCTAATCCAAGATTGCCCTCAGCATTTTCAAAATCAATTGGATTAACTTTATGTGGCATGGTTGATGAACCAATTTCACCCGAAACAATTTTTTGTCTAAAGTGGTTCAGGGCAATATAACCCCAGATATCCCTATTAAAATCAATTAAAATGGTATTGAAACGAACAATACAATTGAATAGTTCAGCAATATAGTCGTGTGGTTCAATTTGTGTTGTAAATGGATTCCAGGTTATATCTAATGAAGTAACAAATTCTTCACTGAAGAGATGCCAATTTATGTTAGGGTAAGTGGAGAAATGGGCATTGTAATTACCTACAGCACCATTAATTTTACCTAAAATCTCGATTTTTTCAAATTTGTGATATTGTCGCTGAATACGATAAGCAAAATTGGCAAACTCTTTACCAATGGTAGTGGGCGTAGCTGGTTGTCCATGAGTTCTTGAAAGTAACGGAAAAGCACGATAAATATGAGCCATTTCTTTTAGATTATTAATGATTTTTTGCCATATTGGAAGAATGACTTGATCTCGAGCAGTTTTGAGCATAAGTGCATAGGAAAGATTATTAATATCTTCAGAGGTACAGGCAAAATGAATAAACTCAGCTATTTTCTTTAATTCAGGCATAGCAATCATTTTTTCTTTTAGAAAATATTCAACTGCTTTTATATCATGATGAGTGGTTTGCTCAATATTTTTGATTTGATTGGCATCAATTTCATTAAAATTAGAGACAATTTGCTCAAGATAATCTTTTGCTTCAGTACTAAAAGTTGGTACTTCTTGAATATCAGAACATTCCGCTAATTTTTGTAACCAGCATATTTCTACCTTGATACGATATTTTAATAAACCAAATTCACTAAAAATTGGACGTAATACACTGACTTTATCCATGTATCGGCCATCAATTGGTGATACAGCAGTAAGTGAAGAGAATTCCATTCCTAATAACTCCAAAATGTATTAATGCATCACTTTGATCATTCATCACAATGAACAAAGTTTCTTTCATTTTTTTGCTATTACACTTATCAAGTATTATAGCGAAACCATTGATTATAGAAAATATTCTCTAGAGAACATATAGAAGAGTAGAATAGTCGTTTATAAAGTTAATAAGATTATTCTCTGCACTTTTCGCTGATAACCAATGTTATAGTTCATTCAACTTAATCAGTACCGAATCAAATGTAGAGTCAAGAGTATATTACAGGCAATGAGTATAGAAATTAAAGTGTACAAGTCAATAGAAAGATTTTCTCCTTGTTTTATAGAAAACAAGGAATATGCAATGAATCAGCATTTTCATGCTATTAATCACAATTGCTCTTGCATTATCAATACTTTTTTTATGAACTATTTTAATGAACAAAAAATATTCTTGGAAGATACCAAGAAAGCAAGAGTAAATTTTTAAAATTTTTTATTACTTGGCTTCTTGAATACGTGTTTCAATAATACCACCACCTAAACAGATATCTCCGTAATAAAAAACTGCTGATTGACCTATTGTAACAGCTGCAATAGGATGCTCAAATTGTACTACAATTTGAGCATCACTCAATTGCGCAATTGTACATGAAACATCTGGCTGCCGATAACGCGTTTTAACTGTGTATTGCTTAGTTTTATTTAATACTAGTGGATTAATCCAGTGGATTTTTTTTATGGTCAGTCCTGTAGACATTAAATATTGATTATTATTGCCTTGGGCAACAATTAGGCGATTATTTTTAATATCTTTATCAACGACATACCATGGACTGTTGCTTGCTTCTTTGACACCACCGATACCTAATCCCTTACGTTGGCCTAATGTATGATACATCAGGCCTGAATGATTGCCTAAAGTTTTACCATGAACTGTTATAATCTCACCAGGTTTATCAGGTAGATATCGAGCGAGGAAATCACGAAATTTACGCTCACCAATAAAACAAATTCCTGTAGAGTCTTTCTTTTTAGCTGTAATTAAACCAAGTGCTTCTGCAATACCACGAACGGTAGATTTTTTTAGCTTTCCGATCGGAAAGAGGCTTTTTGCTAGTTGTGATTGATCTAAAGCATAAAGGAAATATGTTTGATCTTTGTTCCTATCAAAGCCACGTAATAATTGATGACATCCATTAATAGTGTTGCGTCGCGCATAATGACCAGTGGCTATATAGTCTGCTGAAAGATCTTCAGTTGCGAATTCTAAAAATGCTTTAAATTTGATTTCTTTATTACATAAAATATCTGGATTTGGAGTACGTCCAGCCTGATACTCTGAGAGAAAATTAGAAAAAACATTATCCCAATATTCAGCAGAAAAATTAATAGTATGAAGCTCAATATCAAGTTTATTGCATACGGATTTAGCATCGGCAAGATCATTCGCTGCTGCACAATAATCTTTATCGTCATCTTCTTCCCAATTTTTCATAAAAAGACCCGATACTTGATAACCTTGTTGTTTTAGTAGATAAGCAGATACAGAAGAATCTACGCCTCCTGACATTCCAACAATGACCTTTTTTAAATGGTTGTTTGACATGATCTGGTTATCTGAGATAACTACATCAATTGTAGTAAAATTTAAAATAAATATTCTAACATTATGTGCTAATTTTTTACTATAGCAGTATTGGATTAATTCTAATTTATCGTCATATTTTTTTTAAATATAAATTAATGGATATCAATGCTGTTAGTTAAAAACACTGCTTACTCATAAACCATTAGACGATATTTTATTTTGCTCTTAGTTATAGATATTGATACGTATTATTTCCTTTTGGAATATTTAGGAATCTTGTTCAATATAATGAAAAAGAAAACCGAAATAAGTACAGATATTAGGAGCTATATATTGATTTTATTTTATTAATATTGGATATTGTATCAATAGCAGCTTCTGCTGTGCAGAGAGACTACAACATCGCAAATGATTATAATCATGCTATCTTTATTCTTGGCTTTAAAAAATTTATCTGACATTAGTTTATTACTAATAATTCCTTATGCAGGTCAGGCTACTATTAGTAGCCGTCACATTAGTAATGTGAATGTGTACCCTAAACAAAATCCAGTGCTTTTATTCCACTTAGTGGAAGCTGAATGATTGCAATGATGAGTGCTATAAAAGCTTAATTTTACAGTTAGACTTTCTGTGTCTTCTTCTATACGTTGAAGATTGCAATTACTTATCTCGTACTGACTGATCTTCTAAGTAAGTCAGAGATAAGTAGGAAGGTGTAGTATTGAATAAAAATGAAAACGCCACACGCCATTGGTTGTCCTTTTAATTTCCTCATAATTAATTTTCATTAAATAATACGAAAACTGAAATGGCTATAATATTCATTATCTGAAAATATTCATTGTCTTATAAGATTTGAAATAAATATAAATTACTTGTTAGCTAATAACATTAGCTACATTGTTTAATGTTAATAAAATCTTATTGTCTTTTCTATTTAACTCCTTTGCTTAATACTATTTCAGGTATAGTAATTTTACTAGTACACTATTGTTCGTAGGTAACTAACTGTTACTAGTTATCACTATATTCTAGTTATTGCTTGTTGATAATATTCATTTATTCTCTGTATTGAGAGCGATCTCTTTTATTGTAGCAGTTTAAATATTTTATAAAAATTAACGTCTATAAAAGTAAAAATCTATATAAAATTGAATGTATTACAGCGTGCAATTCTAATTTTGCACCAATTTTATTGGTGAAATTTAGATTTCATCTACAAAAAAGTTTTTAATAAATAAAGTTTTTTAAGTTTTTGATTAAAGACACTCTATTTTCTCTCATTATATTAGACTACAATGGAAATGATTGATTAGTACAATATGGTTAAAGGATTTAAAGAAGAATTAGAGATACTTCAAGTATCATTCAAATTCCTCTCAGAGAGAGAAAATTTTACTATTAACTTTTATCTTTTTATTCTTATTCATTAGGATAATGATATACTTTCTAGTGCAATAGAAAGTGGCAATGTATTGATGCACTAAAAATGAAAATATTCTTCAGAGTTTAACGTTTAGGATCAATTGTATCATTTTGAACTAATGTTTCATTACGATTTTAATCGTTTGTAAAATAGTAAAAGTTTCATCAACTCTCGATTTAAAATCTATTGCATAGAATAGAATACTCTTTTATAAAAGAAATATTATTTTGTAAATAAATAGGAATATTAATCGGTATTTAGCAATGACTCATAAATATGTAATATTTAAACCCATATAAAATTATATTTACTCTTATTGTTCAATAATTAATCAGAGATTAATTATTGAACAATATTGAAAGCTTCATATATCGATCTTAGATACAATGAAAGAATTCGATCAGTACAATAAATCATCATTTATTTAACGTATCCATTTATTTTAATATTTATGATTCACTAAAATGCATTGGCTTATAAATATTTATTATTTATCTAAAAGAATGTTGATGCAGAATACACTGTTTTCTGCATGTAATATTATGCATGATTCCTATTCTAGGATATTGCTTTCCATAAAAAGATTATTAGATACATAATACTGCATTTATTTTTGATTTAAATAATAAAATTTTTAATTTTTTTTAATTTATCTTCTTTGATAAGAAGAAAGAAGAAGTAAATTAAGATATCACTGAAAATTCAGTGCATATAGATGGCAATGCAAATAATCAGATCTCAAGCTAATTAATCATAAAATTTTTAATTAAATACCATATTATTCAATAATAATAATATGGTATTAATCGCTGTTAAATTATTACGCCATCGTTTTGACGGCGTAATAATTTCTGGCAATGGCATATCCCATTTTTCACTAGGGATTTTATCAACTAATTGACAATCATGAGCTAATCCAATTGGGAAAAAATTTTTTTTTCTCCAATTTAACAACAATCTATCATAAAATCCACCGCCCATACCTAGTCGTTGACCGTGTTTGTCAAATGCTACTAATGGTACAAAAAGAACATCTAATTGCGATATTGTTATTATATTCTTACTGCTTATATTATTATCGCTGAGCATTGGCTCAAAAATATTAAAGCGATTCCTTATTAGGAAAGTGTCATGGCAATAGTTTGTAAAAAGTAACTGAGAATGATGAAGTGGATCTAAAGTAGGTAAATAAATTTTTTTCTTCTGGTAGAGAAGATTTTGTATTAGTAGATCAGTACTGATTTCTCCATCAAATGAAAAAAAACAGCCAATATGGAATGCAGATTGTATAAGTTTGTGCACTAATACACGCTGCGTTATTTTATCTGCAGCGCTCTTTTGTTGTGCGCATGTCAGTTTTCGACGGTATTGTCGAATTGTTGTCCGGATAATTGTTTTCTGTTTTCGTAAATTATTACACATAAAATTTGGATTTTAACATTTAGATAGATAAAAGAATACTGCCATTTTACAGTTGTATTATTCATGTTGTATACATACGGTTATTGATTATTGTAGGATATTGCAATTCTAAATATGTAGCATAACTACATTGACAATATGTAGAGTCATTAACTTTTCTAGGATTTAATCCTAGAAAAGTTAACCAGTAAAGTATATCATATAAAGATATACCTGTTCAGTATTGGAATATGGATGTATAAAACTGATAGAAAATAAGTACAATAACTTTTCCCTTAGAAACTTAATAAAAAGAGATTTTGAATCTCTTTTTATTAATTACCAGACAGTATATAAAGTGAAGATATAAGGCAATCTATTCTTTTTTTTAAAATATATGATAATGATTTTTGCATTTTATTCGTCATGGAATGCTTTTAATTTTTTTATTACATGCTTGCTCTTCTAATATCTATAGAATTATATTTTTTTAATGTTTGAATTTGTTTATCTTGTCAGTATAAACTGACTGTTACTGTTCTTGTATAGTTTAGAACACACGTACTACTATGATAGTAGTAATTCTTGCGGTATTCTCGAAAGAGGTTAATTTTAAGATCTTTGATTCATGGCAGCATTGTAACTACTGATTAATACACTAATATCTTGCTGTGCTGCAAGACAGCCAACTATCAAAATTTTCCTAAATCTAAATATCAACAGATTATAAAGACAGTATATCATTCTTATTCTCAGCATGAGAAGGACGGAATGTAGTATGGTAGTAGCATTTCGCTAGCAACAATCCTTGACAATACTCTTATTGCTGATATTGATAAGGGTTCTGAATATCAGAAGACATTTACTCAATGATTAAAAGTATCAGTTATGATACAAGTAGAATGTTGCTTTAAGAGCGACGATAGCGCACTATGGAGTAGTGCGCTAATTTTTGAAGATAAAATCACAGTTATTATTGGAAAAGTTGATATATGCACTAATCCTTGATGGATTAGCATTGTGATATGTTAATGAATGCAATGTCTCTTGAGAAGAGAGATTTTTAATGCTTTTTTAATTTTTTGCTACCTTAGATGGTAACGTTTTTGAGCTTTTCGATCCTTCAGTTAGCTGTTGAACCTTTTCTATTAATGTTTGTGTTACATAACACCACCAGTAATAAAAAAAACAACGTGATAGACAAAACCCTAGAACTTTTCCTATTGATTCCATGCTAAATTAGCTGATAACAAAATGACGCTGAAAATTAATTAGAGTAGGCCTCAGAAAAGATTATGTATTCAGAGAGAATATGTATAGTTAAGGTAATAATTTATCTCTTTTTGTTATCAGCTAATTTAGCATGGAATCAACGATGAAAAGCAAAGAACTATACACTATTATTACATATGATAATAATCATATGCTAAATCTATGTTAGACTTAATCCTTATAAGGAGCAGGTATGACTAAAAACCCATTTATTTTTCGACGCCATAAGTTTTTAAAAAAAATGGTGCCATCCAGCGCAGCGATTTTTTTTTCAGCCCCATCTATTTTACGTAATGCAGATTGTGAATACCCTTATCGACAACAAAGTGATTTTCTCTATTTAACAGGCTTCAATGAACCTGAATCTGTATTAATCATTATGAAATATAGTGAAGCTGCTAGCAAAAGCGTGCTTTTTAATCGTGTACACGATCAAGCAATGGAAACTTGGTTTGGCCGTCGTTTAGGACAGGAAGCTGCAAGAATAAAACTAGGTGTAGATAAAGCATTATCGTTTACTGAAATTGATCAACAACTCTATCATTTATTAAATGGATTAATGACTGTTTATCACGCCCAAGGCGAATTTGCCTATGCAGATCAGATTGTTGTGACTGCACTGAATCGATTAAGAAACGGCCGCCAGCAAAAATTAAAAGTTCCCTCTACACAAATTGACTGGCGGCCAATGTTGCATGAAATGCGATTATTTAAATCAGCTGAAGAGCTTGACATAATGCGTAAAGCTAGCAAAATTTCTGCCCATGCACACCTTAGAGCGATGCAAATTTGCAAGCCTGATATGTATGAATATCAGTTAGCTGCAGAAATTGAATATCAGTTTGCTAATCAAGGTGCAAAATCGCCTGCTTATATTAGTATTGTAGGTAGCGGTAAGAATGCCTGTATTTTGCATTATACTGAAAATGATGCACTGATGAAAGCAGGCGATTTGGTTTTGGTTGATGCTGGTGCTGAATACAAAGGTTATGCCAGTGATATTACTCGCACTTATCCAGTCAATGGTAAATTTACTCAACCACAGCGTGAAATTTATCACATTGTATTGATGGCACTCAATACCGCTTTAATCTTATATCGACCAGGAGTAACGATCAATCAAGTAATGGCTGTTGTAATCAAAATAAAGATCGAAGGTTTAATTCAATTAGGTATTTTGCAAGGAGAGGTAGATAAACTGATAGAAAGTAAAGCATACCTGCCTTTCTTTATGCATGGCTTAAGTCATTGGTTAGGACTTGATGTTCATGATGTTGGTGATTATGGTATCGATGGTGATCGTCTATTAGAGCCAGGTATGGTATTAACCGTGGAACCTGGTCTTTATATTGCAGAAGATGCTCATGTACCAGAAGTTTATAGAGGAATTGGAATCCGTATTGAAGATAATATTCTGATCACCGAAGCAGGGAATGAAAACCTGACAGCGTCTGTTATTAAAAATCCTGATGAGATCGAGATCCTGATGTCTGGTTACATCTAAGTAATCTTAGGAATATAAAATGATGAAAGTGATTGTAGTCGGCGGAGGTATGGCAGGTGCATCATTAACTCTCGCTATTTCAGCATTTAGTCATGGAAAAGTTCGAGTTTCATTAATTGAAGCAAATTCACCTAATGAGGAATATCATGATTACGATCCTAGAACAATTGTATTGGCTTATAGTACTTGTTGTCAGTTTCAGAAACTTGGGATTTGGAGTGGGTTAAAAAAATATGTAACACCAATTACTTATATTCACGTTTCTGAATATGGTTATGCCAGTACAGTAAATATGTATGCTAAAGACTATTTTCTGCCAGCGTTTGGCTATGTTGTGGAATTACATAAGGTAAAAAATTACTTGTTTGAACAACTACATAATGCGATAAATATTGAGTTACATTGCCCCAATGAAGTGCTCTCTGTCGAGAATACCATGGATCAAGTATCAGTTACATTAACAACAGGTAAAGTTTTAACAGGACAGTTATTGGTTGCAGCTGATGGCTGTAATTCAATGATTGGTAAAGCTAATCAAGTTGAATGGCATCGATACGCATATCAACAGTGTGCAATTATTGCTAATGTTTTGACTAGTGAAGCACCAGATGGTAGAGCTTTTGAGAGATTTACTCAAAATGGCCCATTGGCGATATTACCAATTTCTAGATGCCGTAGCTCTTTAGTTTGGTGTCATCCATTAGAAATGGAGCAACATATTATGCAATGGAGTAATTGTCAATTTATGGAAGAATTACAAAAATGGTTTGGTTGGCGGTTAGGTGAAATCAAAGATGTTAGTGAACGTTACAGTTTTCCGTTGTTACTTTCTCAAGCAAAAAAAGTTATTAGCCATCGCTTAGTCTTAATTGGCAATGCAGCACAAACTTTACACCCTATTGCTGGACAAGGATTTAATCTAGCTATGCGAGATATTATAAACCTAGCCCATATACTGAGTGAAGTAGGTAATCATGCTAATGATATCGGTTCCTATTCAGTTCTAAAACAGTATCAAATGCAACGTAACCATGATAGATGGCATACTATAAAGTTCACCGATAATCTTGTTCATTTATTTTCAAATAATCATTTACTTTTTGCTATTGCGCGTAATATTGGATTAATGGCAATGGAAGCACTACCAATGATACGAGATAAGTTAGCGCGTTTGGCAATGGGAGATTGTATCATCTCTCACTATTTAGAAGAAAAGCATCAATATGGAAGCATTTGATGTAGTTATTATCGGTGGTGACATGGTTGGACTTGCCTTAGCGTTAGGATTAAATGGCTGTGGTATGAGGATTGCCATTATTGAACATGTACCCCAGCAACATATTTGTGATTTACAAAAGGCACAGATACTTAAAATCTCTGCTATTAATACAGCGAGTCAAGCCTTACTCGAATATCTTGGCGTTTGGAAGACAATTATACAAAAAAAAGTAGGTTGTTATCAATGCATGGAGATTTGGCAGAAGAATAGCTTGAGTTATATTCGATTTGATGCTACAGAGCATCACTTAACTGCTCTGGGACATACAATAGATAATGCAATTATTTGTGAATCTTTATGGCAACAGGTTAAATTAAGCAAAGATATTGCTTTTTTAAGAAAACATAAGTTAAAAAAAATTTTTTGGGGCGAGCATGAAGTATTTATAACTGTTGATAATGAACAGATGTTAACAGCAAGGTTAATTGTTAGTGCAGATGGTAGTAAATCATGGCTCAGAGAACAAGCAGATATTCCTATTAGCTTTTGGGACTATGAGCATATGGAATTAGTAGCTATCATTAGAAGTGATACACCACATATGCAGACTGCTTATCAAGCTTTCCATAGCAATGGAATGTTAGCTTGTTTTCCATTACATGATCCTCATCATTACTCAATATTTTGGTCTTTGCCTACCATGCAAGCACGTAGATATTTAGATTTGGAAGTTTCTAATTTTGAAAAAGAGTTAAGTGTAGCTTTGGATATGCGTCTCGGTTTTTGTCAGTTAATTAGTAAACGTCAGATTTTTCATCTTATAGGACAGTATGCAAAAAATTTTGCTAGTCAACGTATTGTTTTAATTGGTGATTCAGCTCGTACACTCCACCATTTAGCAGGACAAGAGGTAAATTTAGGTTTAATGGATGTTGCTGAATTAATGGGACAAATAAGGTATTTGAATACCGAAGGTAAAGATATCGGTCAGTATTTTTATTTACAAAGCTATGAACGTAAACGTAAGTATCATACTATATTGGTGGTAGCTAGTATACAGAGGTTAAAACAGTTATTTTATGGCGAGCATCCAATGAAAAAAATAGTTGGTGATATTGGATTAAGACTAACTAATATAGTTCCAGGTATAAAAGAAAAATTGTTGCATTATGCATTAGGATCCAATGATATGCCTGAATGGTTAGTGAAGATCACAGCTAACTCCTCAGAAATAATATAAATTATTAGTGTTATGTCTATTATACTATCGTTTCTTAGTTAATTAAAATGCTTAACTTAATAGATTGTATCTATTAAGTTCATTCATTGAATGTTCCTAGTATTTCCTCATGATGTTAGGTTTGTAGACAAAAAAAACTATAGTGAAATCTTTGCTGCAGGAAAGATAATGTAATCACTGTTTTTCTATACTGTACAGATAGAAAAGAGCAACAGTCCTAAATGGACTTCAGTATGCAATATACAATGAGTAGTTAGCGTATATCATTCACTATGATAAATTATAGTATATAGATTTTCTATGTTACGCATTAGATTACGATGCAAAAAGCTAAAGCAGCTCAGCAAAGTACTATATTGCTATAATACTGGTTTGTATATCTTCCAGAAGTGTAATGGATAGTATGATTCTCTTACCTTGAATGGGTAAGAACTATTCTTGAATGAGTCATTCTATTGCTAAGAAATTATTTAACTTGTATCTACTACTAGTAGATTTACTTTTTTATTTTACTTACCATTTAGACGATTCTCCTAAAGAAGTAAATACTAAAACTTCCATAGTATTATGGATTAGTTACTGAACCAAATAGGTTTATAGTATGTCTCTCAATTTTTATCATTTTGAACTAATGTTTCATTACGATTTTAATCGTTTGTAAAATAGTAAAAGTTTCATCAACTCTTGATTTGAGGTCTATTGCATAGAATAGAATGCTTTTTTATAAAAGAAATATTATTTTGTAAATAGGAATATTAATCGGTATTTATCATGACTCATAAATATGTAATACTTAAACCCATATAAAAATTATATTTACTCTTATCATGTCATTAAATAATAAATAAAAGACTCCATCCTCCTTCATAGAAGGATTTTTGAATACACAGCTCATATCTCTCTATTATTTTTAAATAAATTGTATTTTCAATAATATTCAAGTAATTTTTTTGTAAAATACAAGAATATAGAATAGTTAAAACTAAGTTTTTAATAAAAATATATTATTATTAACTCTTAATAAAAGAAACCTCTTTACCTAAACTGCCGACGCGCATTATGAAAAATACGCATCCAAGGACTATCCTCACTCCAATCTGGAGGATGCCAGGAATTGCTAATTGTACGAAACACTCGCTCTGGATGGGGCATCATGATAGTCGTTCGTCCATCTAAGCTCGTTACTGCAGTAATGCCATTAATAGAGCCATTTGGATTTGCAGGATATTGTTCAGTAACCTGACCATAATTATCCACAAAGCATAGAGAGACTAAATGATTCTTTTTTAGCCAGTCTATATGATTTACATTACGCATCTTAACTTGTCCTTCACTATGAGAAACAGCTATTGGTAGCTGGCAACCACCCATATTTTCTAAAAATAGTGAAGGACTATCCATCACTTTTACCAAGCTAAAGCGCGCTTCAAAGCGTTCTGAACGATTACGTACAAATAGCGGCCAATTTTCAGCACCTGGAATTAATTGATGAAGATTAGACATCATCTGACAACCGTTACATATACCTAGAGATAAAGTATCAGATCGATTAAAAAAACTAGCGAATTCGTCATGTACATGTGAATTGAATAAAATTGATTTTGCCCAACCTTCTCCAGCACCCAATACATCACCATAAGAAAAGCCACCACAGGCAACTAATAACTGGAAATTAGCTAGCGTTACTCTACTAGATAACAAATCACTCATATGCACATCGATGGAAGTAAAGCCTGCGCGATGAAATGCAGCAGCCATTTCAACATGAGAATTAATACCTTGTTCACGTAAAACTGCTACTTTTGGCGCATGGTTTTTCATAATATATGGTACAGCAATGTCATCTGTTGGATCAAAGTTTAATCTTACGTTCAATCCAGGATCTTTCAGGTCTTCTTTAGCCTTATGTTCTTGGTCAGCGCATTCAGGATTATCTCGTAAACGTTGTATCTGCCAACTGGTCTCAGCCCACCATAAACGCAATTGGCTACGATTTTCACGATAAATTTCTTTTTCGAAACTATTGATAACAATAATATTCCCTTGTATTGCCATTCCAATATATTGGACACAATCAGCTAATCCATGTTGAGCTAAATAAAATTCCACCTCTTTTCTATCTACTGTTTTTACTTGGATAACAGCTCCTAATTCTTCGCTGAATAAAGCTCCAAGCAGGTCATTATTATGATGACCGATATCAATCTTCAAACCACAGTGTCCGACAAATGCCATTTCCGCTAATGTCACAAATAGACCACCATCAGAACGATCATGATAAGCTAATATTTTTTTTTCTTTAATGAGTACTTGCATTGCATTAAAGAAATCTGCTAATAATTTAGCATCACGAACATCCGGAGCATAATCACCTAATTGCCGATATACTTGCGCTAATGCTGAACCCCCTAATACATTATTTCCTTTACCAAGATCTATTAATAATAATGCATTATCTTGATCACTTTTAAGTTCCGGTGTAACCGTTAAGCGAACATCTTCCACCCGAGAACACGCTGTAATAACCACAGAAAGCGGAGAGATCATTTCACATATCTTTTTTCCTTCATACCACGTAGTTTTCATTGACATTGAATCTTTGCCAACTGGAATGGTTAGCCCTAATGCAGGACATAGTTCTTCACCAATTGCCTTTACTGCTTGATATAAACCTGCATCCTCGCCAGCATGCCCAGCTGCAAGCATCCAATTAGCAGAAAGTTTTACTCTTTTTAAATCTTGCACATAAGCGGAAGCAATATTGGTTAATGCTTCTCCAACCGCCATTCTGCTAGATGCCGAATAGTCTAATAGAGCTATTGGTGAACGCTCACCGATAGACATAGCTTCTCCATAATAACTGTCTAGACTAGCCGCCGTAACCATACAATTCGCTACTGGGATCTGCCAAGGACCAACCATTTGGTCGCGCACAACCATACCTGTAACACTTCGATCAGCAATCGTAATTAAAAAAGTTTTCTCTGCAACAACGGGTAAATGTAATACCCGTTTAACTGCTTCTTTTAAAGTAATCATCTTGCGATTAATAGGTTTGCCAACAAAAGATTGCGAACTAACGTTGCGTTGCATGTTTGGTGTTTTACCTAATAAAAAATCTAGTGGCACGCAAATAGGCTGGTTTTTAAAATAATTATCATTAAGAACTAGATCTCGATTTTCTGTTGCTTCACCAATAATAGAATATGGTGCACGTTCTCGGTTACAGATAAAATCAAATAAAGAAAGGTCTTCTGATACAAGCGCTAATACATAGCGTTCTTGAGATTCATTACACCAAATCTGACGTGGATTCATTCCTGGCTCGTCATTCAATATTTTGCGTAGCTCAAATACGCCTCCGCGACCTGCATCATGCACTAACTCAGGAAGGGCATTAGAAAGTCCTCCAGCACCTACATCATGGATAAATATAATCGGATTATGATCGCCTAACTGCCAACATCGATTAATAACTTCCTGGCAACGACGTTCCATTTCTGGGTTAGCGCGCTGTACCGAGGAAACATTAAGATGAATATTAGTCTTCCCTGTAGTCATTGATGAAGCTGTACCACCTCCAAGTCCAATATTTATGGATGGACCTCCTAATACAATTAATTTAGCACCAACAGGAATATTCCCCTTTCGAATATGCTTTGCCCGAATATTACCTATACCTCCCGCTAACATAATTGGTTTATGATAGCCTCGTAATTCTGCTCCATTATGGCTATCAAGATATTCTTCATAAGTACGAAAATAACCTAACAAGGTAGGTCTGCCAAATTCATTATTAAAAGCTGCGCTACCTAGTGGTCCATCAAGCATAATATCTAACGCACTAATAAGATGCTGCGGTTTACCAAAATTTTTTTCCCAAGGTTGTGTAAAGCCTGGGATACGTAAGTTAGAAACTGAAAATCCAACTAAGCCAGCTTTAGGTTGTGCACCACGTCCTGTTGCACCTTCATCACGTATTTCACCGCCTGAACCTGTTGCTGCTCCTGACCAAGGAGCAATAGCTGTTGGGTGATTATGTGTTTCGACTTTCATCACAATATGTGCATGTTCATGATGAAAATCATATTTACCAGTTAATGGATCAGGAAAAAAACGTCCAATATGCGATCCCACTATCACGGAGGCATTATCTGTATAAGCCGATAAGATATAATCTGGTGTTTTTCGATAAGTGTTCTTTATCATATCTAATAAAGAATTAGGTTGTGATCTACCATTGATAACCCAATTGGCATTAAATATCTTATGCCTACAGTGTTCTGAATTCATTTGCGCAAACATATAAAGCTCAACATCAGTTGGGTCCCGCGCTAATTTTTGGAAAAAACACATTAAATAATCAATCTCATCTGCAGTTAAAGCTAACCCTAATTTAGTATTTGCCAATTCAAGTGCGCGACGACCATCTTTTAATATTGCTACCGTTAGCATTGGTGTTGGCTTATGGTGCATGAAGAGAGATTGTACCTGTTTAAAAGAAGTCCAAACAGCTTCAATCATACGATCATGTAAGATATTGGATAAATCATTGAATTGTGACGCACTCAATGATGAAGAACAAATAATATAATAAGCAATACCACGCTCAAGACGGATTACCTGATGTAATCCACAGTTGTGAGCAATGTTTGTTGCCTTTGAAGACCAAGGCGAAATAGTACCTGGTCGTGGAGTTACCAAAAGAAACTGACCATTATGTTTTTGCTCAGTAAATGAAGGACCATATTGAAGTAATTGACTTATTTTTTTTTGATCATCCTGATTTAATCCAGCACTAAATTCAGCAAAGTGTATATATTCAGCATAGATCTCAATAACTGGTAGCTTCTGTTGCTGACATAAAGCAAGCAACTTAGTAATGCGCAATTTTGACAAAGCTGCTGAGCCACGTAGAATTTCCATAGTAATAGATTCTCTGAACTTATAAGATTAGCTTGAAGGATAGACATCAAGACCAATGATTAGAGATTGTAAATCATCTTAATCAGTTAAGAAACTATTTGCGTGACTATTTGCTACTTATTAGAAAATTTTAATGGTATCTCATGTAGATTGCATTATATTGCGCTTTGCTTTTAAGAAAAAATATTAACTCAATTCACTTATCACTTACTTAACTCAGTAAGTGATAAGTGAATTTTATTATGACACGACTAAATGTTTTTTTTGATTTACCTTTGCAGAAATCTATAGAGCAATAGATAATAAAATATTATTTAATTTTTCAATCAATATTACTATAGCGATAGTAATATTGATTTCCTTAACTGATGGACTGTTCTTAAACTGATGGACTGTTCTTATAATAAACAGTGATTGGCCATCCTTAATATTTATATCAATATTGCGATAGCTTCTAATGCTATCTATGATAGCATTACTTGGTATATTCAATACTCCGAATATAATATTTTCTACACAGCAATTTTAGATTTTTTGATTCTGGTAGAATAAAAACTTTTAACATATTTGGATGAAAATATTTTAATTATATTGTTCACTTTAATTATTTTTGATTTACTAATCTGATATTCTTATCTCTCGATAAGAGGTATACCATAGTATACCTTTTTATTTTAAAATATAAACTCGTATTTTTTTTAAATAGCATGCGGAAGTGTTTTATTTACAAAACTTCAATTGCACTTGATTTAAAAATAAAACTTCTTATGGATTTTGTATTTGATTTGCTTGATAATCTTGATCATATAGAAATCTATATGCCTTCTTGATTACCAGCATCAACAGAGACAAAGAATGCACCAAAATATGCACTAAAGTGCCGCAGCTATATATTTTTTTTATTTTTCTCATAGCTAAAAAGAAAAACTAGTGATTAATTTAGTACATAATTACTCATTTATACTAATCACTATCTATTATTAATAGATAGTGATTAGTCTTGCTAGGTAAGACTTAGGTTGAATAGGTCTGTTTATGGCTAAGTTTTGATTCGGCGTTGTTTAAAAAAATAACTTAATATAGCTGAGCATTCATCAGCTAAAATCCCTCCAAGTACAAAAATACGATGATTGCTTGCAGGATGATAAAAGCCAGTGGTGTTGGAACTTATAGCACCTATTTTTTTATCATAGGCACCATAGACCAAACGATTAACACGCGCGTGTATGATAGCACCAGCACACATCATACAAGGCTCTAATGTCACATAAAGAGTAGTATTCATCAATCGATAATTTTGTAAATATTGACCGCCTGCTCGCAAGGCTAAAATTTCTGCGTGAGCGCATGGATCATGATCAGAGATAGTCTGATTCCATCCTTCTGCAATTATTTTATCTTCCTTAATCAATACAGCGCCCACTGGAATTTCGCCTTTTACTTTTGCATTTTCTGCAAAAGTAATCGCTTGTCGCATCCAATAAATATCTTTTGTGGCTTGCTCCACTAATAAGACCTCAAAAATTCAAGTACACGCCCCATT
The DNA here is from genome assembly GCA_032378655.1 of Candidatus Arsenophonus melophagi. Taxonomy (GTDB): domain Bacteria; phylum Pseudomonadota; class Gammaproteobacteria; order Enterobacterales; family Enterobacteriaceae; genus Arsenophonus; species Arsenophonus melophagi. Next base: position 73,132 of record JAVYJS010000003.1, on the reverse strand, counting down.
TATTTTCTATAAAATACTATCAACTAGTACTTATCATTTCTAGATCATTACGGAGCGTATCATAGTCATTTATGATAAAGGGTTTTTACGTGATTTTAGAAAAATATTATTTTTAGAAAAATATTATTTAATTAAGGTTTTACCTGATCTACATTTTATGTAGACTAATTATTTATTTTATTATGTATAATTATAAACAGATAATTATCCGTAAGACGATCTTCTTGAATTTAATAAACGTAATATAACTATATACAGTTACCAACTTAATGTGTTTCATAGTAGTCTCTTAAAAGACTAAGAGGGTTATTAGTTATAATAATAATATTGTTTAGTATGAAAAGGCAATATGAGTATGAATAGTCAATATTCATACTAATATATTTATTGTCAGTCAAATATACTTGGTAATAATATATGCAGATTTTACTAAAATTAATTATATGCATAACACTTTGTAAATAAAGCTTACAATGTCACTATTAATTACTCATCGCTGCATCAACTGTGATATGTGCGAACCAGAATGTCCTAATAAAGCGATTTCTATTGGGGAAGTGTTTTACAAAATAAATCCGCATTTGTGTACTGAATGCATTGGCTACTATGATCAACCAAATTGCCAATCTGTTTGTCCAATCAGCAAAGCTATTGTTAAAGATCCTAATAATGTTGAATCAACAGAAGATTTATGGAATAAATTTAGTTTATTACATCATGCTGAAAAAAATTAACTTTCCGTAATTACTATAGCACATGCATATTTTTTTTCATCAGCTAATGATACATGAATATTTTTTACACCCAATGTATTAGCTAGTATGTTTGCTTCTTCTAATAAATTGAGCCCAGGCTTACCTAGCTGATCATTAAATACTTCAAATTGATTCAGCGATAAACCATTTCGGACACCGACGCCTAATGCTTTCACTGCTGCTTCTTTTACAGCAAAGCGCTTAGCTAAAAAACGAAATGGCTGCCAATCATTTTGATATTCTCGAAATTCTTTGTCGGACAATATACGTTTTGCTAGACGCTCCTTGAAGTACTTGATAATCTGCTTCATACGTATAATTTCTACCAGATCAATACCTAATCCAATAATAGCCATTAACAGCGAGCCTCACTAATAATTTTTTTCATATCACTTACTGCACTTTTCATACTACTAAAAAGTGCTCTTCCAATAATCGCATGCCCAATATTAAGTTCATATATATCTTTCAATTGTGCAATAGGTTGAACGTTATGGTACGTTAACCCATGACCCGCATTTACCTTAAGATTTTTTGCCGTAGCATAGCTTATCGCATTCTTAATGCGTTTCAATTCTTTCTCCTTTTGTAACTCATTATTAGCGCATGCATAAGTACCGGTATGAATTTCAATAAAAGGAGCTCCCAGTTCTACTGCTGCATCAATTTGATGATTGTTAGGGTCAATGAATAACGAAACTGTGATACTTGCTTTAGCTAATCTTTTAACGGCTTCTGCCACTAATTCGTATTGTCCAACAACATCAAGACCGCCCTCTGTTGTAATTTCTTCACGTCGCTCTGGTACAAGGCAACAGCATTGAGGTTTAATCTGACAGGCAATATTAACCATCTCATCAGTTATGGCCATCTCTAAATTCATCTTGGTCTGTAAGGTTTTTCGAAGTAACTTAACATCACGATCAGTAATATGACGGCGATCTTCACGCAAATGTACTGTAATTCCGTCTGCTCCTGCTTGTTCAGCAAGAAATGCCGCATGTACCGGATCAGGATATTGAGTTCTCCTTACATTACGGACTGTAGCAACATGATCAATATTAACGCCTAATAATAAATCTGCCATAATAAATTCCTATCATTTATTCATAGTGTAAATTTTTGTTTTATTCTTGACATAATAACTGCAATAGGTTTTTTTTTAAAACGCTATCAAGGCATATTAGGCAATATGGTCCGGAAGAAGCTCAAGACTTTTTAATGGACTCCCCCCTAAATAAGGTTTTAATGCGATATGTGTAAAACGTTTAGCCGCACTTAATATATCAATATCAGAAAATTCACGATAAGCAAATGCTTTAAGTTGTTTTCCAGTAAAACTGAGCTGATCAATACCTAAATGAGCAATAAATCCCTGCTCTTCGCAGTAACGATATGTCATGCTATCTATCACTGCTTCATCAGTAAAGGAACAGTGTAAAAAATCAACACCATAACCTAATTGAGGTAACAATGATAATTCAAAACGTCGTAAGGCATGAGATGATGTTAATTCATCTTTAGCTAATGTCTTTAAACAGGTAAGGTAGTCAAAAAATAAGCCTTGATAAGGCATATTATGAACTAAAACACGCGATAGCAGTTCATTAACATATAAGCCGCTATACAAAACAGTGCCTTTCAATGGGAGTCCTAAGGAAATCGGTTCTGCGCCATACAGTGTTTTTATTTCTCCTTTACCTCCAAAATAGATCAGTAATGGCGTAAATAGTTGTAAAAAACCTTTTAAACTGGAGCGATAACTTCGAGCACCTTTTGCTAAAACTCGAATTCGTCCGTCATGTTCAGTAAAAAAATCTAACAATAAGCTCGTTTCACTGTAAGGTAAAGCATGAAGTACAAATGCATGTTGCCAAGAATCCATATAAAAGCACCTTAATGTAAATCGTCCATGTAGCCTAAATTACGCAATGCACGCTCATCATCAGTCCATCCATTTTTCACTTTTACCCAAAGTTTAAGATGAATTTTAGTCGCAACAAGTTTTTCGATATCCATTTGAGCCTCAATACCAATTTTCTTAATTTTGCTACCTTTACTGCCAATAACAATTTTTTTTTGGCTACTTCTTTCAACTAAGATTAGACCATGAATATTATGGCTATTGAGTTGCTTATTTATCATGAAATTTGCAATTTTAACTGTAACTGCATAGGGTAATTCATCGCCAAGAAAACGCATTAACTTCTCGCGAATAATTTCTGCGACCATAAAGCGTTGTGAACGATTGGTAATACAATCTGCTGGAAAATAATGCGGTGCTATTGGCATATGTTTCCGAACGATCTTACTAATAAGATCGATATCTATGCCCTTTTTAGCACTAATTAGTACAACATCCAAAAAATTCATCTGATTACTCAGAAATGTAATATGTGGTAATAAGCGTTCCTTATTCACTACATTATCAATTTTATTGATAACTAATAATACTGGACAAAATAAAAAACGTAATTTATTGACTACCATCTCATCATCAATTTTCCAATGTGTACCTTCCACAACAAAAATAATCAATTCGACATTACCTATCGAACTACTGGCAACTCGATTCATGACACGATTTAATGCACGGTTTTCTGCTATATGCAATCCAGGCGTATCGACATAAATTATTTGATAATTATTTTTTGTTTCAATTCCAATGATTTGATAACGGGTTGTCTGTGCTTTATGTGAGGTAATAGAAACCTTTTTTCCGAGTAATTGGTTTAGTAATGTTGATTTACCAACATTTGGTCGTCCTACGATAGCAACGTATCCACAATAAGATTGCAATGTACTCATTCACGCTCCAATAATTTCTAATGCTCGTTCAGCAGCCGCTTGCTCAGCTTTACGGCGACTTGATCCAACACCTTTAACAGCTTCTTTTATACCACTAACCTGACAATAAGTAGTAAATTCCTGTTCGTGAGCTTCACCACGCACTTGTACTACAAAATAATGTGGTAAAGGTAGATGATGTCCTTGTAAATACTCTTGTAAGCGTGTTTTAGGATCCTTTTGTCTGTCGCCAGGGCTTATTTCTGATAAGCGATTGTCGTACCAAGCCAACACAATTCCTTCAGTAGTTTTGATATCACTATCTAAAAAGATACCGCCAATTAAAGCTTCAATAGTATTTGCTAATATTGATTCTCGGCAAGAACCACCACTTTTTAGTTCACCAGCCCCTAATCGCAAACATTTTCCTAAATCAAACTCTCGTGCCAATTCTACCAAGGTATTGCCTCTGACCAATGTTGCTCGCATGCGACTCATGTTTCCTTCATCTACTTTAGGAAAACGATGGTAAAGATGATTAGTAATTACAAAACTAAGAATTGAATCACCTAAAAATTCCAATCTTTCATTATGAACACCCTTGATACTACGATGAGTTAATGCTTGTTTTAATAATTCCATGTCTTTAAAAGTATAACAAAGCTGATGTTGTAGTTGTTTAATTTCTTTCCGTTGTAACCACTCCATTAAAGAAAAATTCATGTGCTACCAATTACTTGAGTTATCAAATTATAAAAACATAAACAACAGAGTTAAATGAGCTTTTAAAGCTATTGTACTGCTAGTTATTCATGCAATAACTGTTATTTTATTATTTCAATATATTCTATATCTATTGCTATATAAATCAATTTAGTATCAATGATTCGATTAGTTTATTTTATAGTTTTATTATTTTATTGTACCAATGCGACTGAAACGTAACCCTTTTGGCCATTCATTCTCGTGCTTATCGAGGCTCAGCCAGATCATAACGGCACGACCTACTAAATTTTTTTCTGGTACACAGCCCCATATTCGGCTATCTGAGCTATTATCCCTATTATCCCCCATCACAAAATAATGTTGTGGCGGCACAATCCATTCATTATTGGCTAAACCTGGCTGTTGATAACGTGACTGAATATATATCTGTGGGATTATTAAGACTTCATGGATAACATCATCTAATTTTTCAAATCTTTCTGCTTGACGTACAGCATGACGTGGCACTGGTTCACTAAAAGGAAGTTGATAACTTCCTTTCTGGTTGACTACCATAGACTCAATATTAAAAAATAAAGCCCACTTGCTCTCTTTTAATGCAGAATAGATAATTGGTAATGTTAAATTACAGTTTGAAACAAGGCAATTTGGATATATCTGTAACTCTTTTTGTTCAAGATCATAAATAATTTTATCTCCAGGAAGCCCAATAACGCGCTTAATAAAATCTACGTTAGGATCTTTAGGATATTTGAAGACTACAATATCACCACGTTTCGGCTTTCCTGTTTTTAAGAAGATTTTTTGTGTAATGGGATCTCTTAACCCATAAGCAAACTTCTCTACTAGTATAAAATCGCCAACTAATAAAGTTGGCATCATTGATGCTGATGGGATTTGAAATGGCTCATAAATAAATGAGCGTATTATTAATACAGTTACCAATATTGGAAACATAGAGGCACAAGTATTAACCCACGATGATCTATTTATAGGTGCAGCTAAATGTATTTGCTCTAAGGGTCCGCCAATCATCTTTTTCTGTTTTGCTATTTTTTTCCTGCTGGATGATGCTAATTTTAAATGCTTAATAAACAAGATAATTCCTGTAATTAAGGTCGCTATTGTTAAAATCAAAGAAAATGTGTTAGCCATTATAACTCCTTATAACGGTTAGTTATCCTTACTTACATTAAGGATAGTGAGGAAGGCTTCCTTGGGTAATTCAACATTACCAACCTGCTTCATTCTTTTTTTACCTTCTTTTTGTTTCTTTAGTAATTTTTGTTTACGGCTAACATCACCACCATAACATTTAGCTAATACATTTTTACGTAATTTTTTTACAGTTGCACGTGCTATAATACGGCTTCCAATAGCAGCATGAATGACAATATCAAACTGCTGACGCGGTAAGAGATTTTTCATTTCATCTACTAACCTGCGGCTTTTATAAGATGCATTGTCTCGATGTGTCATCATTCCTAATGCGTCGACTGTTTCACCATTAATTAATACATCTATACGCACAACATCTGCTTCCTGAAAACGTATAAAACTATAATCTAATGAAGCATATCCACGAGAAATAGATTTCAAACGATCAAAGAAATCTAATACAACCTCAGCCATAGGAATTTCATAAGTTAATGCAATCTGATTACCATGATAAGTAATATTTATTTGCATACCTCGTTTTTCTACACATAATCTAATGATATCGCCAAGATATACCTTTGGTATTAGAATTTTACATTCTGCAATCGGCTCGCGTAATTTATGTATCTTATATATAGCTGGCAACTTACATGGATTGTCCACATAAACAATCTCACCATTACGTAATGCAACTTCGTAAATCACTGTAGGTGCTGTTATTATTAGATCTAGATCATATTCACGTTTTAAGCGCTCTTGGATAATTTCCATATGTAGTAGACCAAGAAAACCACAACGAAATCCAAAACCTAATACCATTGAACTTTCACTCTCGTAACATAATGAGGCATCATTCAAACTTAATTTAGCTAAAGCATCACGAAATGATTCATAATCATGAGAACTCACAGGAAATAATCCAGCATAAACACGAGGCTTTACTTTTTTAAAGCCTGGCAATGCCTTCTCTGCTGCATGATGAGCGCTAGTTAATGTATCACCTACTGGTGCACCGTGAATATCTTTAATTGAACAGACCAACCAACCTACTTCACCACAACACAATTCTTTACGATCAATGGGTTTTGGAGTAAAAATACCTAAACACTCAACATTATAAAGCTGGCCTGAGCTCATTACTTTGATTTTATCACCTCTAGCTAATCTACCGTTTTTAATACGCACCAATGATACGACACCCAAGTAATTATCAAACCATGAATCAATAATTAATGCTTGACAAGGAGCGCTTGGATCACCTTGTGGTGGTGGGATTTGTTTAACTAAACGTTCAATTACATTTTGTACTCCTATACCAGTTTTTGCTGAACAGCGCATTACGTCATGTACATCTATACCAACAATATCTGCAATTTCTGCAGCTATTTGATCAGGTACAGATGTAGGTAAATCAATCTTATTTAGCACAGGAACAACTTCTAAATTCATCTCAAGTGCAGTATAATAATTAGCAAGGGTTTGTGCTTCCATACCTTGCCTAGCATCAACAACCAGTAATACACCTTCACAGGCAGCTAATGAACGAGATACTTCATAGAAAAAGTCAACATGGCCTGGGGTATCAATAAAATTAAGCTGATAAGCCTCACCGTCTCTGGATTTATAATCCAAGGTAACACTTTGCGCTTTTATAGTGATCCCTCGTTCTCGCTCTAAATCCATCGAATCTAATACCTGTTCTACCATCTCTCGGTCAGAGAGACCTCCACAGATTTGAATAATGCGATCCGATAGGGTCGATTTACCATGATCTACGTGAGCAACGATAGAAAAATTTCTTATATATTTGATATTCAAGTTTGTATTTTCTTATACATAGTTGAAAACTAAGTTTTAGTGGTTTTAGTGATACCGTAGCCGCCCTATAGTAGGTTAAAATAAGAGGTGTTATGCACTCACAGCCTATACATTCTACATATCAGCTACAAACAATTCAAAAAATCTATACGTAACAGGTTTTAATCATCGACAGTATGATAAAAACAGATTTTATGTATTCTTGCTCTTTTCATTTGTTAGGCGGTAACTTAATTTAAAAAAATTGTTGGGTAATATGAAGGGTTTTTTAGCAAAAAATTGTACAATTTTTTTGCTAAAAAAAATCCAACGCTCGCACCAAAAACAGTACTTAAAAATATAATTAATTGATTTAAAAAGAAAAAGTTCATCAATATATAGGCAACAAAAAGCCCAAGTAGTGGGCTAAAATACACAAGTATCGCTGAACATAACAAACTTCCTGTTTTGATGCCTATTTCAACTTTTTGTCCAGCTACTAAAGGCTCTTTAACCTCAAGTTCTAATTGAGACTTAAGGTTTGATCCTATTTTGTTGAAAAAATAAGATCCACATCTTAAGTGAGAAACACAACAACGGCAACTAAAATTTAAGTTGTATTGTAAAATAGTACGACCATTATGCCAATGTACTACCGTAGCTTGCTCTTTCATAATCATCATTAATTTGCCTCTTAAAACTAAGATTTTCTGTAATTACCTTTTCTTAGCTAAGATTAAGAAAAGGTAATTGATCAATAATAATAATAATCCTTTCATGAATAGTGTGCACTATTATGAAATCGTTTTTCAAAAAAGTTTAATTTTCCTTCTTGAAGGAAAATTATTAAAACATAAACAATCCATCATGTAATATCAAAATATCTAAAAATTCATTTATGTTTCTCTTTTGTGTTTCTCTTTTATCTATGATTTTTAAAAATCTTAAATGCTTAGCTATTCAAAACTAAAAACAAACTTTACATGCTCTAAATTTTCTACTATATATTAGATTAATAGCTAATAGTAACTTCATGTATGTAATTCGCTAATAAATATAACTAAATATGTATTCTTTATATGGTAATCGGTATAGCTTAATTATGGATATAAACGACTTGCACTTTTAAGCTCATCCAGTATATTAAGAACTTAATAAAATATATAATAAGAGACTCGTGTTAATAAACTTAGAAAAGAAAACTGATAGAAAATCATCTTAAAACATATATAAAATCAGAAGAATCAATGCTTCGTAATTACTAGAAATATGTATGCTCAAAGGCAATCTCATATTAAGATTTTGCTTGTTTATTTAACAACAAAGAGTCAGATTGGTATTCTTTCTATTTATACTTTATGTTCATAAAGTAACTAACAGAGCCAATTCTATTGTACTCGTAATATCAAATTGATTATTTTGATGTTATCTCTCATACTGTTATATGAGAGCATTGTAACGATATTCATGATTGAGTATCATGAATATCTTGTAAATTGATATGAATCGATATTAAGTAGCTATCCTTCCTTTCCCTTCTATGAAGGGAAAATTTTTTATGTATACCAAGTTTCCATATTTAATATAGAAACATTACTAATTTATATTAGTGGTTGCACTTTATTATCAATAGCCTCTCGTGCACGAAAAATACGCGAACGCACTGTTCCAACAGGACAATTCATAATAAGCGCTATTTCCTCATAACTTAATCCATCTAACTCTCTCAGCGTAATTGCCAGGCGTAAATCTTTAGGTAGTGACTCGATAGTTTTAAGTACTACTCTTTTTAATTCTTCTAACAACATGAAATTTTCAGGATTTGAAATTTCTTTTAATGTACAATCAGTGTTAAAATTTTCTGCATATACTACATCCAAATCATTCAATACCAAATCATTCAATAGCGGCCGACGTCTTGTATATACAAGATAATTTTTTGCTGTATTGACGGCAATCCGATACAGCCAAGTATAAAATGCACTGTCGCCGCGAAATAAACTAATAGCACAATAAGCTTTAAGGAAAGATTCTTGAGCCACATCCTGTGTATCTCCATGTGGAACATAACGAGAAACAATACTCATAACCTGATTCTGGTATCGAATAACCAGTAAATTAAAAGCTTGTTTATCTCCTTTTTGTACCCGTTCAACAAGAGACTGATCTATTAACTTCTCGCTCATTTGAGATAACTTCTCACGAAAATAAGCCTCATATTCTCATTATTGTCACTCGCTATATTGTCCATGATTTGTCAATAAGTAATTTGCTTAAAATACTGATTGGTATTAGTTAATGTAAAATATTTGCAATTCAATGTAAGCTGTGCAATATTTGTTAATAACAAGTTCTTTTGAATCACCATATTAGTCTACTCTTTGTCTAAAAGTAGACTAATATGGTGATTCCTTTACTATAAAATTTATAAGCGATATGATCATCATCATTAATACAACACTATACTGAAATTTTTAATCATTGGTTATGATATTGCTGGCCTATCATCAATATCTTCAGTAGTGTTTTTAAGTAACTTTACAATACCAATAATCATATTTAAAAACTATTAGTTAAAACATTGCAGCTAAGGAAGCTTCTTAATATGGAATTGCAGTGGTTTTTGATCAAAAGATAGTATACCTATCTTGCAGATACTTTCATTTCCTGTACAAGTTTATGTAGTTTAAAAAAAATAATAAAGCAAGAAAAGGTAAAAAAACTATATTATGGTGCTGTTAATGAGGACAGCTTGGAATAAGCATGTATTTAAAGATATTCAGCTTTACATACAACGATTACAACACCATTCTATTTTTATTGCCTAGATCTTAAGATCTAGGCAATAAAAATAGATACTTTATCAGTTATAAGTAAAATGTTATTTTCGGTTATGATTAAAAACAGCTAGAAATCAATTTATTGTGAAATATCATGGTTTATAAATGATTTTCACAATAAATTGATAATAAAAATAGAATAAATTAAGAAATTCTAAAGACTTTCATATTTTACATGAATACAGACTTTTGATATTTGGTTTTCCGTACTCACAAATACCAATAAAAGCTTTATATCGCTTTTCTAAAAAGCAAATAGATAAATACTATTCAAAATTTCTAGATATATAATATATTAGAACTTCATGATTTTTTGCAAAATCAGCAAAAGGATCCTTAATTAATTATTAAGGACATCAAAAATAAGTGACTAAAAATATAATTTCCCCATGTTATATAATTTACAAAAGGGTTAGTGCATTTAGGATTAGTTGCTAATAATTTTTTTCATTTTGATCCTGTTAAATAATTCAACTCCAACAATAAAAAGTTGGTTCTTATAGAGATAATTCATGTCTACTTGTTACAAGTAGCAGCGCTTGGTTTAATTACTTGGAACATATGACAGTCATAAAAATATTTGCTTACAATGAGCAAAATACAAAGCAAAGCTTTGTCCACAAATAGGCTTTGTCAATCAGATCTATGAAATTAATGTTCATTAAACCTTTGCTAAGAATTAAGTATACAAACCAATACTTAAAGGACATAAATTGAATACTTCTATATTAATAGAGATCTACATCTATTGTTATATCTTGTGCCATAGTACTTACTATTTTAGTAGATTTATGCATTGGAATCCAATACATGATACAGGATTTTAAATGGCTCATCAGTACCAATAATGTGCTAGCTAAAATAAATAAATTTTATTGAAAAACTTTATAAAGTATACACTATCTAAACTAGATCTTCCGTTTAACGTTCTTTAGATAGTATGTCATTTATCTTGTAAACATTAGACTGGATTGGCTATATCAACAAAAGTAACAGAAAACCCATATTCTTCTTGTAACCATTCACCTAACACTTTAACGCCAAATCGCTCAGTTGTATGATGACCTGCGGCATAAAAATGAATCGCCATTTCTCTCGCAATATGGATAGTTTCCTCAGAAACTTCTCCTGTTACAAAAGCATCAACACCAGCCTCTGCTGCTTGCTGAATAAAATTCTGTCCACTTCCTGTGCACCAGGAAATTGTATAGATATTTTGTGGACCACTATCTCCACAGTATAACGGTTTCCGAGCTAACCTTTGTTTTAAACGTATCATTAAATCATCTGGCGTTATAGGTTGAGTAAACTTACCCTTTGGTAATAAAGGCGTAATGTAACCATCAATCTTGACCCCCATAAGATGTCCTAACTGTACATTATTACCTAAAATAGGATGAGCATCAAGGGGTAAATGATAAGCATAAAGATTAATATCATTACAAAGCAATGTTTTTAATCGCTTCCGCTTCATATTCAGAATAACAGCAGCTTCATTTTTCCAAAAATAACCATGATGAACAATAATCGCATCTGCAGATAATTGTACTGCTTGATCAAGTAAAGCCTGCGATGCTGTCACACCAGTTATTATTTTTTTGATCTCATGGCGCCCTTCTACTTGAAGTCCATTTGGGGCATAATCTTGGTATTCATGAATCTTCAAACGTGCATTAATGAGTTGTTCTAATTTAATATTATCCATTACTTACCTATCCTATTATACTTTTCATAGCTTATATCTCATTTTTGAAGAAAAACTGCAAAAAAAATGTATTTTATAGCACCCTAATATAGGCACATCTTCCTATGTGTAGGAAGAGGAGATGTTATTTTTTTTAATCAATGAATTACTAAATTGATTTAGTATATTTAGCATTAGTTAACCAAACAGAAGTTAGCACAATAGATTTATTACTAGTCTTATGCTATCCTGAAGCACAGGTAGCTATAGAAGTAGCTATGCATAAAAACATAAAGAACTACAGAAAATTTATAGTATATTAATAATACAATCCCTAACACAGCATGCCATAACTTAGTAGCTAAGTTATGGCCATTACTATCGGTAACAATCATAAGTTGCAAACTATAATATTGCTATGTGTGCTATATGTTAACTGTTTGAAGATTGTTGCATTGAGATCAATGCTCTTCTGCATGTAAAGAGCATGAAGAATTTTAATATTATTTATCTATTTAATGTGTATACTTTTCATACTAAACGATATTTGATTAAATAATCAGAAATATTTTGTAATTATTGGTATCTTTAATGCTTCTTGTCGTCATTTACATCACTGATGTAAAACCAATAAATTTAGTGAATTCGTTGTTGTTATTGTGACCTTGCTTAGATGATTGCAAATCAATCAATAACATTTACTAATCAACGCATAAATTTTTTCTAAGATCACTTTCAATCTTATGTACCAAGGAGTTACACTAATATCAATTAACTTGTAAAAATTGAATTAGGAAAAATATCAATAATACTGATTGAAAGACCAATATAAATGAGTATTATGTTCTTTTGATTGAGTATTATGTTCTTTTGATTAATGCATATTCTACTTTAATAGCTTTGTCGTTCAATAGTTTTATATTGAACGACATATCAATAGCTCCAAAATACGAGAATAGAATATAGTATTATACTATCTATATTTTTAATGATCACCTATAACTAAAATTTGCTAGAACTAGCCAATTTTAGTTATAGGTGATCATTAATTTAATATGATGAAAATCATATTTTCATATCAGCGCTCAAAATAATACTTGTTCAAATATCTTTTATGTAATAATTACTTAACAATATTAAGCAATTCTTACTATTAAGACTACTTCAAGAATGTTATTTGTCTTAAATCAAAAAAGCAAAAAGCTATTACCTATATTGTTTTTGCTTTGTGCTATGTTATCTATACAAACTGGTGCTTCTCTAGCAAAAACTCTATTGCCAACCATTGGAGCAATAGGTGTAACAGCTTTAAGGCTGTTTTTAGCAACCATTATTCTTTTTATGGTTTTTAAACCTTGGACAAAAAGGTTAAGCAGTTATTCATTAAAACATTTACTTCTTTATGGTATCTCATTAGGGTCAATGAATGCGCTATTTTATCTTGCCTTAGAAAGGATTATGTTGGGGATTGCAGTTACATTAGAGTTCACTGGCCCTTTAATCATAGCTATATTCTCATCTCGGCGAGCAATTGATATTGTTTGGATACTCATGATTATTATTGGATTAGCTTTTCTGCTACCACATATCAACCTTATTAATAGCTTAGATCCTGTCGGTATTTTTTTTGCTTTATCTGCTGGTATTTTCTGGGGAATGTATATCGTCTTTGGGCGACGCGCTGGAATAAGTTATGGCTCGGCAACTGTAGCTTTAGGTTCGTTTATCTCAACAGTGATTTTTTTTCCAATTTGCCTTTTCACAGTTGACATTGAAACTCTATTTAAGCTCTCTATTCTACCTACTGCATTTGCAGTTGCAATTTTGTCAACAGCAATTCCTTATACATTGGAAATGTTTGCCTTAACACGCATACCAATCAAAACATTTGGCGCATTAATGAGTCTGGAACCGGCTATGGGTGCTTGTATTGGCATGATATTTCTTAATGAGTACTTAACGCTAACTCAGTATTGTGCAATATTATGCATCATTGGCGCATCAATTGGTTTAACATCAACAATGAAAAGCAAAACCAAAACGATTGAAAGCAATTAAGTACCACTATTTTACTTGCAGTGATATAATAACATACTCACAATTATATTGTTATATAATTCATCTGTTTTTAGCTAAAAACTATTATAAAATGAATTTAATATAATTAAGTAAGAATGCTCATTAATGAGCAAAAAAGAAATAAAGACACTAACTTATAGTGTCAAAAATCAATCTAATCTATCACTGATAGTTATTCTATTACTTGTAATAATATTCAAAATTATTGTCTAGATCGATCAAGAACATTGGAATTTGCACAACAAGCATTTTATTGTACAGGAACTATTATATGAAATAGATTTTTAATCTATGCTTACTGCTAGTTTTTGTTGGATAAAAATCACTCATTCATTTTAAATGAAATTATGAAATAACCAATCTCTTCTTTGTTCGATAATAACTAAATTGAACATAACTACATTGAACTGTAGTCGTCTAGTCTATCTAGACTAGAGAGATATTTAGTTAGCATCCATATTGCCTATTGTCAATAGGCAATATGGATTATTATTGTTAATCCTCGTAAGGATTATAAGTTGATATCAACCAATAATATAGATTTCTCTTTAAATTAAGATGTTTGATGTATCTCTTATAACAAGAATTTTGAATTATTAATCAATAATTCATTCCGTAAATCTGTGAATGCAGTAGAAGATCAATATAATTGAGTAATATTTTTAGCACTCAGAAATATATCTAATCTAAGATTTTTGCTAAAGCAACAAACCGATGCCTACTGATTACGTAGTAGTTTCCCGTGCCTACTATCCAAACCTACTGAATAAATTTGGTAATATCTAATACAATACTATGATGGTATTGCTACTCCACCTACATACACTACATAGGTCTCGTTGCTTGACAGAGCAACACATATTGTTGACCTCATAAATACGCTGCAGTTATTAGCATTATGTCATCCAGCACCGCACAGCGCATAACCATGAGCTTCTTTTTTTTTATGATTCTCAGTGTATTGTATTAGTTAAGATTATCTAAAAGCTAAGTGTAGCTTATTACATTAAGGTACAATAGGTGTAATAATTAATGAATTGTATTAGTGTAATTAAATTATTTTCTAAGAAAATCTCCATTTGACTAAATAGAGATTTAGATGGGATTTTATCAATCCCTAATGCCTGATCCACTACAAATTATTATAAGCATTACTTTAGTGCCTTTTGCATTAAAAGAAAAATAACAAACCATATAAAGAGTGGTCTGTTTGAACTTTTAATAAAATCTAACATGAATTCCTATTTAATACAGGAATTAGTATTTATAGAATAGAATAATATTCCATGTCTTATAGTGTTTATTTTACTCAGATTAACTGTATTGACTTCTATTGTTCATCTCTTCTTAGAAAGAGAGAATGATGCTCGAAATTGCATAAAACTTTCATGAAATACATGAGAGTTATTGCTATAATAACTATCTTATAATTTATTGAGAAAAAAGTTTGTAAAGCTTTGTAAGCGTACCGCGCTACCATTTTATAAAATCATAAAAATAAAATCATTTCTTTATATGATAAAGACATTAAAGATTTAACTGCTATCGTAAAGATAGCAGTTAAATGACTGAGAATGTTACATAATATCTTAATTAAACAACTTAATATTAAGTTTATAATAGCAGAAAGCTGCATGTACGACATCGTTTTCGTAAAAACGATATTATAAATTATAACTTGACTATGATTTGTATGCAGGTTTAAAAGCATTGATACGACGAATCAGATATTAGTTTTTATGGATCACCTTAATAGGCTTATCGTTATAAGATTATATGAAAATTGATTGAAGATCATTATAAACAATGAATAATATTATAATATTGGAAGATTAGAGATATTGATATTTCTGTATGTCATACAGATGACATGATACTTGTGTTATGAAGAGGATAATATAACGATAATGAACTTGTGCATTAAATAAGTATATTGGATATCAATATCAAATCAATATAGCTTTATAGATTTTCTTATTCTTTTCTTGCAATCATTAAATCATTGATTCCCAAATAACTTGGGCATGTATCATTAATTTTCAATAAAAGGGTCCAAAGCTTTTTGTACTATAAGTTACCTTATGATCTTCATAGTTTTCAATGGTATCTTGATGATCAAGAAAGTGCTATTAGTCATGATGTCATCATGTTTATTCGATGATATGATTGATTTTTACTAATTATATTCAGCAATATCGTTCGATCTCTTGTGTATCAACAAAGAAGATGAATTGATTTAGCCTTAAGTGTTTTCTAGTTCACAAGTTTTATTAAGAATTAACCACTTTAAAGACAGCACCCAGCTTCTTTAAAGAAGTATGAGTTAGTAAAAAAGTTGGTGCCTAATCTTACTATGAATTTTTATTATACATCATTGATCAATAATCATAATTACAAGAAATTTTTATCATAATGATGTTCTATAAAAATAGAATTTTCTATTCAAAGACAAATAAATATCATTGTTCATCAAGTGCATGAAAATTACCAAAATATTTTTACTAAAATAAACATATTGATATTTGTTTTTTCTTTAAAGCTATTTTGTTATTTTAGTTTTTATTTATCGTATTGGTTTCTAATTTATATCGTATGGGTTTCTAGTTGTTGTTCTTACTAAATTACGAATTAAGAGTGCAAATTGCAAATTCACCTCTTTAGGAATGGGCATGTAAACTTTATAACCGTTTCCTGGAGCTACTTGAATAGCGGAGATTTGTTTATCAAATAACTCATTTAAAGTAAATTTAATATTACCCGTTGGCGTCATTAGTTCTAAAGTATCACCTACACTAAATTTATTTTTTACGTCTATTTCTGCTAGATCATCTTTACGTTTGCCAGTGCATTCACCTACAAATTGTTGGCTATCTGAAACAGAGTAACCATATTCATAGGTTTGGTATGTGTCATGAGTATGGCGACGTAAGAATCCTTCTGTATAACCTCGGTGTGATAAACCTTCTAATATAGTTAATAATATAGGGTTAAAAGGTTTACCTGCTATAGCATCATCAATAGCCCTACGATAAACTTGAGCAGTTCTAGCACAATAGAAGAAAGATTTTGTACGTCCTTCAATTTTGAATGAGTGAACACCAATCTTAGTTAACCGTTCAATATGTTCTATTGCTCGTAGATCTTTTGAATTCATAATATAAGTGCCATGTTCATCTTCAAAAGCAGCCATATATTCACCAGGATGTCTTGTTTCTTCAATCAAAAAGACTTTGTCAGTAGGCTTGCCTCTATCTAAAGCAGGTTGAATGTTTTTCATTTTTATTGATTGATGATGATGCACAATATTACCAATTATATCCTCTTTTCCTTCCTGTACTCTATATGCCCAACGGCATGCATTAGTACAGGTTCCTTGATTGGGATCGCGCTTATTAATATAACTCGAGAGTAAACAACGCCCTGAATAAGCCATACAAAGTGCACCATGAACAAAAATCTCTAATTCCATATCAGGTACTTGTTGACGAATTTCCGCAATTTCTTCAATAGAAAGTTCACGAGATAAAATAATACGACTTAATCCTATTTTTTGCCAAAATTTTACTGTTGCCCAGTTAACAGCGTTTGCTTGGACGGAAAGATGGATTTCCATATCGGGAAAGGTTTCTTTTGTTAGCATGATTAATCCAGGATCAGACATAATCAAAGCATCCGGTTGCATGGCAATAATTGGAATAAGATCATGAATAAAGGTTTTTAATTTAGCATTATGCGGCGTAATATTCACTACAACATAGAAACGTTTTCCCATTGTATGGGCTTTTTGAATTCCTTTAGCTAAATTTTCACGATTAAATTCATTATTACGAACACGGAGGCTATAGCGCGGCTGCCCAGCATAAACAGCATCAGCGCCATATGCAAAAGCATAATGCATGTTCTTTAGAGAACCTGCTGGAGAAAGTAATTCTGGCATAAACATCATAAGTTCTCGAACGAATGATAAATTAGTACTTATTGTAAGTATATAAGTATTTTGTACGGCTTTTAATGCATTGGATACGTTAAATGATGTAAATGTAATAAATGAGGCTATTCTATACAAGTAAATCTGAAGCAATATTGAATATTTATTAATGCATTGTATTCGTATCCATTATTCATATCCATCATTTGGATACAATGAATTAACAAATATACACATTAACAGTTAGTTTAATTTCTGTAAATGTTATTTATAGTAATAAATATTTTTCATTTGTCTAGTGATGCTTTCGCACAGCTAACATTGACTTAGCACCTCTACATTTATGTAGAGGTGCTAAGTCAATTAATGTAATTAATAAGTATGCTATTTAATTTTTATTAATTCATCCGCAATTATGTCTGCTTTCATGCAGAAACTTGTATCGAAGGCACAACAATCCTGTAATTTATTCTAATTTATTATTTATTAGTTTTGTAATTTATTATTTATTAGTTTTGTATTGCCGAATTTTTTTAAAAAATTATGAGCTTTCTTTTTATTTTATGTGATTAGTTCCTGTCCAAAGAATCTCTCCAGATTGTGTTTCTATTAATTGCATGTCAATTTTACTCTTTTTTTGATTACCAGAAATAACTGAATAAAGCACATAATCAGCTTGTACATAACGTGCTAATCCAATGGATTTACTTCGCGTTACTAAACTATCTTCTAGCGATAAACCAAAAGCTTTACGCGCACTTAGAACAACTGATTGTGGAACTAATTTAAATACATGTTGATTATTAATTACATTAATAATCGCGTCGGTTGCTTGCATTGCTTGAATTGACATATTGGTATTATTTTTTATTAAATCAATTAATAATATCCTACCTGATTTAACCCAAGGGGATGATATTAATTGATTGACTAATGGAAGAACGGCTTGTGACAAATCTATTGCTGTGACTTGCGGTAAATATGGAATAGTATCTAAAAATGTCGGTGTTCCTTTGCGTTTAGTCGACTCAGTAAGTTTTATTATAAAAGCAGGCGTTGTTTTTTTATTCGGAATCGATGAACAGCCAACCGATAACAGTGTTACGATCATAAGTTGAGCAATAGATCTCATTTATTTTCTCCTGTTTACCTAAAGTATCCAGATAAACTGAATAATAAAGCTTACAGTAATTTTTTAAAATTACTGTAAGCTTTATTAAAAACATTTTTAATAATGCAGAAATATATTCACCCAAATAAATTAACTATGTAAGATTTATCTGTTCTTTTGCTAATAAAGGACCTAAAGGATGGCCGCCAACTAAATGCATATGGATATGAAAAATTTCTTGACCAGAATATTTGTTACAATTCATAATTAGCCGATATCCATTATCGGCTATTCCTTCCTGTTTAGCGATTTTTGCTGCAATAGTGATCATATGACCTAATGTTTTTTCATGTTCACATTTCACATCATTGATGGTAGCAATAAAAATATTAGGGATAATTAAAACATGCACCGGCGCCTGTGGTGCTATATCCCTAAATGCCGTTACTAAATGGTCCTGATAAACAATATCAGCAGAAATTTCACGACGTATAATTTTATCAAAAATAGTTTTAGCTACCATAACTTTATCCTTTTAGGATTGTCTTATTTAAAATCAAGCAGTTTAATCGCATTTTATTGTTACATGAAATAGATCGCAAAAATTTTGTGTAGTAACTTTCGCAATTTCTTCAACATCTACACCTTTTATTTGAGCTAAACACTGCGCTACATTTCTTACATAAGCTGGCTGATTTTCCTGTCCGCGATAAGGAATCGGAGCTAAGTAAGGCGCGTCAGTTTCAATCAAAATGCGATCTAAAGGTACCGTACGAGCTGCTTGGCGGATCTGTGCGCTATTATGAAATGTTACTATACCGGAAAATGAGATATAAAGACCTAAATCTAGGAATGCTTTAGCCACATGCTCATCCTCAGTGAAACAGTGTACTACACCGCCAATATCACCTACGGGTTCTTTCTTTAATATCATTAATGTATCATACGTAGCTTTACGAGTATGGATAATAATAGGTTTTTTTAATTGACAGCCTATACAAATATGTTGATGAAAAACTTTTTGTTGCAATTTAATATTTTCACTTTGAAAGTGATAGTCTAAACCAGTTTCACCTAATGCAACCACTTCACTACCAGACGCAAAATGTTTAAGTTTATCAAAATCATAACCTTTATCTAAATCAAGTGGATGTATGCCGCATGAAAATGCTACATTATTACGCTTACCAATGTTTTTTTTCATACTCACAAAGCCTGGAAGCGTTGTAGCAACAGCTAAAATAAATTTTACCTCGTTAGCCTGTGCTTTTGCGATAACATCATCAATATCTTTATGTTTATTGATGTAATTTAAAGAATCGAGATGACAGTGTGAATCAATTAAAAACATAATGAACTCTTTAATTCTAGTGATAAAGTGTTTGCTGCCAATGCATTAATTGAGATGCTAATCGTAATTCCTGATTTAATCCCATTACCGTCATCAATTGATGACGGCACTTTTGCCATTCAGTAACGCTGTTCAATAGAACAGCAGAAGAATTGATAGAAGCTAATTTACTAATTAACGGCGACTGATCTTGATTAACACAATAATGCATAGCTTTCTGTTGATATTTTACTGCATCTATTAGCAGACTCATTAACCAACTGATCCGCACAGTAGCATCTGGTTGATCTAATTCAGGCAACCAATGGAAAATAGTTTGAGTTACTAAATTTTGCATTAGCGATTGGTAAAATTGCTTTCTTTTGTTCCAATTTTTTGGGTTTAAGAGATCTAAAACAGCAAGTGGTGCTGCTGCATTAAGTTTTATAGCTGTTTCAATATCAAGTAATGACACTGAATGTAATTTTTGTTTTTTTAACCAGGACATTATTGTTTGCTGCATTGGAGCTTCTAAATGATAATTAAAACATCGGCTACGTAAGGTAGCTAGTAATTGATCTGGATCACGGCATTCCAAAAGGAAATAAGTGTTGTTCGTTGGTTCCTCTAAAGTTTTTAATAATGCATTGCTTGCCGCCTCAGTGAATATATCTACACAAGGAAACCAAACAACTTTAGCACCACCTTGGTGTGCATGATTCACTAAATTTGAAGTTAGATAATGAATACTTTCAATTCCGATTAAATTTTTGCCTTTTTCTGGTACCATTTTATGCCAGTCTGGATGTGTTTGCGCTAACATTAACTGACAATCATGGCAACTACCACAGCTTTTCTGATCAAAAGGTTGTTGACACATTATCCAACGACTAATAGCATAAATAAGTACATCACTTCCCATTCCATCATTAGCATGTAAGAGCAATGCATGATGTCCTTTTTCCTTCTGATGGAAGGAAATGATCTCTCTATATGCATGATTTAACCATGAGTACCAGATCATTTAGCTTACCTTAAGCTTATTAACCAGTTTGATAATATGTGGCAAATGGTTTTTTGCACCTCCTCTAATGATTGGTTAGCATCTATTGTAACAATAGTATCATCTGCATTAGCTAATTCAAGATAACGATGGCGAGTTCGATTAAAAAAATCCAATGACTCTTGTTCTATCCGATCTAGAACACTACGATTTCGCACTCGCAACAAACCTAGAATGGGTTCTATATCAAGATATAATGTGAGATCAGGCCGAAAATCATCTAATATAGTATTATGTAATACTTTCATTAATTTTGTACAAAGCCCACGTCCGCCGCCTTGATAAGCTTGTGATGAAAGATCATGTCGATCACCAATGACCCATCTTCCATTGCTCAGAGCCGGTTTAATAACATGTTCAATTAATTGAATACGTGCAGCGTAAAGCATTAGTAATTCAGCTTCATCAATGATTTTTTCATCTGAAATACCATATTTAATTAAATGACGTAATTTTTCTGCTAATGGCGTTCCTCCTGGCTCCCGTGTAAAAGTAATCTTAGTGATGCAGAAATTAGCAAGAGTTTTTATAACCGTTTTTATTGCAGTAGTTTTTCCTGCACCTTCAAGACCTTCAATAACTATATAACGACTTTTCATTTATTTTATCTTTTGACGTTAATGGTTAACTGATTATTAATAATGGTGGTAAAATATATCATCCATTCCTTGCCTTGTCCCTGATTTTTTTTTTGCAAAAAAAATGACCGATTTTACCGGGATGAGTTGCCTATTGATTTAATAAAGGCTCTATTCGCTCTAATAGAGGCCCTGTTTGGAATAGCAATTTGGAATAGCAAGTAGAGAAGGTAGAAAGCCAATAATTAAATTGGTGTTATAAACACTTAGTTTCTCCAAGTCTCTTAGAGAAACTAAGCCACGGTCTTAATCACCTAACCATATATAACAGTAGGATCAGCTTGCAACTGCATTTTTCTTGAAAAATTCAAAAACAATGTAACTTTTGTTGTTTCTGTATACATGCTAATTTCTTTTCAAGAATGGCAGCCATAATAAGCATTTTATATGGTGTTGTTTAGGGAAGAGTAGCTGTAGTAACTCTCCATTGAGAGTATCATACTATTAAAATTTTCTAATATTTAGACATTAATATATCACTGTCATTTTATCTATATTAAAATACGTTTTTAATAAAATAGACTTTAATTATTTTTACTAATAGGTAAACTTAGCTTCTGTGCTAATTAATCAGCAATTTAATTATTGATAGTTTTATCGTAAATAAAACGTGAACTGTAATATTTTGTAGCTTCTTCTAAATAAGATTTTCTATAAATAAATAACAAGAGCTTTCTATAAATAATGATCTTTGTTTTGCTAAAATAGAGATTATTGTGCACATGGTGTGTAATAAAAGATATCTGGATTTAATGGATATTTGGTTACATGACACAATGTAATGTGTAGTTCTAATTTTAAAAACCATAGAAATTTATTGGCTTAGTTTATTATTTTATGTTCTGTTAGAACAACTCTAATTCAAACATCTTTTACCTAAATTCAACAAACCTTACTTCAAGGTAAGGTCAAATAGTTATTTCATGGAAATTAAAAACTGATCATAATAAGTTTATTATGCTTTCATCTTATATTCTTTGAATGAATACTCATGTACTAATATTATATAAAAATCGATTATATATAGTCGAAAAAATTAATTTAATCTCAAGCAATATGGTAAAAGAAAATTGAATAATTGGCGAGAATTATAGCTCCATATAAGATTCATGGACTGAGCGAAAATATGGTTCACTGATAATATTGGCATTAAAGCATTAGTAATGATTACCTCATCACTATTCGCTAGTATATTAGGATGACTTCTAATATAGAAGAGTTCATAATCAGTACAAGATAAACAATTAATAACCTTTTTTCGCATTACACCTTCAACACCTGCGTGATTTAAGGTTGGCGTATAAATTTTGTTTCCCTTACGAAAAAAAATGTTTGCTGCACAACATCCAGTCAATATACCATTAGTATCTGCCACAACTGCTTCATCAACATCGCATGATTCAATGAGCTGTTGTATCAATATTTGTTCTAAGCGATTAAGATGTTTAATCCCTGCCAAATAACAATTGCTATTTACTGGTATTGTACTCAACATTAAATCAATACCAGTTTTTTGTTTTTTCAAATAAGCAACTGGATAATTAGCTAGCGCAATAATAACTGTTGCTTTGTGACATCCTGCTAAGCTATAACCTCTCCCTCCCTCACCACGACTAATAATAACTTTAATAACAGCTAAATCTTGTTTGTTGAATTGTACCATCTGATTTATATCAGCAACTAGTGTTTTCCAATTTGGTAATGGTAAAAGAAGTTTTTTAACTCCTTTTTGTAACCGATCAATGTGATAGTCCAATAATGCAGGCTTATGTCCAACTACACGGATTGTTGTAAAACAACCGTCACCAAATTGAACAGATCTATCCTCTATAGAAATCTTATTTCTCTGTTCTCCATTAATCAAAAATATCATTTTATTAACTTATTTCTCAATATCCTTAATAGGAAACTTAATTATTAATTGCTATTATTAATAGTTCATCATATTTTATGAGTAATTACCAGTGAATTGACTTAACAAAAATAATCTATTTCTTCATACTACTGTAACTAAAGAATTTCATAATGCATACTGTATTGTAATTCTACAACCCTTGATAGATTGATAAGTTAGATTGTGCTCTACTTATTCATTTGTCCAGGTATCATCGAAATCATAAGGTGAACTATTAGAGGAATCAGTTGTCCTCTTGACGCACGAAAGACTATTATAAATATTATCGTAAAGATAATTTAATTTTGTTTTGCTTTATGAGCAAATTACTCAGTATCGATTTAGTCGAGATTAAATAATCTTTTTTAAAAAGAAAAAATCAAAGTACATAGATTCTATCTCTATACTTGTATCGTAATGTGCATTCTTTATCACTAAAGAAACTCAGAAAATATTCTTAAACACATACGTTATAACGATATGCATAATGATTTATAGTCAACCAGCATTCTCAGTAAATTTTAGTGCTCTGAGCTTTAGCGTATACATCCTCTTTTAATACTCAATACTGAAAGACCCGATCCATCGCCCAGTACACAATCACCTTCTTTGATCCACAGGTGAATAAAAGCTTACTTTTGATCGTCGTTATCGTGGAAGAAAATTTATTTTTGTGATTGTGTACTGGGCGATGGAATAGGAGATGAAAATGATACAAATTAAAATCAATAAAATATAAATATCATTATTCATCTCTTCATAGCCATTAGTTATGGCATAATGATTGTTAATATTAATGCAATAAATTTAGCATTAATAATTTTAAGGCGGTTAAAATGCAAGACGGTTATTAAATTCTTATTATAGATAATTATATTTGATTACGTTTTTAGCTATTCAAGGACTATTTTTAACTAAATAATGCTATCCAGCACGTAGTACTGCTAATGCTGAGTAAAAGGATTATTTTAAAACATGGATCAATTCATTGTATGTAATTTATTAGATTTGATGTTACTTGGAAAATCGCTTATTTATTCATATTGTTTAACAACGTTACAATTATCCTATGCTTACTTATTAGTGGAATACAAAATATCAAGAGGTAGAAAGATAAAAAGTATAGATCAGATTATCTGGCAACAATGGAGCACATGATTATATACTGCATTGATTTCATCCTAGAAATCAATGGTTGTTATTCTTGTCATTGTAATACGATTCTTATCTTTATTATACAAGAATCAAATACTTAAAATACACTACTTCCTTGCTAAAGAAGCAGTGTATTTGATAAATGCATCAAATATAAGAACAATGGATATGGTTTTCAGCTGATGTCTTTATTCCATATCAAGCAGTAGAAAGCTTGTTGCTTTACAAGCATTATCCTCTTATCGACTTGAACTCTTATCTTGCTATCAATTTGTGTGATTACTACTAATAAGTAGTTTATTTTACGTATACGTAAAATACTTTTGTTATAAAAAATTTATAAGATTATAAAAGCACTTGAATGGATGTGATAATATTATCTGATTAGATCGTTAATCTAATCAGATAATATTATCAGAGCAATATTAATCATTATTTCTAGTCTGGAAATACTTTTTTGAAAAAACTATTGAGGATTATATAGTGTGCACAATGTATGCACAGTGTGGATCTGAATACTGACAATTATGTTGTATCTTAAAGATATAAATTAATGCAGAGTATTAAGAATGTATTTGCTAATCAATACTAGTTTATTAATTAGATCGATCAATCTATTGCTGGATAGCAATAGATTGCGTATAAAATACCACAAGGTGGTTATGACCAAACATGTTAGAATATTATGACATACTCAATGAGTAATTGCAGCTGATCGTTATTCTATTTTGCAATAAATATAGATTTTTATATTATTTCCTATTGCAAGGATGAATTGATAATTTTCTCAAAATAATATATAAAATTGAAAGTACAGGTAATCGTAAAATGAAATGCAAAATTCTTGCAACTTTATTCTCCCTCGCATTGATTCTGGTTTCTGGATTAGTGAACGCAGATCAGTTGGAAAGCATAAAAAAATCAGGCGTGATCCGAATTGCTGTTTTTGACAGCAATCCGCCTTTTGGTTTTATTGATAATAAGACTAAAAAATTAGTAGGTTATGACATTGATATTGCTAAAGCGATTGCCAATGATTTTGGTGTTAAATTAATATTACGACCTACTAATCCAGCAAATAGAATACCTTTATTAATAGGAGGTAAAGTAGATCTGATTGGTGCTAACTTTACTATTACCCATGAACGCGCTAAGCAAGTTGATTTTTCAATTCCTGATTTTTCTACTGGACAGAAATTTATAGCACGTACTGGGGTATTAAAAAAAGTTGATGATATTATTCCATTACGTATCGGCGCAGATAAAGGAACAGTCCAAGAAATTACCTTACGTAAACGCTATCCTAATACTAAAGTAATATCTTATGATGATACTCCACTTGCCTTTGCTGCATTACGCAATGGTAATGTTCAAGCTATCACTCAAGATGATGCTAAGTTGGTTGGCTTATTAGGAAACTTACCGAAAAAAATACAAGCAAATTATGAGATCTCACCATTTAGCCTTACACGTGAATATCAGGCTTTAGCTGCTGTTAAAGGTGAAAAAAATTTGATTAATGCAGTCAATAGAACTTTATTAAAATTGGAAGAAAATGGTCAAGCAGAAAAAATTTATAATCGTTGGTTTGGTCCAGATACTAAATCTCCACTAGCACGTGGAGATTTTAAATTTGCACCTTGATCAAGGTAAAGTGATTTTATTTTTATAAAACACTAAATAGAAGTACCTTTTATAATAAATAGGCTATTTGGAATGGTTAAAAACTTCTTCTCTGGTTTCTTTAGTCAACTATTAGAGCTAGAGACTGAGTATCTCAATTGGATTTGGCAAGGATTAGTTGTCACTATTTGGATCTCATTTTATACAATAATTTTATCATCTTTGTTAGGGTTTCTTGTTGCTATCGTACGAGATAGTCATATTTCGTTGTTGCGTTGGCTAGCACGCATTTATATTTCACTATTTCGTAATACTCCATTACTAATACAACTTTTTTTTTGGTACTTTGCCGTTGGAGGAATATTACCAGAGGCAATTATGCAATGGTTCAATATGACTCATAAAGTCACTATTATGGCTATACAGCTAGAATGGCCATCATTTGAATGGTTAGCAGGTATGATTGGATTAACCCTCTACTCGACTCCTTTTATTGCTGAAGACTTGAGATCAGGCATGTATGGTGTAAAACAAGAGCAAACATGTGCTGCGTTAGCATTAGGTTTATCTTTCTGGCAAACCATGCGTTATGTTGTTTTTCCTCAGGCATTTAAAATCGCGCTACCCACTTTGTTAGGACAATATATGAATATTGTAAAAAATTCTTCTCTAACCATGGCAATTGGTGTTACTGAACTTTCTTATGTTTCTCGTCAGATTGAAAGTCAAAGCTTACAAACCTTTTCAGCATTTGGAGTAACAACAATACTTTATATTTCCATTATTGCTTGCATGGAAGCTTGGGGGCAATGGCGTCAGCAGTGCCTTTTAATAAAAGGATATTAAAATGAATTTTGCAGTTATTTCAGAAAATTGGCGCTATCTGTTATTTGGTACATTTCCTAATGGTCCTTTAGGAGGTGCAGCACTGACACTATTAATAAGTTTATTAGCAGAATGTATCTCTGTTTTCTTTGGTATTATTGGTGGTATCGCATTAGCAATGTTAAGAAACGTTTGGGCACATTTACTGGCTGCTATATTAGGGTTTTTTCGTGCTATACCTGTCATCATGTTAATTTTCTGGAGTTATTTTTTATTTCCTATTCTCTTAGGGACGGATATTCCTGAATTACTGACTGTAATTTGTGCATTAGCTTTGATCACGTCAGCTTATTTAGCGCATGGAGTGAAAGCAGGTATTTTAGCTATTGGACAAGGACAATGGCAAGCTGGCATGTCCTTAGGTTTGACCCGTTGGATGATATTATGGCATCTTATACTTCCACAAGCGCTACGCATGATGATCCCATCATTTGTTAATCAATGGATTGCTTTAATTAAAGATACTTCATTGGCTTACATTGTTGGAGTTGCAGAACTATCATTTTTAGCTACTCAAGTTAACAATCGAGAAATGATTTATCCAATGGAAATTTTTCTTTTTGTTGCTTTCATCTATTTTATGATGTGTCTCTCATTTGAGATGATGGCAAATAAAATATTACGTATTTTAAAGAAAAATTAGCGCTAATTTTTCTTTTTTTTTTGCATTTTATAAATTTTAAAAATATATTTCTGATAACTTGAAAGGCAATTTTCTAAAGCTCTTAGTATATATTTATATATATTGCATATATTGTGATTGCATTATTATGCATATCTATTTTAGATTAACAAGTTGTAATTACTGAAAGTAATCGTTATTAACTGTCATTATTAAATTGCAATACTGCAATTATATGTTAATTAATAAAATGCCTTAATAGTAATTAAGGCATTTTATTAACTTCATGTATTAATAAACATTATTGAATTGTTATCATTTCCATATTATCATCGTACAATATCCATATTTTAATTATTGTTCTATTGTGAACACTAAGAATCATTAGTTATATTAAATATAATGATTTGTTTTTCTTGCCAGCACTTTTGACAAGCACTATGAGTGTGCTTAAAAATGTAGATATTGCTGTTTCTTATGTTATTTTCATGTTAATTAGTCTTTAACTCTTCATGAATGAAGAGGCATTTGAGTGCATGATGAAATGAGGTTAGTTGATAAAAGAGATTCAATTTTTAAAGACAAAAGCAGGTTATGTTGATAGTGTAGAATCCTTATCAAGGATTCTGTAAGGAATATACTAAGTGATGAGTATATTAAAAGTATTAATGAGATATCTATAAGCGGTATGTTGAATTTAGTAACAATAATATTGTATTGCTATTTTTAGTTTATTATGATGCTTGTTATAAACTAAAAAGCATCTGTATTTGTATTCTAATTTACATCTAATCTATTACACATTCAGTGTAATAGATTAAGTCACGTCATCACTTGCTTTTCGCTTGATTTGATTATATAAGAAAATGATAGCACTGCCTTTGGATGTACAAATAAAGAAATACCCTATATCATAGGTGAAATATATCTTAAAATAAACAGAATATAAAATTAATATTAGCGCTAGCAGCGTAGCGTGATTGCACATGATGAAAGATTAGACAAATTACCTGTATAAATAAAAAGTCAAGTAAAGTGCATCAATTGTTTGTATAAAAACGTTGGTATTAATATTGATTAAGCAGAATAGAATAAAACTGGGTGACATGCATCTTGATTTTTAAAGCAATGTAGAAATTTATTTCTTCTATTTTGTATATAATTTTGTAAAAAGAAATGTTATTGTACAAACTTGTAATAAACAACTGGTTCAGTATTTATGGTACTGAGTACATTATTAAATAATAATAAGAGAATTTTTATTAAAAGTAAGAAATTAAGAAAAAAAATCGTGTGATTGCAACCACTATTAAGATAATAATAGTGGTTATTAAAGGATACACAATGTTAGAGAAGAGTACTATTTTAGATTTCTCCCTTATTCAAAAATATAACTATTCTGGACCAAGGTATACCTCTTATCCAACTGTATTAGAATTTAACCGCAATTATAGTGATAGTGATTTTGTTATTGCTGCTAGTCGCTATCTTGACCGGCCTCTTTCACTTTATGTACATATTCCATTTTGTCACAGACTTTGTTATTTCTGTGGCTGTAATAAACAAATAACTCGCCATAAACATAAAGTAGATAGGTATCTTTTAGTCTTAAAAAAAGAGATCATAAAAAAATCAAAATTATTTACTAATCGCACTGTGATACAAATGCATTGGGGAGGAGGAACACCAACTTATTTAGATAAATCACAACTCACGCAACTAATGGAAATGTTAAGATCACACTTTAATTTTGCAGCTAATGCAGAAATTTCTATTGAAATTGATCCGCGAGAAATAGAATTACATGTCATTGATCACTTGCGGCACAATGGTTTTACTCGCTTAAGTATTGGCGTTCAAGATTTGAATAAACAAGTACAATATTTAGTTAATCGTCAGCAGGATGAAGCGTTTATTTTTTTGTTAGTGCAACGTGCACGTGAAGTAGGATTTCACTCTATCAATATAGATTTAATTTATGGTTTGCCAAAACAAACAACAGAAACCTTTACTTCTACTTTAGAGAAAGTATTGACATGTTCACCTGATCGTTTCAGTGTTTTTAATTATGCGCATATGCCTCATCTCTTTGCTGCACAAAGAAAAATTAACACACATGATCTACCGACAGCCGATCAAAAACTGGCCATTTTACAGCAAACGATCTGCACATTGACAAAACATGGTTATCAATATATTGGCATGGATCATTTTGCTAAACCTAATGATGAATTGGCTATTGCGCAACGTAATGGCGTATTGTATCGTAATTTTCAAGGCTATACTTCTAAAAAAAACTGTGATCTACTCGGACTTGGTGTGTCGGCAATTAGTATGTTAGGCGATCATTATGCACAAAATCACAAAGATTTAAGTGCTTATCACAATGCCATTGAAAATCATCAGAATATATTATGGAAAGGGTTATCTTTAACTCAAGATGATTGTATTCGCCGTGATGTGATTCAAACTTTAATCTGTAATTTTCAACTAGTTTATAGTGATATTGAACAGCGCTATAAAATTGTTTTTGATGATTATTTTTTAAAAGATTTGCAATTATTACAGCCAATGGTAGCAGATGGTTTAGTAATTATGAGGCAAAGAGAGGTACACATTACCCCTAAAGGTCGCTTTCTAATCCGTAATATATGTATGTGTTTTGATATTTATTTACGAAATGAAATGCGTCAACATCAATTTTCACGTGTAATTTAGTTGATTTAAAATAGAGAGTACATACTTTTACTAATCAAAATAATCGCTACTCTTAATCCTGAACGATGTTGTTAAGGATTAACAACATCGTTCAGGATTAAGAGTTTTTGTTTTACTTCACATATTATATTGGACTATATGGCAAGTAACATATATGAGTAAAATAATGTAATTCTAAATGTAAAAGATGCATTGAAAAAATTTTAATAAATCTCCTTTTAAGCATTTAAGGAGGGGATAAGCACATGCAAATAAAAACTTAACTGCATATCAATAACGTTAATAGTGAGGCGTTATACAAGTGTTAAGAACAGGTGTTTGTGCTAGTTTGAATGCTATTATTTGACAAAGAATATCTTCGATATCAAACATTTTCATCATGATAATAATAAATATTACAACCTGATCTCTTAGAGAGACCAAAAAATTAACTTAGTTGCAACATTTATTGAATATTCTTGAAAAGATCACACATGGATCATGTTACATATGCGATTATTTTGTGCCGCAGGAAGCTAAAATAGTCTTAATAAATCATATACTACTATATGCTATTTATCAGTTGTAAACTCTGAGGATTTTTGCAGTAAACGTAAACTGATATAGTTATCTTTTACAGTAAATATCCTATTCAGATCATTTATTATCTATTGTTAATCTAGTCATATTATCAATAGATAATATGACTAGATTAACAACTACTACTAATTGGTATCTGTCCATTTTAGAAGTATGTTAAAAGTAATACGTAATCTATGAAGTTTTAATAGAGTACAATTGCATAATTATGAAATTTGAAAACCAGCCACTAAAGAAATTATCAATTTGATTGATAATTTCTTTAGTGGCTTCTAAGCGATGAGAAAATAATAACGGTTACTGTAACCATCTATACATCAGATAGGCTTAAACCTCTATTGTTAATAGACAAAAAAATAGCACGTCACGCAGGACGCATGATTCTAGTAAAAATTACTCATAACCTCCTTTGATAAAGGAGGGTCTAATCCAAGGTTAGAGATCGTAAAAGTTATAAACTACACACCGGTAACCTACTGTTGTTTTTCATAACTGTAGTACGAGAAAACACCTATGTTAGTGCATTTATAATGAAAGTCTTATCTGTTACCTGAACTGTTTTTCGATGACCAATTAAACGTCTAATAGATCTTCTGTTCTTTATATATGACGAAAAGAAAATTCATATAAATACATCATAGCTATCAAGTAACCAATAGTACTGATGACTTTTGGTATTATCGTCAACGACAATGCTAATCTCTTGATACGAAAAATGTTGATAGAAATCCGTCAATAAGTGTACAATTTTATCTATATCTGTATTGTAAATATTAAAGTCTTAATACATATATACATTTATACATTATGTACTGAAGATCTTCTAAGCGACTTACAAAAATCAGTAAATGGGTTTTGATAGAATGGATAGCTTAATATCATTAAGATTTGATATAGTCAAATGACTATTCTCTGAATTTATCTGTTTCAGATTATGGTGCAGGTCCTTTTCTAAGGTAGATATTATTATTATTACCTAACAATGGTAATTGTTAAGCTTTGTTCATCAACAAAACTTAACAAGTAATTTCTTCTATTAAAGAAATTATAATAAAGCATCTCAATCACTAAATGATTGAGCTAATCGACTAATAACTCACTTTCTTTCTTGCATAGAAAGTGATGAAACAATCATTGTACTAATTGGTTTCCTCTAACAGGCTTGAGCAATATTCATATATTGAATATGAATAATTCATTATGCGCTTAAATAACACTATCTTTTCTTAATACTGAAAGCTTTGTAGCAAGTCATACAAATATCTTTGCTAATAGGTATTCAATACCGTATTTAAGTCTGAATGATTTATTTATTATGATAACGTGTTAAATTTGAATACTGTCGTTGTAGGCACCAGAGTCATCTTAATAATCATTAACTAATATAATGAAACGAAAATTCTAACTCTGAAAAAATTTTTTTGATTCCTCTCATAGATGAAACCATACTAGAATGGTAGTATATTCATATGTATCTCTTTAAGACTCTCAAGAACTCAGTACAATAGCAACATTGTCATCAATAATTACGCTTTCACCTTAGTTAGGTCTGCACTTTGATTGACATAGTAAATGAAAGATTTGCATTAATCATTTGTAGTAATGGATAGACATGAATATTCGTGATTTTTGCGTACCTTATTGCATGAGTTTACAACAAAACATTTCCGATATTCTTAAGATTCCCGCCATATTAGACAATAAAATCTCAATAGTTAAATAAAAAAATTAGAAGACGATTTATAGATCATTTCTGAGAATACGTAAGCTTACAGCCATTTTTGAACTAACAGGAATTTTATTAGTTACATAAGCCATAACAATATGATAAGAAGCTCAGATATTGCAGACATGACTAACTTACAAGGAAATAGTCCATCCTCCTTCTTTGATGACAAGTATTCATTCCTAACTATTATCTATTATCTTTTACATCAAATGATTTCATAATCATACAGGGATAATTGTTAGACAGAAATCTATTGACATGAAGCACAATACACAGAATCTTCTAATTCAATTAAATAATTAGCAATGAAATTGCGTTATTGTAGCATAAGTAAAAGAAATCGAAGATTTTATTACAATTCTTCTTTATTAATGAGAAAGCAACGACTGGAAATTTATAAAGCAAATCTATGCTGAAATCGTAAAGCAATTGAACGACGTTACTTTGTCGTAAAAATTGCTTATGTTAGAGTATGATCACTATGTATATGATCAAGCTAGTGGACATTGTCTTACTATTCAAACAAGAGATGACACTTGATCTATCTAGATCAAAAGATTTAGAACATTGTGACATTTCGATTTTTATTTACCTGATTCCTTTACATTTAGTTATTTGGTTTAACGTAATAACCACTACTTAAAAGTAGTCATGAAACTATACTAAGGAAAAATATGCAACGATCGAATCGTAAAAAGTAAATATTAGTTTCAATGAAATTGAATTCTATTGTTTATTACAAAAGCAATTGCCTACTATTTGTATTTTAAATAGTCATGATTCAATCATGATTACATGATTGAAAGTAGTACAAAAATTGAAAGTAGTATAAATATGTAATAGAATTACATGCGCCTTGTTATAATTTCTGATCTAATATGCATGAATATGTTTCTAATATTGCTATGGTGCTTTTCTCGAATAGTAAGAAAAAAGCATTTTCAATTTTCTAAATAAAAATAGAATCGATAAAATGGAATTTTATTTTTTTAAGTACTGAAATCAAGTATGTTCCGGTTTTTATTAGTTTTAAACAGTAGCTAATTGCAATTCTATGCTGATGCCATAGAATTGCAATTTTTAGTATTGTATAGATCTTAACTTGAATATTTTAATGAAATTGGCTCTCCTTGATATTTTGTTATTTTTGCAAGAAAAGGCCTGCCTAGATAACAAGCTTTAGTATTAAAAACGGTATAAAACTGTAATCATATTACAGAATACAACTTTAATAAAATTTATAATGATCAGTTCAATTATAATGAATATTAATGAATAATATTACTGGAACCTATCCAGGGATCTCTTAAATAGGGATAGTTAAATGGTCCATTGTACCTGATTTCAGCTGGATTATTATGTCAATATTTTCATCTATTGTTCGTATTCTTTGTTTCGAAAAACAAACTTTATCATTCCAATAACAGTAAATTATTATAAATCATTAATAATGTTAAATTTTATGCACTAATTTTCAAAAACCCTTTATTTAAAGGCAATGTATACCTGTTCCATCAATAATATCACTCAACTCACTGAGTGACCTTTGGTTGTTAAAAGCGCAACACTATTATAAATGCGGCAATACTGAAAAACGATACTTTCAAAGTCAGTACGCAAGACAATCTTAACAATACTTTTAAAAAAGTATACCATATCGTTGGTACCCTATCAATAGTAGGGAATGTTACGGTATGTTTGTTAGTTATAGAATCTTTGCTAGCAAAGTAATTACAATTATTTCATTCGTAAAATCCTTTATATAAAGGTGTTGTTGATTAATAAGCGTTGTCGACTTGTAAAGATATTAAAGAAAAGATATTTTAAAAGACATTTTAAAAGAGTGTAAAAGAAGGGATTATATCGATATATTATATATAATATATTGTGATTACATTTGATCATTCAAATGACCAGATCAATTATAATAGAACGCTTTAGAAATTCTTTAAAATCAGTATAGTGCACTCTTCGTTAATTTTATTACAATATTTAATTGACTAAAAATTTTTCATTGTTTTGCTAAACTTAGTTACTTTGTCGCACAATTGTTAAGACGAAATAACTAGAATATCAGATAGAATCTGTTGTATTCGGTTTAATTTTATTTAAAAAGGTCTAGTCGCCTATACAACTCTCATTCATATTAGCTACTTTTATTAAGTACCAAATATAAGATTTGAACGTAACATAACTAATCAAGAAAAATGATTAATCAAAATAAGAGAGGCTTTATTTTAGTAAATTTTGGTATAGTGGGCTTTATATGATGAGTAAAAGAGCAAAAGGTATATAAATTACTGCGAGTAATATTATAGGAATTCGTTCAAATCAAAAAGAAAAGGGTCGTTCCACTAATAAAAATAGCTTTAGATACTTGAATACTGATAATAACTTTAATAGTTTCAATTTATTTTTTGTTTCTCAAGAGATTGGAGAAACACTCATTTCTTTTTATCAAAATTTTAGTGATGTTACTGCATTAGGATTCAGTATGCGTTGATGAACGCATACTGAATCTCCATGACCTGATGCGCTAAACTCAACAACGTATTGCAACAGGCATCAGATATGATTCACATATATGCTAGTACTTTTATGGAATTTATTTGTAAAAGTTCAAAAATGTCTTTTTCTTATATCTACGCGAACTTTTTGGAAAATAGCTGCATTTAACGCTGCTATTTATGTGAGAATTCAGCATTTTATCAAAAAAATTAGCAGATGACTTGTAGCAAAAAAGTAATGTTCTTTGCTATTTTAGTGAAAATAGCAGATGCTATGGTTATTATTGTATTTAACGCGAGAGCAGAAGGATTAGATATTGATCAGAAAAAACGTTTAGAAGAATGTCTTGCTCCAAAATTTAGAATAATTGTGAAGACGCCTTTTGTTGGTATTGACGTGAAGCACGCAAAACAGAATAATCATTAAATTTCAACTATTTATTATCAATATTTTTATTTAATAATATGGATATATTGATTTTTACAAGTACCTTAGTTGGTTTAATTTTATTAAAAGTATCACTTTCAAGTCTTAAAAAGGAATATCAGACTTGAAAGTTATTGTCCATTCATACCATACGATGCATGTATGGATTGATTAAATATAATTAGATTTTAATTACAGTGAATGAGTACTACTAGATATATAAAGAATATATAGATATTTTGTGCTCAATCAAGTATTTTCATGTTATTACAGCGAAATAAATGCATAAAATAGTCTCCATTGATCATTTGTTAAATCAATTATAACTTATTAGATTAATATCTTCTAGGTATTTAATGAACATGCAACTGTTGCTGCTTTTAACCTAACTAAACCTATAAAATAAACATAGTACAATAACCTTTATAGTATATTGATAAGTTATGTAATCCAATGCACTATTCAGTATGGTTAACAGAGCATGGTTAATAGTATGAATCCGTGAAGATACTTAAGTATCTTCACGGATTCATACTATGGGGAATAATGTTGTGTTTTCTGTTTATGTTGCCGATTGCAATATATCCAAGTAATCTTAACTAACCACAATTACTTGAAGTAGTTGTGGTTAGTTAAGTAATAGGTGATATTGCATTTTTTATTTTCAGGGTTTATGGGATCGATATAAGTATGAGACTAGTAATTTGATCAGCGATAATTAAAACTTTCCAAGTTGAAGGAAGCTAAGATGAATATAAATTTA
The DNA here is from genome assembly GCA_032378655.1 of Candidatus Arsenophonus melophagi. GTDB lineage: Bacteria > Pseudomonadota > Gammaproteobacteria > Enterobacterales > Enterobacteriaceae > Arsenophonus > Arsenophonus melophagi. The sequence continues at coordinate 36,334 of JAVYJS010000003.1, read as the reverse complement.
AGTTTATTAATCAATAAAGTAATTATTGAAAATATTATTGAAGGTTGTAGACATGCTATTCTCATAAAATGAATAGCAGGATATTACTTACAATAAATTAGGATAAAATCCATTTTATATTTTCTTAATTCTCTTATCCCAAGATTCAGGAATTTTTGCTACTTCCTTTGTTCAAAGGAAGTGTTGTTGCTAATTTTGATCACTAGATTTTTAATCTATTGATTGTTATAAAAACTATTTTATTGACATAGATCCTGATCATGATTTAGAGAACAGTATTTATTAGAATGAGAGATAAACAGATTGTATTTTGTATAACCGCTTTTCTTATTTTATATAAAAAATGTTTGAAGACAATTATGATAATAAGCAATATTAAAAAATATTTTAGTAGTTAACTGTTGAATATATTTTTAATATAAAGAAATAATTAGTAATTTGATTAGTGACATAATCAAAGTAACAAAGTAATTAATCAAGTAATCAAATGAAGATCACTAAAGATTTATGAAGTTATTTTTTATAAAACATTATTCATGTACAACAGTTCTATATACCACATGCGCTAAATAGGTCATGTGGTATATAGAACTGTATCAGTCATAATCTATTACAAAATCTAATATGCAAAAATTTGATATAAAAACCTTTCAGGGATTAATTTTAACATTACAGGATTACTGGGCACGCATAGGTTGTAACATTGTTCAACCATGGGATATGGAAGTTGGTGCTGCTACCTCGCATCCAATCACTTGCTTGCGAGCATTAGGCCCTGATCCAATTTATGTCGCATATGTACAACCTTCTCGTCGTCCAACTGATGGACGTTATGGTCAAAATCCTAATCGTTTGCAGCGCTATTATCAATTTCAAGTGATCATGAAACCATCACCAGATAATATCCAGGAGCTATACCTTGATTCATTACAAGAACTAGGATTAGATCCAAGAATTCATGATATTCGATTTGTGGAAGATAACTGGGAAAATCCAACTTTAGGAGCATGGGGAATTGGCTGGGAAGTTTGGTTAAATGCAATGGAAGTGACCCAGTTTACTTATTTTCAGCAAGTTGGTGGCTTAGAGTGTAATCCAATTACCGGAGAAATAACTTATGGTCTGGAGCGCTTAGCTATGTATATTCAAGGCGTTGATAGTGTTTATAATCTACTCTGGTCTAATGGCTCTTTAGGGCAAACAACCTATGGTGATATTTATTATCAAAATGAAGTTGAACAGTCTGCTTATAATTTTGAGTATGCTGATACTCATTTTTTATTTAAATGTTTTGAAGAGTATGAAAAAGAAGTCCAATATTTATTGGAACTAGAGACACCAATGCCTTTACCCGCTTATGAGCGTATTTTAAAAGCTGCCCATACGTTTAATTTATTAAACGCACGTAAAGCGATTTCAATAACTGAACGACAAGGTTATATTTTACGTATTCGAACTTTAACTAAAAATGTTGCAGTAGCTTACTGTACTACTCGTAAACATTAGGTTTTCCGATTGATAAAAATAAGAACTAAGAGGTTGTCATTATGCAATTAACTTTTCTTGTAGAAGTTGGTACAGAAGAGTTACCCCATAAAGCTCTTCGTTCATTAGCTGAATCATTTGCAGAAAATTTTACACGTCAATTAACGCAAGCTGAGTTACCATATAGTGAAGTGCTTTGGTATGCTTCCCCTCGACGTTTAGCATTAAAAGTAACTAATTTGGGTGCATATCAGGCTGATCGTGAAGTGCAAAAGCGTGGTCCTGTTATTAGTATAGCTTTTGATGTTCTAGGTAAGCCAACTAGAGCTAGTCAGGAGTGGGCACGAAGCTGTGGCATTCAAGTTGAACAGGCAGAACGGTTGGTTAATGAAAAGGGAGAATGGTTATTTTATCGTGCAATCATCAAAGGCCAAGCAGCACAAACATTGCTTGTTGATATGGTTGCTAATGCTTTGAGTACGTTATCAATACAAAAATTAATGCGCTGGGGAGATAAAACCACTCAATTTGTCCGTCCTGTGCATACTTTGATCATGTTATTAAATGATCAACTACTCGAAGGTAAAGTATTAGGTGTTCAAAGTAGTCGCATAATCCGCGGACATCGATTTATAGGGGAAGCTGAAATGATTATGAGTTCAGCTGCACAATATCCAGCAATCTTACGGGAGCGCGGTAAAGTTATTGCTGATTATGAAGAGCGTAAGGCTTTAATTAAGCATCAGGCACATCAGATAGCTCAAAAATTAGGCGGTATTGTTGCGCTATCTGATAGTCTTCTGGAAGAAGTAACTTCATTGGTTGAATGGCCAGTAGTATTAAGTGCAAAATTTGAACAACAATTCTTATCGTTACCAGCTGAAATTCTTATTCAAACGATGGAAAGTGATCAAAAATACTTTCCAGTTTATGATCCTAATGGTAATTTGATGTCTAATTTTATTTTTGTTGCCAATATTGATTCTTCTGTACCACAACAAATCATTGCTGGTAATGAACAAGTGATCCATTCACGTCTGGCAGATGCCGAATTTTTTTTTAAAACTGATTGTCTAAAACGTTTAGAAGACTATTTACCTCAATTAGAAAGTATTTTGTTTCAAAAACAGTTAGGTACATTGCGCGATAAAAGTGATCGTTTAACAGTGTTAGCAGGTTGGATTGCAGCTGAAATGGGTATTGATGTTCATCAAGCTATGCGTGCTGCTCTGTTATCAAAATGTGATTTAATGACTAATATTGTATCTGAATTTCCTGACATACAAGGTGTGATGGGGATGCATTATGCGCGTCTAGATGGTGAAGCAGAAGATGTTGCGATATCAATAAAAGAACAGTATCAACCACGGTTTTCTGGTGACCAATTACCGACTAATCATATATCAGCTACTTTAGCACTAGCTGATAAAATGGATACATTGGTAGGTATGGTTGGGATTCATACAGCTCCTAAAGGAGATAAAGATCCTTTTGCATTACGGCGCGCTGCGCTTGGTGTATTACGTATTATTGTTGAAAAAGGCTATGATCTTGATTTATCAGCATTAATAAAAGAAACGGCTCATCTATATGGTAATAAGCTAACCAATAAAAATGTTATCGATGATGTGATCGAGTTTATGTTAGAACGCTTTCGTTTCTGGTATCAAGAACAAGGGTATCCTATTGATATTATCCACGCCGTTTTAGCTCGAAGACCAACTAAACCAGCAGATTTTGATGCACGAGTAAAAGCTATTGCCCATTTTCGGACTTTAGAGGTGGCTGAATCATTGGAAAGAACTAATAAACGGATTGCTAATATTCTGGCAAAATCAAATGAACAATTGAATGCTAATATTAGCACTAATGTTTTAAAAGCTCCTGAAGAGGTTATGTTAGCAGCTCATCTTAATTTGTTAAAACAGAAATTATCGCCTTTGTTGGCTGATAGAAAATATCAGAGTGTACTAATGGAATTGGCTTCGTTACGTGAAGCTATTGATGCTTTTTTTGAAAATGTAATGGTGATGGATGTAGATGACATAGTAAGGATCAATCGTTTGACCTTGCTAAGTCAATTACGTGATTTATTTTTACAAGTGGCTGATATCTCTTTATTGAAGTAATCTCTCTAAGAGATTAAAGAAGTAAGTGATGTGGTCATATGATCAATAAAAGAAACATGTAATTTATTTACAATAAAAATACATGAGTATCTAATTCATACCGACGTACCATATGCACTACTGCATATGGTACGTACTTAAAACAATAAAATATTAATCATGTTCACAATTTATTATGAATGCAACGATATTACGCAGTTTTATCTAAAACTATAAAAGCAATATTCTATATATAATAGAATTATTTTAGTATTGTATACTACTGATACTGTGATTTCGTTTATGTAACGATGCATTTAGTTGGTTGCCGTAACTGAACTTATTAAAATAAGCAACATAATAACCATTATTCACTGAGATTTGGAAGTGAGTTTTAGTGAATAAGACATGGTATTTATTGGCAATTGTATTATGTCAACTGTATTGACGAAACGGTATTGTTTTTTTTAATAACGAAACACTTTATTTACATCATCTTTTTTATCTTTACAGGATACTCTCGATCCTGTAAAGATCGACAAGCATCGGTTTTTATGCGATCTAAATAGATAATTTTTAACAACAAACATTTAAGTAACTAAAATTTATAATACTTATTATCATTAGTTTAGACTAATGATCTGCCTTGATTTGCTTGATAAATATGCAACATATCATAGATAAAATCAAAAAAAATGATATAAATCACTTTGTTAATTGATTAATTCTGTTAGTTTAGTTATAAACTAATACTATAAAGTATCCTTTTCTTATAAAAGTTAATGAAATTAATATTTCCTCTACTTGTAACTTTTACAGTTCACTGTAGACTTTGCACTATAAAGATAGTACTTTGATTCTTCCTTTTATTTGCAAGACTAATTCGACAAATAAATAAGGTAGAAACTACGATAGTAGGATGTAGTAACTTAAGAAGCATTTTAAATCATACGGCTTTAAAAGCTTAAGAAGCTTGATGCCTATATTAGATGATAACGAGGCGTAAAATGAAACAGATAGCTATCGCAGTAGCAGTAGCAGCTTTTGCAACTGCAACCCAGGCAGCACCAAAAGATAATACTTGGTATACGGGCATTAAATTAGGTTTATCACACTTTCAAAATACTGCTTTTCATCCTTATGGTGATGATGTGGACGATAGTAAAAATAAGCGAGATCAATTCAGTACTGGTGCCTATATTGGTTATCAACATAACCAATATCTCGGTTTTGAGTTAGGTTATGACTGGTTTAGCCAAATAAAGTATGTTGGAAAGCCAAATGTTGGTAGCGTGAAATCGATGGGTGTTCAGGTAACCGCTCGTTTCATCTATCCAATCACAGAGTCCTTGGATGTTTACACTCGTCTTGGTAGTATGATGTGGAATACTGATGTACAAGCAACAGTAGAAAATCAAGAGCCCTTTAAAGGGCATAAAGCTAGTGCTTCTCCAATGTATGGACTTGGGCTTGAATATACTATTACTCCAAAGTTAGCAACTCGTTTAGATTATCAATGGGTTCGCCACATGGGAGATAAAGGCGTACTATCTGTTCGTCCAGATAACGGTACGTTGAGCGTGGGTGTTACATATCGATTTAATCAACAGCCTGCTTCTGTCATTGTACCAGCAACAGCGCCAATTGAAAGCAAACGTTTTACTTTACGTTCTGATGTTTTGTTTGAATTCAATCAGCATATGTTGAAACCAGAAGGAAAAGTTGAACTTGATAAGTTGTATAGTGAACTGACTGATCTTGATCCGTCTCAAGGCCGTGTTATTATTTTTGGCTACACCGACCGTATTGGCTCAGTATCGTACAACAAATCTTTATCTCAAAAACGTGCTCATGAAGTTATGAGTTATTTAATTTCTAAAGGTATTCCAGAGAATGTAATTAGTTCTCAAGGCCGTGGTACAGAAAATCCAGTAACAGGTACTACGTGTAATGATATAAAATCTCGCCATACATTAATTGAGTGCTTAGCGCCAGATCGCCGCGTTGAAATCGAGATCCAAGGAACTACGGACATAACTTCACAGCCTAGCATGTTAAACAATTAATTTTTTTTACAAAAAAAATAACCCTATCCTAGGGTTATTTTTTTTGCTTCAGTAAATGTTAATGGAACTACAATGTTTTAAATATATCTTTATCTTGTTATTATAGTTTTCAGTAGCAACATTTAATTAGAATACTCTTCTCTTTGATATCCTCAAAGAGACATAAGTTTATCAGATGATAAATGACCTATTTACTATTAAACCTAGCGATCGATAAATTGCTGTTAATAGGTACATTAGATCAATTCGGTTATATCAAGTGCATTTTGTCTTAATCAGAAAACAAGAATAAGAAAGCACTTTAATATCCGTTTAAAATTTGCATTCATTGGACTTTTATCGAAAAGAAAATATTATTATCAAGTGAACTTTTATGTATTCATAATTACAGGATAAAATATTTTTAAAGCAATTTTATTTTTACTTTTCACATCGTCCTTGATTATTAGTAATAAGAACGATGTGAATCGTTTTAGATCTGTTCGATCTTATGCAAGATCGAATAACTCATATGAATAATTATCAATAAGGCAAACAGTTATTAGACTTTTAAAGTAGCTAAATAAATCAAAATAGCCGATCATACTTGTTCAACATGCAAGTGTAAGCTATCCTTAACCTTATTTATAATGAGGTTGTTTAGTATTATGTTTGATAAACATAGTTTCTATAGTAAAGAAGATTTAGATGCTTCCAGTAGAGGAAAACTTTTTGGCAAAAATGGACCACCGCTACCTTCCGGTAATATGCTAATGATGGATAGAATCATAAAGATGACCGAAACTAGCGGAAAATATAATAAAGGTTTTATTGAAGCAGAATTTGATATTAAACCTGATTTATGGTTTTTTAGCTGTCACTTTACTAATGATCCAGTTATGCCTGGTTGTTTAAGCCTAGATGCAATGTGGCAACTAGTTGGTTTCTATTTAGGATGGCTAGGTGGAAAAGGTAAGGGGCGAGCACTAGGTGTAGGCGAAGTAAAATTTACAGGACAAGTTTTACCAATCGCCAAACAAGTAACTTACTACATCCATTTAAAGCGTGTTATTAATCGAAAATTGGTGATGGGCGTAGCTGATGGTAACGTTTTTGTTGATGGTAAGTGTATTCACACTGCAAAAGATTTAAAAGTCGGTTTATTTCAAGATACTAGCAACTTTTAAAATAACAGTACATAAAAGGTTTTCTTAATATAATCCTGTTCTCTAAAGAAGATTAAATTTCTATAATCTAGATCTTGGTATCTTATTATGAAGATATTGCAAAACCTACTTACAATCTTTTGCTGACATACTGATTAATTTTTAATGAATCTTTTATCTTGATTAAACCTTAGGCTGAAATCTTTCTTTAACATACCTTGATCATTTTGATCAGTGCAATCTTCTTGAATATTGCTTGCCCTTGTCGTTATAACAGACAAGGGCATTAAACCAATCTATTAAGATCTTATATCAATAACTTTTTTGGCTATTTTATAAATTTCTTACATTCTAGATCTTTCTAATGAGCTTATCAGAAACAGAAGCATTGCACACTCACTCTCTCATAATGAGAGAGTGAGTGTTATATCTCTTGATACTTGTTCAAGACACTGCTCATGATTAATGATTTTCTTAATATGGTATAGAATTAGTTTTGCATTTTACATATTGCTCTGCAATTCAAGTCAGACAGAGACAGATCTGTATGAAAATTATTTGAGAGCCTTTATTAGGCATGAATTTATTAATTCTTAATAAGCTATATTTAATGCGCAAACACTGTTCTGCTTTTTTGTTTTTCTGATTTTCTATCATCCTATTTGTAGCTTGACTGATACTACCAATTTCAATAACAACATAATCATTAATTTTAAATTGATTTGAAATATTTCTTTTCATGAGCATTTTAGCAGGCATGTAATTTCATTATAGAGTTTAGATTAAAATTTATGTTTATCCAGAACTTTCCATAGAAAAGAATAGTTCTATGGCTCTACTAAATAGAGATAAACGACCACTAAATAAAAAAATGGATTTTCTTACCATGACTAAGAAAAGGTAAGTTTTCTGATAGAAAATAAAGTTTTAGTGATACATACATCTTTTAATGTTTTTGGTGTTAACATGTTAGCAGTTTATGGCGATAAAATCTGTGAAGTTCAAAGAACATTTTTAGAAAATATGCATGTATATACTATGTTCGTTATATTTTATATAAATACTTATACCTAAGTGTGCATTTTAATAATGCTTCATTTCTCTATTATGGCAGAGAACTGAACTTTTAATTATTTCTGTTACATAAATAAAATTACATAAATAAAATTAAGATATAATATAGCTATGATAGCTAATAGTTTATACTATCAATATAGTAATAATATTAGTGCGCTTTACATGCAAATAAGTTAAGAATGATCTCATTATTGTGTCTTGATATCTATACCATGAACTCAATGTATAGATATTAGTTGACAGGAAACTTTTTTTTAAAAAACAGCCAAATTTCGATCGCATGTTCATGTTAAAATGAACACAATGGGTTTCTTTATGAACTTTAATATCTAAAGACTCCTATTGAAGCTACAAGACTTAATAACAGTACTTCAATCCAAGTATATAATAATCAAATTATCACTTTTATGTAAAAATTTTATTAATGCTATACTTACAAAGTATAGGTATTAGGAAACCATTTTTCCCGTATCATTCATCCTTACTAGGATGGATTCATTGGTTTCAGAGTATTGCATCTTTTTGTTTAATGAAGATACTTAATAAAACTATTTAACCAACGAATTAAGAGATTAATAACTATTACGTCATTATTTACTAACGATTATCTAAATCTTTTTATTCATACAAATTACATTTCAAACAATCAAAATGATCTACTGCTAATATCAACAAAGACCGTATAGAGGCCGTTTCTATAATAGAGGAAATGTTTTTGATGCAAAAGTTGTCAAACAATACAATTGGTAAGGTTATTATTGGGCTTTAATAACCTTTTAATCCGTTGTGTTATAACGACAGTAAATATTGATATATGGTTAAGTAATCTTGAATTGGATTGCAATATGAGTAACATTAATTTTGCAGAAAAGTGTACGTATTAACCAGAACATAAAAATTTGTTTTTGCAAAAACAAGGACTACAATAACGGTATATACAACACAGATGATGTGGTAAAAATGTCAAGTAAAAAATCGTTAAAACAGTACAATAGTCTTAGAATAATAAGACATCACCTGTTAATTAATGCAGAACAAGAAAAACCCATACTAATCAATGTTAATGGCAAAGAATATTTAGCTAATAACCAGACTATTATTTTAGAACAATTAGAAATGTATGGATTGCAAATCCCGTATGCTTGTCGAGCAGGTGTTTGTGGTTGTTGTAAAATGAAATTAATAGCTGGAAAAGTTTTTCTATTAGCAAAAACAGCAATTAAAAAACATGGAATACTTTTAAGTTGTAGTTGCATTCCAAAAACAAATATAACATTATTATGTAACTAATTCTTATTAAGAAAGAATGTATGATGGATTTTAATTTTTTGTTAAAACTTTATCATGATCTCAAAGACTAAATATTTTAATTCAAAATGAATTTTTTATGAAAAAGTGATTGTGTGTAGTAATATTCTAGAATATTAATTAATTTACATAATTGTATGAAATGATCGTGCAATGTTAATTGCATTTTATTGGTTAATAAAAATGCACAACCTACTTCTCATTTAGTAGGTCAAATTATTTGTTTTTTTTAGATCTCCGACATTAGGAAGCAATTAATATCCTCTAATACTAACTGGTCATGATAATGACTTAGTCATTATAAGATACTAAGCATCTGTGCATTCGAAAAATCACTTATGCATTTAAAATTAAAATAAAATTAAACCTTAAAAGAAGGAGTAGAGGCAAGAAAGAAAAAGAAAATGTCTGTTATTTATATAACATATCCTAAATGTAATATAAATGCGTAGATTAGCATTATTGCTAAATCATTTTTAATGCATCAAGCCTATACTCTTGCTCTTATATATGCAAGAGTTAATCTAAATATAATTGACAATATTTTTAATTAATTTTGGCCCATGATAAATAAAACCAGAATAAACTTGTAACAAAGATGCTCCTGCTGCTAATTTTTCGTTAGCTGCAACCAATGAATCAATTCCACCAACACCAATAATAGGTATCTGCCCTTTTAATGCTTTTGCTAATAAACGAATAATTTCAGTACTTTTTAATTGAACAGGTCGCCCGCTTAAACCACCAGCTTCCTCTGAATACCTTAGCCCTTTCACTAAGGTTCGATCTAAAGTCGTATTTGTTGCTATTACACCATCTATTTGGTTACGAATCAAACTATCGCTAATTTGGATAATCTCCTCTTTATTTAAATCAGGTGTAATTTTTAATACTAAAGGAACATATTTTTTTTGTTTTTTGGCTAACAAGTGTTGTCTATTTTTAATAGACTGCAATAAATCATCCAATACTTCACCATATTGTAGTAATCTTAAGTTTTTTGTATTAGGTGAAGAAATATTAATTGCAATATAATCTGCATAAGAATAAATTTTTTCCATACACATTAAATAATCATCTTTACCATTTTCAATTGGTGTATCTTTATTTTTTCCAATGCTAATACCAATAATGCCGTCATATTTTGCTTTTTTAACATTTTGAATTAAGTTATTAACACCTAAATTATTAAACCCCATCCGGTTAATAAGTCCATCCGCTTCAACCAGGCGAAATAGTCTCGGCTTTTTATTACCAGGCTGTGGGTGCAGTGTAACTGTTCCTATTTCTACAAAACCAAATCCCATCTCACCAAAGGCATCAATACATTCACCATCTTTATCAAGACCAGCTGCTAATCCCAATGGATTCTTAAATTTTAGCCCCATACAAGTCGTAGGTTTAGAATGAACAGACTGTCGGATCATAAATTGAAGCGGTGTATGCATTATATACTTAAGTTGCTTCACGATGAGTGCTTGAGCTTGTTCTGGATTTAAAAGAAAGAACATCTTTTTGATAAAAGGATAAAACATCAGCTGTACCTTTAATAGGTCATGAGAATTATTTATGTGTAGGAACTATGTTCCACTTACACTATAACATTGCCTAGTGCTACATTGATTAATAAACTAGATGATATCTATAGATAGATTATGATAATCTAAATTAATCTCATATGAGACTGCTTTTGTACTACTTTTATTTTGAAGAACTATACAATTTAAAATAACAAGAAATTAATGGATATCTCTTTTCAGGTCATATAAATTTGTAAAATAGCGTAGTCAAGAGATAGCTTTGAATTAATATTAGTCAACATATAACTTTTTACTAAAATCCAGTAAAATAGTAAAGTTAATATTCTAGTGGTTTTCTAATGCCTTAGAAATTTTTTCAAACATATCAGAACAGAGATTAGGTAATTTTTGCAAGCGTTTTAATGCTAGATACATACAATATCTCCGTTTTTTATCATAACGATTTAGATGAATCAATGGTTCAATTAAATGTGAAGCCACTTGTGGATTTCTGCTATTTAAAATAGTTAATATTTCTACTAAAAATTGATAGCCAGTGCCATCTGAAGCATGAAATGCTGCAGGATTTTGCGTAATAAAGGATCCAATCAGTGCATGCACTCGATTTGGATTTGCCATGCTAAATGTTGGATGAGTAAGTAAGGAACGTACAATTTTCAAAACATTTTTAGCTGGGCTTTTAGCTTGTAACATAAACCATTTATCCATTATGAAGTCGTCATAACGCCAGCGCTGTTCAAAAGCTACCATCATATCTTGACTGCTCGGTAATTGTGCTGCTATTGCTGCATTTAATGCAGCAATCGTATCAGTCATATTATTAGAATGATAATATTGCTCAGATACATACTTATCTGCTTGTTGCTTATCTTGACTAAAAGCCAGATAAAATAGGCATTTATTTTTCAAGGAACGTTTCGCAATATCTCCATGATCGATCTGATACTCAGATACTTTATTAGTATAATAAGCATTAATTAATTCCGCTGTCATTTCAGTTGTAATTTTTTTTCTAATAAAATTCATAACAGTATGAATAGCTATTGGATCAATGGTTTCAAACCATTCAGCAACTTCATATTCTGCAGGCAAAGTAAATATCTGAGCTTTTAAAGCCGCCTCACAAGCTTTATCAACTAAACAAGATCGGAATGCGTGAATAACATGCAAGGGTAATATTAAATCTTTCTGATGCTTTAAGCGTTCCACATTCTCTTTAATATAAATTACTAGTAACGATTGTGCAGAATCCCAACGAGAAAATGCATTACGAGCATATTGCATCAGAAATGCTAATTGCTCATCTGTGTACAAATAATCTAATTTCACAGGTGCTGAAAATTCACGTAGTAATGCAGGTATTGGTCGCGAATGAACTTGATCAAAAACAAACGTCTGTTGTGCATTAATAACATTTAATACCGAATTCACAGTATTATTATTATACTGCAATGGAATTATATGACCATCACTATCATAGAGCTCAATATCTATTGGTATATGTAAGGGTAATTTTTCTGCCTGATCTTGTGTTGGCCTTGTAGTTTGACTAATATGTAGTATATACTGATTTTTATCAGATAAATATTCATCTCTAACCATTACTATAGGTGTACCAGATTGGCTATACCAGCGACGAAATAGTTGCAGATCAATATTAGATGCATCCTGCATAGCCTGAATAAAATCATCACAGGTTGCTGAACTACCATCATAACGAGCAGTATAGAGTTTCATGCCTGCCTGAAACTGATCTTTACCTAATAGGGTATGTAGCATTCGAATAATTTCTGCTCCCTTTTCATAAACGGTCAAGGTATAGAAATTATTTATTTCAATCATTTTTTCAGGTCTCACTGGATGAGACATGGGGCTTGCATCTTCAGAAAATTGCTGTGAGCGCATCAGTCGCACATGTTCAATCCGATTTGCTACACGAGAACCCATATCAGAACTAAATTCTTGGTCACGAAAAACCGTTAATCCTTCCTTTAGACTTAACTGAAACCAGTCACGGCAAGTAATACGATTACCTGTCCAATTATGGAAATATTCATGACCAATCGTTCCTTCAATATTCAGATAGTCATTATCTGTTGTTGTTTCTATGTTTGCTAATACATATTTAGAATTAAAAATATTGAGTCCTTTATTTTCCATAGCTCCCATATTAAAAATATCAACAGCAACAATCATATAAGTATCTAAATCATATTCATAACCAAACCGTAATTCATCCCACTTCATGGCATTTTTCAGTGAGCTCATTGCCCAATTGGCATGATCAAGCTTTCCCTTATCGACAAAAATGGCTAAAAGTACGTTACGACCACTTTTTCGAACAAAGTTATCATATAAGACATCAAAATTGCCCGCTACCATGGCAAAAAGATAACTGGGTTTAGGGAACGGATCTTGCCACTTTACCCAATGTCGACCATTTTTCTTTTTCTTTTTATCAATTTGATTTCCATTAGAAAGTAAATAAGGGTAATGGATTCTATTAGCAGTAATAGAAGTCGTAAAACGCGCTAATACATCTGGCCTATCTAAGTAATAGGTAATATGACGAAAACCTTCTGCTTCACACTGAGTGCAAAGGACGCCAGATGATACATATAGTCCTTCTAAAGTGGTGTTTTGTATTGGATTTATTGTATTAACAATCTTCAGAACAAAACTATCAGGCACTGACTCAATAATCAATTTTCCAACTTCTTCTCGATATGCGCTCCATGGTATGCCATCAATATGAATGGTGCGCAATATTAAGTTCTCACCATCCAGTATCAATCTATTAGCCTGTGCGTTTAATCGTTTTACTTGGCTAATAGCAGTAACAATAGTGGTTATTGGGTCAAGCTCAAAATCTAATTCTATATCTGTAATAGTATAATCAGGAGCTTGATAATCCTTACGATATTGCTCTTTTCGCAGTTGAATCATAATCATTTTTTTCCATATTAATATTATTATCTATTAATGTGTATAACTTTTACTGAATATTAAGCAAGCAAGTGTTTCGTTTGAAAAAGCATTGACCTTTGATTACTATTCACATTTAATAAACCTGATTCATAGATTTTAAATTGTGGTAAAATAGAAAAATTATAAAATAAGTTTTTAATATCAAATAGATAATTTACATTTTATAACTCCATTATAAATATATGCAGCATAACCTTCACTCTTACTAGTATCAGTAGGTATACTCTGGAATATTACTATGTTTAAAGAGAATAATGCTTCTGAGAGGAAGCTAACGCATTATGAATTTAGATGCACAGCCTATCATTACATCATTACTAGATACTGATGCTTATAAGCTGTATATGCAGCAAGCCGTTTTTCATCGTTATAACCATGTATCGGTAGTAGCAGAATTTCGCTGCTGCAGTGATGAACAACTGGGTAACTATGCAAAAGCTGTACGACAACAAATAGATTTAATGGCACACGTTGCATTAACAGCAACGGAATATCGTTATCTAAGAAGACTACCTTTTTTTAAAACTGATTATCTCCTGTGGTTAAAGGACTTTCGCTTTAATCCAACTCAAGTGCATGTTTATACAAAGCCAAAAAATCAACTAGCACTCAGAATCAGTGGTCCATGGTGTGAAGTCATTCTTTGGGAAGTACCTCTATTAGCTTTAATCAGTGCACTGGTTCACCGTCACCGTTCTCCTAATGTAACAGCCAAACATGCCATTGAAGAATTACAGAAATTGATTACACATTTCTACCAAAATGCAAAAATGCTAAATATTGATTTAGGAAACTTTAAATTAATGGATTTTGGTACTCGTCGACGGTTTTCTCGTACAGTACAATCTATGATTGTTAATCAACTTAAAAACCATTTTCCTTATTTTACTGGTACAAGTAATTATAAGTTAGCTGAACAACTGCAACTTACACCAGTAGGTACTCAAGCACATGAATGGTTTCAAGCTCATCAACAAATTAGTGTAGATCTCGCTAATAGTCAACGTGTTGCGTTGCAAAGTTGGCTGGATGAATATCCAGATCAATTAGGAATTGCACTAACAGATTGTATTACCATGGACGCTTTTCTGCGCGACTTTGATATTACCTTTGCTAATCGTTATCAAGGATTACGACATGATTCTGGTGATCCATTAGCATGGGGCGAAAAAGCAATTCGTCATTATAAAAAACTAGCCATTGATCCGATGAGTAAAACCCTAGTTTTTTCAGATAATCTAGATCTACAAAAAGCGTTGATCCTTTACAAACATTTTTATAAACGCATTAACCTTCTTTTTGGTATAGGAACTCGTTTAACCTGTAATATTCCTCATGTAAAACCACTTAATATTGTAATTAAACTAATAGAATGTAATGGTAAACCAGTTGCAAAGTTGTCAGATAGTCCAGAAAAAACCATTTGTGCTGATGATGCATTTTTTAATCGTTTGAAACAAGCCTTTGATATTCCAAATACTATTAAGCAGGTGAATAGCAAATTAAATTAAATATTATGGTAATGTATTGTGTTAATTGACGTATCAAGATAAATGTAATTATTATGACAGAGATTTGATTTTAGTTATTTAGATTTATAAGCCGTTATTTGACTTTCCTCTTATACTTTGGAGGATCCGTATAATGCAATCATGTCATGCTTTAAAAGCGGGATATAAAACTGTAAAAACTAAATTTTAAAAATATTAAAGAGAGTATTTATGAATATAGCCACTGTAGTCGAGATACTGCAAGGCCGTATATCAGTACGAGCAGAAGTAATCGTTCGTGGCTGGGTACGTACAAGGAGAGATTCAAAAGCCGGTTTTTCATTCCTGAATATCTATGATGGTTCATGTTTTCATCCATTACAGGTTATTATAAATAATACACTAAATAATTATGAAAACGAAGTTTTACACCTGACAACAGGCTGTTCAGTGGAAGTCAGAGGTATTGTAAAGTCATCGAAAGGTCAAGGGCAAAAATTTGAATTATCTGCCATTCAGGTTACTATGATCGGTAGAGTAGAAAATCCTGATAATTATCCCATGGCTGCTAAGCAGCATAGCATTGAATATTTACGCGAAGTAGCACACTTACGTCCACGCACAAACCTTATTGGTGCCGTTGCTCGTGTTCGTAATACGTTAGCTCAAGCTATTCATCGTTTCTTTTATGAAGAAGGCTATCTTTGGGTCTCAACACCTATTATTACTGCTTCCGATACCGAGGGTGCCGGAGAGATGTTTCGCGTTTCAACATTAGATTTTCAAAATATTCCTCGCACTGAGGAAGGTGATGTTGCTTTTGATAAAGACTTTTTTGGCCGAGAAGCCTTTTTAACAGTATCTGGTCAGCTAAATGGAGAAGCTTATGCTTGCGCCTTAAGTAAAATTTATACTTTTGGCCCAGCATTTCGAGCAGAAAACTCTAATACTAGTAGACATTTATCTGAATTCTGGATGGTTGAACCGGAAGTTGCTTTTGCAAATTTAAATGATATCGCTTCGATAGCTGAGAAAATGTTAAAATATATCTTCAAATCGGTTTTACAAGAACGCTATGATGACTTAGCCTTTTTTGCTGATGGAATCAACGAAGATGTGATTAGCCGGCTAGAAAAATTTATTCTATCAGATTTTGCTCAAATTGACTATAATGATGCTATAAAAGTGCTAGAGCAATCATGTAAACCCTTTAAAAACTACGTTGCTTGGGGTATCGATCTTTCTTCAGAGCATGAACGTTATTTAGCTGATCAGCACTTTCAAGCACCAGTAGTTGTTAAGAATTATCCAAAAGATATCAAAGCGTTTTATATGCGTATGAATGATAATAATAAAACGGTTGCGTCCATGGATGTATTAGTGCCTGGTATTGGGGAAATTATTGGTGGCTCTCAGCGTGAAGAAAGATTAAATCAATTAGATGCTCGCATGGATGAGATGAAACTTAATAAAAAGGATTATAGTTGGTATCGTGATCTTCGCCGCTATGGTACCGTGCAACACGCTGGATTTGGTCTTGGATTTGAACGCTTAGTCGCTTATGTTACTGGAGTAAAAAATATTCGTGAAACTATTCCTTTTCCGCGTGTGCCAAGGAACGCAAGGTTTTAACTATTTAATCCTATTCATCCTATAAAAATATTTTTTTATAGGATTATTCCGATAGTGTATTAAACACATTATACATATCGACAAGTTCTATTTTATTTGCATTTTTAGAATTATTATTTATAATTTTCTAAAACATTATAAATAATAATTCTATTAGTTATAAATATTATATTTTGTATCATTGCTGATCTAAAATATCTATCAGTCTCACACTAGACGCAGAAGTGATAAGGAAGTAAACTCTTAAAATAATTCCCAATGGTTGGGGATTATTTTGGTAGAGTTATGTGTCTGAATAACACCAATGAGGGTAATAATAATGATGAAGCACAATATTCTTGCAATAGTTATCCCGGCATTGATAACTGGAGCTAGTACAGTAAATGCAGCTGAAATTTATAACAAAGATGGTAATAAACTGGATCTATACGGTACAGTTGATGTTAATCACCTTTTTAATAAAAGCAGTAGCAGTAGTGGCGATTATTCTCAGGTTCGCCTTGGTATTAAAGGCAGTAGTCAAATCTCTGATCAACTGACTGCTTTTAGTCATGTAGAATGGGAAACTAAAACCAATAAGAGTCCAGCTGGTAATGGAAATACAAACCGTCTAGCTATTATTGGTTTAAAAGCCAATGACTTAGGTTCATTAGACTATGGTAGAAACCATAGTGTTCTATATGATCCCAATGCTTGGACCGGAGTATTGCCTCTTTATGGATCAGATACTATACCTCGGGGTGAAAGCAGCCTCAATAACTACAACCTACTAACTTACCGTAATACTGGTTTCTTCGGTCTAAAAGATTCATTGAAATTCGCCATACAGTATAAAGGTAAAAATACTATAAATAATGCAGCAGGCAGCAAACATTACTTGACAAGTAATGGTCAAGGCTTTGCTATTTCGACTAGTTACGATTTAGGTTGGGGTATTACACTGGGTGGTAGTTACGCTAGAGCAGTTCGTAACTTGACTGATGATAATCTACAGAAAAGTAGCGCTGGAGGTAAGCACTCTGAAGGTTGGAACGCAGGTATCAAATATAATGCAAATAACTTATATTTAGCAGCCGTTTATGGCGAAGCCCATAATATGAGTAGATTTGGTAGAATAGTTAATGGTACTGACATGGAAAAAACCGCTCACAAAACTGAAAACTTTGAATTAGTTGGTCAGTATCTATTTAACGAAATCAATCTGAAGCCATCGATTGCTTATGTGCAATCTACAGGTAAAAATTTAAGTGATACTACCTACCCATCAGAGAACGATTTAGTGAAATACATCTCGTTAGGTGCTTTTTACTATTTCAACAAAGATCTAACCGCAGTTATTGATTACAAAATTAATCTAATCAATAGCAATGATGGTTTTGTCAATAAATATGGTCTTTGTAGTAAAAACCTAGTTGGTTTAGGATTAGTTTACAAGTTCTAAATATTGCTTAACTGCGATTAAAGATAAAAGCGAAAAGGTAAAGCGAGAAGTAGCGTATCATTGCTACTTCTCGCTTTAGTGATTAATGAACCAGATCATGCCAACTTAAACCAATATCACAAATTTACCTTAACTAATATCACAAATTTACCTTATTTTTATCAGAGAGTATTGGCAAAGCATTTTCATCACGTTAGTCTAACGTTTCTAGATTACTAAATAACAATTGAGTTACTGGAATTCTAAATATGTTCGAAAATATTATTTCTGCTCCCGCGGATCCTATTTTAGGTTTAGCAGAGAAATTTGATGCTGATCCACGCAAAAAAAAAATCAATTTAGGTATTGGTGTTTATAAGGATGAGTCAGGCAAAACCCCTATTTTTACTTCTGTTAAAAAAGCAGAAAAATATCTTTTAGATCAGGAAGTAACAAAAAATTACCTTGATATTAGTGGAATAGCTGAATTTGCCGACGTTACTCAAATTTTGCTGTTTGGTAATCATAACAAAATTTTCTCTGAAAGTCGTGCTCGAACTGCTCAAACGCCCGGTGGAACTGGCGCATTGCGTATTGCTGCTGAGTTTCTTGCAACACAGACATGTGCTAAGCGCGTCTGGATCAGCCAACCAAGCTGGCCAAATCACGAAAATATATTTAAAACAAGCGGTCTGAAGAGTTGTTATTACAATTACTATGATGCTGAGCATCATACTCTAGACTTTGATGGCATGCTAGCTAGTTTAGAGCATGCTCAACGAGGTGATGTTCTATTACTGCATGGTTGTTGCCATAACCCTACTGGAATCGATCCAACCATAGAAGAGTGGGAAATACTCTCAACGCTAACAGCAGAAAAAAACTTGTTACCCATTTTTGATTTTGCTTATCAAGGCTTTTCAAAAACTATAGATGAAGATGCACAAGGATTACGTATTTTTGCTAAAAAAAAT
Organism: Candidatus Arsenophonus melophagi; assembly: GCA_032378655.1. Classification (GTDB taxonomy): domain Bacteria; phylum Pseudomonadota; class Gammaproteobacteria; order Enterobacterales; family Enterobacteriaceae; genus Arsenophonus; species Arsenophonus melophagi. The sequence continues at coordinate 17,100 of JAVYJS010000003.1, read as the reverse complement.
CCGGAAATTATTATTGCCAGCTCCTACTCCAAAAATTTTGGATTATATAATGAACGTGTTGGTGCCTGTACCATTACTGCTAATAATAGTGAGCAAGCTGAGCGAGCATTTAGTCAAATAAAATCAATTATTCGCGCAAATTACTCCAATCCTCCAGCTCACGGCGCAGCTATAGTGACTACTATTTTATCGGATAAAATACTAAAAAAAGAGTGGATCGAAGAAGTAATAAGAATGCAAAGCCGCATCAAACGGATGCGGCTATTATTTGTAAATACTTTACGCGAAAAAGGCGTAAAGCAAGATTTTAGTTTTATAAGCAAACAAAAAGGCATGTTCTCTTTTAGCGGCCTTACTGAAAGGCAAGTAATGCAGCTACGTGAAAAGCATGCAATTTATATAATTACTTCAGGGAGGATTAATGTAGCTGGCTTAACCTTAGAAAATATGCTTCCTCTATGTCATGCTATTATGGACGTTTTATAGAAAAAAGGATGCATTTAAATAGTTTACGTCATAACTATCAGCTTTAGCCTTGTAAGATTAATCTTGTAAAAAAGGATTATATTGTCGCTCATTAGCTAAACTAGACATTGGACCATGACCAGAAGTAAAATGATAATCATCACCGAGAGGTAAAATTTTTGTTTTAATTGAATGTATCAATGTCTCGCGATTACTTTTAGGAAAATCCGTTCGGCCAATGCCGCCATTAAAAAGTACATCTCCCATGGAAATTAGCTTATCGGTATGATTAACAAATACTACGTGTCCAGGTGTATGCCCAGGACAATGTAAGACAGTTAGTTGAATATCAGCAAAGCGAATTTCATCTCCTTCTTGCAGATAGCGATCTGGCGTAAAAGCAGCATATTTTTCTATACCAAATATTTTGCTTTGTGCTGCTAATCCTTTAATCAAGAATTCATCTTCCTTTTGCGGTCCAAAAATTGGAACTGAAAAATATGATGCGATAGCAGCACATCCACCTACATGGTCAAGATGACCATGAGTTAACAAAGTATACTGTAAATTTAATGCTCGCTTTTCAATTTCTGTAATTAATATTTCTATGTCACCACCAGGATCAATAATAACAGCATCTAAATGCTTTTCATCCCAAATTAGTGTGCAATTTTGCATAAAATCGGTTACAGGAATAATTTTAAATTTCATTTTTAGTGCTTAATAGAAGCATATCATATTAATAATATATATTATTAATATGATATAATCAAATCTCCACTTGTAGTTATCAATAGCAAATTTTATAACTGTTATCCATCATTTATTCCTGGTACAATAAATATCTATTTAATTTTTAAAAAAAATTATTGCTAATCTTTTGCAAGAGTTATATAAGTCATAATACTTTATCTCTTTAAGTATAAAATTTCTATTAAACTACTATGCTAAAGAACGCTAGTAGTTAAGGAAGAAATGGTCATTCAATATATAGTTATTGCTTCAGTTTTACTAGAAAAGTGCTACACTATATGCAAAATGCTATACTAGATGATATTAATACTGGCTACCATAACGAAGATGATAAAAGTATCTCCTTTTAAACTTTCATATTTACATCCCCAGTATTGGTTAACATGGGTAGGAATTGGGCTTCTTTATTTATTAATTTTATTACCTTATCCTATTATCTATTGGATAGGGATTCGCATTGGGCGTTTATCAAAATACGTTCTAAAAAAACGTCTTTTAATTGCAGAACGTAATTTAGAATTATGTTTTCCTAGCATGAGTGCACATAAGCGCAAACAAATAATTAATAAAAATTTTGAATCAGTAGGTATGGGATTGTTTGAAACTGGAATGGCATGGTTCTGGCCTGATAGGCGAATAAAGCGTTTATTTACTATCAAAGGTAAAGATAATATTGAAAAAGTTCAGTTAAAAGGGCAAGGGATTATCGTGATAGGAATTCATTTTCTTACACTTGAATTAGGTGCGCGTATTTTTGGTATATTAAATCCTGGTGTTGGGGTATATCGCCCAAATGATAATCCAGTTATGGATTGGTTACAAACCAAAGGAAGATTGAGATCTAATAAATGCATGCTTGATCGAAAAAATATCAAAGGCATGATTAGTAATCTTAAACAAGGAGAAATTTTATGGTATGCGCCCGATCATGATTATGGCCCAAAAAAAAGTGTTTTTGTGCCTTTTTTTGCAGTAAAGCAAACTGCAACTACTATAGGAACGCATATTCTAGCAAAGCTTGTAGATCTAGTCTTAATACCTTTTACTCCAAAACGATTAGCTAAAGCTAAAGGTTATGAACTACTAATTCAACCAGCAATAAACCATTTTCCACAACAAGATGAAATTGCTACCGCAATTTTTATGAATAAATTAATTGAGAAAGAGATTATGCAAGCACCTGAGCAATACATGTGGTTACACCGTAGATTCAAAACTAGACCTATAGGTATGCCATCACTTTATGGTGATCTTGATAATATACATGATTAACAACTCTTGATGGTATATTCTGAATACTAAGTATTTCTGAATACCAAGTAGCTCATGGAGCATATTTACTCCACGCGTAATAAAATTGTTCGCTGTAAGCCAATTTACAGCGTGTGGTAATTATTTCTATTTTAAAAAATTAAAATATAACTAGTGAAGTGGACAATAGTTTCCTATCTTTTCTTCTAGACGTTAGAAAATATAAAAACCATAGTTTTAATATAAAAACTTTTTAAATCGAATTGGTTTTATTTTTAATTTTTTGTATTGCATGCCATTCAAAGGCATGAAAAGAATGAAAGATTAACTAATGCATGATGCATCTCAGGCAATCGTAATTATCTCTAACAGGGGTGATTGTGTTTTTTCACTCTTTATTAAGACATGGCATTAATCTATCGTTCTGTAAACACTTTAATAAAAGTGACAAAAGAATTTTTTAGTAATTTCATGAATGAAATTACTCATTAACCTATATTCCTTTAATGGTTGCTATAAAAATTATTCAAATTATTTCAGTATTCGGTATTATATCTTCTTTTCTGTGCCAAGAAGCAGAATTGACCTTAGTCGTTAATATATAAAACCATACAGATGGTAAAATATTACTTACTTTATGCATGTTTAATGAACTTCAAATATTTTATTGCGCGAATCACCGTCATATCAAATTTAAATACCTATTTCTTAATGATCATAAATAGAGATATTTTACAAAAAAATGTAAAAGTTTTATTTATATGTGTAGATATGTTTTATAAATTATTACATCTAATGCACGTCTACCAATACGATTATTTAACAAGCCGATTGGATCTAATGATCTTTTAATTCTTCCATGTTTCTGTTACAGAAACAGCTCATTGATACCAAGGATACCAAGCTAACTAATGCCAGCAGATGTTAGCATTGCTGTATCTTTCTTTAATAAGAAATTGTATATCTTTCTATTTAACTCAGCAACAGAAACTATTCAGAAACTATGCATCAATAGAACAATTTTAAATATCATAACTAACTATGACATTTTAGCTGGAGGCCATAATCCGACTAAAAGTATCTGTTTTTTTTAGTTTTATTGATTTGATAAAATCACTTTATGTTAAAATACTATTCAATAGAAATTGTCAATTTCTATTGAACTACAATTAGAATTGATAGTGGTTTTGCACAAATATTTATTACGTATTCATTGCTAGCTAATGATCAAAGCTTCTAATTATTTTATAACCATTTAGCAATCAGATCAGAAGCTATTAGCTAATAGCTTCTTTAATTAAAGATTAAAATCGTAAAATTTACGTTTGCAAAACAAATGCGTACAATTTTAATAAATTTAATTTTAGCTTTGCTCTCTTATGAAAGAGCGTTGAGCAATATTAATATGGTAAATGATAACGCTTCTATATTTTTGAAGACAAACAAAAGTCATTGTGTGTGGCATATTATGCCGTAATAAAATACGAAATGAATATGGATTGATTATATTTATCCTTCTATCCTCCTATATTAAGGATAATTTCAATTAATTAAATAATTGAGAACGCAAGTAGCTCATTAGGTTTAAATATCTATCAATATATCGTTAACACTGTACATAATAGTCTCTAATTATTACTTACCGTTTAGCGGTATTAGCGCGTTTATAATAGATCAATGATAATGAAATTAAGATATTTTTGTCTTTCAAAAACGCTTCACTTTCTTATAATTTAAACTAATGGATCACTATGAACTCCGTTTTTAGAAATTCGTATCATACATATGATGTATGTTATAATATCGTTCTTTTTAAAAGAAGCTTTTGCTTTAATTCTTTAAAGAAAGTGAATTATAGTTAAGTAAAATAGTATACTACTATCTCAATTTTATCTTTTTATTATTCTTGCTGATCAACGTATGAAAGAAAAATGCAGATACTGATTCTTTACATACCTTAGCTGTAAGCTCTTTTCTATTGATAGAAAATCAAATAAATCGATGTACTATTTTAGTAATTTATTTCTTTTTTTATTTTTTACTATGAGATAAAAGAAATAAACATATACAATATATTGTATATTGTACTATACCTACCAGGTAATCTTATACCTGGATGATGACGTTTATATAATGCTTCTGTTCAGCAGCACAGAACATGATCTTCATTGATCACTTAAAATAGTTTATAGTAATCAATAGACGCTATGAATAAATGATAGCAATAGATAAATAATACTCAATTACAAGTAGTCATAACTACTACTTTACCTAAATAAAGTAGTAGTTATGATCAAAAAACACAGTTGTTCACATGCTGAACATGTAATTAATTTAAAATACTATTGCATATTCCATAATAATTATCCCTAATTTTAGGTCTTATATAACTATAAGGGCTCATTAACTAGAATAATTTCTAGCACTGTTATCTCTTTTACGTATTGCAACTCTCTTCACTAATTGCATTAGTTGAAGCACTCATCTCACTTTAATAACTAGGATGTACCGAAATAGCTATGATTAAGGCAATGGTCTTTTGTAATGTTAACATTACAAAAAAAAGATATTTGTTATGAAGATAATAAAGAGCAATAAAGCCCATTCTTTAATATAAGATCTATGATATTTCCTTTGCATGATTAATTTGACTACTAATAGATTAGTCTTTTTAGTTTTCTTTTTCATGTAACTAATCTCTTACATGTTTCATCATGAGCTTTCAATGTTGCGTAATCATCACTCTAATTTTGCTTACCTGATAACTCTACTATCTTGCATTCATATAATAACTTTGCTATTCAACCTACTCTCAATGTTTGAGAACGTAATCTTGATTACTATACCTTGACAGGATAACAGCTATAAAAGCAACTTATTTATAATCAACTAACACTGGCTCTGGTTTTTATCATTCAATAATTTTTTTATTAATCATATCAATAAAGTACTCATAATCCTTATGAACTAAAAATTCATTAACCTATATTCTATTTCTTTAATTATTGAATTGAATTGTTTTTGTGTATCTTCTCTTCTTACCTAACAGGGAAACCATACATAGCACATAATATATGTTACAAACGCAATTTATTCATCTTTCTTGAACAGTAAGAAATGAGTACACAATTAAAAGAAAAGAAAATTTTTTTTATATATTTATATCTTAGCCTAACCATTTTGATTAAATAACAGATGATGACTAAAAGTATCATTTTCTAAATGATCAAAATGTAAATAAAATCAGTAATACTGAAAATAGTGAGCAAAAAATGCTAAAAAATACTTCATAAGTTATGAAGCTATAAAATATATCTCTTCAAATCGTTTTGAAGACGATTTGTTTGGTATTTCAATAAATAACTAATACTATCATTAATTCTATCTTATTGTTTGTAGATAGTTAAGTGATAATAAAGCTAATGTAAACTAATAATAGGTTTTACAAAATGGTATCTAATTTTATGGATTATTTAATAAGTTTAAGTATAAAAATACATTAGCAGAAACTTTTTCCAAAAAAACAATACATTAAACTAGTTTTATCTATTGCATTAACAGTATGGCCATTAAATTTAATCCTCAATTTACCAACACAATACTTATTATTGATCAACTAGGTACTTAAATTTATAATCGGTTATTAGAGGTTAATCCATTTACAAGTACGCTTAATTCAGAACTCGCCTCACATTGGAAATCCCTTGATAAGTGAGCTACTTATCGTCTCTATTGAAAACGTAATATTCTATTTCACACTACAGATCGGTTTTGTACCGACACGAACATTCAATACCGATGATGTTTTGTGTAGTTTCTCTCGTATTTTTGATACAAAAATCCTTATTATGTTGGTAGTGGCAAGTACCCCTACTTTACTAGCCTGCTATTAGCTAGCAATATTTATAGTATCAGAAAGAGAGACTAAGTATACTATTAAATTATAAATTATATAAACTTGATGCATTGTTTTTAGCATGTAGCTACATGTTATGATTTAATCTTCTTTAAAAGAAGATGCAGAATATCTAAATAAAATTAATCATAAAAGCATTTATAGAGTGGCAACATGTTGGCACGGGCCCTTTTATATCAGTAAGTTATCACATCGGTCAATGTATTAAACTTACATGCCATTATAATTGTTGGAAAGGTAACCTTTTAATGAAAATAGCCATAGATCATAGCACAGATGGTGCAGGAAGCATATCTAAATTGTTAACAGGAGCATGCGATTTCTTAGCTTATCCATCTGCTAGTCAAGTAACGATAGTGCATATAGATGCTCGTTTACAGTTATCAAGGATAACTTGAATGAATATTGCCTAACTTTTAATAATAAAAGATTAATAGCATTAATTTATTGTCGCAGTCTTAACATAACCGCCTCTTTCTTACCAAGAGTTTTTTAGCTTATAATTAAGAACCTTAAAGCAACTGATTATAATCCAGAAAACGCTAAACAAATACTTTCAGAGTTTGACTCATCAAAGATGAAATGGAATCTTGATGTGCGAATTATTGTGCAATCATATAACATTAACCAGTTAAAACTTCAGACTTTATTAAGGTAGATTTAAAGAAGGTAGGACTAAAAGTAAAAATTTGCCCAAGCGAAAGTCGTTTATTAGAAAATAAACTGAATGATTACAACTATCATATGCTGATTAAAGATTTCTCAATATATAACAATGATCTGGATAGTTTTTAGCTTACTACTAAGTAGCCAAATAGTTGGCTCGCATACTAACTTAAGACAATGGTACAACCTTTACTGAGGTAAAATGTTACGTAATAGTTTGATAAACCAAAATATTTTATCACACATTCGTGATTATTCTAAAAACCAATCTTTATTGGTAAAAGAATTACCAATATTACCGTTAGCTTATTCATTACACCTACAAGACTCTCTCTACGATATTAAATGGTGCGCTTTTATCGTAATCAGTAATTTATCTTTTTCAGTGCATATCGTGATGAGTCCATTAAAACAAAATTCTCGAATTCTTTTATTTTTGATAATGCAAAGGAGATGTATGGTGATTATTTACTTATTAAAACAATCTTTCCTATTAATTATAGCCTTATTTTTACTAACATTGGTTAGTTTCAGTTTAAATTATTTTACTGTGGAAGGCCAATTAAGTAGCCTTCCATTGCGGCAGGCTTATATTTTTTATTTAACCTGTTTATTACATTGGAATTTTGGATTTTCGCGTATTAATGGTCAACCTATTAGTGACCAGTTAAGTGTAGTTGTTCCCGCTACTATGGAATTATGCTTTTTAGCGTTTATTTTAGCTTTACTGATTAGTATTCCGATCGGCATTATTGCTGGTGTTTGGAGAAATAAACCAATTGATTACATTATTAAAATGTTTACCCTCATAGGGTTTTCTATACCACTTTTTGTATTAGCGTTATTATTTATTCTTTTATTTTCATTCAAATTAGAATGGCTGCCTGCCTCAGGAAGGATGAATTTATTATATGATCTTAAACCTGTGACTGGTTTTTATCTAATTGATGTTTGGTTATCTAATTCAATCTATCAAAATCAAATGTTTATTAATCTCATAGAACATTTAATTTTACCAATTATTACATTAGCTGTTGCACCAATTTCTGAAATGATAGGTTTAATAAAAAATAGTACTGAATCTGTTATGGGAGAAAATTATATTAAAGCAGCATCTTTAAGAGGATTATCGCGTATTACTATCATTAAACGTCATGTATTACACAATGCACTACCACCAATTATTCCAAAGCTTGGTTTACAGTTTTCCACTATGATTACATTGACGATGTTTACTGAATTGGTCTTTAATTGGCCAGGATTAGGAAGTTGGTTAGTCATGGCAATCCGATATCATGATTACTCATCAATTGCAGCTGGAGTCATGATTATTGGTATTTTAATTGTTTTTGTTAATGTGATCACGGATATTGTAGGTACCATGATGAATCCATCGAAATATAAGGATGGGAAGTATGGGTATATCTTCAGATAATTTTTATCGAGATCAAAAAATGCCATCGTCAATCCAGATTGTCTGGCGATTTTTTTCTAATGATATTTTAGCGATGATTGGTTTTTATGGCGTTGCTTTTCTTTTGATTTTGACGTTATTTGGCAACTACTTAGCCCCATACACCATTAACCAGCAATTTCTTGGTTATCAGCTACTACCTCCATCATGGTCACATTATGGTAATGTGGCATTTTTTTTAGGTACTGATGATCTAGGTCGTGATATTTTAAGTCAATTACTTATTGGTACAACATCCACTTTTGGATCTGCTATAGTAATCACCATTAGTAGCATGTTAATTGGATTAATATTAGGTTGTTTAGCTGCTATGAGTCATGATTTAAAATATCTGATTCTAAATCATGTATTAGATACGTTATTATCCATTCCCTCTTTACTACTGATGATTATTGTTATTACTTTTTTTGGTTCAAACATTGCAAATGTTATGATTGCTGTTTGGTTAGCTTTGTTGCCAAGAATTTTTAGAACTATATATAGTGCAATACGTGATGAACTTAATACTGAATATGTTCTTGCAGCTCATATTGACGGCGCATCAAACTTTTATATTCTTTGGTATACTGTATTACCCAATATTGCTCCAATCTTAGTAGCGGAAATTATTCACACACTCTCTATGAGCATTTTGGATATGGCTGCATTAGGCTTCATTGATTTAGAAGAAAAATTACCAAATACTGAATGGGGAGCAATGCTTAGCGATAATTTAGAGTTGATGTATGTAGCGCCCTGGACGGTTTTTCTTCCTGGAGCAGCTATTATGTTCAGTGTATTATGTGTTAACTTATTTGGTGATGGCTTACGCCGCGCGATTAAGGCTGGATTTGAATAATGCTACTATTAGATATCCGTAATCTCAGTATTGAGTTTATGACTCCTAAAGGAACAGTAAAAGCTGTTGATAATGTTTCTCTTCAATTAAATGAAGGCGAAATTCGCGGCCTTGCTGGAGAATCTGGCTCTGGTAAGAGCTTAATAGCTCAAGCTATTTGTGGTGTTACTTATGGTATTACTAAAAATAATTTCAAAGTAAGAGCTGATCGTTTTTATTTTCTTGATATTGATCTACAAAAACTCACGACACGGCAGCGTCGTAAAGTGATAGGTCATAATATTTCCATAATTTTTCAAGAGCCTCAGTCTTGTTTAGATCCAAATAAAACGATTGGTAAACAACTCATACAATCAATACCAAACTGGACCTTTAAGGGTCAGTGGTGGCAACGATTAAGCTGGCGTCGAAAACGGGCCATAGAATTACTGCATCGTGTAGGAATTAAAAAACATAATGATATGATGTATAGTTATCCTTCTGAATTAACAGAAGGCGAATGCCAAAAAGTGATGATAGCTATTGCGCTTGCAAACCAGCCAAAATTATTGATTGCAGATGAACCAACCAATGCTATGGAATCTAAAACTCAAGCTCAGATATTTCGCTTGCTTAATAGATTAAATCAAAATAATAACATGACCATTCTCTTAATTAGTCATGGTTTGCTCATGATGAGTAAACTGCTTGATCGTATTATTGTACTTTATTGTGGACAAACAGTTGAAAGCGCTACCCCTGAAGAATTATTGCTTCGTCCACATCATCCCTATACGCAAGCATTAATACGTGCATTACCTGATTTTTATCACAAACTTCCACATAAAAGTCGGCTAAACACATTACCTGGATCAATTCCCGCTTTAGAACATTTGCCAATTGGTTGTCGCTTTGGTCCACGCTGCCATTATGCCCAAAAAATATGCATTATAACACCACAGTTACGCGAAATAAAAAACAGGTCTGTTGCTTGTCATTATCCTCTTAACATGGATAAATACGAATGGTAGTACCATTATTATCAATAATAAATCTGACTAAAGTATTCCGTTATCGACATGGGTTCTTTCATACTCAATTACTAGAAGCACTCAAGCCATTAAGTTTTACTTTAAAATCTGGTGAAACATTAGCTGTTATCGGCGCTAATGGATCAGGTAAATCAACACTAGCACGCCTGTTATCAGGCGTGCTTAAACCTACTAGTGGTAAAATTTTTTTTAATGGCCATCAACTGAACTTTGGCGATTATAGTTATCGTAGTCAACGCATACGCCTGATCTTTCAGGATCCCAGCACTTCGTTAACTCCTAGGCAACGTATAGGTCAAATCCTTGAGATCCCTTTAATTCTCAATACTTCACTTTCTATTCAAGAACGTCAAAAACGTATCGAAAAGACTCTTAGGGAAGTTGGGTTACTATCTGATCATGCTAACTATTATCCACATATGTTAGCGGCAGGTCAAAAACAGCGCGTTGCTTTAGCAAGAGCTTTAATCTTACAACCAAAAATTATTATTGCCGATGAAGCTTTAGCTTCATTAGATTTAATGATACGCTCTCAAATCATTAATTTGATGTTAGAGTTACAAGAAAAAAAAGGTATTTCATATATTTATGTTACCCAGAATCTTGATATAATAAAACACATCAGCGATAAAGTGTTAGTGATGGATCACGGCGATGTGGTTGAACGAGGCAACACTTCCAAAGTGCTTACTGCACCTGAACATGAAGTAACTAAATGCCTCATTACAAGCCATTTTGGGAAACTTCTATCTGTTGTTTTAGTAAATCAATGATATTAAGTAGCACAGGTAGAAAAATTATTAAGATCAGTAAGGCAATACAATAATAATAAACTAAAATAATCCATAAATAGTATCTATTATAGATAATTTATAGTATGTATACTAAATGAGTAGTTAATTTAGTGTTTAATAATAACAAGTAGAATGTCAAGTAAAAGGAAATAGCTAATGGGTTTTATGCGCAACAAGCGCATTTTGATTACTGGGTTAGCTAGTAAACTATCTATTGCTCACGGCATTGCAAAAGTAATGCATCAGCAATGTGCTGAACTAGCATTTAGTTATCAAAGCGAAAAATTAAAATCTCGTGTGGAAGAAATCGCACGAGATTTTAATTCCTGTATTGTGTTACCATGTGATGTCGCTTCAGATGCAAGCATCAGAACACTATTTACTGAACTAGCTAAAATATGGCCAAAATTTGATGGGTTTGTACATTCTATTGCCTATGTACCAGCCAATCAGCTAGGCGGTAATTATATTGATACAGTTACTAGAGAGGGATTTCGTATTGCTCATGATATTAGCTCCTATAGTTTTGTTGCATTAGCAAAAGCTTGTCGAAGTATGTTAAATGATAATTCTGCTCTAGTTACATTAACCTATTTAGGTTCTGAGCGCGCAATCCCTAACTATAATATTATGGGATTAGCAAAAGCTTCCTTAGAAGCAAACGTGCGTTATATGGCTAACGCAATAGGTCCTCAAGCTATCCGAGTTAATGGTATTTCTGCTGGACCTATTCGAACATTGGCAGCATCAGCGATTAAAGATTTTCGTAAAATGCTATTACATGTTGAATCAATAGCCCCAATGCGTCGCACTGTAACAGCTGAAGATATTGGAAATTGCGCCGCATTTCTCTGTTCTGATTTATCTATGGGCATTACCGGTGAGATTGTGCATGTTGATTGTGGATTCAATATTGCTACCATGAATAAAGTAGAATAAAAACCTAATAGCAATCTTAGGTTATCCATTAATAATAATTAATAATAATATTGACTTGTAAGTTAATCTACATCAGAGAGCCAATCTTTCTCTATTTTCTTGTTGCTCATAAATTTTTATATACTATGCTAATCTATGATAGCATAGATATCAGGATGCTCACTTTTGTTATTGTGATGCATTTAGTCTTGATTGGATTCTTAATCAACCATAAAGCTGCAGCTTCTGCATAAAAGTTGAAGCTTTATGGTTATTTTTCGATTCTATTGTATTTAAATGGATCAATTTTTGTCTATAACAATTTAAAATTTCTGCTATATGAGATGACATAGTAATAGTATAAGTATTGCCCTATCGCAAGCGCATTGTTATTTATTAACAATAATCTTATCCATTCATTTATTTATGGTAACTTTTTTGAGAAAAAAGTTACCATAAATAGGTTTTTACCATCCAGTATCTTCATTGCTTTATGCTTCTTGTTATCTACTGATAACATCTGTTGAACTATTTATGAAATGTACCTGTATTGATAAAACTATTGATACTTTTATAAGTTTTTCTTTCAATTTTATTATTGCTAATAATTTAGCGATGACTTCAATTGCAGTTAATTCATAACAGGTAATCAATTAAATTTTAAGAATGATTTTAAAACTGATGTTACAAGATAGATGTTAAAAATAATGTCATTTATATATTATTTATATATTTAGTATCATCAGAAGTAAAGATTAAATTTGGCTTTGTTTATACCTAAATACTCACTACAATATATAACTTTAAATATATCATATGCTTATTAAGAAATAAATAACGTAACAAGAAAATTTCTTGGACATCCATTATCTATGGATGACGGATGATATGGTACTATTCCATCATAAAGTAGTACGAGTACAATAATAAATATCATAAGCACTTGATAGCTACTATCATCTCTAGTTTATTTTTAGATAAAATTTTGATTTTATTGCTTCAATATTAACCATAATTTTTTCGTAATTTTAACTTACCAAGCTAATTCCGGTTGCTAGTTTTATTGAGATAAAAACGTATGAATATACATTATAAATTCGAAATTTATTTTAAAGATTTAGAGCGCATTCATATACTATATTGAATATATGGACGATGAAAAATATTATTTTAATACAATCAATATTTTAAGTTATCTCAGAAATTATCGTTATAATATATAACGTGATTGCAAACGTGCAAGTTCAAGTAATGAATATGCCTAGTATCCATAAGAAGGCTTGCAGGCAATGTACAATGAATAAAATATAAATAAATTTTTTAAAAATATCTTCACGATAAGATTCAAATGCTGATCGTAAGCAAGGTTTTTCGTCAATTTTAGAGAATTGGATTGATCCAGAGAATATTTTTATAAAGAGTTAACATTGGCCAATGTCTATTACATTCTGTTTGATTGAGTGTCATTACCCTAATGACAAGATAAAATATATAAAAAATATTTTAAAAACGATTTTGATTGATAATATCAACTCATCTTAAAAGTTATTTACAACATTTTTTCTTGTAAATCAAGAGGTTTACAACCTCCTTCTCCTTATTATCACCTGATTATTAAAATAAGGTTCAGCACTGTATGCCTCATATATATATCAATATAGTCTTATATTATCTTAGTACGTTTTTACATGTATTAAACATATTGTAATATAAAGAAACCCTTGTTTTGTTATCTAGCAGATATTTTGAAAAAATTACTTTATAAAGTAAAGAACTTTATTTGCTGCAGCACATCATTTTTGATAAAATCATTCTTGTTTGTTTTTAGAAATTTAGCAATTACTAAAACAATTTCAAATTAAAGATCTCATAAAAGATCTTTAATTTGAAATTCTTCTCACGTTATGAGTGTAGATCATGATAACTATTAACGCAACAATCTGCAAAAAACAGGGTACAGGCGCTAGCCGACGCCTGCGCAAAAATAATAAATTACCAGCTATTATCTATGGCGGTAATCAAAAACCAGTTTCCATTGCACTAAACCATGATGAAGTTTTTATCCAAAAAAACAAAGCAGAGTTTTATAAAAAACTAACGTTGATTGTTGACGGAATAAAAAATACAGTTAAGGTACAAGCAATTCAGTATCATCCTGTCAAGCCTAAGTTGACCCATATTGACTTTTTACGAATTGAGTAACAAACCTTGTTTTTTGATATACAAGTCTTGATCAAGAAAGTACTAGTATCTTTAAAAACAAGTTTTTTCCCAAGAAACAACCTATAATAGGTACAGTAAAAATTACAATCATAATATTTAATTCATTTTTGAAAGTCGTCCTTTTTTTTAAGGAACCTTTTACCTATTTATAGTTTTTATGAGTACATTCAAGAAATATGAGTACGTTCAAAAATACTTACTTGTTTATAGTAAGTAAGTCTCTTCATAATCGTCTGTCTGCAATTTTATTATCTAGTTTTTTGCTCATGGCAAAAAAATAAGAAACTTTTTTGATATTTATACGTTGATTTCTAGCTTTACTCAGAAGAGTAATATTAGTCATAATTACTTGATAGTAATCGTTACTCTGTATTGAGTATACAATCTATAGTATTTATTTATCTATTTATTGCACTTAATTAAGTGATATCAAAAATTTTAAAAATATTTAGACTCATCGTTTACTCCTTATCTTCTTTAAAGATTAAAGGTACATAACCTTGAATAGCGATGAGTGTTACATTTACTCTTGAAATTAGTTAATGTGTTAGGTGATACTAAACACAAAAATCTAAACTAAATTTATGTAGATCAATTTAAGTGAAGTATTAAAACATATAATTAATACAGCTATGATAATGAGTTCAATATCAAACTTTTATCGAATAGTTTTCGATTAAATGTTACTTATCCATAGATAAAATCCCTGCTAGGATAGCAGGGATAAAGTTCAAAATCGTAACTCACTCTTAAAAACTATCGTAAAAATCTTTCAAACGATTAGCTGGAGATACTAGTCTCAATTATTAAACGTAGTACTCATTCTTAATTCTAAGAATGAGATATTTTTTTGTTTTCAGATATCTTAGCGTACTATTTCACAATATTTATTGCTATCGTTAGTTGGTTTGAACATTGTAGCCTGTATGTTTGTTTAGGATCTTTCTAATTATTTTCCTATCACTTTCATTATTTGGTTTATAGCAAATGTTAATATTTCTGTATATTTTGCTGCAAGCAACAAATAACTTGTCTTATTTTGGATATTATTAGTGTTTCGCGATATCGCCTTCATGTAACGCTACTACTCTGGTAATGAGTACTAAATACTCAAATAGCTAAATGATATGAAATGGCACATGATGTTTATTTTTATACCATTCGTTTCTTAATTGAAACACTATTGACTCATTGTAGTAAAAATATATGACCTACGTCATCAAAAATTCATAAAACCCTTAGTTTTATATCTTTTTATTTCATCATATGTTACTGCAGATTTAATGTATATTTTATCGATGAAAATTTTTATCGTATTGTAAAATTTATAGGATTAATTATCTGCTATCTAATCTAATAATAGCGCAAACATTTCTTGCACGTTACGGCTATTCAATACAAAAGTGCATAATATAATTTATGACTGCTTAATACCATCAATATTAACTGTGCATTAATATTGATGGTATTAAGCAGTAAAGAATGCTGTAATCAAAAGCGTAAAATTTTATCAAAAGGCTTACAATTTACCTCAGCAAGTTACTATATACATTCATACTCAATATGAACTGTTTTTTTAGTTTATTCTATGGTTGCTTACCTAAATAATTAGGTAAGCTTCTTAATATCAGAAATACTCTTCTGTATATTTTAGCTTAAAATATCATAAGCAAATATCAAGCGATTATCAATTTTGTCTTGTTTGATGAATTTAGTTCACTATTCTTCTATAATTCATCATTTAATTCTACTGATCGATTCGATAATCGAAAATTCTCTGTATAATAATGATAACATTGCTAATGCATGAATAAGGTATGTATATGATATAAACAATAAAAAGCCACATAGTTCTTTTTAAGCTTAATATGATTAATGATCATTAATCATAAAAGATTCATAAAGTATAACAAGATTGTGAAAGTAATTTCATGTTTATTATGTTAAAATAAAAAAGATATTAAACAATATCGTTTTTATCATTATAAAACTAATACAAGAATATAGAAACAAATACAAAATAGTTTATTAACAGTTAATTAATCTTAAAACCAATGAAAGTATATTAAGGTTTTTACTCTTATTTTAAATACAGAAAGCCTTTTCTTGTTTAGAAAACAAACAAGTTATCATAATGAATTATTCATATCACAAGGAAAATTTATACCCTTAGAATAAGGAGATAAAATAAATATACCTGATTTGCAATAGTTACTAAAAACTTTTAAAGAACACTCTACTGTCATGTTAATGACAGGTGTTACAGACAGTAGATTAACCATTGCTTTAATAAAAGATAAAAAGCATATCGGCATGTAGCGCAGCCTGGAAGCGCACCGTCATGGGGTGTCGGGGGTCAGAGGTTCAAATCCTCTCATGCCGACCAGTTTTAGTACCAGCAATCAATCAGTTATGATTGATTTTTATCCAATAAATGTATTAGTGATAACGATTAAATAAAATTAAAAATGTAATGAAGAATGAAGCGTTTGTTTTAATTGAACATTTACAGTTCAGTTTTAGTTGAACTAAAACATGAAAAATAATTATACCAATAATAGTAAAAAACTATAAACACAATCAATAATTACATAACAACTAAAAATCAAATAAAAACATCAATTAGTTTACAATATTAATATTGTAAACTAATTGATGTTTTTATTCTAAAATCTTAATATCTTGAGATATAAGAAAGTACTGTAACGAACTTGATAACTAAAAATCAAAAAATTAATATAAAAATATTTATCATTTTTAACCACGGTTTT
>JAVYJS010000002.1:0-107109 GCA_032378655.1 Candidatus Arsenophonus melophagi | reverse complement strand
ATAGGTGATATTGCATTGTTTCCGTTTTTATGGGATATGAGATCAATACAAGTATGATATTCGTAATCGAATCATAGATCATTAAAAGTATCATTAAACAATGAAGCAAAATTTTGCGAATTAGCGCTCAAAATAAAAAGAAACATTCATAGCTCATAAGATACCTTTACTAATTTATTTTTCATGATTGAATGGATAGGTACAATATTTTGCTAGTCTTGAGTTTATAAGGAAATGTAACTATGCGTATCCCTCGAATCTATCATTCTGAACTGTTAGAAACAGGTAAAACAATACAGTTACGTAATAATTCCGCTCACCACATTAGTCGCGTTCTACGTATGAGTGTAGGACAATATATTGAATTATTTAATGGTAGCAATGCTATTTTTTTTGCACGAATACTCGAAATTGATAGAAAGTCCGTTCTAGTCCAGATAGAACTATCGACAATTAAAAATAAAGAATCCCACTTAGATCTCCATCTTGGACAAGTTATTTCTCATGAGGGTAAAATGGAATTTACTATTCAAAAATCAGTAGAACTTGGAGTAAATATTATTACTCCACTACTTTCTGAACGTTGTAACATTAAATTAGATCAAAGGAGACTGAGTAAAAAGCAACAACAATGGCAGAATATTGCTATCGCTGCTTGTGAGCAATGCGGACGCAACAAAATTCCATTAATTCGTTCAATAATACCTCTTGAAACTTGGTGCAAGGAACAAGATGATGGATTAAAGATCAATTTCCATCCTAAAGCTAAATTAAGTATTAATACACTGCCTACATCAGTGCATAAAATCCGTTTACTCGTTGGTCCAAAAGGTGGACTTTCTCCAGATGAGAGCATTATCACAGCTAACTATCAGTTTACTAATATCTTACTGGGCCCTAGGATACTAAGAACAGAAACCACTGCATTAACTGCAATTACAGCATTACAAGTTCGTTTTGGCGACCTTAGTTAAGGAGACTAATGATCAAATTAGGTATTGTTATGGATCCTATTGCTACTATAAAAATTGAAAAAGATAGTAGTCTAGCTATGCTGTTAGAAGCACAGCGCCGTAGCTATGAAATTTACTATTTTGAAATAGGCGATCTCTATTTATTGCAAGGCGAAGCTTACGGACATACTCAGCAACTGATCACGATTAAAAAAGATACTACCCCATGGTATGCATTTGGTACTGAACAAGATATAATGCTGAAAAATCTTGATGTCATTTTAATGCGAAAAGATCCACCATTTGATACCGAATATATTTACACAACTTATATCCTTGAAAGAGCAGAACAAGCAGGTAGTTTAATTATTAATAAACCTCAAAGCCTACGAGATTGCAACGAAAAACTATTTACTGCCTGGTTTTCAGAGTTAACACCACAAACTTTAGTAACTCGAAATAATAAAAAACTCCATGAATTTTACCAAAAACATGGTGATGTTATTCTAAAACCATTAGATGGAATGGGTGGTACATCTATTTTTAGGATAAAAAAAGACGACCCTAATGTCAGTGTTATTATTGAAACATTAACACAATATAGTCAGCGCTTTTGTATGGCTCAGAATTACGTACCTGCTATAAAAGAAGGTGATAAACGTGTTTTAGTTATAGATGGTGAACCAGTTCCTTATTGCTTAGCTCGCATTCCAGCTCCAGGTGGAACGCGAGGTAATCTAGCTGCTGGAGGATCTGGTGAAGCAAGACCGTTAACAGGAAGTGATTGGAAAATTGCCAGAAAAGTTGCGGCTATTTTAAAAGAAAAAGGGTTAATTTTTGTTGGATTAGATATTATTGGCGATCGTTTAACTGAAATTAATATCACTAGTCCTACCGGTATATGTGAAATTGAAGCTGCATTTTCGAATATATCAATTTCTGGTATATTATTTGATGCAATAGAAAAAAGACTAATTGCAAAAAATAAAATAATAAATAGTTAAACTTTTAGTTTCCTAAATAATCATAATAGGATTCTAGAAATATTTTCTTCTTTTAGAAATAAAATAACTATTGGTTAGTCTATCAAACGATAGAATTGCTTCATATACATAATTAAGAAGATGTGAATGATGATTGGTATTTCTTAATATTTATATGTTTTATTGATAATTTAGGATTATAAGTTTAATAATATGAATTTACAAGACCACTTTCTCATCGCAATGCCAACGTTACTAGATCCTTTTTTTCAAAGGTCAGTGGTTTATATCTGCGAACATAATGAAAAAGGTGCTATGGGACTAGTGATTAACAGGCCTATTGAACAAATTTCAATTAATAGCATATTAAAAAATTTAAACATTAAAACAGCAGAATACAATCATATAAGTGAATTCAGTCAACCGGTTTTTTCTGGTGGACCAATTGCAAAAGCACATGGCTTTATTTTGCATTCGCCAAAAAACGGTTTTCTTTATACTTTAAAGCTTTCTGATGAAATTATGATCACAACTTCAAAAGATATTCTTGAAACGTTAGGAACAACTCAACAACCAGAAAAAACACTTATAGCCTTAGGGTATTCAAGCTGGGAACAAGGACAATTGGAAAAAGAGATGATGGAAAATAATTGGCTTACTGCTAAAACTAATAGCAATATCATTTTTCATACGCCTATTGCCGAACGTTGGCGTAAAGCTGCTGCTCTAATTGGTATTGATATTCTGAATATTTCAAATCAAGCTGGACATGCATAATGACAAATACAATAATTATTGCTTTTGATTTTGGTACGCTTAGT
The DNA here is from genome assembly GCA_032378655.1 of Candidatus Arsenophonus melophagi. Lineage (GTDB taxonomy): Bacteria > Pseudomonadota > Gammaproteobacteria > Enterobacterales > Enterobacteriaceae > Arsenophonus > Arsenophonus melophagi. The sequence goes on along the minus strand of JAVYJS010000002.1, from coordinate 104,352 downwards.
ATTGGCGCTGCTATTGGACAGCAAATTACGGCAACTGCTAGTCCATTAAAAGCAATAAAAGCCAAACATGGTAAACCTAACTGGTTAGAAATTGAAAATATTTTAAAAGAGTGGAAACTGGAATTCGCTATTATTGGACTTCCTCTTAATATGGACGGAACTGAGCAGCCAATAAGCCGAAAAGCGCGTAAATTTGCTAATTGCTTACATTTGCATTTTGGTATTAAATATGCATTACACGACGAACGTCTAACAACCATAGAAGCGCGAGCAAAACTATTTAATCATGGCGGCTATCGGGCTCTAAATAAAAGCAAAATTGATTCCATGGCTGCTGTTATTCTCTTAGAGAGTTGGTTTGAACATCATGCTTAGTCAGCGTATTTTACACTATTGTACTCAAAAATAAAAAACGTAATATTATTCCATTACATTCTTTCATTTTTATTTAGCTCTCCATTCATAAAGAGTGATCCGTAAATATAGTTCATATTGAATAATATGAACAAAAGGATTGTAAATGACACGTTATCAACACTTTACATCTTTACATCTAAGAAAGCGCTAAAGCGCTACGCATTTAGCTGAGTAAAATACAATATTTATTACACTGACAATAACAAAAAGATTAAATAATCGAGAGCTATAAAATAAAATCCCATTAAGCGTACTAATTTTAATTACTATAAACATTGATGTTATTTTCTTGGTATCTTCACTAATCTTAATATTGTTATTACTTGACTTATCATTAATAAATGAATTTTAAAAATCCATGTGATCAATAAAAAGAGCAAGAAAATAACAGAAAAGTACTACATTAAGTATTGTAGATATGAATCTTGCGATTATCGTAAGATTCATATCTACTGGTTGTGCGGTAGATTGTAGTGTTGATTATCAAAGTAAAAGAACAAATTGAGATCTATTTTATAAAATATGATATAAATTCAGAGAACAATAACAGTAAAGAAAAGTGTGCCGATGTTATTATGTTTTGCTTATAAGGGTAAAAAGAGAATGTCATTCTGAAACCATGGAACAATTGTATCAAAACATTATTACAAAATAATCAAAAAATTTTTACCAAAAATCATGCATTTCTATTTTTTTTAAGCACATGGAATAGAAAAAAATGTTTGGCCTATTAGGATAATTAAATGCAATTTTTAATTTTTATCGTACTAACCAGTATTCAAATATACATTAGTATTTTATTACTACTTGTTTGGATGCAATGGGTAAAAGCAGATTTATACAATCCATTTTTTCAATTTATCATTAAGGTCACTAAATCGACCGTAGGACCATTTCGGCGTTTTATTCCAGCAATAAGTACGATTGATACAGCAACTTTATTAGTTGCCTATATTCTTACTGTAGCCAATATTCTTTTTATTATGTTGGCAACAAATACTCTTGCTTTGATTAGCGTAACACTACTACCGCTCAGCTTTATTCAGTTACTAAACTATTCCGGAAAACTAGTTTTTTGTTTGATCTTAATGAGAGCTATTCTCAGCTGGGTTGGTCAGGGTAGACAACATATTGATTACATGCTTATACAATTAACCGAACCTTTGATATTACCTATTCGTAGGATTGTTCCGCCTATTGGCGGAGTGGATTTTTCATCTATGATAATTATGCTTCTCTTAATTGCTTTAAATTATTTACGTTTAGATATTCTACTATTTATAGATCCGATTATTACCAATATACTTTTCAGGTAATAATTGATTGAAGGGATATAAACTTTATATAAAAGTAGTGTGAGGTATCGCGAAAAACTAGGAGATAAAAGTAAGTTATTTACTCTCTATATAGAGAGATGTAAATTTTTATTACTCCAGCTAACTAACCTATTAAGATGAGTTAACTTCTAGCTAGATTTCAGAAACAGATTTTTATTAAAAACGATATTCAACTTTCTATATAGAAAAGTCTCTTGTTTACTACTATATGTCGACAGATTTAAGTCTTGTAATTAATATGCTTACAGGTGCGTATACTATCTTGTTTTAATATGCTTTGCGAAATATAAATGTCACTGACGAAAATATATAAATTATGCATTGACTATAAAAGTTCGTGTTGATAACGAATACTAAGTAAAAAATTCAATTGTATCCTTATTGATTTCGAAGATTCAGTTGATACTGAACTGATTATATATCACTACCTTATAAGGTAGAAAAGGTATATGAACTCGCAAACATAAAGGTAGTAATTTTTGTGGCTATCAGTTTTTGATCTATGTTAAACACTAGCAAGATAAAAACTAAAGCTCACTGCAACCTGCAACTCCTCTAACTACAGGAGTAAAATACGATCATTCATAGTAGGTAAGCCTAAAGAATGCTATTAAGTTTAATAAATAATGCTTAAATTACCTCCATTGAGGTTATATGTTCACATCCCTTGGTGCTTGAAAAAATGCCATTACTGTGATTTTAATTCACATATATTCAAAGGTAATCTGCCTGAACAAGAATATGTTACGCATCTTCTGACTGATTTAGAAACTGATTTAAACTGGATCAGTGGCCGCCAAATTCATAGTATCTTTATTGGAGGAGGGACACCAAGTTTACTGAGCAGTAAGGTAATACAATTTTTGCTTGATGGTATACGCCAAAAAGTATCAGTATCTTCCAATGCCGAAATTACTATTGAAGCTAACCCTAGAGCCATTGAGGTGAATCGTTTTAAACAATATCAAAAAGCGGGCATTAACCGGATTTCAATTGGATTACAAAGTTTAATGTCGATAAACTCTATAAATTAGGTAGAGTAAATAGTATAGAAGACTCTATTCAAGCTACTTCTCTAGCTGTAACTTGAATTTACATAGCTTTAATCTTGATCTGATATACAGTCTACTTGATCAGACACTTGAACAAGCACTATATGATCTACGTCAAGCAATTGATTTATTTCTGCACCATATTTCTTGGTATCAGTTAATGATTGAAGCAGATGCTCCTTGGAGCATCTGCTTCAATCATGCTCCCTACGGGGTATACAATTTGGGAACTTTTCTATCCAGAACATCAGTTACTTGAAAACGCTGGATTTCAACAATATGAAATATCTAGTTATTCCAAGCCTGGATATCAATGTCAGCACAATGTAAATTATTGGCGTTTTGGCGATTATTTGGGTATTGGTTGTGGCGCTCACGAAAAATCTCTTTTTCTGATGGCTGTATTGTACGAACAATGAAAATACAAGATCCATATGACTATATGATAGGTCAATATATCTATCAACAAAAAGAAATTATCCTATCAGATAGACCTTTTTTGAATTTTTTATGAATCGCTTTTGCTTGCTTGAATGGGTAGCAAAGCAGGAATTCAGTCATTACACTGGATTAACGGAGAATAGCATTCAGCATCTTCTTGATAGAGCTTTAGAGCAAGGTTTTATTACAAAAACAAAATCACACTGGCAAATTACTAAGCAAGGTAAATTATTTCATAATTCTTTATTGTCTCTATTACTATCAAATTAATCGCGCTCAAATTAATCACGTATTATTATATAGGACGAGTAAAGCAATACTCCGCTCCATAACACTAGTAAATTCTAGTTTTTAAACTAGAATTTACTAGTGTTATGGAGATAACTGTAATAAAATTAATTACTTAAAAGCAGTAACTTATCCGTGACATAAGCACAGAAATTACTATCTGTGCTTATGTCACGGATAAGGATGTTTTTCTTATTAGATTGCTGATGGAGATAGGCATAATATTCATTATTGAATGGGTTGTTTATTACTTGACATCACTAAGAAATATTTATGTATATAAATATACAGCAAGTCCTATATGCTATTTTCGTTTGAGTTGGAATTTTATGTTATTTTTACCTTATAATCTTCTATCTAAGATTGATAGAACTGTCTGAAGACTTAACAATTGATAGCAATCATGCGCAAAATAAAATCGCAATTATAAAAAAATTTTTACTAATTGATAGTAGTAGATAATAAGTAACAGCAAAAAGTAATATAGAGTTAAGTTTTCCATTTAATTATGCTGAGCAAAGATTTATCAGTTACTGTACTAATAGCAGTAGTTAGTAATACTAACTACTGCTATTAGTACAGTAACTGATATTAAAAATATTATTTCTGGTGCTAGCAGCGATATTGAAGTATGAAAAAATGCATGATGACTTTATTATATCCAAATAACTAATATTTTAATAAAACTTTACAGGTAGAGCATATGGAAAAACACTTCTTTTTTGTAATTCATCAGCCAAATTTCTTGCTGCATATTATTAATAATGTTGAGGTAACTGATAGAAAAATGATTAATCTAATGGGATTTAGTAATAAAATCCATGCCTTCACTTAGGGGATGATGGAAACAATAAAAGGGAACATTTTAGAGTGCTCTTTCGTATGGAGAACAAAAGATTACCATGGTGCTTGTTAAAAACAGATGATCCCTAAGGCATCAGTATAAAAATTTTTAACTAGCAACATACTTTTTATGCGAAGTTATTATGCCTTTACACAAGCAATATTTTAGAGATTTTCTGGCAAACAATTACCGTAAAATGAAGTGCATTATACATGCTAAATAAAAGACATCATTTAAAAACACAAAAGTTTAACATTTTAGCAATGGTAATTAATTTTTAGTGAAAATTAGTTCGCAATGCAGTATACGATACTGCTCTTTTGTGCTAACTTTTTTTGCAGTGTGTGCAAAAGACTAAAAAGAAGTAAAATAAATATTTATTAATGATACTCTCTCTAGAGTAAAACTTTATTAATTAATAATATGACAAAGATCCATAGGTTAAAAAGCAATAAGATTATTTAAAAATAATCTTATTGCTTTAAGCTTCGCTATTGAAGTTAGCATAAATGAAATGACGTTATCCATATTAGTAATATGGTACCTAATATGGTGCCTGGAGGCGGAATCGAACCACCGACACAAGGATTTTCAGTCCTCTGCTCTACCGACTGAGCTATCCAGGCTATGTTTATACTACTCAAGTAGTATAAAAATAAGATCTATACTATCGTAGTGTTCATTGAACATATCTACAGTATATTGCTTGAACTGATAATGTATTCAAGATACATCTTTTAATACTAACTTAATTTTGCATAAAGTAGAAATCTAGCATCAATTTTGCATAAAGTAGAAATCTAGCATCTTTTTAGATTAAAGAAAGTAATAGATTCCAGTTTATCTCTCATTAGAGAGAGATAATAAAGCAATTGCCGTTAAATTGGAGCAAACTAGCTACAATGAGTACTAATAGTTCCTTTCTCATTTTTAGAGACAGTTTACTATTTAGTAATAAACTATTATTGTTAGTTTCCAATTGTTAATTGACTGTGATAGCGTAAAATCATACCAAATACTTTTAATATCTTAAGTATTTTAGCATTTTCTTAAGATTAAAACAATTAATGAATGTCAACATGAAGTTTTGTATTGATAGTAGAATCCTCTTCATTCTTATTGCTAAGATTCTTCTAATAGTTGAAAATCTTTCATTCTGTAATACAATGACCTTTGATCATTATCAAAGGTCATTGTATTACTACTAAGAGATCCTTTCTTCATTCCATTTGTTTTGTAGTACAATACTCTTCTAAGAGCTCATAAGAAGATGAATACTTATATTTAGTAGCAATGAGCAAACTGATCAACATGATTAATCTAGGTCTCGCTAAGATTTTATTCAAGTTAAAATTATTAATACTAATAACGAAAAGATATTTTAATACACTTCAGCTAAATATCAGCTATATTGAAAATAGTTCATAGCCTATTTTATTATGGAGCACTCAATGTAATGCAACCTTTATTCTTATACTTGCAGGAATAAGAATAAAGGTTGCAAGAATTAAACTGCTTGCTCATGATTCTACCTAGTTCTAATATACAGTAGAACATACTAATAATTGCTGATAAGATCCACAGGCTGTTATAACAGCCTAAGCATGAAAATGCTTTTAGCAGCTTTAGCATAAGATAATAATAATAATAAACTTTTTAGTAACCGCAACTGAAAACGGCATGTTACTTAAAGAAACATGCCGTGCATATAAATAAAACTAGCACAAAGGATTTTATAATCTTTTTTATAGTAATAGCTCATGTGCATGAGCTATTACTATGTTATGCACAATATAGTACATGGATAAAAATGCAACGAAAATCAAGCACATTCATTGTTGATGAGTAACATGTTACTCATCAACACGTTTTGCTTTATATTGAGGATTTTTTAGATTTTCAATAGAAAAAATATCGTCCAATTGGATCTCTGTAAGAAGTCCAAGCTCTAATACTACTTCTTTGACATTTTTACCTGTCTCAGCGCATATTTTCCCAACGATATCGCCATTATGATGACCGATAAATGGATTAAGATAAGTAATAATTCCAATAGAGTTCAAAACATATTTTTCACAGATTTCTTTATTGACCGTAATACCTATAATGCATTTTTCCAGTAAATTACGACAAGAATTATTCATTAATGAAATAGATTCAAAAATTGCTTGGCTAATTGCTGGCTCCATCACGTTCAATTGCAATTGTCCTGCTTCTGCTGCGATAGTAACACAAATATCGTTACCAATCACTTTAAAACAGGCTTGATTTACAACTTCAGGAATAACCGGGTTGACTTTAGCTGGCATAATAGATGAACCTGCTTGTAGATCCGGTAGATTTATTTCTTTTAAACCAGCGCGAGGGCCTGAAGATAGCAGGCGAAGATCATTGCAAATTTTTGATAGTTTAACAGCGAGACGTTTTAATCCAGCGTGCACTGTTGTATAAGCCCCGCAGTCAGAAGTGGCTTCAATTAAATCTTCTGCAGGAATGAAAGGTAATTTTGTTACTTCAGCTAGTTTTTTTACTACTAATTCTTGATAACCAGCAACGGTATTGATTCTAGTTCCAATTGCGGTGGCACCAAGATTAACTTCAAGTAATAACTCACTAACACGATGTAAATTTTTTATTTCTTCTGCTAATAATGTAGCAAAGGCATGAAATTCTTGACCAACAGTCATAGGAACAGCGTCTTGTAATTGGGTGCGGCCCATTTTAAGAATATCTTTAAATTGGTTAGCTTTTTGTTCAAAACCTTTTTGAAGTAAGGTAATTGATGTAATGAGATTAGCAATAGAGTTATATACGGCAATGCGCAATCCAGTTGGATAAGCATCATTCGTTGATTGGCTTTTGTTTACATGGTCATTTGGATCGAGATATTGATAGTCACCTTTTTTATGCCCCATTAATTCAAGACCAATATTAGCTAATACTTCGTTAGTATTCATATTTAAAGACGTACCAGCACCTCCTTGAAAGACATCTACTGGAAACTGATCCATACATCTGCCTTTATTTAAAATTTCATCACAAGCCTTAATAATCACATCTGCTTGTTTTTGTGGAATAGTTTTTAATTCTTTATTTGCCATAGCAGCCGCTTTTTTTACCATTACCATACCATGAATAAATGCTGGTAAATGATTAATAGTTCGGTCGCTAATATAAAAATTCTCAATTGCACGCAATGTATGAATACCGTAATAGGCTTCAATAGGCACATCTCGTTTACCTAATAGGTCTTTTTCAGATCGGACACTTTTAGACATACAAACCTTCCTATATTAAATAGCGCTTTATTAATAAATAGCGATTTACTAACTGAATTTTATGTAATAGTAAAAAACTTTTCTGATGTCAGAAAAACTATACTGATGTCAGATTTGAAAGTAATAACTAATTTTAAAAATTATAACTGTGATATATATTTTAGAAATAGTTGCAAAGCCACATTTGATATATGTGCATAAGATTCATATCTCTCTTGTTAAGATATTTATTTTATAGAATCATTTATGATGGTATAGATTTATTGTAATAAGTTTTTCTAGATTGTTAAAAAAAATATTCTGCTCAGTGAAATGTCTAGTACTTTGTAAGTAAGTATTGATAGAATTATATGGGTTAACTAGTTTTTATGGAAAAGTAATTATATGGTCATGTCTTCTATTTCTATACCAGAAGTGATTTGTGCTAGGTTTTTGAAAACGGGTTACTAACTAAGTTAGTGTTAATTATTTTGAATGTATATACTAGTTTAGTTAGAAAACATAAATTATGAATTAATGGATTATTAACAATAAGTCATTAATTAGTCTATAGGTAACATCTTGATAGACATGCAGTCTTAGTTGTTTCTAACTTTTAATTTTTACTATTATTTTTCACTATTTAAAATTGATAATCATGAATCTTAATGCTGTATATTCATGATGATTAGTTGTTCAAAAGGGCAAAGAGTGATATCATAACCCTGATGAACGCAGGGCCTCTTTAAACAAAGAGAAGTTGGATATAGCTTATCAAAGAGAAGCTAGTGATGAAAATGATACTAACAATTTGATTTTTAAAAACAGAGAGAAAATATTTTTTTGTATACCCCTTGAACTGATTTGAATTGACCCCATTACCTGTCTTAGGTAATGAACTATTAATATATATTAATATTGTCCTTATTTTATACCTGATATGGATTTTATTTATAGGAGAACTCTTAATGAAAATACGTCCATTGTATGATCGAGTTATCATCAAGCGCGAAGAAGTTGAAGCTAAATCTTCTGGTGGTATTGTTCTAACTGGCTCTGCTGCTGGCAAATCAACTCGAGGCAAAGTACTAGCTGTTGGTAAAGGCAGAATCTTAGACAGCGGTGAACATAAACCATTAGATGTAAAAGTAGGTGATACTGTCATCTTTAATGATGGCTACAGCGTTAAAACAGAAAAGATTGATAACGACGAAGTGTTAATTCTTCCAGAAAGTGATATTCTGGCAATTGTTGAAAAATAATTTCTCGATTAAATCTTCAAAAATCAATGAATAAATAAATGAATTTAAAGGAAAGAAACAATGGCAGCTAAAGACGTAAAATTTGGTATTGATGCCCGTGCAAAAATGCTTCGTGGAGTGAACATTCTTGCTGATGCAGTTAAAGTTACTTTAGGACCAAAAGGTCGAAACGTTGTTCTAGATAAGTCTTTTGGAGCCCCTGCAATTACTAAAGACGGTGTATCTGTTGCGCGTGAAATAGAATTAGAAGATAAATTCGAAAATATGGGCGCTCAGATGGTAAAAGAAGTTGCTTCTAAAGCGAATGATGCAGCTGGTGACGGCACAACAACTGCAACAGTGCTCGCTCAGTCTATTGTAAGTGAAGGTTTAAAAGCCGTTGCTGCAGGTATGAATCCAATGGATTTAAAACGCGGTATTGATAAAGCAGTTTCTGCAGCAGTTGAAGAATTGAAAACATTATCTAGACCATGTGCAGATAATAAAGAAATTGAACAAGTTGGTACGATTTCAGCAAATTCTGATAAAACCGTTGGCGAATTAATTGCTAACGCAATGAAAGCAGTTGGAAAAGAAGGCGTTATTACCGTTGAAGAAGGTTCTGGTCTAGAAGATGAATTGGCTACCGTTGAAGGTATGCAATTTGATCGTGGTTATTTATCTCCTTATTTTATCAATAAGCCTGATATAGGTGCTGTCGAATTAGAAAATCCTTATCTATTGCTAATAGATAAGAAGATTTCTAATGTTCGTGAATTATTACCTATATTGGAAGCTGTTGCTAAAGCAGGAAAACCATTGCTAATTATTGCTGAAGATGTTGAAGGTGAAGCCCTTGCAACTTTGGTAGTAAACAATTTACGTGGTATTGTAAAAGTTTCTGCGGTAAAAGCGCCTGGTTTTGGTGATCGTCGCAAAGCCATGTTGCAAGATATTGCTATCCTAACCAAGGCTACTGTCATTTCTGAAGAAATCGGTATGGAGTTAGAAAAAGCAACGCTAGAAAATTTAGGTCAAGCAAAACGCATTGTTATTAACAAAGATACAACAACCATTATTGATGGTGTCGGTGAAAAAAGCGACATTGATGCTCGTACAAAACAGATCGCACAACAACGTGATGAAGCAACTTCTGATTACGATCGGGAAAAATTACAAGAGCGTATAGCCAAGCTCTCAGGCGGTGTTGCTGTGATTAAAGTAGGTGCTGCAACTGAAGTTGCAATGAAAGAGAAACGTGCTCGTGTTGATGATGCATTGCATGCAACTCGTGCTGCAGTAGAGGAAGGGGTTGTTGCTGGCGGTGGTGTTGCTTTAGTTCGCGTTGCCGCTGCATTAGATAAGTTAAAAGGTGAAAATGAAGATCAAAAGGTTGGTATCGATATCGCGCTACGCGCAATGGAAGCCCCAATGCGTCGCATTGTTGAGAATGCAGGTGAAGAGCCAGCTGTAGTAGTTAACAATGTTAAAAAAGGTGAAGGCAACTACGGCTACAATGCTTCAACAGAGCAGTATGGAGACATGCTTGATATGGGGATCTTGGATCCAACTAAGGTAACTCGCTCTGCCTTGCAATTTGCTGCATCAATTGCCGGCCTTATGATTACTACCGAAGCTATGGTGACTGATTTACCAAAAGAAGATAAAGCCGACCTAGGTGCCACACCAGGTATGGGTGGTATGGGTGGTATGGGTGGTATGATGTAAGGTATTGCAATCCTGATTTCTTATCACAGAAATCCCCTGGGTAAAGATGAAACCCAGGGGATTTCATCTTTACCCACTCACTCTACTTGTTAATAAATTTTATTTGAGCTTTTCTATATCGATTGACTTTTATACGTCTTTAACTTAAAGAGTTAAAAGTAATAGATGTAGAGTATATCAATAAAAATAAATAAATATTGCTCAAAACAAGCAAATTATAGTTGCTATAAAAAGGTCTTGATACAAAGATTCGTTGTTTAACTGGCGTCAACACTCGAGACGTCAGTTTAGTTCATTAGAGTTTTATTCCATTCGCACTTGCTACTCATGCTCAAAATCTAATGCTTCAAATAGATAGAATGAAGGAAGTGAAGTGTTTGCTTGGACTACAAGTAAAATAAAAATTCTAATCTTAAGATTTATCCTGATTCGTAAACATTCTCACCATGATGACGCATTATGTATTCATACAGTATCATAAATAAAATATTCAACAACATTATTGACTTTCAGCATTGACTTTTAATATAACTCAATGAGAGTTTTACTCAGTTTTCCACCTATTGCTTAGGTTCATTTTAGTACCAAATAACTATAGGCTACGAGTTAGGAGTGTCATTATAAACATAAGCTATTTAAAATAATTTATTACTTAATTTAGCTAAAGAATCAGCATTAAATCAATGTAACATTTACTTATTTTTAACTATCCATTCACATCTGAATTTTTTGTCAATTTCATTAGCGTGATTGATATGAGTAACCATAATAACCTATAGTTATGCGTCACTTTCAAACATTGGAAAGTGTTCTCGTTATTCGTTCAGGAATGACTAATGATGATCGGCCTTAAATCCTAAGACGCTTGATATGTTGGATAGTTTTAACTCTAATATCAAGCTATCTAGCTCATAATCTTTTGTCATTAAAGATCTCCAATCACCTGATAAAAATAATTTCGTGCAGGTCTGTAGGTTTTTGAATATCATGGTAAGCTTTCTATCAGTTTTGTTTATTGCTTTTATGTTTTTCATAACTCCGGAAGTAGTAGCAAAAATTAATAGAACAGTTTTCTGTCCATATACTAATAGAAAGACGCGATATTGATACTTATGCAATAGTCCAGAATTAAGCTATGATGTTTATTTAATGAATTTTTTAAAAGTTGTTATAAGAACATATTCCTCTTTTAAGAAAAAATTTATCGTAAAAGTTAATCCTTATTATCAACGATCCGCATTATTTACGATAAATGAGCTAGGAACGCGTAGCAGAAATAAAATATGAGTTATATTCTTGTGTGCAAAACTAAGATTGTTTTGTACTAAAACAATCTTAGTTTCATCAGTATCAGTAACTGTTTGTATAAGCTTCTGTCACTAGACTTCCCTAATAGGGCTTTTAAAATTAAAATATTGAATATTTTAATTTTATTTACCGTTTATCAGAAGATTTCTATGGCTACCTATAGAACCAATGAATTTCGCTCAGGTCTTAAAATTATTTTAGATTGCGAGCCTTGTACAATTATTGAAAGTAAATTTATCAAGCCAGGTAAAGGGCAAGCTTTCGCTCGCGTTCGAATCCGTAACTTAATTTCTCATAAGTTATTAGAAAAAACATTTAAGTCAAACGACTCTGTAGAAAGAGCCGATGTTTTAGATTTGCACTTAACCTATTTATATCATGATAATAAATTTTGGTATTTCATGAATCATGAGACGTTCGAGCAACTAGCTGCTGACGAAAAAGCAGTTGGTGATAATATTAAGTGGTTAATTGAGCAAACTGATTGCATTGTTACATTATGGAATAGTCGTCCTATTACTATTACACCACCATATTTCGTTGAACTAAAAGTGATTAATACTGATCCTGGTTTAAAGGGAGATACAGCAAGTACTTGCGGAAAATCAGCAATGTTAAGTACTGGTGCAGTGGTAAAAGTTCCGCTATTTATAAAAATTGGCGAAGTAATTAGGGTTGATACCCGATCTGGTGAATACGTTGCTCGAATAAAATAATATTTTGCTAATCAGTTACTTTTTATAGAGTACTTGCTTAACCAGCAAGTGATTAACACAATCACTTTTTTTTAAAAAAATTCTACTATTTTGTCTCATGACAATCTATACAAGATTATAGTTTAATCAATAGTTACTATCTATGTAGTTATAATGAACATGAGAAATACATAGATAGTAACATGTGCTTGTCATACTTATACTGATCAATAAGTATAAGTATGACTATATTCATAGTCTCTTGTACTTTTTATACTAAAAAAGAAGAATTGATATATAAAATCTTATCCATGATATTGATCATCTCTTTGCTTCTAGCAAAGATGAAAATAATAAAATAAAAATCTACTCTATGTAATCCTTTCCTAGGATCAAATTTTTATTCAAAATAGAATAAGTAAAAGTACTACTTCTATGCAATAATCATCCATGTTTAGCACTATAGCTACACTATGATAAATTCTTTTAAACGCATTACTTTTCCAATTTCTTTACTGCTACACTACTTCTACATTAGTAAAGTAAAGATCAGATCTTATACAACATATAAATATATGTAGATAGATAGATAGATAGATAGATATCTAATGATCTCATAGCATGTTACAGCACCGTAACATGCAGATAAGTTTTCTTTTTAATTTTACTGTTGTCTATCTAAAATTATTATTTATGGTACCAATGAAATATTGGTAAATAGATTTTTACAATATGTTCTTTGAACCAAAAACTATTACATTTAACGGCTATAATGATTTAGTATTGAGCTTCATGTTTGCTATCGATGTTTTGCAATGTCGTCCAGCACCATTGTTTTACTTAAGTCGTAGCTTAAGAGCGCTTATAAAACGTTTTATAGTATTAAAAATATCAAAATACTTTTGCTATTATCTGGTAATAGCCGGATCTCCTTAGTAAGGAGAGATTGATTTCTTTACACTCTTTATACAGCGCTATATCAATGCCTTGAAAATTAAGAACTTCCTTGCTTTCAAGGTGATTTTTAAACTGCGGCAAGTTATATGATATCTAGTTTTCTTTTCTTTCCAAGAACTAGAAAGTATATGGTTATATTCAGGTTTAAGTAGTATTAAAAGAATTAAGATCTATGATTACTCACTAATATATAGTGACTTAGTTTAATACACTGATTTTTAATATTTTTTCAATGTATTTTATTGAAAATAAAATACATTGCTATACTTGTTCGTGCCGAGAAAATCAAGCTTTCTTAAAAGCATTCTTGATGGAATAGTTCATACAATTAGCTTGTATATGGCATTGCATCCATATTTGTCCTACTATTCCTCAAAACATAAATCTACCTAGAGTAGGTCAATTTAAGGATAATTATTTTTTTTAAAAATGAGACGTTAGTGCAACTCAATACTTATGAATAGTTCTACGGAATTTTGAAATTGTTTTTCATCCTTACTCAAACTCAATCAATGCAAAAGTCTATTAACTAGAAATGGAAACATATGTTGCAGTAAAAACATACAGGCAACGAGTATCTTTTTTTCTGTTCCAATTATGTTGTTATCAATTGCTTTTCTCCATCTTAGAGAAGCACATTCCATGCACAAAGCGTATGGAATGTGCTTGCATTGTAAAGCGATATCAAAGCTGCTCTAACAGAGGAGAAATAGCTCTGTTAGAGCAGCTTTGATATACTTAAAACCATTATTTGTAGTTTTTGTTTTTTCAGTATAATTATTACTCATTGTCCTATTCATGTAATTTTAATGCTCAGTTCAAACGCGAATAATGTTTATTAAAAATCTAATGAATCTAATGTAAGATAAAATGATGAATCCTTTTAGTTAATTCTTGCTCATATGGAAAAATTTAATGTTCCATATGAGCAAAATACTTAATTACTTCAATAAGTATTTCTAGAGGTTAGAGCAAGAGGTAATCAGATTGATACTAAGAGACAGATTTTTAGTTAAAAATGATAGTATCATGCTATATTTATCTGGCATCGCATGATTTCATACGTTCTGCTTTTATTAATCAAGAAAAGCTGGCATTATCATTACCCGTGTTGAGCTGAAACTAGTGATCTCATTTCAATTCAGATTTTTCTGAAATGTTATTGCATAACACAAGCAATTTCTATTGAATGTCATTTAGTGTACGTCAAAGCTTCTGACGATTACGTTTATTTTTATGGATATTAATATATTCATTTCACTAAACTGCTAGTATTAACAGGTTTTTCAAAACGGTAAATCAGAACGATAAGAAAAATTTTCTTCAGAAAATTACTGTTAATCGATTTAGATATTAAATTGTAAGAACAGTAAAAGCGCTAGCATTAATAATGTGGAAAATACATGTATGCTTACTTTATAAAGTAGTCCATTATTTTCTTGTATTTATTTAAAATAAATAGTGTGATCCAAACTATGGATCGCTCATTGTGTCGCATGTATTCATTTTCGCTATGATCTCTCATCATAAATGATGAGCATCTCTGATTTTAAATGAGATCCAAAAACATGTTATTTAATAAAGCAATTAAAATTTTAATATAGTAAGTTGATTACAAGGTGTAGAAAGGCTCTGATAGTTTGACTGAATTGCTGATATATTACCATATTTAGTGAGTAAAATATTTCGATAAAAAATTATGTAATTTAAAGAAATATACAATATAGTTTTAAAAAGTATATTTAGCATTAAATATACTAGTCGTAATGATATCTCCTTTTTATTATTTCCAAGTAATAAGAACAAAAAAATGGTTCATCTCAGCATACAAAAGTGATTCTGATATTTTTATTCGAAAATCGGTTATTGTATTTTCTAAAAAAATAAAATAACCGATTTTCGGTATCATACTTAATGTTCATGTTATTAAAATTAAGTATGATAATTGATATTTAGATTTCATAGAAAATATATTTAATAAATATTAATCTAATAGATAATTTTTCTAATCTAGATGTTACCTTGATCATTTAAGATTATATTCATTGGATAGCTATTGCTTTTTATGTTAAAAGAGCAAACATAGATAGCATAATTGATGAGAAAATAAAAAAAATAAGCCATAATATATTTTATCAATTTTTGTAAAATAGTTATGAGGTGAACAAAATTCTATTAGTTATGTTAAAGTATTAAACCATTCGTCTTTTACATCGCATCAATTACAGCAATTTTATTAACTCTTTTAGAGTCATTTAAAACTGAGAACAACTTGTTTGAAGCAACCTATCAGATTGATGAAGATTTTAAAAAACTTAAAAATATTCATCATAACTAAAATAGTTATTAAATTCATATTACCATTAAATAATATTACTGTTTCATATAAAGATTTTTAATAGCTAAAATAAACGAATTTAACATCACAGATAAGCTAACAAAGAAATCAATATCGATCAACATCGTATCAATTTAATATCTTTCCAGATCAATCGCTATTCATATATATCAAAATATAAAAAACGAAATCTTCATACTATTAGTAAAAATAAGTAGCATTATAAGCTTTTATTATAAAAAATTTTTTATTTAGATCTAATAAAAGAGTGTCTTGATGAATCATGTAGAGTCTTCTTATAAAGAATAATAAGAATAATACTATCTAACTATTTTAGTATCGCTGTTGATTAATTCTTAGTCATATCTCTAATATACTAGAGAACAAACAATCACATAATATTTTAATTAAAACGTTGCTATCAAAACACTCAATCATTTTTAAAAAAATGATTTTATCATCATAGATATTTAGAGTTATCTAAAGAATACAAGAATAAATACGCAATAATCATGTAATTACCTTCATTGTTAGAAATTTTCTCTATTTCATTTAAGGTAGTAGATGCAATAAAATGACCAGTAAAATACAAATTAACTATAAAATAAAAAAATAATATCCTGTTTTTTTAAACAAAACATGTTCACCATGAATGAATTGAGAGCGTTATCCAAGAACAAGAAGATGTGCTAAAGCAATCATAAATATCAGATTTAACTGCAAAAATATTGGACTAGATTAGTATCAAAGTATGTGCAGTTTTTGGTGTTATTTAATCGATGTAGGCGATGGTTCCATAGTTGCTGAATATCCATTGAGCTAAACATAAAAACAATATATTCTTTTGGTTAAAAAGTGATATTATTTATAATAAATGAGTATTCAGAATTAACTTATAACTGGAATCTTTTTAAAAAAAATAGACTTTAAAGATACAATTGTTCAAGTTCTCTTGAACTCAGAAAGTTTATGTCTCTATTGAAATCAATAGAATCTGTCTTTAATGCAGATTAAAAGACAGATTTAGTTTTAAAAAACTGATTTTACATACAGTACATGATTGTAAATTTAACATTTAAAATTTAAATATCGTTTGTATTAAACAATGAATCGTGATGAATTCTTGTCAAGAATTATTGTATATATTCTGCATTATTGATTTATATTTCGTATAAATCAACTGATAAGTGCTAATTTTAATAAAGAAGCTTCTATTGTTCTGATGGTAAGGAAATGGAAGTATTAAAAGTTATCGAGAAACATATAATTTGCTTATCATTATAGTAGCAATGAGGGGGCGGGATATGTGAGCCACCAGAGCTTAGTTAATTGCATTAACCAAATTCTGAAGAATATTCTTGATATGATTGATACTCTCAATAATATTTTCTTACTTAGTATAAGTCATTCACGTATCGCTATAGCTATCGCTAGATAGCACTGTTGTGGAACAAGATGACTTATTTCTATATTAATATTAATGGAATTAATGTTGGTGATGGTTGATTATTTTATATATATGAATTACTTTTCTATACATTTCGTTGTCTGCTCATGTATTTGCTATGAATACACAAGATTTGTAGCGTTAAATTTTCTTTAATGGCCTTAAATCGTCTTGTAAGTTCAACAATTTTATACGTAAATTGCAACATGTCTAATGAAATCATTAGATTACATAAAATGTTAGTTTTTATACTTAAAGTTGTTATAACGTTATTGAACGGTAACTTCCCAATTAATATTTTCATTTGCTAAAAATGGAATTAAATGATTTTTTCCATTAGAAATTTTTTCCGTAAAAATCATTTTTTTACGTTTAAGTTCAATTACCCCTTCATTCAGTGGTAATCCATAAAATTTAGCACCGTTTAATGAACAAAATGCTTCAAAATTTTCAAGTGCATTCATTTCATCAAAAACGGTTGCATAAGCTGCAAGGGCCGCTGGCGCGCTAAAAATACCAGAACATCCGCAATCAGACTCTTTTTTATTTTGAGTATGTGGCGCTGTATCGGTTCCAAGGAAAAATCGCTGACAATTTGTTGTTATTGCTTCACGTAATGCTTTTTGATGAATAGCACGTTTTATAACAGGTAAACAATATAAATGAGGTCTAATGCCTCCAGTTAACATATGATTTCTATTAAACATTAGATGTTGCGGCGTAATGGTAGCAGCCAGGTTGTTTTTCCCAGCAAGCACATATTGAACAGCTTCTTTAGTGCTAATGTGCTCAAAAACAATTTTTAGACTAGGAAAATTTCCTATAATATGCTCTAGTATTTGTTCAATGAAATAGGCTTCACGATCAAATATATCAATATCACTGCTAGTAACTTCACCATGCACTAGCAGTGGCATACCGATTTCTTCCATTGTAGCAAAAACGGAATAAACATTTTCTATCTTTGAAACTCCAAAGTTAGAATTAGTAGTTGTATTGGCTGGGTAAAGTTTACATGCAGTAAATACTCCTTGTCTAAAGCCTTCTACGACTATTTTAACATCAGTGATATCCGTTAAGTAGCAAATCATTAATGGTGTAAATGAATGTTCTACAGGCGTTGCATGTAAAATCCTATTACGATAAGATTTTGCCTGATTAATATTAGTAATTGGCGGATCTAAGTTTGGCATAACAATTGCACGGCCAAAAAATCGACTTGTATAAGGCACAACAAGTTTTAAGATGTCATGATCTCTAAAATGAACATGACAGTCATCAGGACGGCGAATTTTAATAACGGTAGTTATATTTTTAGACATAAAAGTGAATCCATCTTAAAAAGTAAGATAATAAAAAGATGAGTGACGAATTCTTGAGATAAGAATAATAAAATGAAAAAATAAATAGCTACACTGAATATCAGTGTTAAGTAGCATGAAACCAATAACTAATGAAAGTCTTAGCTAAGAGGAGTTGGCTCCTCCAACTGGACTCGAACCAGTGACATACGGATTAACAGTCCGCCGTTCTACCAACTGAACTATGGAGGAATAAAATAATCCACTAACTGTTAGAATACTAACGATGTCATGCACTACTGTCAATGTTACAAGATAACATATTTGCTATTTTACTTTAATCATTTTATTTTACTTGCTTCATATGAAGTGAAAAATTTTTTCTTAAAATATGCTCTCTAAGCGAGCAAGGTTTTTAAGTAAAGTCACGATATAAGTAAATTCTATATAATTTTTATTGATATATCATTTCTGCTTAAAACACATTGTAATTTTTACTAGCTACAGAGCATCGATAGAACATTATGATTAATAGTACATTGAGAAAAATATTTTATTAAAATGCTATCAATATGTTTGATACTGATTTAGTAATAGATGATGCATCATTACAATGATGTATGTAAATCCATAACGGGAATATTCTTAAAACGGTATGTTTGTTGGCTATCAAATAGCAATAATAGACTTAAACTAAGTATAAAATCTCTAAGAGAGAGTACTCTGAATTAGCATTATTTTAATATACAAGCTATGACCATTCCTATGTAAAGTATAGGAATGGTCAGTATTAAAATACCAATTTGAGTTAGGTCTTTTAATAATATTTAATTAGTATTAACTTGATAGAAGTTCCTCTTATTAGAATTACTACATATCATATTCATGATATCAACCTTAGTAGATTAGAGGCATATATAAATCTAATGCTTAGAAACTAAGCTGCTAAAATTACTCTCATTATGAGTAGCTATCTGTATTTAACAAGATTTATTAATTAGGTATTTTCTTAAAAAGCATAAATTTATATGAAATTTATATGTATGAATTTATTCAGATCGTTTTATTTAATACATTCATGCTGTACCATAAGAATATTTTAAATGTTTTTTTAAAACAAAAACCACAAAAACTATTGATATTATACACTACTCATGCGTTAATGGAGTCAGGCCTAATGAACAGATCTATTTTACGACATTTAAGTTCATGTGTTATGAGTATCAGCTATGCTGAATATCTTGTAGACCGTTTTTATTAAACGCTTTCATAAGTTAAATAGTGATGTAGGCTTTTATACCTGCCAAAAACGGCAATTTTTATTTGTTATAATAGGAAAAGGAACATGTCTGACAAAATGAAGGGTCAAGTGAAGTGGTTTAACGAATCTAAAGGTTTTGGTTTTATTACTCCTTCTGATGGAAGTAAGGATGTATTCGTTCACTTCTCTGCCATTCAAGGAAATGGATTTAAAACTCTAGCTGAAGGGCAAAATGTAGAATTTACCATTGAAGATGGTTCGAAAGGCCCAGCTGCTGTGAATGTAACTGCTCTTTAAGATTGGTTAAATAAATGGATTTCTTGAAGCCTGCGGCCTGTGCAGCAGGCTTCTTTGTTTTTCTATAAAATTTTTGGATAAGCTGTACAAATCATGATAGCATGTAGTAAAATACTGGAGAAAAGACATTAGAGAGTCTAAAGAATCTATTATCGGGTATGTTATCAAAACCAGCAATTAAAGAAGAATTTTTTTTCATCAACGTAAGAATTTAGTTTACTCAGATATACTCTACCTACTATTATAATAGTAGGTAGAGTATATCTGATCAGAGGCGTATCATGCTTAGTCATACAATAGAAAATTATAAACGTCCTTCCTTAATTGGCGGTGCGATGATCATTGCAGGCACAACAGTAGGTGCCGGCATGTTTTCTATTCCTATTGTCACTGCTGGAGTATGGTTTACAGGCTCACTTCTTCTATTAGTTTATACTTGGGTTTGTATGTTTTCTTCTGGTTTAATGATCCTTGAAACCAATATGAATTATCCTTTAGGAGCTAGCTTTAACACTATGGTAAAAGATTTACTTGGTGCACGCTGGAATTTATTAAACAGTATCTCAATTGCGTTTGTTCTTTATATTTTAACTTATGCTTATATTTCTGCTGGCGGATCAATCATTGCGCATAATCTTAACCAGTTTATACCAATAAACCACTCTATTGCCGGCTTATTGTTTAGTATAACCATTGCTTTCATAGTTTGGTTATCAACTAAAGCTGTTGATCGTCTAAGTACAATTTTAATTGGTGGCATGATTATTACTTTTATTATATCTGTCAGTGGTATGTTTAATAGTGTCTCTCTTGCTTTGTTACTCAACAAAGATAGTCTTGATGCAGATTATTTACCTTACGCATTGATCGCTTTACCTTATTTACTAACCTCGTTTGGTTTCCATGGAAATGTCCCAGGCTTAGTAACATATTACAATAAGGATAGCAAGGCTGTTGTTCAGAGTTTATTATATGGTACTCTCATTGCTTTAATCATTTATATCTTATGGCAGTATACTATTCAAGGAAATATATCTCGCACAGCATTTAAACAAATTATTGCTGAAGGCGGTAATGTGGACTTGCTTTTAAAGCAAGTAAATTGCAATATCAATAACAATGTTGTACAACATTGTTTAAATGTGTTTTCTTATATGGCACTGTCAAGTTCTTTTTTAGGCATCTCACTTGGACTCTTTGATTTCATTGCTGATTTTTTTAAATTTAAAGATAATAATCAAGGTCGTTTCAAGTCTGTTCTGATAACCTCTATTCCACCAACCATTTTTTCATTATATTATCCAGATGGTTTCATTCATGCCATTGGTTTTGCTGGACTAGCAGCAACAATCTGGGCAGTGATTATGCCGGCGATGATGGTAAAAGCTAGTCGAAAAAAATTTTTAAAAGCGGCTTATCATGCACCTGGTGGTGATAAGTTAATTTATGTTGTCATTCTCTTTGGTTTAATTAATGCAGTTATTCATATATTAGCACTATTTGATATTTTACCTGTTTATAGGTAGTACGTCTTTTCTTAGAAAAGAATTTCCAATTTTATACTTTGCGTATTCTACGCAGTAATAAGTTATTATAGTAATGGAAGTATTAATCGTTGATGCGAAATTGTTACTTTGCTATTATCAATAGCATTATTTTCTAATATTTTAGATATATTTCTATTGTATGGAAAATAGAATTTAATGAGTATGTAAATAATAAACTTTATATACTCAGTATTAATGATTGATATCATCAATACTGAGTTATATAGATTTTATCAATTTAAAACTGATAAAATAAAAAAATATTTCTTAAAAACTGAATTGTATTGATTAGTTTTATAAGTAAAATAACTAATAATTATTAGTTATTGATATAGTCTTTTATAATCCATAAAAAATCATTATAGATATCAAAAGACAATGGTTAAAAGAACCTATTCTATTATGTTTTCCAAGTATATAATAGACGTTTATATTATTAGTACATTCCGTTACTAGATCATGTATCCATTGATGTATTTTGCTATATATCGCTCAAACTGTATTTTATTCTACAGTTTTAGTATGATATTTATATGATATATGAGAATATTTAGATTTTTTATATTATTTCTATAGAGAACTTTACTATAGTAGTATTTATTGAAAACTTTCACGAAGGTATGAATTTTGATTAATATAATCTTGCTTACAGAAAGATTATATTTGTTATTATTGATTTTAAATACAAACAGCGATTTGCGCTCTAAACTTAACTGAAATCAGATATAATATTGATTCAAGTTATTAGATCAGTTCAGTAGTGATATAAAGCGTTAATCTTTATATGTAGTGGCTTTTCGATTGCTTAACAGAAAATTCCTATTTTTAATGTTGCCGCTTCCTACAATCAGTTCATATTTTCTAATAAAAGTAATTGATATGAATTCGGTTATTGACCAATCATGGTCAATATAAAATTTATTGATAATTTGATAGTAATCGCATTGTCTTGTTGGATAAGACCTCTTTGAATCTCGATTTCAACCGTTTATGTTGCTAAACATTTAGCAACTATATTTTTATTTTTTATTCCATAAAATACTATCTATGGTGAATATTGTTGTTTTGGCCATCATTAAAGTTATATGCTACTTCAGCGAGTTATAGTGCAGTAACCTCTTTCATCTCAGTAAGCAAGACAGCGATTGATTATTGTATTTCTTAACTTAGATAGATAAATTAGTAGCTGCAATTCAGCTTTATTTTCATTCTGTTACTATTATTGTCGTTGTATTTCCTGATGACTGAAGTATCTTAGTATTCTATCAGGTATTTCAATATTAATGGATTATCGAAAAGGTTATAATAAATTTGTAAGATTTGATTTTTCTTTCAGTTATTCAATTTATTCAAGTGAATGTTTTCTGTAGCAGAATTGGTGCTAATCAGTTGCATGTAGTAGTTTTTGTTACCGGTAATTAATATTACCGGTGTTAGTTTTGAACTATATTTATATTTTCGGCTAAAAATGCTTATAAAACCAATCAGCTTCAACTGGTTAAAACGATGAAAATAACTATTATTACTGCTAATACTAGAAAAATTGTTAGTTTCATTGGATTTTTTTAAGTAAACTCTTTGTAACTTTTAGGTTAAGTCTTATTTTTTATCTATTTTGATCTCTATGGAAACTATTTTGATCTCTATGGAAAGAGGTGTTTTTAAATATGCCTGTACAGCTTTCATTACCTTTATCTACACCTGATGATGAAACATTTGCCAGTTTTATCACTGGAGAAAATAGTGCTTTAATAGCAGCTATTAAATCTGCTATTAATCAATTCTATAGTAGCTATATTTATTTTTGGTCCAAGCAATCAGGTAGTGGAAAAAGTCATTTATTACATGCTGCATGTACTGAATTATCAACAAAAGGTGTAGCAGTGTGCTATTTTCCGTTGGATAAACGGAACTATTTCGTACCTGATGTTTTAGATGGGACAGAGCATTTAGCGCTGATTTGCATTGACAATGTTCATTGTCTTGCCAATGATGAAGATTGGGAAATAGCATTATTTAATTTATATAATCGTATCTTGGAAAATGGTACAAGCTGTTTATTAATTACAGGAGATAGGCCTCCAAAGTTAATTAATTTAACTTTGCCTGATTTAGCTTCCAGGCTTGATTCTGGACAGATTTATAAACTGCATCATCTTAATGATGATGGTAAGATCCAGGCATTACAATTGCGTGCTCAATTACGTGGTTTTGAATTATCTGAAGTGGTGAGTCGTTTTATATTAGCACGCTTAAACAGGCAACCACACACATTATTTACTATGTTAGATGAGTTAGATCATGCTTCTATTATTGCACAGCGCAAGTTGACTATTCCATTCGTTAAAAATATTCTCAACCTATAAAAGAATGGGTTGAGAATATGGAAGAGATTGAACCCATTCTGTTATAGGTTGAGCTAAATGCCTCTCCTTTGCAATAAATCAGTTTCTCTAGAAGTATTTTGCTATAAGCATCGCTTATAAGAACATTTCTTTTCTTTTCAGAACTCGAATTAAAGCTCCAAGCGTTCAATCAGATAAATTAAGTGTTTACTAAAATATATTCGTGATTTTTATTCACTAATGCAGATTAGTGCAACTAAATTTTAAAAGCAAGATTTTACTTACAGATATTAGTGGTATTGTAAAGTATTTAACAAAGCTTGTTGAAAGTCATTTCACTATCGTAGGTAGTGCGTAGGTAATAATTACATAAATTCCTAATACCGTTTATTGATAAAAACGGTATTAGTTACCTGTTTTATATAACACAGGGGTCATTTGCGTTTTGACTAATGTATTATATAAATACAATATTGCTCTTAAATAATTAAAAACTCAAGATTTATCTAATTTTTTAATCCAAAGTAACCTAGTAATATCAATTTTACTCTAATCTTTTATCTTTATTTACTCTCATTTATAAGAGCAAATAACTACTATCCTAGATAGATTGTAATACAATTTACAAAGAGAGGTTTTATTTTATAAGTGTAAAATATACACCTGATCTAGATATATATCTGCGCTAATGTAACTGCATCAGTGATGAATGAAATGTACTTTAGGTATTTGTTTTAGCAAAATAGCGTCTTGAGCTAAATAAAGATTTAGTAATAAAAAGATTTTGTAATAGATACGCTAATCGCATCTCAGGTAGTATTGAGATCATGGGTTTTTAAAAAAAATATATCATAACTCTTAAAAATTGATTAAAGCTTATTATGCCTCTGGCATGGCTACTAATATTTCCATCAAAAGCTAGATGTTTATCTAAGGATAGCTCATACATAAAAGTATGCATCAATAGCATCTATACAAGCAGCATCTGCTAAACAAGCTAACGGTATAATACGTTTACGATCTTCTAGCATATGAGAAAAAATGTTTTTTGTTACAAAGGACATTTTATTAGTGATCACTGATCATAGTACATGATCACTTTATGCATAATTAAAAGAGCGTAATGTAGAGAATAATACCATGAAATCCAAAATAAGGATGGATATTAAAGGTTATTTACCAGGTACATGAACAGTGTTGACTGCTTTTGCTTTGTACTAAACGTAAATCACAGGTATGCATTTTATTAACTGAATTAAGGAGCACTAGTTATGAAATTGGCGTATTTGTAATTCACTAATACGGATCTCTTAATTACAAATCAATGTACTTTCCATTACGGAACATTAAATACGAGATAAATTTTTACTAAAAAGATATAAAAGAGCCCTCAAGAACTATTAATATCATTGTTAATGAAAGAGTAATGAATGGTTTTAAAAAAAATTTTATTTATTTTATTCCAAAAACTGACAGTATGCCTTACAACTAATCAACCTTGTGGTTGATTATTTTAGAATAATGATATTGTACGATAGTAAGTCTTAATAAAACTTACTGGATAATCTTTTAATTGACATAATTACGTAGATTAAAAGGCTAATTTACGACATTCAGGAGTGAATATATGCTGGAGATGTTTTTACAATGGTATCGTCGAAGATTTTCCGATCCTCATGTCGTTGCATTGTTCATTAGCCTGATTATCGGATTTTGTATAATATTCATTTTTAATGATATTTTAACTCCTTTATTAGTTGCTATTGTCTTGGCTTATTTACTTGAATGGCCAACTCAAAAAATATGTCAGTTAGGATTCTCAAGACTAACTGCGGCCTCTATTGTACTGGTAATATTTATGGGTATTAGTGCTATGGTATTTTTAATTATTGTTCCTCTTGTTTGGCAACAAGGAATGAATTTATTATTTGATTTACCTTCAATGGTTAATAGCTTTAATGAATACGCAAAATCATTGCCTAAACGTTATCCAGCTTTAGTCGATGCTGGTATTATTGATATGATTGTAAATAATCTTCGTAGTCGTTTATCGGTTTTTGGCGAATCGTTACTGAAGTATTCTGTTGCTTCGCTGATTAGCATTATAAGTATTGCCATATATCTAGTTTTAGTTCCATTAATAATCTTTTTTCTGTTAAAAGACAAAACTAGAATGATATACGGACTACAGCGTATTTTGCCTCGTAATCAGTTATTAGTCAACCAAGTGTGGCAAGAAATGAACCAACAGATTACGAATTATATTCGTGGTAAGGTTATTGAAATGATTATTGTTGGCATCTGTACTTATATGGCTTTTACTTTTTTGAGTTTACGTTACTCATTATTTTTAGCTGTCTTGGTTGGTGTTTCTGTTTTACTCCCTTACATAGGAGCTGTAGTTGTTACTATACCAGTAGTGTTAGTTGCACTTTTTCAATGGGGTATTGGATCCGACTTTTGGACGTTGTTCATCGTTTATTTTATTATTCAAGGACTTGATGGAAATTTATTAGTGCCAATTTTATTTTCTGAAGTGGTGAATGTACATCCCCTTGTTATTATTTTATCTGTCATAGTGTTTGGTGGACTCTGGGGATTTTGGGGAGTATTTTTTGCCATTCCATTAGCAACGCTAATTAAAGCGATAATGCATGTGTTTCCGGAAGATATTTTCATTACCAAAATAGGTTGAATTGTTAATTGCCACAAAATTTGCAAAAGGCAATTAACAATTCAATTTTAATTATTGATGCGTATTCAAATAGTCCAGTACAATGTGGTGATGTTCCGTAGTTTTGAATTTATCAAAAACATGCTCAATAGCCCCTATGCTATTAATCAGAAAAGTAACACGATAAATACCATTAAAGGTTTTGCCCATAAACTGCTTTGTTCCCCATACACCGAATTTCTTTGCAACCTCGTGTTTTTGATCCGATAGTAATGTAAATTCTAGCATTTCTTTTTCGGAAAAACGTAATAACTTTTCTGGTTTATCAGAACTGATTCCAAAGATTACGATACCTATTTTTTTTAATTTATCCATCGCATCACGCAATCCACAAGCTTGTATTGTGCATCCTGGTGTCATTGCTTTAGGATAAAAATAAATTAAAACGCGTTGACCAATATAATCAGATAAATTGATTATTTCGCCATCTTGATCAGGAAGGCTAAATTGAGGTGCCTTATCACCTGTTTTCAATGGACTCATTAGATTCTCTCCATTCAATTCTATATGTTATTGTGACTTACTGCTAATGTCATGGATACCTTTAATATGTAATTGTGCGTATCATTAATTATTTAAATCTATTGTTATTCATTCAATACCTCGTATCAATACGAGGTATTGAATGAATTTTGCATTATTGATCTAAAGCGTCTATGTATAGATCATTTCTATACTAATTTTGCTACTCTAAATCTATTCTTATGATAGATAAGCAAATAAAATATTCAATGATATTGGTAACAATATACAATATCATTGTAGATACCGTATGGTAGTTATAAACGGTACTGTTAGCATAAACAGTATTCAATGTCATGTGCTTTACAATTAAAGGGGTAATAAAACAATATAGAACTAAATAAAAGTACTCTGGCGTCTGATGTTTAACTGTAAAAAGTTATTTTGGATAAAATAAAGTAAAAAAATAAATAGAAAGTAGGAATAGTATGATTAATAATTTTATTGAATATCAGAATTTTTTACGAGGAAGTGTAGTTGCTATTGTTACCCCCATGAATAACAAAGGACAAATAGATCAAGCTAGCTTGAAAAACCTGGTTAATTATCATGTAAAAAATGGTACAACTGCAATTGTATCTGTTAGTACAACTGGAGAATCAGTCACTCTTAATCCTAAAGAGCGTTTGAATGTGGTATTGAGTACATTAGAGTACGCTGATAACAGAATTCCAATTATTGCCGGCAGTTGTGAAACTGCCACCAAGCAAGCCATTAAAGTAGCTAAATCTTTAGAAAAAACAGGTATTGTTGCCTGTTTGGTGGCAACACCTTACTATAATAAACCCTCACAAGAGGGATTATATCAGCATTTTAAATCTATAGCTGAACAAACTCATTTACCACAGATTTTATACAATGCTCCTTCACGTACTGGATGCGATTTATTACCAGAAACAATTGCAAGATTAGCAAAGTTAGATAATATTGTTGCTGTTAAAGAGGCTAGTGGTGATTTAAGTCGTGTCAATCGCATTCGCAACTTAATCAAGTCTGATAGTTTTATATTACTTAGTGGTGATGATGCAACTGCATTAGATTTTATCCAATTAGGTGGACAAGGGGTAATTTCGGTAACAGCCAATATTGCCGCTAAGTTAATGGCTACAATATGTAAACTTGCATTATTAGGAAAATATAACGAAGCCAATAAAATAAATTATCGACTCAGTGAATTGCATCATCAATTATTTATTGAGCCTAATCCAATTCCGGTGAAATGGGCTTGTTATCAGTTAGGAATTATTAATTCAAATACATTACGATTACCGATGACACCATTAACAATAACAGGCCAAATAGCAGTACAAAAAGCACTCAAGCTTGCTAATTTACAAAAAGTTTAGAGAAATGTCCTGGTAATTTTTTTCAAAAAAAAATGAAAGGGTAGCAATCTTATAGGATTGTATCCTATAGTATTTAGCTGCTTAATATGCAGCAACGCTATAAACCTCAAATTAGCAGTGATGCATCATATTTTAATACAACAGCATTAAAAAAATTTAATTATTCTTTACAGGTTGTAATTACTGTTACAAAACAGCTCATATGCTATTGTACCAGCTCATCAAAATGTCCTTTAGGTTAGGAATTAGATATACATCCTCTAAGACCATCATCATTATATAATGATGATCATGCAGAAAATAGCTTAACTTTTAGTAGATTACTGTTTTTAAAAAAAAACTAGTGTAATAAGCACTATTGTTGCAAATAAACTTGATATTATAAAAAAGCGATAAAAGTTATGGAAAAGTAATAATGGCCATTTTGGTTACCGATTGGATTATATGACCTCAATAAGGTACATGTTTTTTTAAAAACCAAGAAAGAAAATGCAATTAGATTAATAAAACACTTAAATAGTTATCGGTGTTACTAATACAGGCATGAAGCATGGAAATAGAAAATAACGCATTCAAAATGATATGATACTATAATATTTTATGTTAAATAAGTTAGTTCATTAGGTACATAAACTACGTAACATACAAAAAAAATCAGTAATGGATGCTATGCATTATTAATGTTCAAAGAGCAGTGATAGCAGCAAAACATTAAACATGATTATATGTTCTTATTATGATATTTTGTGATACTCTTCTTGATTAATCAGAAGATGAATAACAGTAATTCTAAAACAATCAAAATCGATTATAGCATTATGATAAAAGGCGATTCTAAATTAGAAATTAGAAAGATAAATAATCATAGTAGTTTTGCGATTTATGGTCTCGAAAGAGCATTTTTAATAAAATGATAAAAATAATCGTAGCATTGTAATTGTTGTTTTGTAAAAAACAACAATTACTCAATAAAAATTAGTTAATTAATTCTTAATTAAACCATTAGTTCTACTAATATTAGATGATTTACAGTTTTTCTATTATAAAAATCTCTTGTTGATTATGAATTTTAATAAACTTTGGACTAATAAAAGTCCTCTGAAGTATTTGTATTACCTTTATTCAATTTCGGAGTTCATAAAATGCAAAAAAAAACTGAGCTATATCGTGGAAAAGCGAAAACTGTATATATTACAAATAATCCTAATTTATTAGTGTTAGAATTTCGCAATGATATATCAGCTTTAGATGGCGAGCGTATAGAACAGTTTGAACATAAAGGCATGATAAATAATAGATTTAATTATTTCATCATGAATAAGCTAGCACAAGCTGGAATTCCAACCCAAATGGAATGCTTATTATCAAATACTGAATCATTAGTAAAAAAATTAACTATGCTTCCTGTTGAATGTGTTATTCGTAATAGGGCAGCAGGTTCTTTAGTTAAACGGTTAGGTATTGCAGAAGGTAAGTCGCTTAATCCTGCTATTTTTGATCTTTTTTTAAAAAATGATGCTCTGCATGATCCAATGATCAATGAATCTTACTGTGAAACTTTTGGATGGGTTAGCTTGGCTCATCTTGATGAGATGAAAAGATTAAGTCATAAAACAAATGAAGTATTAAATATACTTTTTGATAAAGCAGGTTTGATCCTAGTTGATTTCAAACTTGAATTTGGCTTATTCAATGGCCAAGTAATGTTAGGTGATGAATTTTCACCAGATAGTAGTCGTTTATGGGATAAAAATACGCAAGATGCATTGGATAAAGATCGTTTTCGTCAGAATATAGGCGGCTTAATTAAAGCATATGAAGAGGTCGCTAAGCGTATAGGCGTTTCTTTAGATTGACGCAGTTTTTAACAAGTTCACATACGAGATTGTTGGTATAATCTGCCCGATTTTTTTGATTTCCATAGTAACTATTAATGAGTAAGAGTTAATTAAATAAGCATCAATATTCATTGATTGATGATGGCATGTTATTAACATCTATTGTATGGCTTTACTATACAATATATAGTACTTTTATGGATTGCATGTAAAATAAATAGGAAATGTGATGTCTTTTATTTTTGGCTTGTATTATTTGTAGTGACTTTTAATCACAGTACTCGAATTAGTAATTGTTTTACTCAACTTTTGTCTTCTTAATATTGAACTTATTGATAATACTATTTTAGTATAGCCTCACCTCAGTAAGGTAATTAAAAAAATAAATATTGTTCATGATTTCATTTATAATAATGAATATATGGTTTTTATTTTCAATAAAATTGATCGATGTTAATATTGAGTTTTAAATTAAACCTATTATAGGTAATATATTCTATACATGATTTATAATCAAAAACAATCTGTATGGAAAGATTAATATTAGATATTTAGTCATGATCAGAATCATTTAGTTTAGATCGTAACTACAGAGTTAATTATATTATTCATTAATTTTAGTTGTAGATAAATACCTTATTTAGGTGTAATAAGGCTTCGTGCCTTTTATGAGTTTTTTTTGAATAATTTTTAAAATTTAATACATGAAATCCTTGATTATATAATAACTGTTACACGATATAACAGGCATGCATGCTTAATTCCACTTTCAGCTCATTAAAGCACTATTTTATGTAAACGTGAAAAAGCACGGTATGCTGCTGTTTGATCTTAGCAAAAGCGATAATATCGTAGATCTCTGAAGCAGCAGAGAAGAAGTGTATTCATGGTATGGTTGCTCTTATTTTTAGTTATTATGGGAAAATATTTACCTATATTTATTTATTAGCATAGCGAAAACTAATGTTTCTTAAAAAGCCAGTTACCAACAATGATCATTGAAAATAAACGAGTATCTGATGCTAATATACCTATCTTATCTTTAAGTACCTATATTATGCAAGATAGCTACTTAAAGATAAGATAGGTACTTCTTTAGTAGAAATGCAGTTTAGTAGTAAAATAATGATACGAACATTCTAATGTTCTATTAATTAGAAATGTTTAAATTATGATTTAAATAAAAAAGAGAATCTTCAAAGTGTTAGCTATTACAAATAGAATAGAATTCTCAGTGATGCATGAACTACAGACTGACTGTCATTTAAATGTTTAGATACTAAAAGATGATTTAATGATCAATGGTCTATTAGCAGAAGATTTATAATCAATATAAGCATTTATTATAAAATTAAGGGTTTTTATTTTATTTATTTTTTAAGAATGATTTTCTGGTAGAATCAGTTAATTAGATTTTATTATTATTGGTAAATAATTTATGGATCATTTTAATCCAACAGTACTTATTTTATTAGCGTTAGCTGGTTTAGGAATAATCAGTCATAATATGACTGTTACCTTAGCGACATTATTTCTTCTAGTTGTTCGTATTATACCTATGAATGATTTTTTTCCTTTACTTGAAAAGTATGGACTAACCATAGGGATTTTAATTTTAACTATTACTGTCATTGCTCCTATTGCGAGTGGTAAAATCTCACCATATGATGTTGTTAGTTCTTTTTTAAATTGGAAATCGTTATTAGCGATTATCATTGGTATTCTAGTTTCGTGGTTAGGTAGCAGAGGTGTAGCTTTGATGTCTAATCAACCGTCGATAGCTACTGGTTTATTAGTAGGTACAGTGATAGGTGTTGCTGTTTTTCGTGGTGTTCCAGTTGGTCCATTAATTGCAGCAGGGATTCTCTCTTTATTAATTGGTAAGTTTTATTGAGTTGTTAACCTTATGAATTTAATACTTCAATTCGTATACAGGATTTACAGCACGGAGTAGTATAAGTATTTTCAAATAACAGGTTTATATAAACAAACTTTTTTAGAAAAAAGTTTGTTATCAATCTTTTATACACTTTTGCTATGCCAAGTTCAATCACTTGATATTAAAAGACTTTTACAAAAATTAAACAATAGTCAAATTCAATAATCACCATATTAAGTTAATTAATGCATATTACAATCTAGATATTTAGAAAAGTAGTAATTATTAGTAGCATATATATAATCCTTTTGTTAGCATGCATTCTCTTATTACAACTCGATGGAAAATAATTATTGTATAAGCAAACATACACTGCTTTTTTAACAAAGCAGTGTATGTTTGCTTTTGTCTAAAAACTAAATAAATAAATACTGAACAAATCAAATTAAGACTTAATGAATAAATCTTATAATAAATTACTGCTATTTTCTTCACAAGGTCAAATAAAATTCTGAACTTTTTAATAGCGAGCGATTGATTAAAGGACAAAAGATTTTTGATGTTTGTTCTTAACTTCTCCGAAGAGGTTTCAGATATATAGATAGTAATCATGGTTTTTTAGAAAAAAAATGGTATTTATTCCTCAAGGATCTTGAGAAATCAAGAATCGATAAATATACAAGAAGCTATTAGTTAATTTGTAACGCTAAAAGGAATCATCGATGAATCAATGATAAAAATAAGTAATCATGATTTATCTGTCTTTCTCTGGCTTGAAGATCAAAAACGATCAAAAAACTTTTTAGTCCAATAATAGGAGATTGCGTTAATACCATCCGACATAAGCTTATTATGATAATAAGAAGCTAGTATGAAAATAGTGTACTATTTTATGTCTTCTATCAGCTATGATAATAAA
The DNA here is from genome assembly GCA_032378655.1 of Candidatus Arsenophonus melophagi. Lineage (GTDB taxonomy): Bacteria > Pseudomonadota > Gammaproteobacteria > Enterobacterales > Enterobacteriaceae > Arsenophonus > Arsenophonus melophagi. The sequence continues at coordinate 71,013 of JAVYJS010000002.1, read as the reverse complement.
TCATGATACCGTTTTTACTAAAATAAAAAGATTGCAATCATGAGCTATTACTTCTTTTGATCAGGCTAACTATTTCTTCATGATTCTATTTTTATTAGAACCACGATGATAAAATTTTATCACTTGGAAAGCATTTTTTATATCATATAAATCATCAGCAGAATTATGAGCCATTATAATCAGCTAATTAATACATGGATTCCTTTTAAGGGAATAACATATGTTTAGGTTCCATTATAGTATAACTATTTATTGACTTTTACTGTCTTATTTTCATTTGCGTTCCCTTGGCTTAAAAGGTTCTGATAAGAGAAAAATCCTTCATGAAATCTTTATAACGCAATTCATTATAAAATACTTTAACAAAAGTTAAAGTATTTTTTGCATTATTTTTTGATAAATAATACTTAATTTTTTTAATTCAAGAACACTGACGCATTCATTAACTTGATGAATTGTGTTATTTAAAGGACCTAATTCAATAATTTGTGCACCAATTTTAGCAATAAAACGGCCATCAGATGTTCCACCATTTGTTGATAGCTGAGGTTTATAGCCACAATAATTCTCTATAACCTGGCTAACAACATTAATTAATCTACCTTTTTGTGTTAAAAAGGGTTGTCCTGATAATGACCACTTAATTTTATAATTAAGTTGATATTTTCTGAGTATTGCTTCAACTTGTTGGCGAATTTTTGTTTCATTGAGTTCGGTACTGAAGCGAAAATTGAATTGTATAATTAACTTCCCAGGAACAGTATTACTACTGCCAGTACCAGCATGGATATTAGAAATTTGCATACTGGTAGGAGGGAAAAATGCATTACCGGTATCCCATTGTGTATTAACTAGTGCATTTAAAAACTTTAATGAACTATGTATTGGGTTATTAACTAAATATGGGTAAGCAACGTGTCCTTGTAGTCCTTGGATAGTTAGCTTTGCACTTAATGAACCTCGACGGCCATGTTTTATGATGTCACCAAGTTTGTTTTGGCTAGACGGTTCCCCTAAAATGCAATAATCAATTTGTTCTTTACGTGCAATTAACTCATCAATCACCTTTATCGTTCCATGGGTAGCATCAGCCTCTTCATCTGATGTAATTAAGAAAGCTAATCGACCATCATGATTCGGAAACTCACTGATAAATCCTTCAGCAGCGATCATCATTGCTGCAATAGAACCTTTCATATCAGCTGCTCCTCTACCATAGAGTAGTCCATTATTTAATGTTGGTATAAACGGAGGATATTGCCAATCTTGAATCTCCCCTGCTGGAACAACATCAGTATGTCCAGCAAAAGCTAGCGTTTTACCTTTTTTTCCATGAAATGCCCATAGATTGGTAGTATTATGAAATGACATAACTTCAATTGAAAAACCAATTCTTTTTAATCGATTAATTAAAATTTCCTGACAGCCATGATCATATGGGCTGATAGAAGGTTGTTGAATAAGTTGTTGTGCTAATCGAAGAACAGGACAAGTCATAGTGGACCTCTGTAATGTATACAATCATTAATAATTTTTTGATAAAATGACAAGTATTACGCTCGTTTGATCCAATTAAACCTAATAAAATTCAATATCACCTATTGATTAGGTAACTACTACTGCTCTTTAGAAGTCAGTAATCTTTGAAGATTACTTGGATATATTGCACCCTGCCGCCTAAACAGAGAACAAAACATAATTGAAATTATGTTTTGTTCTCTGTTTAGGCAACGTTGCAATTACCATAATATAATCCGCCTCTACAATGACTATTATTGAGATTTAAATCTATCGAACCTGATTAGTTATTTTTATACTACAGGCTAAATTTAGGCTTCAGCTGCTGCGAGAGCAGCCATAGTAATGATATTTCTTACTGATACAAAAGGCGTTAAAATATGGACTGGTTTTGCCATGCCCATTAATATGGGCCCTAAAGGAACTCCATTAGAACTAGTAATACGAAGTAAATTATAACTCATGCGCGCAGCCTCCATGTTAGGCATAATCAATAAATTGGCCGTACCTGTTAATGTACTATCAGTAATAATATCTTTTTGAGAGCTTTCAACTAACATGGAACGATCATGCATCGTATCCTCAATTTGTAATCGAGGATCAGCAATTTTAATAAGTGAAAATATTTTACGAATTTTCTTCACTGATAGGCAGCTTGAAGACTCAAAACCTGAGTGAGAAAATAGTAATACTTTAGGTTCTATACCAAAGCGCCTGACTACTTGTGCGCCCATTAATATCAGTTCTGCTAGTTCTTCTGGAATAGGATTATTATTCGCATAGATATCCGCAATAAAAGTATTGCCTGCAGGTAACATAAGTGCATTCATGGTACCTACAATGGAATTATTCTGACGCAATCCAAGAGTATCTTTAATGATTGTAAAATGTTGATGATAACTACCAACAGTACCGCAAATCATACAATCCGCTTCATTTTCTTGAAGCATCAACGTTCCGATTAATGTTAGGTTATTAATGATTTCTCTACGTGCTATTTTGTGTGAAACACCATTGTGTTGCATATATTGAAAATATTTCTTCCAATATGGTTTTATTTGTAGATCTTTTTCATATTCATAATTTATTAATTCAAAATCTTCCCCAATTTTTATTTGTAGTCCTAGAGTATTAATCTGCTGCTCAATAATACTAGTTCTGCCAATTAAAATTGGATGAGCTACACCTAAAGATATTAATTCTTGTGCTGCATGCAATATTCGTTTTTCTTCGCCTTCTACTAATATAATCCGTTTTTTCTGCTTGCGTGCTAGAGAAAAAATTGGCCGCATAAATAAATTGGTACCATAAACGAACTCATAAAGCTTTTCTGTGTAAGAATGCAAGTTTTCAATGGGCCTTGTTGCTACCCCTGATTCCATTGCAGCTTTAGCGACTGCTGGTGCAATTGTAACAAGTAAGCGCGGATCAAAAGGTTTGGGGATTATATAGTCAGCGCTAAATTGTAATTCCCTTTCTTCGTGAGTTAAGATAAAAAAGTCGTTCTGTTTAACTAATACCAAATTAGCAATAGCCTGTACACATGCTAGTTTCATAGCTTCATTAATTGTGCTAGCACCAACGTCCAACGCACCACGAAAAATAAAAGGAAAACAAAGTACGTTATTTACTTGATTTGGATAATCTGAGCGCCCAGTACAGACAATTGCATCAGGCCTTACAGATTTTGCTAAGGAAGGAAGAATTTCTGGTTCTGGATTGGCTAACGCTAAGATAAGCGGGGCATAAGCCATTGATTTTACCATTTCTGCCGTTAATACACCTGGCGCTGAACAGCCTAAGAAGATATCAGCATCTGGAATAGCATCAGCTAAAGTACGCAAACCGTTATCTTCAATAGCATACCTAGATTTTGTTTCATCCATTTTTGAGTCTCTACCGCGATAAATAACTCCTTGTGAATCACAGACAATTATATTGCTACGATTCAGACCTAATCTTATCAATAAATTCATGCAAGCAATAGATGCGGCGCCTGCGCCAGAAACAACTAAACGTACTCGTTCTATTTTTTTCTTAACAATGCGCAAACCATTTAATATGGCGGCGGCTGCAATGATGGATGTACCATGCTGATCATCATGAAAAACCGGAATTTTCATTTTTTCACGTAGTTTTTTCTCAATATAAAAACATTCTGGTGCTTTTATATCTTCTAAATTGATTCCACCAAATGTTGGTTCCAATGAAGAAATAACATTGATTAGTTTATCTGGGTTAGATTCATCTATTTCAATATCAAATACATCAATTCCAGAAAATTTTTTAAATAAAATACCTTTACCTTCCATGACAGGTTTTCCGGCTAAAGCACCTATATTCCCAAGGCCTAATACTGCTGTGCCATTTGAAACTACTGCTACTAAATTACCTTTAGCCGTATATTTATAAGCAGCTAAAGGATTTTTTGCTATTTCAAGACAAGGAAAAGCAACTCCAGGAGAATAAGCAAGCCCAAGAGCTTGCTGTGTCGTTAATGGCTTACTTAGGGTAATTTGAATTTTACCTGGTTGTGGAAACTCATGAAAATCAAGCGCCTGTTGTTTTAATTTTTTATTCATGATCTGTCCTTAGAAAATTAAAGAATTGTATTAGTAATAATAACTAATTTTTATATGATAAGTTATGTCAATAAAAGAATTAGGTATATAAAAAATCGATAAACAAAATAAATTGTAAGCATGCTTTTCTACTAAAAAATTAACAGAGTTGCATAAAAGTAAACTACTCCATAAAATTATTATTTATTAAAATAATTAATATTGTTTTAGATATTCTGATCAATATCAGATAATTAGATTATTAATATCTATCTCGGCATCCTTCAGCTCTTCAGAAAGAGCTGAAGACTTCTGCAATGAAGCAGTTTTATTCTCTTCCAATAACACTATATTAACTTCTGATAAACACACTTGACTTAATATGATTATAAAAATTGTTTATTAGGCTTTCCTGTTCTAAAGTATTTACTTTAGACAACTATGATTACATAGTTCAGTGTGAACTTGATATTTTACTGGCTGCTTTATCAAGCAAATTGAAATTGATAAAATAATAAATGATAAGCAAATAATAAGTAAGAGAGTGTGATCGGAGTAGTTAAACTAAACACTAAAATGTATAAGAACTACCCTGTGTTTTAAAATTTAAAACACATATAATTCGATCGTTATTATTAATCATCTATTTTGAATTTGTACTAATTACTCTGCTATTAAAGCAGATGAACATTTTGCAAAGCTCATCCAGTATTTTTACTTTTTATTCCATGCTCATCTGTACATAAAATAAAGATGAGCTTTTAGTGTAAAAAACCTAGTAGAATACTATGTTCAATAGTGTTCTGATATTTTCTTGTTACTAACTAAGATCTAATCTGTTAATGAGAGCTATATAATGATATTATTTTTTAACCAGTTATTACAAGTGCGTATTCTCTCCATATTAAACTATTTTACCACCCACATAACTTTAAGTGATGTGGGTGGTAACTTTAACTCATACTGAATAAAAATGTATTGCTACACATGTGCTCTTTTGTATTGGACACAACCTTAAATTAAGGATTTTAAATGCCATTGATTACCCTTATTGACGGAAGTCAACGTAAGTATGGACATGCTATTTCAGTCATAGATATTGCACATGATATTAGCTCAGAGCTTGCAAAATCCTGCATAGCCGGTCGAGTTAATGGTAAACTTGTTGATGCAAGTGAGTTGATTGATGATCATGCTCAATTAGATTTTATTACCAATAAGGATCAAGAGGGTATAGAGATTATTCGGCATTCATGTGCACATTTACTTGGTCATGCAATTAAACAACTATGGCCTACAACTAAAATGGCAACTGGGCTTACCATTGAAAATGGTTTTTATTATGATATTGATTTTGGACATCCTTTCAGTCAAAGAGATTTAAAAATCCTTGAGCAAAGAATGCGAGAACTTGCTAAAAAGAACTATGATGTTATCACAAAGCAAGTTAGTTGGCAACAAGCAAGAGATACATTTGTTGCTCGAGGCGAAGATTATAAAGTTAAAATTTTAGATGAAAGTATTAATAAAAATGATGATCTAGGAATTTATCTGCATGAAGAATATATTGATATGTGTCGTGGACCGCATGTACCTAACATGCGTTTTTGTCATTACTTCAAATTACAAAAAGTATCTGGCGTCTATTGGCGTGGTAACAGTAAAAACAAAATGTTACAAAGGATCTATGGAACAGCGTGGGCTAATAAAAACCAGTTAACTAATTACTTATTACGTTTAAAAGAATCAGCTCAACGTGATCATCGTAAGATAGGTAAGCAGCTTGATCTTTATCATATGCAAGAAGAAGCGCCAAGTATGGTATTTTGGCATAATGATGGTTTGGTAATATTTCGTGAAATAGAAGCCTTTCTTCGTACTAAATTGAATGAATATCAATACCAAGAAGTCAAAGGTCCGTTAATGATGGATCGCATCCTTTGGGAAAAAACAGGCCACTGGGAAAATTATAAAGAAAATATGTTTACAACATCATCGGAAAACCGAGAATATTGCATAAAACCGATGAACTGCCCAGGTCATGTACAGATCTTTAATCAAGGCTTGAAGTCTTATTGCGATTTACCATTACGTATGGCAGAGTTTGGTAATTGTCATCGTAATGAGCCATCAGGTGCTTTGCATGGATTAATGCGTGTACGTAGTTTTACTCAAGATGATGCACATATTTTTTGTACTGAAGATCAGATTTTATCCGAAGTAAAAAGTTGTATTAAAATGATTTATGATGTTTATGCAACTTTTGGTTTTGAAAAAATTGCTGTTAAATTATCAACAAGACCAGAAAAACGGATAGGTACTGATATGCAATGGGATCGTGCAGAAAGTGATCTTGCCAAGGCTTTAACAGATATTAAATTTGATTATCAGCATAGTGAAGGTGCATTTTATGGTCCTAAAATTGAATTTACGCTTTATGACTGTTTAGATCGAGCTTGGCAATGTGGTACTGTACAACTTGACTTCGCATTACCAAGTCGTTTAGGAGCTTATTATATAGATAAGCATAATGAACGTCATGTTCCTGTTATGATCCATCGTGCTATTTTAGGATCACTGGAACGTTTTATTGGGATTTTAACTGAACAATATGCTGGTTTTTTCCCAACCTGGTTAGCACCATTACAAATGGTAATCACAAACATTACTGATAGCCAAGGAAATTTTGTAAAAAAAATAGCAGAAGAATTGAGTAAGTGTGGTCTTCGTGTAAAAGCAGACTTGAGAAACAAGAAAATAGGCTTTAAAATTCGTGAGCATACCTTGCGTCGTGTACCGTATATATTGGTTTGTGGAAATAAAGAAGTTGAATCAAATACGGTGTCTGTTCGAAGCCGTTATGGGAAGGATTTAGGAACATTTGACGTCACAACATTTGTAGAAAAAGTGTTAGATGAAATTCACACTTTTCGTATTTATCAACTGGAGGAATAAGGTATTAAAGGCGGAAAAAGAACTCAAACGATACGCCCAAATCGTATTAATAATGGGATTCGTGCTTCTGAGGTTCGTTTAACTGGTTTAAACGGCGAACAGATTGGTATTGTCAGTATAAAGGAAGCTCTGGCCAAAGCAGAGCAAGCTAGTGTTGATTTAGTTGAAATCAGTCCAAATGCCGAACCGCCTGTTTGCCGTATCATGGATTACGGAAAATTTCTCTATGAGAAGCGAAAATCGCTTAGAGAACAAAAAAAGAAACAAAAAGTTATTCAGGTAAAGGAAATTAAATTCCGCCCTGGTACAGATGAAGGCGATTATCAAATCAAACTACGTAATCTGATGCGTTTTCTAAAAGATGGCGATAAAGCTAAGATCACATTACGATTTCGTGGTCGTGAAATGGCGCATCAAAAAATTGGAATTAATATGATTCATCGTATTAAAAATGATTTAGATGAGATTTCAATCGTCGAATCTTTTCCAAATAAGATCGAAGGCCGGCAGATGATCATGGTCCTTGCACCAAAAAAGAAATAGTTCGACCATCAAGATAGATATTCTATTTTAGAAGCAATAGTGTGTCTTTCTAGTCAACATTAGTATTAACAATACAAAGTGGATAGTTATCATGCCAAAGATTAAAACAGTACGCAGTGTGGCAAAACGATTTAAAAAAACTGCGGGCGGCAGTTTTAAGCACAAACACGCAAACCATAATCATATTATGACTAAAAAACTAACTAAGCGTAAACGTCATTTACGACAAAAAACCCTAGTATCGAAAGATAATCAAGGTTTGATAGTACAGTGTTTACCATATGCATAATATGGGTTTTTATTTTAAAATGATCAACCTCAATTTTAAGTAAAGGAGAAGTATATGGCTCGCGTAAAACGCGGTATAATAGCTCGAGCGCGTCACAAAAAAATATTAAAGCAAGCAAAAGGTTACTATGGCGCTCGTTCGCGTGTCTATCGTGTTGCTTGTCAAGCAGTAATTAAAGCTGGACAATATGCTTACCGAGACCGCCGCCAGCGTAAGCGTCAATTTCGTCAGTTATGGATTGCACGTATTAATGCTGCTACTCGTCAGCATGGTTTATCTTATAGCTGCTTTATTAATGGTTTAAAGAAAGCCTCTATTAATATTGATCGTAAGATCTTATCTGATATTGCTGTTTTTGATCCACTTGCCTTTTCAGTATTGCTTGAAAAAAGCAAAAATATATTAACTTCAGCTAGTTAAGCTAAGATCTAAGAATAAATGAAAGCCATATTTTATGATTGATAATACATTGTTATTAATGATACATTTCTATCAAATAGAAAATGTAGTAAGCAGTAAATGCTTGCAAAATGTAATTTTTGTTGTTTTTATTTTATAGCTATAACATTTTGGCTTTCATATTTTGAAAACCCTACTACAAAGCCTCCTAATGGAGGCTTTGTAGTACTTGGTAAACTTTTAAATAATGATTAGTCCAATGGGTCGTAATAAGAGGGAACCATGCGATATCTCATTGACTTGGTTGCAAAGGCAAAAACAGCAATAGAAAAAGCTAAGAATGTTGCTGCGTTAGATGAAGTGCGTATTGAGTTTTTAGGTAAAAAAGGCTATTTAACATTATGGATGTCAAAATTGCGTGATTTACCTGCAGCTCAACGTCCTAAAGCAGGAGCCTTTTTTAACCATGCAAAAAAAGAAGTGCAAAATTTATTAAAGATACGGAAAGAGCAATTAGAAGATGAAATTTTTAATGCTCTATTAGCGACAGAAAAAATAGATATTTCATTACCAGGGCGTCAAAGCGAAAATGGTAGCCTTCATCCAATAACCCGTACTATTAATCGTATTGAAGAATTTTTTAGTACCATTGGTTTTTCTGTTGTTTCTGGCCCAGAAATAGAAGATAAGTATCATAATTTTGATGCTTTAAATATTCCAGAGCATCATACTGCTCGAGCTTCACATGATACTTTTTGGTTTGATACTACACTGCTGTTACGTACGCAAACTTCAAGCATTCAAATTCGTGCTACGAAAGGGAAACAACCGCCGATTCGCATTATTGCTCCAGGTCGCGTATATCGTAATGATTACGATCAAACTCATACACCAATGTTTCATCAGATAGAAGGCTTGATCGTTGATCAAAATGTTAGCTTTGCAAATTTAAAAGCTACAGTTCATGATTTTTTAAACAATTTTTTTGAAGAAAAACCTAGTGTTCGTTTTCGAGCATCATATTTTCCATTCACTGAGCCTTCCGCTGAAGTTGATATAGTAGATAAAAATGGTAAATGGTTAGAAGTATTAGGTTGTGGGATGGTACATCCAAATGTACTATGCAATGTTGGTATTGATCCTGACTTATATTCAGGATTTGCCTTTGGCATAGGAGTAGAGCGCTTAACAATGTTACGTTATTGCGTGACTGATTTGCGTGTTTTTTTTGAAAATGATCTTCGTTTTCTTAAGCAATTTAGATAAGGCAGGATTTTCACATGAAAATTAGTGAAAATTGGTTACGTAAATGGGTAAATCCATCGATCAGTAGTAAAGCTTTATCAGATCAAATGACAATGGCAGGTTTGGAAGTTAATGAGGTTAAAGCTGTAGCTGGTGAGTTCCAGGGTGTATTAGTTGGCGAGATTGTAGAATATGCTCAACACCCTAATGCAGATAAATTGCGTGTAGTAAAAGTCAATATTGGCACTAGCAAGTTACTCAATATTGTTTGTGGAGCAGAAAATTGCCGGCAAGGATTAAAAGTCGCTGTAGCAACTGTTGGAGCTGTTTTGCCTAATTATGTTAAAATCAAAGTAGTAAAACTACGTGGAGAGATTTCTGAAGGTATGCTTTGTTCATATTCAGAACTGGCGATTTCTGATGACCATGTAGGTATTATTGAATTACCACACCATGCACCTGTTGGTATCGATATTCGTAATTATTTGCAACTTGATGATCATGTTTTCGAAATGAGCCTGACGCCGAATCGTGCTGATTGTTTAAGTATTTTGGGTATTGCACGTGATGTTGCAGCTATTAATAATTTGTCATTAAATTCAGTTAAGATTAAGCCAGTTAAAAGTAGAAATATTAGTATTTTTCCTATAAAGATAGCAGCTCCAATGGCATGTCCGAGGTTTTTAGGGCGAGTAATAAAAGACATTGATATCGCAATACAAACCCCTATTTGGATTAGGGAAACATTACGTCGAAGTGGCATCAATACAATTAATCCTGTAGTTGATATTACTAATTTTGTGTTATTAGAGTTAGGACAACCATTACATGCTTATGATTTAGATCGTTTGAATGGAACAATAATTGTTCGTATGGCGAAACCTGAGGAAACATTAGTTTTGCTTAATGATACTGAAGTGATTTTGCAACAAGATACTTTAGTCATTGCCGATGAAAAAAGTGTATTAGGGATTGCTGGTATTGTTGGCGGTAAGCGCTCCAGCCTCAACAAAAATACTACTGATATTCTGTTAGAAAGTGCTTTTTTTTCTCCATTAGCCATTGCTGGTCGGGCACGTCATTATGGCCTTCATACCGAAGCTTCACATCGTTTTGAACGCGGTGTTGATCCGGAATTACAATATACAGCCATAGAACGTGCAAGTAGATTAATCATAGAGATTTGTGGTGGAAAAGCTGGCAATATTATTGCTGTTAGCAAGAAAAGTAGCTTACCAAAAATAGTAAGTATAACACTGACTCGTAAAAAGCTTAATTGTTTAATAGGTCATAGTGTTCCTGATATTAACGTTACTCAAATTCTTAAACGTTTAGGATTCCAAGTAATTGATAAGCAAGATAGCTGGAAAGTATTGGCTCCATCTTGGCGTTTTGATATAAAAATTGAAGAAGATTTGATTGAAGAAGTAGCCCGAGTTTATGGGTATAATAATATACCAAATGTGTCGTTACATGCAGATTTAGTCATGATCCCTCGCTGTGAGTCAGTTCTGACATTAAACCGGGTAAAAACATTATTAATTGATCGCGCTTACAATGAAGCGATTACTTATAGTTTTGTGGATCCTAAAATTCAACAATTGCTACATCCAAGTTCTGATGCGATGATTTTATCTAATCCTATTTCATCAGAAATGTCTGCAATGCGCCTTTCTTTATTGCCAGGTTTAATAACGACAGTTATTTATAACCAAAATCGTCAACAAAATCGTATTAGATTATTTGAAACTGGATTAAGATTTATGCCGGATATATTAGCAGAACATGGTATTCGTCAAGAATTTATGTTATCGGCCGTGATTACTGGAAATCGCTATGAAGAACATTGGTCACAAGAAAAACGCGCTGTTGATTTTTTTGATATAAAAGGTGATGTTGAAGCAATATTGGAATTAACAGGAAAATTAGACAATATTTTTTATAAAGCTCACTATAATCCCGCTCTACATCCTGGGAAAAGCGCTGGTATTTATCTAAAAAAGAATTATCTGGGATATATCGGTTTTATTCATCCAGAAATAGAAAAAAAGCTAAATTTACATGGTCGGACATTAGTTTTTGAACTGCTATGGGATTCGCTCTCTGAGCGAGTTATTCCAAAAGCAAATATGCTTTCACGTTTTCCTGCTAATCGACGAGATATTGCTATTGTAGTACCACAAGATGTTGCAGTATCAGATATATTAGATGAATGCAAGAAAATTTTAATAAATCATACAGTTGGAATAAACTTGTTTGATGTTTACAGTGGTAACGGTATTGCGGAAGGTTATAAGAGCCTTGCTATTAGTTTAATCTTACAAGATATGAACCAGACTTTAGAAGAGCAAGAGATAGCCGCAACTGTTGATAAATGTGTGGCTGTATTAAAACAGCGATTCAAAGCCTCACTAAGGAACTAAACCTTATGGAACTTACAAAAACTAACATGTTAGAGAATCTCTTCGAGAGACTAGGTATAAAAAAGTGATGCGAAAGACCTCGTTGAACTTTTTTTAAAGAAGTTTCTTGTTCATTAGAACAAGGCGATCAGGTTAAACTATCCGGTTTTAATAATTTTGATCTTCGTGATCAAAGGCAATATCAAGGCAAAAATTCAAAAACTGGAGCAGATATTCTAATTACGTCTTGCAGAGTGGTAATTCCCAACCTGGAAAAAGTGAAAAATAATGATTGATAGGATACATATTCCTAAATAATGAAAGTTTATATATTATTAATACTTTAAAATCCCTTATTTTATTCATGGATCATCTTTCATAAATTAATAGTTATTGTTATATGGGATGTGTAGTTAAGCCTTGTAAATTATATTAATAATTTAATAGATGATTGTTTTCTTTATAAAGATCAAAATAACGTAAATAGATCTAGCACAACCTAGAATATATTAGGGTGTGCTCAGAACGATGAAATGTACTTCTTTACTCTAAAGAAAGATTTAGGAATCAGTTTTCTAGTCAGCCATGCACGTGCTTTTTTTAGAAAGCACTAGGCATTCATATAAATGTTATGACCTATCAGCTTATGGATGGTGATAAATCTATCATTTCTCATAGATACTAAGTTTTACAGAAGAAAACAGTTATGATATCTGCAATTTTGATATCAAAAGTACATAGATTTGATCAGTAAGATACCGCCTATTCATTTCATATGACTAAAAATTATATTTTCCGTAAAATGCTAGCTGCATTGCCAAAAAAGATAAAATCTTTGTAGTTCATTTTCCATTTTTAAATTTTAATTTAACAGAAGTAGATTCTGATAAATAAATAGAAGCTCTGCAAACTTCAGCTAGTAGACGGTTTGGATTTATATTGCAATATAATTTTTAATACACATACTACAATTGTAGTTATTCATTTTAAAATGAACTTAAAAATGTTGTTCTAAATTTTTGTTCTTTAATCGATCCGTGCTGCTCAATCTTGCACAGACAGCATATTCTATGATGTGCAAGATTATTCAGATTTTTTTATATCAATCATTTTATAGTACATGTTTGATGAAACGATCTTTTATATTAACTAAAATAGTTTTTTATGATTCCATTTTAAGAGAATGCTAGTAAGCAGATTTTATTTATAGGAGGTTTATACATAGAAAGATTGTAGATAAGATTATCATTGTTTTCTAAGCTAATGCTACATGGAATTCAGCTTATATATTCATTGTTATCGTGCCATGATACTGTGCTCAGTTTTTAACATGCTGAGTACATTGTTACTACAATTAATGAATTTCGGAGCTAATAGTGCCTATTCAACATGATTTTGAAAAAATAAAAACAGTTTCTATCGTTATTCCTATTTATAACGAAGAACAAAGTTTACCCAAACTCCTAGAAAGGACATTAGCAGCATGCCAAAGATTGGAAAAGTCATATGAATTAATTTTAGTGGATGACGGTAGTGCTGATAATTCCGTTAATTTGCTCATAGATGCTGCCGAAAATGTGGAAAATCATGTTATTGCCATAATTTTAAATCGTAATTATGGGCAACATTTGGCTATTATAGCTGGGTTTAAACAGGCAATTGGTGATCTTGTAATTACCTTAGACGCTGATTTACAAAATCCCCCTGAAGAAATACCAAATTTGGTGCAAGTAGCCGAACAGGGTTATGACGTAATTGGCACTAAGCGAATGAATCGAAAAGATTCTTGGTTTCGTAAAATAGCTTCAAAAATCATTAATACTATGATTACTAAAACAACAGGATGTACAATGGGCGATTATGGATGTATGTTGCGTGCTTACCGGCGTAATATTATTAACGCAATATTGCAGTGTGATGCACGTAGTACTTTTATTCCAATTTTAGCCAATGTCTTTGCTCGAAGAACGATAGAAATTGATGTTGCTCATTCAGAGCGTGAGTTTGGCGATTCAAAATATAGCTTTATGAAATTAATAAATTTAATGTTTGATTTGCTTACTTGTTTAACGGCTATGCCATTACGTTTATTGAGCGTGATTGGTAGTATTATTTCTGCAACAGGATTTTTACTAGCGGTGCTACTAATTATTTTACGTCTTATGTTTGGTGCTATTTGGGCTGTAGAAGGTGTTTTTACCCTGTTTGCGATTTTATTCATATTTATTGGTGCTCAGTTTATTGCCATTGGGTTACTTGGCGAATATATTGGCAGAATATACAATGATGTCAGTGTAAAACCGCGTTACTTCATTCAAAAGATAGTGAGTATTGATCGTGACACTAATAAACATCAGGGAACAAAATAATGAAAACTATTGTTTTTGCTTACCATGATATTGGTTGTGTTGGATTAAAGGCGTTACAGAAGGCAGGCTTTGAAATTCAGGCTATTTTTACACATACAGATGATCCTAAAGAAAATCATTTCTTTTCTTCAGTGTCACGCTTAGGAGCTGAAATTGGCTTGCCTGTATTTGCACCAGATAATGTTAATCATCCACTTTGGATTGAGCGTATAAATAAAATGCAACCTGATGTATTTTTTTCTTTTTACTATCGTCGCATACTAAGTAAAGAGTTATTGGCATTAGCTCCGGAAGGTTCTTTCAATCTACATGGTTCTTTACTGCCTAAATATCGTGGCTGTGCGCCTATTAATTGGGCTATTTTAAATGGAGAAATAGAAACTGGTGTTACACTTCATAAAATGATAGCTAAGGTAGATGCTGGTGATATTATTGCACAGAAAAAAATTTCCATTGATATAAAAGATACTGCATTAGTGTTACATGAGAAAATTACTCAGGCCTCTGAGCAGCTATTAACTGATACCTTATCTTTAATAAGAATTGGCGATTATTCATCTATATCACAAGATGAGAGTAAAGCGAGTTATTTTTACCGTCGTCGCATTGAGGATGGATTAATTAATTGGTCTAAATCTGCTACTGCAGTGAATAATTTAATACGCGCGACAACCGAGCCATATCCGGGAGCTTTTACCTATTTAGGTAGGAATAAAATCATTTTTTGGCATGCTCGTGTTTTAGAAAACAAACATGCTCAAGTACCTGGTACTATCATTTCTACTAACCCATTACAAATAGCTTGTGCTCAAGGTTCTATTGAGATCATAACTGGACAATGTAGTTCTGGTTTATATGTTCAAGGAGCGCGTTTAGCAGAGGAAATGGGGATGATTATTGGTATGTGTTTAGGCGAAAAAATGATGGAAAAAATAAAACGTCGCGAACGCATTTTAATTTTGGGAGTCAATGGTTTTATTGGTTATCACTTAACAGAATATTTATTAGTTTATGGAGACTATGATATTTTTGGCTTAGATATTAGTTCTTCTGCTGTTTCGTGTTTTATTAATGATGCCCGTTTTGGTGATGATCAGCGTTTTCATTTTGTTGAAGGTGATATAAGTATTCATAAAGAGTGGATTGAATATCATATTAAAAAGTGCGATATTGTTATTCCTCTTGTTGCTATTGCAACGCCGATTGAATATACCCGAAATCCATTAAAAGTTTTTGAACTAGACTTTGAAGAAAACTTAAAAATAGTGCGTTTTTGTGTAAAATATAATAAACGTATTATTTTCCCATCAACTTCTGAGGTTTATGGGATGTGTGATGATCAAGAATTTCATGAAGATACCTCTCGTTTGATTGTTGGTCCAATTAACAAACAGCGTTGGATTTATTCGGTTTCTAAGCAATTATTGGATCGTATTATTTGGGCATATGGCGTGCAAGAGAAGCTACAATTTACTCTATTTAGGCCATTTAATTGGATGGGCCCACGACTCGATAGTTTACGTTCTGCCAGAATTGGCAGCTCAAGGGTAATTACTCAATTCATTTTTAATTTAGTTGAAGGTCTACCAATAAAATTGGTAGATGGTGGTGTTCAAAAACGTTGCTTTACTGATATTAAAGATGGTATTCAAGCACTATTTCATATTATTAAAAATAAAGATGAAAAATGTAATGGTAAAATTATCAATATTGGTAATCCTAAAAATGAAACCAGTATAATACAATTAGCCAGTATCGTACTGGAAATATTTGAAAAACATCCGTTGCGTAAATTGTTTCCTCCATTTGCTGGATTTAAAAAAGTTGAAAGTAGTAATTACTATGGGAATGGGTATCAAGATATTGAATACCGTAAACCAAGCATTGAAAATGCACACCGATTACTAGGTTGGAAACCAACTATTGATATAAAGCAGACTATTACAGAAACTTTAGATTTCTTTTTGCAAACCACTGCTGCAGAATTAGATAAATGAAGAAAATTGGATTAAGAATTGATGTCGATACCTATCAAGGTACGAAAGAAGGTGTTCCACAGTTACTGGAAGTGCTAGATAAATATAAAATTCAAGCAAATTTTTTTTTACCGTTGGTCCAGATAATATGGGGCGCCATTTATGGCGCCTATGGCGCCCTAAATTTTTATGGAAAATATTAAGATCGAATGCTATATCACTGTATGATTGGAATATTTTATTAGCCGGTACTGCATGGTCAGGTAAAAAAATTGCTAACGATCTCGGTCACTTAATGAAACAAGCATTAAGTGAAGGTCATGAAGTTGGGTTACATGCTTGGGATCATCAAGCTTGGCAAGCCAATGCAAGTAGATGGAAAATAAATAAATTAGTAGAGCAAATTAAATTAGGTGTCGATGCACTGGAAACAGCAATTGGCAGTAGAGTAACTTGTTCAGCTGTAGCAGGTTGGCGTTCTAATGAAGAAGTCTTAACAGCAAAAGAAAATTTTAAATTTGACTATAATAGTGATTGCCGTGGGACACATCCGTTTCTTCCTATTTTAAATGATGGTTCGATTGGCACTATACAAATTCCAGTAACCCTACCCACTTATGATGAAGTTGTTGGCATCTTAATTAATGATGACAAGTTTAATGACTTTATTATTAATAAAATGCAGAAAGATATAGGAACATCGGTTTATACGATCCATGCTGAAGTAGAAGGCATGTCTAAATTAACGCAATTTAAAAAATTATTAGATAGCATGATTGCAGAACACATGACATTTTGTACGTTGCGTAAATTAATAAAAAATGATATAGATTCCCTTCCAAAGGGAAAAGTTATTCGCTCATCTATTCCTGGTCGTGAAGGATGGTTAGGGTATCAACACGAGGTATAGTGTTTGATGTTCACTCAAAATCTACACAAAATTGCTGCTTGTTTAGCAGCAATTTTTTTCGTTTTCACTTATTTAGCGCCATTAAATAGTCGTTTGCTCTGGCAGCCAGATGAAACGCGTTATGCAGAAATTAGTCGTGAAATGTTGCTGCGAGACAATTGGATTGTACCTTATTTTCTTAATGTTCGTTATTTTGAAAAACCAGTAGCTGGATATTGGATAAATAATATTAGCCAAATAATATTTGGCTATACTAATTTTGCTGTTCGATTTGGAGCGGTATTTTCTACCATGATCAGTTCCGGATTAATTTACTGGTTAGCGATGATAATGTGGAGTAATCGAAATATCGCATTTGTTGCTACTTTAATGTATGTTTCAATGTTTTTAGTATTTACGATTGGTACTTATAGCGTACTCGATCCGATGTTTAGCATGTGGATTACTGCCTGTATGCTATGTTGTTTTTGGTTATTAAAAGCAAAAACAGTTGCTGAAAAATTACTTACATCGATAAGTATTGGACTTACCTGCGGTATAGCTTTTATGACTAAGGGATTGATAGCATTAGCTATCCCAGTAATCGTTATGCTGCCAGTGATCATTTATCAAAAACGGCTTACGGAGATCCTAAAATTAGGAGTAATAATAATCATCAGCGCAGCATTGATCAGCTTTCCTTGGGTGTTAGCTATCAATAGATATGAACCTGATTATTGGAATTATTTTTTTTGGGTAGAGCATATTCAGCGATTTGCATCAGAAAATGCTCAACATAAATCTCCTTTTTTGTTTTATATTCCAATTATTTTACTTGGAGTAATACCTTGGTTAGGTTTTTTACCTGGTTCATTACTTCAGAGTTGGCGTAGAGTAACCATTAATCAGGAAATGATTTTTTTGCTTTTTTGGTTTATTGCCCCTTTCTTATTTTTTAGTATTGCAAAGGGTAAATTACTCACTTATATTTTGCCTGTAATGCCTCCACTGGCATTAATGATGGCAAAGTATGCGGTAGATTGTGTTAAAAATCACAATATGGCGCCCATGAAATTTAATGGATTTATCAATATCGTCTTTAGTATATTTGTAATGATTACTTTGATGATTATGGAATTCTTTTTTGAACATCCTCTTTACGATAAAACTGAATGGCCAAAACTTACATTAGTTATTATAGTTTTTGTTATATGGTCTATTATTAGCTATTTTAGCTTAGTATCCAATTCAAAGTATTGGCTACTAGTTAGCCTCTGCTCTATAGCCTTAAGCTTATCGATAGGTTATGCTTTGCCAAAGAATATTATTGATATTAAACTACCACAGCAATTAATTCGACAAAATATCTCTTTATTGCAAAAAAGTAAATTTATTCTAGCAGATAATGTTGGAGTTAGTGCAGGTTTAGCATGGGAATTGCGTCGAAGTGATATTTTTCTATATGAAACACCCGGCGAATTAAGATATGGTCTTGATTATCCAGATAGTCAATTTCGCTTAATTAAGAAAGGTAATTTTGCTCAATGGCTTAACCAGGCCTGCAAAGCAGGCCAAATTTCCGTAGTCATTGTTTTACGTAATAATAAAATATTACCTGATGATCTTCCTAAGCCAGATCATGTTAGTAGCAATACAAAAATAGCAATATTAACATATTATCAGAAACCATGAGTCGTTTTTTATTATTACTTAGTGTTAGTCTGTTGACTTGCTTTGGTCACCTTTGTCAAAAGCAAGCAGTGGTATGCTGGTGTAGATTACCAGCAAAAAAAAGTTTAGCTTTGAAGTGGCTAATAATGGCTGCTATTTTACTGGCATTAAGTATGCTATTTTGGCTTAAATTATTGCAAGTTTTACCTCTTAGTATTGCTTATCCGATGTTAAGCATTAATTTTGTTATTATAACCTTAATAGGACAATACATTTACCAAGAGAAGATTAGCATGAAGCATTGGACAGGTTTATTTTTGATAATGCTTGGTATCATTTTATTGAATATATGATGTGAACGGTTATTTTTTAGGTATCGGTAGTGTAATAGCCACTACTTGCGCTCAGCTTTTTCTCAAAGCTGGAGTA
Organism: Candidatus Arsenophonus melophagi; assembly: GCA_032378655.1. Classification (GTDB taxonomy): domain Bacteria; phylum Pseudomonadota; class Gammaproteobacteria; order Enterobacterales; family Enterobacteriaceae; genus Arsenophonus; species Arsenophonus melophagi. Next base: position 51,767 of record JAVYJS010000002.1, on the reverse strand, counting down.
GCTTTATTGCCTAAATTTAAATTTACTTACCAATGGGATTATAGGTGGTTTTTTAAAAACCACCTAGCGTTTGAATTGATTTGTATCGGTTTTATTGGCTATGCTATTTCTATGGTTTTTTGGTTATATACCTTACGATGTTTAGCTTTAAGTAAAGCTTACTCACTTATTAGCTTAACCTATGTATTAGTATATGTATTATCAGTCACTTTACCTTGGTTTCACGAGTCGGTAACATTAGTTAGATGTTTGGGTATTGTATTTATTTTTTTTGGTATTTTGACGGTTTCTTATTCTGAGCGAAACCAAGTTAGAAAATAAGTTAGATCTTTAATATTTTTAAGATTTGATCTTTTAAGATTTATTTTTTAGATCAAAGTAAAATCATAGCTGAAAAAGGTTCTATAAAATTCTCAATACACTCCATGAGTTTATCTTAAAAGGCCTATGTGTGGCCTTCACAATAAATAGGCCTTTTATTTTATCTAATTAATTGGTTATTTCTAGTAAATAATAGAATATCTCAGTGATCCAACAGTTAGTTCTTTGAACTAATCGTTAGTATTTTTGAGATCAAAAGCTGTTATTAACATACAATCACACACCATATCACTTGAGTACTTTTTAAGTAACAGTAGAATTAGTTGTTTTTGGATTTTGTATGATACTTTAATGATTATTTATGCTAACGTGACTATTATAAATAGTAGTAGTATCAGCAATATATGGAATTTGCTATATCTATCAATAGATCTGTTATCCACGACAATGTTCATGCGCTACTTCCTCCAGCAGCGAAGCATAATGGCCTTAATAATATGGCCTTAACAATGTAGATCTTCAAGAATTTCCCTTCAAAAAGTCAAGTGATTTACTATTGCTCTTAAAATTTTAACAAATGATCTATCTCAAAGATCATTTGTTAAAATTTGTATATTTATTACACATAAATATACAAGATAAATGTACGCAAGACAAATATGCAAGATTTTATGAAACGTATAATTAATTTTCTTATTTGCTAATCAGCATATTGTCATTATTGTAATAATCTTTTCTATCTACAAAAACTATTTTATGTAAATTAAATGTATTTATTAAATCAACAGCTTTACTAAAAATTTATCAAGAAGGGTATAACCAACTATCGTACTATATAATTTACAAAAAATTTTTAGCCAAGAAACATACAATATGTCCATCAAAACACTGCGGATCGTAACAAGGAAAAGCCCATTAGCAATGTGGCAAGCGATTTATGTAAAAAGAGAATTAAAAAAACATCATCCAAAACTTATGATTGAACTTATTCCAATAAGTACTCAAGGTGATAGTATTCTTAATACTGCATTAACTAACAGTAGTAGAAAAGGTTCTTTTGTCAAAGAATTAGAAAATGCACTACTAGAACATCGGGCTGATATTGCTGTACATTCCATAAAAGATCTTCCGGTTACTTTGCCTAGTAACTTAGGATTAATGGCAATTTGCCAGCGAGGAGATCCTCGTGATGCTTTTATATCCAATCACTATGATTCACTTGATGTACTTCCAGCTGGAAGCATTGTGGGTACATCAAGCCTACGACGCCAATGCCAACTACGTCATATTTATCCCCATTTAGTTATTAAAGATTTGTATGGTAATGTTGGAACACGATTGAATAAATTAGATAATGGCGAATCTGATGGTATTATTCTTGCTGTAGCTGGACTACAACGTCTTAATTTAGAAACACGGATACGTATGCCGTTGTCACCAGAGCACTTATTACCTGCTGTTGGACAAGGCACTATTGGCATGGAATGCCGCCTGGATGACAGCCAAACGCAACATTTTCTAGCTCCATTACATCATCATGGTTCTTCTATCTGTATTCAAGCAGAACGCATAGTTAATAATTGTCTGCAAGGTAACTGCCAAGTTCCAATAGGTAGCTATGCTATTTGGAAAAATAAAAAAATTTGGCTTAGAGCACTCGTTGGTATGCCAGATGGCAGTCAAATTATTCGCGGAGAAAGATATTTCAAGTCTGAAGATGTCAAAGAAGCCAGCATTGAATTGGCAGAAGAATTACTTAATAATGGAGCTAGAAAAATTCTTAATAAAATTTTACAAGGAGCATTATCTCGATGAGAATATTGGTCACAAGACCAAACCCAAAAGGAAAAAAACTTGTTCAGCGTATTCGCTTAATAGGAAAAATAGCCTTTCATGCACCACTCATTGAAATTATACCTGGCAATGAACTAGATTTGCTAACAAGTAAATTAGCTAACTTAACTGATGGTGATCGCATTTTTTTTCTTTCACCACATGCAGTATTGTATGCTAATTCAGCACTACATTTAACAGGACAAAAATGGCCTAACACCCTATTCTATTACGGTATAGGGCACTCAACAGCATCAGTTTTTCAACAATTAACTAATTTGCCTATTTACTTATCTCATGAAGGTGAGACTAGTGAAAATTTACTTAAATTACCTGGGCTACAAGCACCTTTAGGCAAAAAATCTTTGTTATTGCGAGGTAATGGTGGCCGTGAACTACTTGCCACAACATTAAAGTCAAGAGGAAGCCACATTGATTATTGTGAGTGTTACCAGCGTAAACCAATAAGATATGATCGAAAAACTTTCCAATTACAATGGAAACAGGAAAATATTAGTACAATAATTGTTACTAGTTGTGACATGTTGCATATATTGTGTAATTTAATAAAAGATGCTGATAAGCCTTGGTTGTTTTCTCGTCACTTAATTGTTGTTAGTGATCGTTTAGGTAGCACTGCTTACCAATTAGGATGGAAATCTATAAAAATAGCAAAAAGTGCTAATAACGATGCTTTAATTCAGGCATTAATGTAAATTGATGTTGAGATATTCATCATGATGGAAAAGAATAAACTAAATGATAAACATGAAAATCAATCAACTTTTTCAAAAAAAATGCAATCTACAATGAGCAATGATGTTTCGTATAAAAATAAAAAAAATTATTCTTTTTTCTTTGGTAGAAAAATTGTTCTCATATTAGTTATATTTTGTAGTGGTTTGTGTTATTATTGTAATCTACAATATCAACGAATAGTCCATGAAAATAGAACACTACAACAAAAAGTTAGTGAACTTATACATCAAAAAGAAACAGAACAACAAAAAATCAACCAATTGCTTGAGTCTCAAGATATTATCCAATTAAATGCAAAAGAATATGCACAACAAATTATGCACAAAATTGAAAATTTGCAATCACAAATTACAGAACTTGCTAGTGTAAATGTAAAAAGCTGGTTATTAGCCACAGCTGAGTTTTTAGCTAAAATAGCAGATCAAAAACTTTGGAATGATAATGATCCAAAGATGGCACTGTTTTTATTACAAAGTGCTTCCACAAGCTTAGTGGAAATGAATGATCCTAATTTAATGACAATCCGAAAAAAAATTAATAGTGATATTGATTTGATATCAACCATTAGCAAAATTTATCATGATGAAATTATTTTAAAACTTAATCAACTTAGCAGTAATATCGATTATTTGCGTATAAACAATACTGCTAAAGGTTATTTACCGATAGATGAAGATAATATAGAACTTTCCAATAATATTACTGATTGGAAAAAAAATATTACCAAAAGTTTAAAAAAAATTAGTGCTAATTTTATTAGCATTCATCATAGAGATTTCAATGAAGCTCATGGAGTTTCCTCTAATCAAGATAGTTACCGACGTTCTAATATTCGAGCGCAGCTACTAATTGCTGCAAAAGCGGTTCCGCTGTATCAACAAAAAATTTATAAAAAATCTTTAGAAAAAGCCGCTACTCTAATTAAGAGCTATTACAATACCAACGATATGGAAACAAAACTGTTTCTTAATGAAGTTAATAAATTAATTGATAAACCGATTATAATCGGTATCCCCAAAGAATTAAAAAGTTTATTATTATTCGATAAGCCATTACAAAAAAGTTTTCGAGACAAAACTGTTTCTGTTGAAACAGAAACACTGCAAAAAAATCAACCTACTAATAAAAATAAAATTAATGATGACATAAAATAGCATGCTCTACTCTCAATCGAAGTAGATAGAGAAGTATATGATAAAAGTTAGGTAATAACAGCAAATGGATGGAGACAGGTACATGATAAAAGTACTGTTTTTTTGTATTCTAATACTTTGTTGCAGTATTATTGGTCCTGTCTTCGTAAGACAGGAAGGTTATGTCCTAATTCAAACTAATAATTACGATATTGAAACCAGTATAACCGGTTTAGTTATCTGTTTTATTATTTTACAATTTATCTTTTATTTTCTTGGGTGCTGCTATCGACGTATTCGAAGCACAACATTATTTACACATCATTGGCTAAAAAGCCGTTCTCTTCATAGAGAACACAGTCAAATGCAAAGTCCAATGCAAAAAAAACATTACTAAATTAGCCTAAAGTAATTTCAAAGTTGAAATTAATGGTACGTGATAGATAGCATGCATAACATCGTATTCTTCACTATACTATATACTATCCACTAAAAGTTATAGAGCTTCTCAAGAACGAGAGAAGCACATATCTTAGCAAATTATTTATTGCATAACTACCATCAGCAATACTCTCCACTAAAAGTGGAGAGAACACATGTACGTATATCTATTCTATTTATAGAATAGATATACGTGTTATAATATCAAAAAGTCATTAGAGTAATGCAGAAGATATTTTTGAGCTAATAAAGGAATATAATACAATCAGTGTTATTATGATACTTAATCAGTTTTTACTTATTTGGTCGGCGAGAGAGGATTTGAACCTCCGACCCACTGGTCCCAAACCAGTTGCGCTGCCAGGCTGCGCCACTCGCCGAAAAACCATAATCATTATTATGGTTATGACTTATGTAATTTTTTAAAAATTCTTTTGTCTCTTATAACCAAGAGAAGGAACTTCTTATAATCAAAGAAGAAGGACTTTACACTATATTATCGTTATGTTCGTTTATAAGCGCTTAAGCAACATAATATTCCTAACTAATTCGTGACCATTATGAACTACATAAAATATGGGTGACTAATGGGACTCGAACCCATGACAACCGGAATCACAATCCGGGACTCTACCAACTGAGCTATAGCCACCATAAAATCTTTAAAAATTTTTTATTCAATAAAGTAATAATCTTCTGCATCGTAACAGATGATTATAGTACATGGCACGTCCGACAGGATTCGAACCTGATACCTCTGCCTCCGGAGGGCAGCGCTCTATCCAACTGAGCTACGGACGTTTAATACTATTTTAGGTGAAGATAGTACGTATTTAGTAATAAGCTGTCCAGCTTTTTTACTTTTTTAAAAAGCTTATTGATAAACTTTATTTTATTTTCATCGCTCAATAAAATCTTTATTGCACTTTTAGCTCTGGAAAACTATTATTCATCTTTTCTACGCTGCTTACGGTAGAAAAAACGATTCAAAAAATAGATCATAGAAACAGCTAATAAAAACATACCGCCAACAATTAATGACAAATACGTATCAGGATTAATTGCTGTACCAATCAATACACATCCTAAAAAAAATAATGTGAAATAATTCACGTATGGAAATAATACAGACTTAAAGGTGTGTTTAGCTAATTGCTTATGATGCTCATGTCGAAAACGCAATTGACTTAATAAAATAACAAACCATGGTATCATACCAGGTAATATGCTGGCGCTATACACATACATAAAAAAAGTTTGAGGATCATGTATTATATAGTTAAGAAATGAGCCAATCATAAGACAGACAACTGTTATTATTATGCACCTTGCAGGAACACCATTTGTGGTAACTTTCAGTAAGCATTGCGGTAGTTGACCATTATGCGCTAATGCATAAATCATGCGCCCGCTACTATACACGCCACTATTACATCCTGATAACGCTGCTGTCAGAACTACAAAATTAATTATTGCAGAAGCAGATGTAATACCTACTTTAGTAAACATTAATACAAATGGACTACCGTTTTTTCCAATCTCTGTCCAGGGAAATAACGCAACAAGAACAAAAATAGCACCAACATAAAAAATTAAAATGCGCCATAAAATATTATTAATTGCTTTTTTTAATACCGCTTGAGGATTTTTTGCTTCTCCTGCAGTAATACCAACTAATTCAACACCTTGATAGGAAGCCATAGCAATACAAAGCGCAAACCAAAAACCCTTTATACCACCTGCAAAAAATCCACCATGCTCAGCTAAATTAGCTAAACCAATTGGTTTCAAATTATTACCAATTCCAAAAAAAATCAATCCCGATCCAATAAGTATCATTACAACAATTGTAGTAATTTTAATTATTGCAAACCAGAATTCCAATTCGCCATATAAATGCACTGCGGTTAAATTAGTTAATGCAACCAGTACAACTGCAATCAATGCAAACATCCATTGTGGTACTTCAGGAAACCAAAATTCTGCATAAACACCAATTGCTGTAATCTCTGATATCCCAACAGCAACCCACATGAACCAATAACTCCAAGCTGTTAAACATCCCCAATATGGGTTTAAATATTTATAAGCAAAAAAGGCAAAGGCACCAGTAACAGATTCAAGAAAAAGCATCTCTCCCATTGAGCGCATAATAAAAAAAATAAACAATCCAGCAACAAGATAAGCAAGTAATACAGAAGGTCCTGCCCATTTTAATGTACTTCCAGATCCCATAAATAGACCAACACCAATTGTTCCGCCTAATGCAATAAATTCAATATGCCTCGCTTCAAGGCCGCGAATAAAACCTTGTTTCGGTTTTAACATAGCAGGTTCCTATCTTGTCAATAATTATTTATTATCTATTATCTTCGTAGCCAAAATAATAGATAATAGCACCATAATAAAAGATGCTTTTTGTTAAAAAAAATTATAGCTGTCAAAGAGTTTTCCTTGCTTCGAAAGAAAAAACTGTAAGATAAATATCTATATGAATAATATTGAGCAATAGCATAAAATTTTTTTAACAGAGGACTGTTGCAAACAATATTTATTGTGGTAAAGAAATATCCAAATTTTCTATAATTTTACATCTCTAGTTAACCATCATAGGTAACAACCATACTAATGTAAAGTGCATCAGAATAAGTGTACTGATAATTAAAAAAGAAAATTTCTTATTTTTATAAACTGATTATCACTGTAAACAATTCTGCATCACTAATATTGATAAGCTAAAAATAATATTTTAACTTTTTTATAGTTGAACGCATTATAGTGACTACTAACAATATTTATCTGTTTATTTGTTGCTACTTATAATACGTTCTATTCTTTAAAATTAAATTGTTCGTTAACTCTTCCTGAAATTAGTGCTAGCTAATATGTAAAACATTAGCTGCGGAATATGGAACGATATACTGCTATAGCGGTATTGATCCAATCAGTATAACGTACAATATTTTGATTAAGTGAGTGGTGTATTTAAATTGGAATCTTGCTCTATGATGAAGACTTATCTAGATTACAAGTCGCTAATATTCTATACCTAATCAATTGATTAGAAAACAGATAATTGATGTAATACATTATATCTTAGATATAAGAACTATCTTAGATATTAGCGATAGGCAACTCCGAATATCATATTTCGGCATCATATTAATATGGAATGATATTCCATATTAATATGATGCTATATTAGTACCCTATGAGATAAGTCAACAAATATATTCTTAGAATAAAAATCTTCTAAGAAGAAAGTATTAAATTTAAGTATAATCAACGCTAATCCTTAAAATTTAATTGTATTAGTTATTATCTATCTATAGATCCATCCATTTTAAATAGAGAGATGGATGAAGGATAAGATAAAAGACATGTATAAAATGCTTTGCTATACCATAACACCTCTCATTCTTCTAATGTTAACAATGAAGATTCACGCATAACAGCTCTAATTAAGGAACATTTATAGATGAATTTATCTAAGCATTGATTTTCGTCAAATAGAAAGTGGAAAACGCAACAATAATATCTAGCTAGTAGCGTGTACGGGTACCTCTGGATCAGTAAACCCAAGAAACATAGCAGGAAATAGAAAAATAACTATGGCGTTTGATTTGTGATTTGCAATAACAAATCAACATGACAAGAACGTTCATACTCTCTATAAATAGAGAGATGATACCATCTCAAATTTATAATAAACACTTTTTTAGAAAACAGCAAGTAGAATACTATTAATACATTAGTACGTATTAATAATACAAAATTAAAGAAAAAATTTGAAAAATGTTATTTGTCAACATGCCTAATAAGCTATGGATACAATGCGTATCAAAACATTAGATAGGTGATTGAAAAGTTAAAAATAACTATAAAGCTATTTCTATTACTATCAATGTCAAGGTTGCTTGCAACCATTAAATAAAAATAAAATTTAAAAAGTCATCAGGTATCTATCCATTAATGTCATTTTGTATACATGCTAGTATTCTGTTTATATAGAAAAGTTCTCATTAAGAACACGATCACAAGCACTTTTAATAGCTAAAGTAAAAAAGAAATTCTGAATTGAATGAATAAGCATAATTTAGAATATGCTCTTTTAGCTTGATACTAACTATATATTAGTATTTATTATTTTTTTCTTAGCTCAAACTTTAAAGTACATTTTATTATTAATAATTATTGCATGTTAAAGTATAGATCTTGTATATATTATCATTGGATATTATTATTACTAATAAATCATATTTCTTCTTTTGCAAGCATTGAAGAGATCGGACATACTCAGTAACTCTAATAAAAGCAGACAAGTTAGTGGTGCCAATCAACTAGATGTAGCTTAGTAATTAAGAAATAGCTTATATGATTAATAAATAGCTCATGATAACGTGGTTTTAAAAGGAAAACATGCAGATTATCATGATAAAATCACGATTACTATTGGTGTAATACTCGATATAAGAGCTATTGAATTTTAAAATCACATAGTTCACTAGTAAGATAGTTAGTATTAATTAACATTAATACCCTTATTTTATATAAACTAAAATGTAAATAAGAATCTGATATTGCATATAAGATAATAGTGTTAATCTCCTAAATGAGATTAAAGAGTATAGTAAGTACTACTGAGGATAACACCTAATACTTTTATACAGTAATGTACGATGAAATGCCTCATATATACATAGAATTTCATAATTATTGAATATCATTCGGTAATACATTTCTTCTGATTTAGTTTTATTATTTATGATGCATTTAGAGCACACAATACTCAGTGCAGTAATTAGTTTACTGCAAATATGTTGCTGTTTAAATAAACACTACAGCAAAAGAAACCATTCTTAATTAAATAATGACTAACTAAGCAAGAATCTTATTAAGATTAAAATTACTATTCATACTGATGAATTCAACTGATGACTATCACGCACAAAACATTGGATTTGTTTAATCACTTGGCGTTGCTCGTCAACGGTTAGATTGTAGAACATTGGTAAACGAATTAAACGATTACTTTCTTTTGTTGTATAACAATCCTTGCCATGAAAATACCCAAATTTACGACCAGCGGGACTATAGTGTAAAGCAATATAGTGCAATGCCGTAAAAATATTCATGGCTTTCATATGCTTCTCAAATACTGTTCTTTGTTCTATATCTTTCAGTTTGATGTAGAATATATGGGCATTTTGTTGTACATAACTTGGTATAACAGGTAAATCTAGCGTATGGTCTTCAGCTAACGGTTTAAGCATTTTATAATAGTTTTTCCATAAATCTAATCTACGCTGATTTATTTGCTCTGCCTGTTCCAATTGTGCCCATAAATAAGCTGCTTGTAGATCTGACATTAAATAACTAGAACCTATATCTCGCCAAGTATATTTATCAACTTGGCCACGTAAAAACTGACTACGATCCGTACCTTTTTCTCTGACAATCTCTGCTCGCGTAATAAGAGCAGGATCATTAATCAATATCGCACCACCTTCTCCACCAGAAGAATAATTTTTTGTTTCATGAAAACTATAACAGCCAATATGACCTATCGTTCCCAGTGCTTTATTTTTATAAGTCGACATAACACTGTGTGCAGCATCTTCTACTACATAAAGGCAGTGTTTTTCTGCCAATGCCATAATAGTATCCATCTCACATGCAACTCCAGCATAATGCACAGGAACAATGACACGAGTTTTAGCCGTAATCGCCGCTTCAATTTTATTTTCATCCATATTCATGTTATCAGGCCTGATATCAATAAATGTAATCTTTGCACCTCTAAGTGCAAAAGCATTAGCACTAGAAACAAAGTTAAAGCTTGGCATAATAACTTCATCTCCTGGTTTGATATCCAATAAAATGGCAGCCATTTCTAATGATGCTGTACAAGAAGGCGTTAGCAATACTTTAGAACACTGAAAATATGCTTCCATCCACTCTTGACAACGCTGAGTAAAATATCCATCACCACATAACCTGCCACTACGCATAGCGTCTTGCATGTAATGTAATTCAGTACCAATAATAGTTGGTTTATTAAATGGAATCATATTGTGCTTAATATAATTGAATACGTGATGTTTTTAATTTTGCACTCATGTGGGTATAAATATATACAACAATACTGTTACTATTTTAATAATTATCTTTAATTCCTAAACTATTTTCTGTTTATATCATTGGTATAAATCTGTAAATTATTTTCATTAAAGTAATGAGTACTGAATATCGCACTACTCATATGTAACTGATAAAAAACGCAAGGACAAGTATCTTAAATGGACTTTAAGTAAAGTAAAAACGAAACCTTATACTATATCCATAGTAGTACTATAACAGGTGCAAATGGTTATGAAAAAGTTATTACTGCAATATATTGTAATCATGTTGTATTCAGCCACTTTCGCTAAATCTAAATTTTAATTTAGATCTTAGTTTCCTTAAGATTTCAAATTTTTGTACAATATCATAGCTGAATAAAAAAAACTTTCTTATCATAAAAGCTTGCACGAAGCAATGTTAATCATTTTTAAATGAGAACTTTTTATCTTTGGTAAAAGATAATATTATTCAAATACTGAATGTCTGTCAGTATAAGCCATTTTCAACTATTATTTTATATTCTTATTAAGAATATTGTCCTGCCTAATAAGCAGGAAATAAATTGGATGTTATCAACACATTGATTCAGTGAATGCATTATCACAAGTACTATTTTCTTCCATGCTGATTTTTAGTAATTAGGTTTTACCTAAAATTTTTGTTTAGCATCATTGAATATCATAAAACTTACTTGAATAATAAATATTGATAAATCTTATTGGCACATTCTGGCACTTCTTATCTTATATTTTTATAAGATGTAAATTCGCATAATTTATTAAATATTCCTTTTGGAATACGATATACTTACACTTACACTTACACTTATACTTAATAAGTGTAAGTGCTATGATGATAGCATCATGGAATATTTCTTACAATTATATAAGAAAACATTCCATGAATAACTGAAAAATAAAATAATGCTAAATAACTAATCTATCTTTTCTCATGCCATAAAATGGATCCGCTGTTAATTAATCGGACATTTAGAAGACTATAATTGAGAATTAGTATGACTTGTATTTAGTCATTATCCTCTTTTAAAAATTTGTTTATATAGCTTTGCTATCTGTTGCATGTGTATTTAGCTTACTTCGCCAGAATACTATGTTCATAGTCTCGCTGAATCTTAATATATTAGCTAATATAACCACAATAATATCTAATACTCATTTAGGCTTGCATACTTGACATGCACTTATCATACCTCTCTCTAATAGAGGCTGATAGAGTATCTAAATAATACATATTATCTTCTTTATATTAAAGAATAATGTAAGGCTATGTTCCTACAACATAGCACCATATCAAAAGCCAATACTGTTTTAGATATTTAATATCATCAAAAAATTAATGGCTACTAAAATAGTAAATAAACTCAAAAAAATAGCTTATTAATGAAGCTATTATCATGAATGCTAAAATCTGATAGCAAAAAACTTGCTATCACCAATACAGGAATTTTCTTTTTATATGATGCGTTTCACGATTATCAGATTCATCTATAAGAGTGAATTTTGTAAATAACACATGGTGATTATATTTATCTGGTACCGATTATCAATTAAGAGAAAACCTATAAAATATAAACTATATGATGAAACATAAAATATAAAAATAATCAGTATGATAATACTGTCTTTTAAAAACATCTTTTTCAAAGCATCTGAATAGTAGCTCAAGAACGTTTCATGAAATCAAAAAATTCATAATTGGTTTTTGTCATTGCTAATTTATTAATTAAAAATTCCATTGCATCAATTTCACCCATAGGATGAATAATTTTACGCAATATCCACATTTTCTGTAATTCATCGGATAATGTTAATAATTCTTCTTTACGAGTACCAGAACGGTTATAATCAATTGCCGGAAAAACCCTTTTTTCTGCTATTTTCCTTGATAATTGTAACTCCATATTTCCAGTTCCTTTAAACTCTTCGTAAATAACTTCATCCATTTTAGAGCCCGTATCCACTAACGCCGTAGCAATTATTGTTAAGCTTCCACCTTCTTCTACATTGCGCGCAGACCCAAAGAAACGTTTTGGACGATGTAATGCATTGGCATCAATACCACCAGTTAATACTTTTCCAGAGGAAGGAATCACTGTGTTGTATGCACGTGCAAGACGTGTAATTGAATCTAATAGAATAATGACATCTTTTTTATGTTCTACTAAGCTTTTAGCTTTTTCTATTACCATTTCAGCAACTTGAATATGACGAGATGCCGGTTCATCAAAGGTTGATGCAATAACCTCACCTTTAACTAAGCGTTGCATTTCTGTCACCTCTTCTGGTCTTTCATCAATCAACAAAACCATCAAAACACAGTCTGGATAGTTATTGGCAATATTAGCTGCAATATTCTGCAATAACATAGTTTTTCCTGCTTTTGGCGGCGCAACAATTAAACCACGTTGTCCACGTCCTATTGGCGCTGCTAAATCTAAAACACGAGCTGTTAAATCTTCTGTTGACCCATTTCCACGCTCCATGCGTAAGCGGTTATTAGCATGTAGCGGAGTAAGATTTTCAAACAAGATTTTGCTACGAGCGTTTTCAGGCTTATCAAAATTGACTTCATCAACTTTTAGTAGAGCAAAATAGCGTTCCCCCTCCTTGGGAGGACGGATTTTTCCTGATATTGTATCGCCTGTTCGTAGATTAAACCGACGAATTTGACTTGGAGAAACATAAATATCGTCTGGACCTGCTAGATAAGAACTGTCTGCAGAACGGAGGAATCCAAATCCATCCTGCAAAATTTCTAACACACCGTGGCCAAAAATATCTTCTCCACTTTTCGCATGCTGCTTTAAAATTGAGAAAATAATATCCTGTTTCCTCATGCGAGCTAAATTCTCTAGTTCCATACTTTCGCCAAGAGTAATCAATTCAGATACCGGCGTATTTTTTAATTTGGTAAGATTCATAATGGTGGGTTCTTAAACTTGGGGTACATTTGAACTATGAACAATAAATAGCATAGCAATATTTAAATGCCTTTTTAAATAAAAATAAAAAAACCTTAACGATTTTTTGATGGAAATATCAATTTTATTAGAATATACATTCATAATAGTAGCAGTAATTTAGTAATTTAATATCTTTGGATATCCTCCTATACATGAAATACATGAAAATGAATAAGACTATAAGAATTTATCATCGTAGGTGATAATAAAGCTCACTTCATACTTCTGAAGTCACATAACATGTATGGTACTAAGTAAATAACACCATTGAAACATGGTTTCTACAAAAATTATCTATGTGACAGTGAGAAGAATGCAATATTTTTATTGATCGATTATCTAGATAATATAAAAGTTTTTATTGATCGATTATCTAGATAATATAAAAGTATTTATAAAATAACATATTCACTCTGTATAGATTAAGATAAAAATGCGTTTCATATTAAGTAATGGTGTTAAGTTAGTCTGCTTTCAAGCAGATATCTAATGGATAATTGAGAGATCATACTGAACCAGTAGGCACTAAATGTTTAATTAAGATTTTATGGCACATTAACAGTATTTATCTAAAAATTCTTTTAATTGAATTGTAGATAAAAGGCCAACGTGTTGGCCAACTTTCTCACCATTTTTAAAAAGCATTAAAGTAGGTATGCTACGAACACCATATTTAGCTAATATCCCGCCACTGTTATCAACATTACATTTAGCAACAATCAATTTATCTGTATATTCATTGGCAATTTTGTCTACAATAGGGGCAATGACTTGACATGGGCTGCACCATTCAGCCAAAAAATCAACTAATATTGGTTTTTTTACATTTACTATGGTTTTTTCAAAATCAACATCAGATAGATAAATCGTCTTATCGCTCATTGTGATACTCCAAATATCAAGTGTTTGTCTTTTTTTAAGCATTTTGCTTTATTTCAAACAAATTGCTTTCATAAAGCAACTATTAATTGATATTCTAACATAATATGCGTAAAACACATCTGATAGAAAATATAGACTTCGCTCTACACTCGAAAATTATTGATGTTATTAATCATTAGAGTTTATATCATTAAAGCCAATACAGGCGGCAACATTACAGCCTTTTAATTGTAAAATCTGTAATGTTGTAGGGTCAGTATAAACAAGAGTAGGTAAGACATTAGTTTTCATATTTTAATATTTCATTATTTATTAATACATTCAATAAATGCAGCACGTCAAAATCAATCAACCAATAAAGTCATCATGACTCCTGCATGGGAATTAAATTTTTAGATACATAATGATATAAAAGAATTAGCTTTTATAACAAAACTTAAAAATTAGCTTAATTTATGGTGGAGCTAATACGATAAATACTTACGTCTACTTTAAACTAGATTTGGAGTAGCTATTCTCATCGGTACTACCGGGATTCTTAATCCATTATACTAAGCAAGATCATATTCATTTAGGACTGATTCAAGTAGTTGTGCTTACTAAGGCACACAGGATGTGTGATATAGGTTTTATATCAAATATTCGTTAGCTATGCAACGTTTAAATTTACTTTTTCTGCAACACTTGCTTATCGTATTCAAGTATTCAAATTAGCATTTGAATAAATAAACCATTATAAATATGTTGAGGTAGAGTTTTCCACATAAACAGGCTGCATTGTATGAAATAGGTTATGTTCAACTTTTCATGTCTTGTAATGAAGCAACGCATCTCTCATAAAGGTTAAGTGAAGATTGGCCAAAAACAATTTTGCTGTTGATGATTAGCGCATTGATTTATTAGCTTGGTATATAGTCGAAAAGTGGTTACGTATTTTGAATAATTTAATAAAGACGATGTAGATATCTTAGTTGCAAAAGATGTTGCTGCTATATTGTGACATATCCTAAATGTAACACATGTATTTCATTACTAAAACCCTGTCGTATGCGTTCTAATAGTACCAGCCATAATTATGGTAACTTGAGCTGATAGAATAATTTATGCAACAAGCATAAGTATCATGATTAAAAACTATCCTTAATAAGGATTACATGATATGGCAATGCACTTTGGTAAGGGGAAGGTAGTCATTTCCTCAGCGCTGAAATTTTGCTAAGCAATATAAAGTCCATTAAATAAAAATAGAAACGTATATTTTCGTATAAGCATAAGGCAAAAAGCATTTTTCTTACAGTCTTTGAAAAGTTGCTAAAGTTACTGCAGTCAACTGCGTCAACTGCAGTAACTACTTTTGTTCAAATCATATTTTATATCTTGATTTTATTCATCTTAGAGATGAATAATACCCATTCGCTCTGTGCATGTATTCTTTTATTTTAAAGCAATATCCGTGATTTTTCCTCTGTGCTTACTGTTTATTCATGTCAATCATGATTGATTGTTGAAAATATTAGTACTACTACTGATCATAGTTAGCTAATAAAACATTAATCATTTTGTTTTTTCTCACGCGCATGAATTAAAAGCATACTGAATATGCTGATCATTAAGCTAACAATGTTCATAGTGTTTGTGTTGATATCAAAAATTTATTTTATTAACTGATATCGCTAAAAATTTTAATTACAATGGAGTAAACATCCTTTGTTGATTAGTATCGGATGTACTGTGGCATTTAGTATAGATACGAAATATTTGAGAGGTCAGTTTTGAAAATTGCCGTTGCAGGAACAGGGTATGTTGGTCTGTCAAATGCGATGTTATTAGCACAGCATCATGAAGTAGTAGCATTAGATGTTATTGCTGAAAAAGTTGCTATGTTAAATCAACAGAAATCACCAATATCAGATAAAGAAATTGAAGAGTTTTTAACAAACAAAAAACTAAATTTTAGAGCAACGACGGATAAATTACAGGCTTATCAAGGGGCAAATTATGTCATTGTTGCAACCCCGACTGACTATGATGAAAAAGCCAATTATTTTAATACCTCTTCCGTTGAAGAGGTTATTGATGATGTAAACCATATTAATCCAAGTGCTACAATTGTAATTAAATCAACCATCCCGGTTGGTTTTATCGCTCATTTGCATCATGAGAAAGGATATAACAATATCTTTTTTTCGCCTGAATTTTTACGTGAAGGTAAAGCGCTATATGATAATCTTTATTCTTCTCGTATTGTGGTAGGAGAACGTTCTAAACGTGCAAAGATTTTTTCCGATTTATTATTAGAAGGCGCATGGAAAAAGGATGTTACAGTATTATTTACTGATGCCAAGGAAGCAGAAGCAATAAAATTATTTACTAATGCTTTTTTAGCAATGCGAGTTGCATTTTTTAATGAATTAGATACTTATGCTCATAGTTGTGGATTAGACAGCCGTCAAATTATTGCAGGGGTTTCACTGGATCCACGTATTGGTAACTATTATAATAATCCTTCTTTTGGGTATGGCGGTTATTGTTTGCCAAAAGATACTAAGCAGTTACTAGCTAACTATAATAATGTGCCAAACAATTTGATTCATGCAATTATTGCATCTAATCAAACACGTAAAGATTACATAGCTACGACAATTATTAGTAAAAATCCGCAAAAAGTTGGTATTTATCGCTTAGTAATGAAAACAGGTTCGGATAATTTTCGTACCTCTGCAGTACAGGGAGTCATGAAGCGTATTAAAGCACAAGGAATTGAAGTGGTTATTTATGAGCCTGTTTTACAACAAGACGAATTTTTAAAATCCAAAGTGATCAGCAATTTAGCTAACTTTAAAGTTCAATGCGATATTATTTTAGCTAATCGATTGGTGCCTGAATTGGAAGATGTAAAAGATAAGGTTTATACGCGAGATCTATTTGGCTATGATTAAATATCATTCTCTCTTCTCTTAGAGAAGCAAGAAGCTATTAATTCTGACGTCTATTACTTTTATTTTAGAAGTAAAATTAAATGACTAATATAGTGCTACTAGCACTATATACTTTTAGGTATATTTTTGCTAACCTTTTAAGGTGTACTTATCAGTACAGATATATCAAGCAGAACTGCAATGACGGCATTAGTACTTCACTATCATCATTCACTATCAATAACTCTTAAAGATCGTGGTCTCTTACATTAAGAATGTATAATAAATAATTAATTATTATCCTTTTATATCGATGAAATCGTTTATGGTACAAAAATGCTGTTTTAGTTATGTAGTAGTGCGACATTGATCATAAACAATAATGAAGTAATCATTGTTTATGATCAATGTTATCAGTAGGCACAGTGATTATATTATACATTGAGATTATTAAGTTAGATTAAAACAATGAACAGTCTCAACAAGCTTTTAATATTTGATGTTACGTTATAATTGCATATTATAACTTATGGATGCCCGGAGCACATATATGCTCTACATTAATGTAGAGCAAACTATCTATGTTATTAGATAGAATGAAATGCAGTTGGCATTGCATATGCCAATGATTAGTTCTTGTTTTGAGGACTATAACTATAAATGACTAAACTGTAGTGATCGAAACGTTAAAGCTATCAATAATAGCTGCTCTTCATCAGGGCGTAGAGCAGGCATTAACTATGTTAAGTGATTATACTTGTATATTATAAGTAAATAATGTTTTATAAGCAATTAAAGAACTTAACTGGTAATCTGATTAGCATAATCTATCAATGCTTTTAGTTGCTGATACTTATGTTTATTTTTTGATTTTTAGAAAAAAATTTCTTGATAATTTATAGATATTGAGTGATTTCTCATTAATTAATCTATTATAGCGATGCCGTAACTAGGTAAGTTTTTATTATTTCTGTCAGTGTATCTGGATAACTAGCACAACAACGAAAAAAATAATTTATTCATACGTGGATCATCAAATATGAGATCTAATGCAGATAAATCTTTTAGTACAGTTTGACTGATGATAGCTATTTTGAGCGATCTTTTTTTTGCAAAAAAAAACCAGAATACAGCATAGTGTCGACATCAGTGTCAACATGAACCATTTGTTTATCAGTAAAAAGCTGAATAACTTTATCTCGCACTTCATAATGTTGTTGCAATATAGCTAAATTATTTATACAAACATCTAGATCAAGATCTATACGTTGTGCAGCAGAGATTCGTAGTGTGTTTGTACAGGCTAAAAGTGGACATGTATTGTATATATATTTGATATGCATA
Organism: Candidatus Arsenophonus melophagi; assembly: GCA_032378655.1. Lineage (GTDB taxonomy): Bacteria > Pseudomonadota > Gammaproteobacteria > Enterobacterales > Enterobacteriaceae > Arsenophonus > Arsenophonus melophagi. The sequence goes on along the minus strand of JAVYJS010000002.1, from coordinate 33,030 downwards.
GCGCATTCACCATCTTATCTCTGTGTAAGAGCTTATAAACTTTTTCTGAGTGCATTCATATCTAACGCTAATAGCGGACTAATATCTTCGGCTAAATCACAGGCAATTAGATTAGTATTGAATCAAATGGCTCCAGACATGCTGCAAATATGCACTAATAAGGTCATCCCAATAACATCAATTAATTGAGTCATGTTATTTTTTTTTATTTTTTTTACTTGAAAGTAGTCAACCCTTCTCGGTTGTTCTTATTTAATTAATTATGGGATTTCGATAGTTGCAAAGACATCGAACATTGTATCATAAGTGTGTATATACTTAATACAGTTTTAGCGATTACACGTTCTAGCTTGAAACTCTGAGGTCTTTTATTGTTAGGCCAATGAATAACCATAAGGAAATAATATATAGTACGCACGTGCAATACCAAGTCACATCATAAAGCGCATGAACGTTATGCTAGTTATAAGCATAACTGGATCGTAAAATTATAGTAAAATATGATGAGTGACCTCATTATCACAATGAATGTTATTGTAACCGAGAATAAAACTATTGGCTACACTAAATATTCCATGAATACGTTGAATACGTTTAGCAAATTTAGATTCATTTATACCATAATCTGTTACATATTAAGGTGTAATACCTGTGATCATAACATCTGAAGTTGAGGAAGATAATCATTAGAAAGAGCGCAGTAAAAAATTTGTGGATCTTTAATAATATTGAAATTGAAATCAGTTCTGATGCTAGAAACATTGTTCCGGTCTATCGAAAGCAAGGTGTTGGACAAAAGTTTAATAAAACATAAAATAGCCAGGAAGCTGTTTTGCTTATTGACCAAAAGACTTTCTTACTTACTGTTATGTATAAAATTATTATATCTAGAAATTGTAATTAATTATTTTTTTGCATTAACGTGATCTGTTTAAGATTTTATTTATATTTATTACGTAATTATTTATTATGTTACTTGAACTTTTATTTTTAAAAAACATAAATCAATCAAAGAGAAGATTGATTATTAAAACTAAGATAATAAAACAGAGTAAAGATACTGAAAATAAATTAGCGTTTTTAATTAGTTAGTCTCCGTATTGCGGCGTTATGCATAACGCCGCAATACGGAGACTAAAAGGAGCAACCAAGTAAGTAAAATAAGTCATCATATTAAAAATATACTTGAGTTTATGTATATAAACCATAGTATCAATAAAATCAAATGTAACTTGATAGATGATAAAAATCATCCACTATTTAAAGTGAGTGCTACTGTTGCATGATATGCAGTAAACATCTTATAAAGATCACATATTTATCTTTAAGATAAATTAAAGACGTAAAAGCATGTTTTCAGAGAAAACATGAGAGAGAATCAGTGAGTTATTTAAAATAAATCAATGAAATGCATGGATTAAGGCATTGATTTTCATTTAGGCTTAACCATTTTTGATGTAGCAACATTGGTTGCTACATGACCACCAGCGCCATTTTTGCCATTGAAAGTTATTTCAGGTCGTACATAAGCTTTATTTTCTAAATAGCTTTCAGTTGCTTTCGAAACAAGCAGTGTTTTTGTTACAGGAGCATAGGAAAATCCACTTTTCTTTTCTTGTTTTAATGTCGCAAGTGTATCCTGAATGATTTCGTGAACTTCACGTTTATCTTTATTAATGCCATCAGATAAGAAAAATTCATTGTTAATTAATTGATTTTTTTGTCGCTGATTTGGTATAGAACTACTTTTCATTTTTTTTCCTACTATGATGTTAGGATTGTTTTCAGGTACCATCTTAGCTGTTAAGAGTGATTGTTGACAAATATTATCGTTTTTTTCAGTAGATTGACTCTTTGCAGGAGGAAGTAATATTTCATCAGAAGTTAATTGGCTTCCTATTATCTCTTTTTGATCAGGAACAGACAATATTTCCATTGACTGAGTAACTTTATTTAGTGCAGTTGTTTTTTCATGAATTGCTATTATATTTTTGTCATCCAATGACACTTTGTGTGATTGATGGAATTGAATGGGATATTGAATCTGGACTTCTTCTGAACAAACTTCAGGGGAAGTAACGGCCATGTGTAATGGCACTAATGTTTTATCCTGATACTCGTCACGATAGCGACGACGACGTTGTCCACTAACTCTTAGGTGACGAGGAGAACGCCTGGATCGTCTTGGCATGATGGTGTCATACCGTTCATTGGTATAATGATTATACGGTTTATGATCTTTAGGAATTTCCGTAGTATGTAGAATATCAACAGTTTTTTCTTTTGCTAAAGATTTCGTTGGTATAATAGATGTAGTAGTAAACAAAGCAGGTACTGATTTTGCATATTTAGTAATAGGTAAATTACTATTTTGATGCTCAGTATCAGTTAGTACTGTTTGTTGCTCTATTACATTATTTACGATTGGTACAGATTGAATAAGTTGAGACTGTTGTTGTCGTGGAGTTTCAACGGTTTTATGTTCTGTCTTAATCTCGTTTTTCTCTAATTGCAGATGACGTTCTTCTTCCTGACTACTTGGACGTTCAGCTCTGTGTTCTAGATGTTGTTGTTGAGTGTCACGTATAGTTTTTTCTTGAGTATCATCAAAAGAAAACTTTTTGTTAAAGCTCTTACATGTTTGAGAATTTCCAGGATATACACGATGTTGGTTTTTATCTACGTTACCATTCTGTTCATGACGTTGCAAAGGACGACGATTATTATGTCGTTCACTACGATGCCTTTTTTCATTAAGATATTTTGATTTTTTTATTTTCTCCTCTAAGGGAAACTGTAATTTAGTAAATGTAAATAATTCTTTTAAGAAAGAGATCAACTTGTTAAATAAGCCCATTACAGCCAGCCTGTTAGTTGGCTTACGTGGTTTACTTGATTTCCTTTTAGCTATCGTAGCATTTTTTATATTTACTTGAGTTTTAAGAGAAAAAGTAGAAATAGCTGGTTGTTCTGGCAGTTTTTTTTCACTGCTAGCATCATCTATAAAATTATTGTTTTCAGCTTCGTGGTATTGTGCAAGATAATAACTTAATGATGAAATTTCTTCTCCTTTACGAACGCGGATTACATTGAAATGAGGTGATTGTATCTGATCGTTAGGAACGATAATGACACGTATATTATTTTGTCGACACTCAATTTCATTAACAGATTTACGTTTTTCATTTAATAGATAAGACGCAATTGGTACCGGTACAATTGCGTGTACTTCATGTGTATTTTCCTTTAACGTTTCTTCTTCGATTAAACGTAAAATTGAGAGTGAAAGTGATTCATTATCACGGATTGTCCCTGTACCGCTACAACGAGTGCAAATATGATGACTAGATTCACCCAGTGATGGACTCAAGCGCTGGCGCGACATCTCAAGTAGGCCAAATCGCGATATCCTCGCGATTTGGATACGAGCGCGATCTTGACGAACAACTTCACGTAAACGATTTTCAACTTCACGATGATGGCGAATAGGTGTCATATCAATAAAATCGATAACAATCAATCCACCTAAATCTCGTAACCGTAGTTGGCGGGCAATTTCGTCAACGGCTTCCAAATTAGTATTGAATGCAGTTTCTTCAATATCGCCACCACGAGTTGAGCGTGATGAATTTATATCAATAGCAGTTAATGCTTCAGTAGTGTCGATAACCAATTCTCCACCTGAAGGTAAACGAACTTCACGTTGAAAAGCGGATTCAATTTGTGACTCGATTTGATAATGGCTAAAAAGAGGAACATCGCCGCTATAGTATTTGATTTTATTTGCAAAATCACCACGACCAATCGCTTCAATATAATGTCGGGCTATGCTAACAATTTTCGAATTATCAATCAGGATTTCACCAATATCAGGGCGCAAATAATCACGAAAAGCTCGCACTACAACATTGCTTTCCTGATGAATTAAGAAAGGCGCAGATCTGGTTTCCGCTGCTTTTTTTATTGCTTGCCAATGTCTTAGACGATATTCTAAATCTTGCTGTAGTGTTTCTGCTGATTTGCCAACGCCAGAAGTTCTGATAATTAAACCCATACCATCGGGTATTTTCAATGAAAACAATGCTTCTTTGAGTTCTGATCGATCATCACCTTCAATACGTCGTGATATTCCACCAGCGCGAGGGTTATTTGGCATCAGAACAAGATAGCTACCAGCTAAACTGATAAAAGTTGTTAGTGCGGCACCTTTATTGCCTCGTTCTTCTTTATCAACTTGGATAATAACTTCTTGACCTTCTTTTAAAACATCTTTGATGTTAGGACGATTATAAGATTGATAATTACTAGGGAAATATTCACGAGCAATCTCTTTAATTGGGAGAAAACCTTGCCTCTCTGATCCATAATCAACGAATGCTGCTTCTAAACTAGGTTCTATACGAGTAATTTTGCCTTTGTAAATATTTGCTTTTTTTTGTTCGTGTCCAGGACTTTCAATATCTAGATCATAAAGACGTTGCCCATCAACAAGAGCAACACGCAACTCTTCTTTTTGTGTTGCGTTAATTAACATTCTTTTCATTATAAATACTCATCTTTTTTACTAAGTCAAATAGTTGCAACTAAAATGGTTACTGTTTACCGATGGTTGCGTGACTTTTATAAAATCGTTAATCTTGCGGTTATTAGTTTTATTGAAATGCAATTTTTAGTGAAGCTCAGTTTAAATAAAATGCTGCATTTTTAATGTACTGCTGCTGCAAAATTTATGTTTGCAATGTACCTATTAGTTAATTCAGCAAATCTTCTAACAATGCAAAATTTATTTTGATTTGATATGCTGCTTTGCACCATTGTTGCCTTTATGTATCAGTAAAATGCAAGAGATAACTTTTAAATTACGCCAACACTGTTGAATAAACATTACGTTAGCTATACATTATTCCATTGCTTATGGGTGGATATCAAGATAACTTTTGCTATTTATTGCATTTTTACAAAAGCACAGATACAATGTATCGATATAGAATTCTTTGACCCTTTAAAGAAGGGGGAAAAGATTTTTAATTTTCAATGTCATAACATTGAAAATGTATCATAGTATTTAGTTAATTTTTTAATAAACTTAAAAGTTTACAAAATATCATTATAAAGTAATGAAACCAAAAAATCCGGTTCAATTTTTTACTATCAATCATGATGAAAAAGGTCAACGTATTGATAATTTTTTATTGACACATTTAAAAGGTGTTCCTAATAGCATGATTTATCGAATTATTCGAAAGGGTGAAGTAAGAATAAATAGTGGCAGAGTCACACCTAAGTATAAAATTCAAGAAAACGATGTAATCAGGATCCCGCCCCTTCGACAAGAAGAAAAAAAGCAGAATATCATATCTGATAAATTAGATAAAGTAAAAGAACTCGCTAATTGTATAATTTATGAAGATACACATTTGCTAGTTTTAAATAAACCTTCTGGTATAGCCGTTCATGGTGGTAGTGGAATAAGTTTTGGGGTTATTGAAGCTTTACGTACATTGCGCAATCAAGCATGCTTTTTAGAACTTGTACATCGCCTAGATCGTGAAACATCAGGTGTGTTACTAATAACTAAAAAACGTTCTGCGCTCAAGGCACTACATCAGCAGTTACGTTTGAAACAGATGCAGAGAGAATATATTGCGCTGGTAAAAGGAAAATGGCCAGCGAATATTACAATTATTCGAGCGCCGTTGTTAAAAAATACTCTACAACGTGATGAACAAATAGTCAAAGTCAGTGCTAAAGGCAAATATTCAGAAACTCATTTTCAAATTGAAGAATGTTTTTCTAACGCAACTGTCATCAAAGTCCGACCAATAACAGGTCGGACACATCAGATTCGGGTACATGCGCAATATGCTAAGCATCCTATTGCCCACGATCACCGTTATGGTGATCGTGATTTTGATCAACAGTTAATTTTTACTGGGTTAAAACGACTTTTTTTGCATGCACGTTCATTGATGTTTTTTCATCCTAAACATGGAAAAAAAGTAACTTTTTATGCTCCTCTAAGCCAACAACTAAGCAGCTGTTTGACAATATTACGTAAAAACAGTGTGATACTAATCACATACTTAACCTATATTGAGTATTAATAGATTGGCTTTGTGTATTTATTGATTGCATTGTTTTCATCACGTCATTTCAAACTCCATATCATTTAAATAACAATAATGCATGACTCAATATTAACATTTTTCTTGCATTTTCGAAGTTCATTTACCATGAAAAAAGTTTTTACCAGAAACTTACTTTAATTGTTTGATGCTTGCAATATAAGTAAATGATTTTCCATCATTAGATTTTCTAACAATTTTACTGAATTTGCATCTATCATTCAATGAATTGAATATCTAATATAGCATGATTTCACTTTTCTTGGTTCAAGAAGTGATAAAAGAAGTTGTAAATTTGTTGCTAATTCCTAGATTAATTTGATTTCATGAATATTCAATGCTTAAGAAATAAAAGGTAAATATAACCTTGAATAGTTAAAGACATAAAGATGACATTGACGTAGATACAATTAATTTCATAGAATGTATAAGATATGTATCTACTAAGATTAGTATCTCTTAAATCTACGAAAGAGCACTAAACAACTCATTTTATGAATGAAAGCAAAAACCTTTTCCTTCTTTCTATCTTATCATTAGAAAGATGAATAAGATAATATACGCTTCATGAAAAGATTAAGTTTTCATTAATGATTGGTGTGCTGCGCGCAGCAAAAGAACATTACATTATTCATGATAATGTTCGTCTAAACAATTCTACGTGTCGTAGAATCAATAGTAGTAAATATTGATAATGCTATTACTTATAAGCTAAATTCTGCAAGAGATAATCAATGTTTAGTTGTCATAAAAGACGCGTCTGATCTTGATGTTACGTTCACATGTGAACGTTGTTATAAAAATTTTAGCCATCATGTTTATGTAACTTATTATTTTAGTCCATCATGAACTAAAACAAGTGTGCATTTTACCGAAATGTATACGTCAATCATTGTAACTCATTTTTGTGCAATAGATTTGCTAGCAATGATTGAAGATGAAATAATTATTTTATCACTAATTCCAGCTCATCGCTTTGAACGCTGTGCAATATCCAATTTGGATATGGTTTTGGTAAGTTATCTCATAAAGTGAACAACCAAGTCTATTTTTCAGTATTAGCGCGATTAACAATCAATACTTAAGGAGTAAGGTCATGGCTGTACAACAAAATAAACCAACTCGCTCTAAGCGAGGTATGCGGCGTTCACATGATGCATTGACAATTTCTGAGGTATCAATAGATAAAACTTCTGGAGAGAGTCATTTACGTCATCATGTAACTGCTGATGGCTACTACCGTGGTCGAAAAGTTATTAATAAATAGTTTTTGTATTAATTACTAAATGATTAATGCTTTGGCTACTCTAATCTTGGCATTAGATGCGATGTGTGGGGATGGTGGTCCTCATGTAGTTGTTCCTGCTGCCTTTCAAGCGCTTGCATCTCATGCACAGTTAAGATTATTACTGGTTGGTATTCCAGAAATTCTAAACCCGCTGCTTGCAGCGCAGCGGGCGGATCTGCGTGCTCGTTTGAAAATTATACCTGCTGAGCATGTCATTGCTAATGATGTGAAGCCATTACAAGCAATTAGAAAAAGTAAAGGTTCTTCAATGCGAATTGCTTTAGAATTAGTAAAATCTGGTCAGGCTCAAGCATGTATTAGTTCTGGAAATACTGGTGTACTGATGGGGTTAGCAAAATTCATATTGAAAACAATACATGGTATTGAAAGACCGGCGCTAACAACAATTTTGCCAAACCAAAAAAATGGGAAAACCGTCTTACTCGATTTAGGTGCTAATATTAATTGTCATAGTCAACTTCTTGTGCAATTTGCCATGATGGGGGCAGTAATGGCTGAAGACATTGCTGATATAAGCAATCCACGTGTTGCGTTATTAAATATTGGTGAAGAGGAAAGTAAAGGGTTAGATAATATCCGTGAGGCTGCTTCAATTTTAAAAAAAACTTCTTCTATAAATTATATAGGTTATGTAGAAGGAAATGAATTATTGACTGGTAAAGCTAATGTACTAGTTTGTGACGGATTCTCAGGTAATGTAACGTTGAAAACAATGGAAGGTGTAATACGCGTTCTTTTATCTTTAATAATCTCTTCTACTACAGAAGATAAAATCTCATCATGGCTGATGAAAGTGATTAAATCTTATTTACAAAAACGTATCATAAAACGTTTTGGACATCTGGATCCCGATCGATATAACGGCGCTTCGCTCTTAGGATTACAAGGCATTGTCATTAAAAGTCATGGAGCGGCAAACCAAAAAGCATTTCAAGCTGCAATTGAACAAGCGATGCAAGCGGTAGAAAAACAAATTCCTAATAGGATTGCAGTTCGCTTAAAACAGCTTACTACCAAAGAGTGATTAAAGCAACATGTATACAAAAATCTTAGGTACTGGAAGTTATTTTCCAGTACAGATTCGCACGAATGCTGATTTAGAAAAAATGGTAGATACATCTGATAAATGGATAAAAACACGTACAGGAATTAAAGAACGCCGCATTGCAACAGGAGAAGATAATGTATCTACAATGGGTGCTAAAGCGGCGCAACAAGCGTTGGAAATAGCAGGCATTGAAGCTAATGAAATTGATTTAATTATTGTTGCAACGACTTCTTCGACCCATGCTTTTCCTAATGCAGCATGTCAAATTCAGCAAATATTAGGTATTAAAAATTGTGCTGCATTTGATATTTCAGCTGCATGTGCCGGCTTTACTTATGCATTAAGTATTGGTGATCAGTTTATTAAAACAGGTATGGCAAAGAGGGCATTAGTAATTGGCTCTGATGTATTATCAAGCGCATTAGATCCAAATGATCGCAGTACCCTGATTTTATTTGGTGATGCAGCAGGGGCAATTGTTATAGGTTGCTCACAAGAACCTGGAATTTTATCAACTCATTTACACGCCAATGGCAATTATGGTGATTTATTGACTTTACGCCATCAAGAGCATAGTAAACACTCTGAGCCAACATATGTGAAAATGGCTGGTAATGAGGTTTTTAAGGTAGCGGTAAATGAGTTAGCTAATATTGTAGATGAAACATTAGAAAAAAATGCGCTTGATAAATCTAAATTAGATTGGTTAATCCCTCATCAAGCTAATTTACGAATTATTCAAGCAACAGTAAAAAAGCTGTCTATACCAATTGATAAAGTTGTTATTACTTTAGATAGGCATGGCAATACTTCAGCGGCTTCAGTACCAACAGCATTTGATGAAGCAGTGAGGGATGGTCGTATTCAAAGAGGACAAATTATATTACTTGAAGCATTTGGTGGCGGTTTTGCTTGGGGTTCTGCGCTAATTCGTTTTTAAATTAAAACAGGAAAATAAAATGTCTAATTTTGCAATGATTTTTCCTGGTCAAGGTTCTCAATCTAAGGGTATGTTAGCTGATTTAGCGAAAGAATTTACTTTAGTAAAGGAAACATTTGCTGAGTCTTCGAATGTATTAGGATATGATCTATGGAATTTAGTTCAGCATGAATCGGAAGAAGAGTTAAATAAAACATGGAGGACACAGCCAGCACTTTTATCAGCATCTGTAGCAATTTTTCGAGTATGGAAAGAAAAAAAAGGCAAAATGCCTCAATTCTTGGCAGGCCATAGCTTAGGTGAATATTCTGCCTTGGTTTGTGCTGATGTTATCGATTTTAAATCTGCTATTAAATTAGTAGAACTACGTGGGAAATTAATGCAAGAATCCATCCCATCAGGAATGGGAGCAATGTATGCAATTATTGGTTTAGACAATAAATCTATATTAGCATCATGCAAACAAGCTGCTCAAGGACAAATTGTTTCGGTTGTTAATTTTAATTCACCTGGACAGGTTGTTATCTCAGGTGAAAAGAGTGCTGTTGAGAGAGCAGTAATTTTATGTAAAACTGCTGGAGCAAAACTTACTATGCCATTGGCAGTCAGTGTCCCTGCACATTGTGCATTGATGCAACCTGCAGCAAATAAATTAGCACGAGCATTAGAAGAAGTAGTTTTTAATAAACCTAAAATCTCTGTTGTAAATAATGTGGATGTTAAAATCGAAAATTCAGTAGATAATATTCGTCATGCTTTAGTCAGGCAGCTTTATAATCCTGTACGCTGGATTGAAATCATTGAATTTATGGCAGAGCAAGGGATAGAAACCCTATTAGAAATAGGGCCAGGTAAAGTATTGACTGGTTTAACTAAGCGTATTGTGAGTACGATTAATGCAGTATCAATTAATGATAGCACATCCTTAATTGATGCGCTGATAAAGAATTGAGGAAAACATGAGTTTTGATGGAAAAATAGCTTTTGTAACGGGAGCAAGCCGTGGTATCGGGCGCTCCATAGCTGAGGTATTAGCTGAACGTGGTGCAAAAGTAATTGGTACCGCTACAAACAAAGACGGTGTTAAGGTAATTAGTAACTATCTTGGTGCTAAAGGTAAAGGTGCTGTATTGAATCTGATGAATACTGAATCTATTAATGTTATTCTATCCAAAACCCGTGCAGAGTTTGGTGATATTGATATATTAGTTCATAATGCAGGCATTACCAGTGATAATCTATTGCTGCGCATGAAAAAAGAAGAGTGGAAGAAAGTTATTGATATAAACTTAACTTCAATTTTTTATTTATCAAAAGCCATAATACGCTCCATGCTCAAAAAGCATTATGGTCGCATTATTTCTGTTGGCTCAGTTATTGGTGCAATAGGTAATGTTGGACAGGCAAATTATGCAGCAGCTAAATCGGGTTTGATTGCTTTCAGTAAATCATTAGCTCGTGAAGTAGCTACTCGCGGTATTACTGTAAATGTTGTTTCACCTGGTTTTATAAAAACGGATATGACCCTAACATTGACAGAAGAACAACATGCAGACATTTTAGCTAATGTTCCTGTTGGGCGCCTTGGTAATACAAAAGAAATTGCTCATGCTGTAGCATTTTTGGCTTCTGATGAAGCATCTTATATTACAGGTGAAACATTGCATGTTAATGGTGGCATGTATATGGTTTAAAACCAATGCATCATTTGCATAATTAATGCTAGAATGGCATATAATAGTGCAAATTCAGGTTTGAATGCTTTAAATGCTAGGTTTGGTTATACCTTCCCTAGCATTTAAACTACGAACATAATCGTGAAAGCGAGTTTTAATAGGAATTTAAATAGTATGAGTACTATAGAAGAACGTGTTAAGAAAATAATTAGTGAACAATTAGGTGTTAAACAAGAAGAGGTGCAGAACAATGCTTCATTTGTTGAGGATTTAGGTGCTGATTCTCTTGATACTGTTGAACTTGTAATGGCTTTAGAAGAAGAGTTTGACACTGAAATTCCTGATGAAGAAGCAGAAAAAATCACAACAGTACAGGCAGCTATTGATTATATCAAGGCTCATCAAACATAAGCCGCAAATTTAATTATAGAGCATTTTATACATTTATTTAGGAGGTCGATGGACCATCTGTATTTTCATCAAAGCTTCTTTCTTTTTTCTTGAATGAGGAAAAACAGTAAAATGTTGAGTAGTTATAAATGGACTCGTTATGATCTCTCATCTAGAGAATACAGTTCATCATCTTGGATGATGCATGCTAGTAGACCAACGCCTGCAATCGGATTAAACATTTTATCAGTGATAAAAATCAGCCATTTCGCTAGCTTAGTTAAAGCATTACATTCAAGATATAATTCAGCTAATGATATCTTGATTAAGATGCGAACGAGATGGCTCTCTTATAAAGAGAGAGAGTTACTTTCATTAAATAATTTATAGAAGATGCGTTAATAAATATCCAATAAACACTATGATTTTTAAAACACTATGATTTTTTACTTTGTAAAAATATTTGGCACAAAATTGCATAGATGGCTATTGAGGTTAAGGATTTTTTTAAAAAAAACTGTAATTAGCCTGAATTAAATAGATTTATGAGCGCTTCTTAATAAGACATATTTTCATAAGACATTATTAATGTAAGCCTTGAATGTAGAAAAATTATTAGTGCTTTAGTTGCTAGTAGAGCACTAATAATTTTATACGATATAAAGTAATTTTTTTAAAAAGTTTTTTGTTAGGCAAGGAAGAAATAGATGAAAAGCAGAAATGTACAGCATCAATGCAGCTTTCTATATTGTTCCAACTATATTATTCCCATGATGATATAAAGAAAATCTGAGCGAAAATTGCACTGCAATGAAAATATTTATCATTGCTCACTTAATACAATACAAATGTTTGATGTGTTATAGTTTTGTTGATTAAAAACTGGTTAGTAATAAAAAAATTCTCACTAGAGAATTTATGATATATAAATTCTCTAGTGAGAGAGTAGTTTTAAAAATTCTAGAAAACTGTTATTAACAATAGTGATCAATTATTAACTTAGTAAGTTTAATTTTTATAAAAATTTTGTATTTTAAATATCAATCTTAAATCTCTTTTATGCTGTGATTGATTATTAGGTTCCAGTACAATAGATAGAAATGATGATATGATCATTATACATCTTGCATCTTTCATCTTCATAATGTATTGCAATGGTATATTATGAATGTACCTGGAATTTATTTTTATGTAAACTATTTTACTAAAAGTTAAAATGACAGTTAGTAATTTTAGTACTAAGTTATTTTTTTTTGATTTTAAATCAACAAAATTGCGCGGTTTAAATTGCAAAAACGATAAAGATTTTGATCAAATTTTGATTTTTCCCTCACAAGATATGTGTTTCATAGCCATGAAACACATATCTTGAATTATTGGTACAATGAAAAGAGAGTACGCCCATCATGGCTGTTAAGCGTTGCCACAAAAAAACAATCAAGCCACAAAAACAATCAACTTTCTTTTAACACTAATAAGCAATCAATATATAAATATTGACTGATTAAACATTTTTTCTTTTCACCAAAATTGACAATCGTTAAGATTGTCAATTTTGGTGATTAGTTTTTGAGTATTAAAAACTAATAACTGAACTATTGATGTTTTGCTCTACCATTACCTAGTGGGTTGTTCGTCTTTATCAAAGAACTACTTTCAGTAGTTCTGTTTCTATAAAACTATAATATTACTTTACGGAAAAGTAGTGTTTTATATTTATCTACCTTATATATCTATTTACCTATGGTAAATAGATTTTGAACATTATGCTTTGTTTTTTTAAGTTTGTAGCTAGTTTTATCAACATCTAATAAATCGAGCTGTTCTAATCTTGTAAGTTTCTAGAACTTAAACTAGTGTACAATACTATCCTAAAATATCTTGATAATTAATATGAAAGTATATTATCATGCTCATATTTTACTTCAAATGCATTAACATGAACAATGTGCAATCATGAATAATGTACAATAATGTAAAAGCTGATTTTAGAGTCGATATATACTCTTTTTAGTAAAAATTATGTTGCATGTATTCATTTATAATATAAATCAGACAATGGCTTTCCAAGCTTGTATTGTCAGGCATCAATTAATGCATTGGTTGCATCAAAATTGTTCTATAGATAATTTAGTGTTAATATTTTAACACACTGTGCTCATTTTTCATGAGCACAGTGTCCTATGAAAGCACTATATTATGATAATATAGCATTAAACTTTTAATATTACTTAATTAATATGCGCCTGCAAAAGATTCAATTACCTTACGATCCAGACAAGGCAATCAGTTATTTTAGTACTATAGCCAACCAACCATGGGCGATGGTATTACATTCTGGTTATGCTAATCACTTGTATAACCGTTTTGATATTGTTGTTGCAGATCCAATCACTACTTTAGAAACAAGAGAAAGTATCACAAATATTCAACGAAAAAATAAAAAAATAAATTCCATGGTTGATCCTTTTGAGTTATTAAAAGGTGAAATGCAGCATTTGAACATTTCTGTTACAGAAAATCATGATCTTCCTTTTCAAGGGGGTGCTTTAGGTATATTTTCTTACGATTTATGTCGGCGCATCGAAATTTTACCAAAACAAGCAAAAAACGAGTTGTGCTTTCCTGATATGGCGATCGGTATTTATCTCTGGGCATTGATCGTTGATCACCATAAAAAAATAGTAACTTTACTGAGTTACCAAAATGTTAAAAACCGATTAGTGTGGCTAGAAAATCAAACAAAAGTACACACTGAAAAATTTCAAATGTGCGAAGCATGGGAAAGTAACATGTCAGAACAACAATATCGTCGCAAAATTGATCAAATTCATCAATATTTGCGTGATGGCGATTGCTACCAAATTAATTTAGCACAGCGTTTTAAAGCAAAATATAAAGGTAATGAATGGGAAGCTTTTCTTAAACTTAATCAAAATAATCAAGCACCTTTTTCTGCTTTTGTGCGTTTAGAACAAAATTGTGTTCTGAGTTTCTCTCCGGAGCGCTTTCTTCAGCTACATAAAAAATCAATTCAAGCTCGTCCAATTAAAGGCACATTACCTAGACTATTAAATGTAGATGAAAAAGAAGATCAAGAACAGATAACATGTTTAAAATCATCAATTAAAGAACGCGCTGAAAATGTCATGATAGTTGATTTATTGCGTAATGATATTGGGAAAGTAGCAATTCCAGGCACAGTCAGTGTTCAAGAACTGTGTGTAGTTGAATCGTTTCCAGCTATTCATCATCTAGTTAGCACAATTGTAGCAAAATTACCTGATCATTACCATGCAGCTGATCTATTAAGAGCTTGCTTTCCAGGAGGTTCAATTACCGGGGTACCGAAAATACGTTCTATGGAAATTATTGATGAGCTTGAACCGCATAGACGCCATAGCTATTGTGGTTCTATCGGTTATATTAGTTTCTGTGGTACGATGGATACAAATATCAACATAAGAACCTTATTAACTGAAAATCAATACTTTTATGCTTGGGCTGGCGGTGGTATTGTAGTTGATAGTACAGCTAAAAAAGAATATCAAGAGACTTTTGATAAGCTTAGTAGAATATTACTAATCATTAATAATGATCCTTGTTAATACCATGGCAAGGATATAGCGCTAATCATATTAGAAAGCTCTGCAGTGTAATGGGCCATGATTTATAATCCTGAACCCTATAAATCTTTTTACTACAAGAGGTTATTCTCCACTCTTATTGCCAGAGTAACCAATTTTACAGAAAGCCAGCGGAACTTGCCGTCTATTTTATTGGAAGAAGTCTTAAACATGTTTACTTTAACATATTCTTTATTCCATATTCCATTATAATTCATGAACATCAAAGATGAAAAGAGATCCATCTTGACCGTTATAATGTACGATTAAAATAATTTTGCTTTTGATATCCTTTAATCTTCTTTGCCTATATGATCACTGTATTTGATCCCGTTAAGTCAGTACGATACAATTGTTGTTTTCTTCTTAAGCTTGCCAAGACATTACTTCTTCTTTGAAGAGAAGAATTTTCTATTTAATCGATTAAATGCTGAGATTAGATTTGCAAAAAATAGATATTGCCTGTTAATTGATTATTAGCGAAGTGAGTGAGTTCAAACGTGAAGTATAGAAATTCTGAGCAAGTTTATATAGCAATCTAAAATTTCTGAATAGCATCATTAAGGTCTTAACTGTTCCTATCCTTAAATTTTGTTTCAGGATAAGTAAAAGCTCATTACATGCAACATAATGTGATTCTATGAGTAAAAGTTCTTCATATGACAAAAAGAGAATTCTATAGAAACTGCACCATTCTTTTCATGTTTTCGTTGTGTTTATATCAAGCTATAAAATAATCAAGATTAGTTTATTTATCATCTATCTGTATATTAATGATAATAAAGGTTTTGCTATGCTTGCATTCTATCACACATTAAAGCATATCTTATATTCATATAATTGCTAATGAAGACTAACATGACTCAAAAGATACATAGCAATATAATAAAAAAAATTGTTTTATGAAATTCATTTTTCTCTACAGAACGATTAATTTGTATTGTGAAATTTTCTAATCAGTAACATCTTTTCTTATACTTAGGTAAGAAATCTATAGAATTATTCCTTACTTTAAAGTAAGGTTCATAATTCATAACATGAAGCTATTCATAATAATGAATATTTAATTGTATTTATCTAGCAACAGAAAGTACGTTTTTAATAGTTATTTTAATGTTTAACTTACTTCTGAGGAGATAAGTGGTGAGTGTAGCGATCATAATTAGCACTCATGGTTTTGTTGCAAAACAGTTGCTCATAACCGCTGAAATGTTGATCGGTGAACAAAAAAATGTCGCCTATATAGATTTTGCGATAAATGAAAATACTGATCTTTTAATTGAAAAATATAATCAAAAACTTAATGAGCTAGATATTTCTCAAGGTGTTTTATTTTTAGTAGACATGTGGGGAGGTAGTCCATTTAATGCTGCTAGTCGAATTATTGAAAGTAAAGATAAAGACAAATATAATATTATTACTGGAGTGAACATTCCAATGTTAGTAGCAACTTTATTATCGCGTAATGACAATCTTGTTTTTCATGAATTAGTTAGCACTGCTATAGAAACTGGCTGCAATGAAATTAAAGCACTCAATAGTGTGCATACCGGCAATAGAATACAACATTTATCGGCTCCGATCTCCCTCGTATCTCATACAGCCCATAAAACTGCAAAAGACCACATGTTTATTGCACTTGCAAGAATTGATGACCGTTTAATTCATGGTCAGGTAGTTACTCGTTGGACTAAAGAAACAAAAGTTAAGCGCATCATTGTAGTAAACAATGAAATTGCTAAAGATCAGATCCGATCGACCCTGTTAAAACAAGTAGCACCTCCTGGAATTACAGCGCATGTAATCGACATAGAAAAATGTATTCGTATCTATAATAATCCTAAATATGCCGGTGAACGCGTTATGCTTTTATTTACTAATCCTGCAGATGTTCTATGCCTTGTTGAAAGCGGTGTTGAAATCAATTCTGTTAATATCGGTGGCATGGCTTACTGTGATGGTAAAACCCGTGTGAGCAATGTGATCGCAATTAATAATGAGGATATAGAGGCATTTAAAAAATTATCTAAACGCGGTATTGAACTCGAAGCTCGTCAAGTTTTTAGTGATCATAAACTGGATATGTTCACTCTCATTCAAAGAGCAAAAAGGTGAGTTTTTAGTTATATATTCGGATCTAAAAGTATATTCACTCACATTGTTGCTTACAGGAGATAAACAATGGAGCTTACTGTTTTTCAAATTATACTTGTTTTTCTTGTTGCCTCTATTGCTGGCATGGGCTCTATTCTGGATGAATTCCAATTTCATCGCCCTTTAATTGCTTGTACTCTCATTGCTCTGATTCTAGGTGATTTAAAAAAAGGTATAATTATCGGTGGTACACTGGAAATGATTGCTCTAGGATGGATGAATATTGGAGCAGTGGTTGCACCAGATGCTGCATTAGCCTCAATTATTGCTGCTATTCTTGTTATTGTTGGTGGACAAGATATTAGCACAGGTATTGCTATAGCAATACCTGTTGCTGCTGCAGGTCAAGTATTAACTATTATTGTTAGGACACTTACGGTTGCATTTCAACACGCTGCTGAACGCGCTGCGCAATCTGGTAATTTAAGTGCATTAACAACAATTCATATCTCTGCTCTTTTACTACACGCAATGCGTGTTGCTATTCCTGCTTTAATTGTTGCTATCTCTGTTGGAACTGAAGAGATTCAATATTTATTGAATTCTATTCCAGAGGTTGTAACTAAAGGATTGAACATAGCCGGTGGCATGATCGTTATTGTTGCTTATGCAATGGTCATTAATACGATGCAAGCAGGTTATTTGATGCCATTTTTCTATTGTGGCTTTGTAGTAGCGGCATTTACTGATTTCAATTTAGTTGCTTTTGGTGTTCTTGGTATCATAATGGCGATCTTGTATATTCAACTCAGTCCAAAATACAACCAATTGCAAGTTGCTAATAAGCAAAAGAGTAACAATAGTGACTTAGATAATGAATTAGATTAATAAAGGGAAAGGGATGGAGTCATGACAAATATAGCTTCAGGCAACCAAACAAATCAAAAAAAAATTACTCGTGCTGATATACGTAGAGTTTTTTTACGTTCTAATCTGTTCCAGGGATCGTGGAACTTTGAACGTATGCAAGCACTTGGTTTTTGTTTTTCCATGATCCCAATAATCCGTCGTTTATATCCTAAAAAGAGTAAGGAACGTAAACAAGCCATTAAGCGTCATCTAGAGTTTTTTAATACACATCCATATGTTGCAGCGCCAATTTTAGGAGTTACTATTGCGATGGAGGAGCAAAGAGCTAATAGTAGAAATATCGATGATGGTGCTATTAATGCCATTAAAGTTGGATTAATGGGTCCTTTAGCTGGAGTTGGCGATCCAATTTTTTGGGGCACAGTACGACCAGTTTTTGCAGCATTAGGAGCAGGAATTGCAATTTCAGGCAATCTACTTGGGCCATTACTATTTTTTATATTATTTAATATAGTTCGTTTACTCACACGTTATTACGGTGTCAACTATGGCTACAAAAAGGGACTCGATATTTTTCATAATATGGAAGGTAGCTTTTTGCAAAAAATGACCGAAGGTGCTTCTATTCTTGGACTATTTGTGATTGGCGCATTGGTAAACAAATGGACCAATGTTAATATCCAGTTAGTGGTTTCTGAGATAAAAAATCCAGATACAGGAGTAGTAATAATTACTACTGTACAAACAGTATTAAATCAACTGATGCCAGGTTTGGTGCCATTACTATTAACATTTATTTGTATGTGGTTATTAAAGCATAAAGTGAATCCCTTATGGATGATTATTAGTTTTTTTATTCTTAGTATTCTTGGCTATTGGGCAGGAGTTTTAGGCTAAACTACTGAAAAGTTTAGTAAAATAATGTTATCACGCTACATACTAACTCAGTTTTAGTTTTACTTAATAAATTTTTGTGTTTTAATAAAAAAATGGTAAGGTATTTTGAGTAGTGATACATATCTTTTTATATACAGAAAGATATGTATAACAAAATCATATGTATATCATAAATATGCATATGATTTTTCATCATGATTTATTGTATTGATAATTCACAAATGTGAAAGTCAAAGTTCAATTTTCTAAATTAGCTATCTTCTTATTGAAGATTAGAAGAGTATATGTTTATATTTGAAGGTCGTAAAATTAACACTGATACTGATGGCTATCTTAAAAATAGCAAAGAATGGTGTGAGTCCATGGTATATGCTTTAGCTAAAGAAGAGAATATTATTTTAACAAAACAGCACTTGGAAATTATTCACTTCATTCGCGAATTTTATTTTGAATTCAATACCTCGCCATCTATTCGGATTTTAGTAAAAGTACTGGCTGAAAAATATGGTAAGGCTATCGGAAATAGCCGATATCTTTATCGGCTATTTCCAAGAGGGCCTACACAACAAATAGCAAAGCTTGCTGGTTTGCCAAAACCAGCAAGCTGTATTTAATTGCTATTATTCATGCTAACCTCTGTATTTATATTACTTTTATATAAAAAGTAATATAGTGTCTATAGAAAATCTCTATTAAGCTACAATTAAAATGATTATGAATATGATTCTATAATGTATTTATATCGACATATGTAGCGCATTGATAGGCACAATCAATACACTATGAATTTATTCAGTCAGTTGATTGCAAAATGCAGTAATTTGATTACTGCATTTTGCAATGTATATTTTGCGATATCAGATTAAAAACTTTTGACTATTGATGATTACTAGGAAAATTTTTCATAATGATTTACTAATAGTTAAAAGTACCATAGCTTTTAAATATTTAAAACACGTAAGATTCATTACGAATTTCATTATCTCATCTATTAAAGTTTATTTTTATTATTTTGAGTACTTACATAATGAATGTAAGTACTCAAAATAATAAAAATAAATACATCCATCAATACAAGCCGGAAGAAATGACTAAAATTTTTAACTAAAAATGTAAAAAAATATTTTTTTAGATAACTAACAGTTAATAGGAGAAGTAATGTTATGGAGCAACATAAAATTATTATTGAAAATGCTTTCGCACGTAGAAAAGAAAGCAAAAAGCTGATACATGATGATCAATTAAGCCATACAATAAATGAGGTAATGAGTAAACTTGATACAGGTGAGTTAAGAGTTTCTAATAAAATTAATGGGAAGTGGATAACTCATCAATGGCTTAAAAAAGCCATACTACTCTCTTTCATTATTAATGAAAATCGATTAATTACAGGAGTAGAAAACCGCTACTTTGATAAAATAACCATGAAATTTGCTGACTATGATCATGCTCGTTTTCAACGAGAAGGTTTCAGAGTTGTGCCGCCAGCAACAGTTAGAAAGGGAGCCTTCATTGCTAAAAATACCGTTGTGATGCCATCTTATATTAATATTGGTGCTTATATTGACGAAGGATCCATGATAGATACATGGGCAACTGTTGGTTCATGCGCACAAATTGGTAAAAAGGTTCATTTATCTGGAGGAGTAGGTATTGGTGGCGTTCTTGAGCCTTTACAAGACAATGCAACTATTATTGAAGATAACTGTTTTATTGGCGCACGCTCAGAAATTGTGGAAGGTGTGATTGTTGAAGAAGGCTCTGTTATCTCAATGGGTGTCTATATTGGCCAAAGTACTAAAATCTATGATATAGAAAGCGGTAAAATTCTCTATGGCCGAATTCCAGCTGGCTCTGTCGTTATAGCAGGTAACTTACCTGCTAAAAATGGCAGATATAGCTTATATTGTGCTGTTATTATCAAAAAAATTGATGAAAAAATTAGAAAAAAAGTTTGCATTAATGAATTACTAAGAACAATAGACTAAATCTACAGTAGTTGATTACTAATCTCTATATATTGAATGACCCTATATTTATATTTTATACCCTTATTGTAAGGGTATAAACCGTGTTTTGGTACTATGCATTCTTAACTAAGAAGTTGAGTTTATTACTTAACTTCAAGATATCGATCACGACACGCTTTCTAATAAAGAAAGCTATGAGAGATTAAAAATCTATTTCCTAAAAATAGGAAAGAACATTCTATGAAAATCGTTGGGTATACCTATTATTAGCAATTATAATAGGTATAAAATAAATTTCCAATACCTGTACATTATCACAGAATGTACTATATTACCCAAGAATATCCTCTTATTAACCAAGAGAGGAGTTCATTTTTACTGTATTTTTTTTACTGTATTTATATAGGTTCTAGTAATAGCATTAATACTAAAAACTTATTATAGATCTTGAATCTATCGGTTTTATATTTTTAAAAGTAAAGATTTTACATTATTATTATTTATAGATATAAATTCTTCAAATACATAAGCATATTATGTAGGCATAATAATTTGTTTTTATGATTTTGTATTTAGCTAAATATTAAAGTAAAAATTAACTTTAATATTTAGCTAAACTAATAATTTTCTCTTACTTCTATGCATGGAAGTAGTCTCTATAGCAATTTATAGAAATTGATATTACAGTATCTATTTGTAAACTCTTCCATGCTACTAAAATCAAAAATAATATGATTATTATCAGGTATATTATTTTCTTTATTTAGATATTTTACATTCTATATGCTTGATAACCAAATAATTATCACTATTTTTATACTAAACATTAATGTTAGTAGTATAAATATAATATAACCTAAAAAAATTGTTTTGACTCTATTTCAGAAACTTCAACTAGAAAATTTATTTTGGATGAAAAGTTAAAACATATAAACCAAATTTTGGTAAAATGCTTTATGAAAAAATTGACAGTAAAGTGATATATATTTACTTAATTTTTAATTAACAACATATCTTATTCTTTTCAGAATAAGAAAAGACATAGATAGTATATCTTATAAATTAATAACTATCATTGGTTTATAGGTTCAATTGAACCTATAAACCAATGATAGTTAACAAGTAGTTAACTATATACTAAAGTAAGTACTGAATTACTATCAGCACCAACATAATGGGAATTAAATATACATGCATTATTTTCTATAATTGATTAAGAAAAATTAAATGTTTTTGAATCTCTTTTGGATACTAAAAGTATTTCATAGAAATATTTAAAGCATATCTCAATAATATTTAGTTATCTCAATTAGATAACTGCAGTTTATGCTCGTTATACAGGTGAATAGGAGCAGAAATTACTCTACTAAAGTTGTAATGTGAATTCTAAGCGACATAATAAATACAATGGGGCGGCTTAGTAAAGCACTGTAAATTAATAACATATGTTAGCTATTGAACTTTGTATCTGTTATCTTAAATTAAATTAGAATATTTCAGATATTAAAATATTAATAATATTTGTTTAGGTACCAAAAATATGTTTACTGTCATAAACAGTTGTTAAAAAGATGTTGAAGTAATGCATGCTTCATGCTCTTTAATAGAGCATGAAGCATAATGATCATGAATCTTCTTAATTAAGAAATTAAGATTTACGATATATAAGCTGTAATCTATAAAATTAAAATTCATGTATCAACTCGGTTACCTAACGATCAACTGCTCGAAACTCATTACATTCGTTAGCTATACTGAATTATGACATATTCAATACTTCTTGCGCATGCAATTAGTAAATAAGAAGTTAGAAAAAAGAAGTAAATGTTTATTAAAAATCTGCTTAGATTCTATTTATTGAATTTTTAGATATAATTAAATTCAATCTGATTTTCGTAACGCACAACGCAGTACTTCAAAATTCGTTAGCATGCAATGGAGCTATTAGTCTACTTAAGATTGTTTCAATACACTTTGATTTTAATTTTTATCGCATATTTAAGTGTTTGCATAAACTACATTTGAATATTTAAATTATAAATAAATTATACCCTGACCCACTGAATCTACCTAGGACTGATGCATCATGATTATTTTAATACAATATTGTATTAGTTTTGATTAAAATAAGTAACTATTTTCATTGCTTATTGGCTTATTGCTACTGTCATTTCTGACAGCAGCAATCAATATGTATTTTACCTCTGGTTCATAAAATTATAAGAAAGTAATCACCAAAATCTTTGGTATACATAAAGAAAGATGTTCTTGTTTTAAGAAATTACTTATATTCAATTTCCTCCGGAGCATCCGAGTAAATTGAATATAAGTAAAGTTGAGTGTACCCTAGTGGATTGCAATTTTACAACCAAAAGGTATATGATACTAATCTTCAATATCAAAAATCGTTCATGCAATATTTAATGAGTGTTGCTCACATAAAGAGTTTTAATCTTATTAAAACAATTGATGCACACTGATTTTATCCATTGTTGCATTAAGGCTTAACGCAAAAAATAGATTTCGTGATTTTCTGCTGGAGTTATTATTATTTTTAATAATGCTTCTTGAATCTTGTTAAGAACAATCTATTCCAATCAATAGTAAAACGAGATATCTGGTGCTTTTAAATACCGCATAAATACCACAAAATCTGCTAGATCAATAATATGCTTATTCAGCTACTCATATTAGCCATCCGTTTAAATACTTCATTATTACATTTCATACTATCATGAGTTATTGCAAGTTGAGCTAAATTAAACATATTGTGATCGAGATATTTTGATCACAGTTACTAATAATCACCTATCAGATCTAACTCACTCTGTATTTGCTCTCTTTAGAGAGAAAATACAGAAGAACCTTACACTGTGCAATTAATAAAGATATCAGCATGAATAGCAACAAACAAATCAGAATATATATTCTATAGATAATAAATATGTATGGTTACGGGAATTAACATATCATACTATATGTATGATATAATACCTTTTATCTTAGGTTTACGATTCATTAACTTTCTTAATTTCGGTGAAATTTTTAATACAATATCTTTGCTGTGTTTATATTTTTATTGCCTCAGGATATTTCCTTAATGCTCTAAACCATCGATAAAGATTATTTAATTTTACATTTTCTACATTAATCATAATGTGATTATGAGGCAATAAAGTAAATTAACGACATTGAAAATAAGATTCGATTTTATGCTTATTCTGGTATCATGAAAAGCAGGCTAAACTGAATAGCACATATACTGAATATGTCTAAAGTCTCAAGAGACTAATACTTTAAAGTATTAGTATTGACTGATCTTGTAAAATGTATCTTCAAGCAAGATAATGAAAACCGTACATTGAAAGATACTTGAAATAAATAGTTAAAAACTGCTTAATAAGTTAAGCACTAAAAAATAATTAGTCATGTATTTATTTGGTAAAATTTTATTCTGAAATAAAAATAATTGCATTCATATTGCTGATCTCTTAATAATATCACAAAATTTAACAATTCATAAAACAACGTTTTAAATATCTACACTAGCAGAGATACAATATTTTATCTATGCAAGATGCGGTATAGGCATGATATTAATGTCATGTAATTCATATTATATTACATAATAATGAACATTTATATTGATTCTATTGATAGAATCAATATATCAAAACTATCACTCTGATATACTCTATTTATTTAAATAATCATATAAATA
The DNA here is from genome assembly GCA_032378655.1 of Candidatus Arsenophonus melophagi. Classification (GTDB taxonomy): domain Bacteria; phylum Pseudomonadota; class Gammaproteobacteria; order Enterobacterales; family Enterobacteriaceae; genus Arsenophonus; species Arsenophonus melophagi. Next base: position 8,364 of record JAVYJS010000002.1, on the reverse strand, counting down.
AATAGAGTATATTGCTTATTGTAGCTATTTTATCCTATTCATGCAATAGGCATCGATAGTAATATTTTTTTTATTTAAAATTCTGAATAAACTTATCAAGTTACAACTTATCATATAATGAGTAGAGTATTACTATTACTTCAATGAAGTTGACATAATAGTAAGAATAGTATAAATCATCATTTTATGATGCATTACCTGTAAATTAAATTTCAAATTAATATGTAAGCTAAAATATTAGCTACATAAAAAAATTGTATTAATAATATTAACTAACCATCTCATATTTATCCCATTAGCAGTATCTGTCATAGAATGCAAGATACTGCTAATGATCTCTGATCAGATTATTAATCTCATACTTATATTGATCCCATATCCCATAACAACCTTAAAATGCAATATCACCTATTACTTAACTCACCACTACTACTTAAAGTAGTAGTGGTGAGTTAAGATTACTTAGATATATTGCAATCGGATATATCAACAGAAAACATAAGATCATGCCAATGATATGGCCTGATCCTTATCTCCTTTCAAGCTCTTAGAGCTTGAAAGGAGATAAGGATCAGTGTTTAGAAACACTGTCTTTACATAAAGACAGTATCAGTCTATATCTTCACTGGTTAATATTGTTAACCATGCTGAATAGCTCATTAGATTACATAACTTATCAATATACTATTGAGGTTATTTTAGTTCATGGGTTCTGATTGGTTTAGTAAAATTACAAGGAATGAATATTAATTTTTAAGCTTATAAAATTTTATTTTATCTCACTATGATTTATAAAAACAATTATCTATATCTCCAAGGAGTACTAATTGACTTGCTAAACATGGCTATGATAATAGCCATGTTTCGTATAACACATAAAAAAATAATTATTCATGACTCATTTAGTGTACTCACGTAATCGTACTGTAATGATATAAACAATTGAACGTTATATAAAGTTCATTTCACTTGCTTTGATTTCAGGTTTTCTATAATTGGGTAGCAATGATGCGTTTAAGAAAGTTATTAATTAACCTCTTTATTACGCACTTTCAATAATCATTGGAAGATTTATAGAACAGTAGTTATTGAAATCTGATTCAATGTATGACTAACTTTTATGAAAGTTGTTTTGATATTATATGATGATATCATTTCTGCTATTGATAGAGCATCTAAGCTGCACTTACTTGAATCAGTGCAGCTTAGATGGATGTAATGTTTAACTAAAACAATTGCTATTGTAGCAATGTTGATAAATATTACCAATTTTATATAATATGAAGTTAAGATGCGCGCTATTCATTGATGTTACCTAACAGGTAGGATGTCTTCGATTCACTAATAATTGAAAGATGATAGATAAATATTAATTATTTTAATTTCTGCTCACAGCATAAATTCACATAAAGTAACAGTATAATCTATCTTTTATTGCAAAAAATTACATCATCATAGTCTATTTTTGCTGAAAAGTGTGCTACAAGCAGAAAATATTACTAATGAAATAGATACATATATTGCTTCTTATCAATCCGATTGAGATAAGATATGTATTATTAGGCGAGCATTATGATTAGTCAAATTTAGACTTTTATCATGAAGCGAACTTTCCAAGTTATGAGCATAGTTTCTGACAGAACACTCTTTGAGTGAACGAGATATATAGGTATTTTATCAACCTTATGAAACATTTCTTGCTAGAATAGAAGTTTAAAGCTGTATCAGAAAATCAGTCAAACTTGATAATATCATCATTGTAAGATGATATATTTTTGTCGGTTCTCAAGTAGAAATTTTTTAGAAATGCTTGGATCGGTCTGTGGTGATATCATACAATTGCTTGCTCTTAAGCAAAGCGAATAGTACTTGAATAGATTGATGCAAAACTCAGCAATTGAACATGCATACGCAACAATGACTTAATCAAGGGATTGTGCTCATTGGATCCAGACAATGACTAAATAAGTCTTAGTAATAAGAATGATTTTATCTATTAAAATGGATAGAGATCAAACTGATGCTGATATCATTATGAGCATATGCATATATCGACTTTAGTTGATATATGCATTAGGAAAAACACTTTATATTTGCTTTTGTGGCTACTGTGTTACAGTATGGCGCTTAGCTTATAATTTTGCATGAATTATACGGTTTTGCATATAGAATACAAAATAATAATTAATCTTTTGTACACGTACTAAAGAATTTCTATGTTAAGAACAGAAAATAAGTAAGCGAGCATGGTTTTACTGTAATTACGAAAATGTATTATCATTAAATATAGCAAATAGTTATGCAAACTTTTACTTTTTAACACTTTTATTAAATAATGCGAGATTTTTTTTATTTCTATTCATAAAATGATTCATGCATATCGTTAAAGTTAAAATACCCACGACAATACTGAGCGACATCATTGGTTGAATGTGTAAGATATCTTTTAGTAGCATTTTTATACTACTAAAAATTAAGATAATGGATAATCCATACTTTAACATAGGTACTCTTGTTGCAATACCAGATAAAATCAAATACATTGCCCGTAATCCTAAAATTGCAAATAAATTTGAAGTCAACAAAATAAAAGGATCAGTTGTTACTGAAAAAATAACTGGGATACTATCTAAGGCAAAAATAATATCACTAATCTCAACTAAAATTAATACCATCAGCAACGGAGTTGCCACTACAGCATCGTTTTGACGAATAAAAAAATATTTTCCGTGTAAAGTATTTGTCATTCGCAAACGAAAAGCTAGCCATTTTACTAATGGATTAGTATTAATCGATTGATGGTGTTCTTTAAAGAACACCATTTTAATTCCAGTGAAGAGCAGTAAGATGCCAAAAAAATAAAAAATCCACTGAAATCGTGAGATTAACCAGCTACCTGTAAAGATTATCATAGTCCGTAATAGTATTGTACCAAGCACCCCATAGATAAGAATTTGGCGTTGTAAATTTACTGGAATTAGAAAATAATTAAATAGCATTAACCAAACAAATACATTATCAATAGCTAATGCTTTTTCTAGCAAATAACTGGTTAAAAAGTCCATCGCTTTATGGTTAGCAACCGTTAAACTAGTTGTATGTTTAAAATAAACCCACAAGCCTATTACAAATAGTAATGTTAAAATAATCCATATAAAACTCCATGTAACAGCCTCTTTTATTATTATTTGTCTTTCTTTATTTTTACCTTGTATATAAAAATCGATAAGTAACATAATTGTAATAAAAATAATAAAGGTTGCCCATAATACGGCCTTATCAACAGTATACATATTAGCTCCTAGAAAGGCATAACTACAGGAATGTTCAGTCGTTATAATGCATTGTAGCTTTATAGGTTTTACAAAAAAGACTATGTTCTAATCGCTTATTGCTATAAGCAAAATTATATATTACTAATATTTTCTTATAAGAAAATGACTTTAATACCAACCTTGGATGCCTACCTACCAGGTGAATAACGTTATGATGACAATAAGTCTATTAAAATAAAGTAATAATGCCATCTTTGCTAACTATTAAAGATAATAGATCTGATCACTGAAAAATAAGTTTCAGTGAGCTTTCAGACACCTCTAACAAAATCATAAATTACTATTTAGTAATTTATGATTTTGTTAGAGGTGTCGCATTAAACTACTATATTATGCTTATATATAGTTTTAATATTTAAAACTATATTACAATCTTTAAACCTAATGACCTATTATTACCCATGATCTAATAATAGGTCATTAGGTTTAAAGATTACTGTATTTAGGAACACTGGATGGAATTGGTTCAGGAACTCTTTTGTTTACTCTGGCATCAAGATTACAATGTACTAATGAATACTTCAATAGTATGGGCTATCTACATAATATTGTTTACAATATTATTTTTAGAGAATGGAATATTGCCTGCTGCATTTTTACCTGGCGATAGTTTGCTTATCTTAGCAGGTGTATTAGTAGCTAAAGAAGCTATTAATTATCCATTGACAATAATGATCTTAACTACAGGCGCCAGTTTAGGTTGCTGGATAGCATATTTACAAGGTAAATGGTTAGGAAAAAATGCAATAGTACAAAGTTGGCTCGCTCATCTACCTGAGCATTATCACCAACGTGCTTATAGTCTTTTCCATCGTCACGGTTTGGTGGCATTATTGATTAGTCGCTTTCTTGCTTTTATTAGAACCGTTTTACCTACTATTGCTGGACTATCTGGCTTATCTAACAGACGCTTCCAATTTCTTAATTGGCTTAGTGGATTACTTTGGGTATTAATTTTAACCACTATTGGTTATGTATTTGGAAAAAGCTTACTCTTTCAATACTACGAGCGTAAAATTATGAGTATTTTGATACTACTACCAGTTATATTATTTTTTATTGGTTTAATAGGCAGCTTATCAGTAATGCTAAAGAAAAAGTTTAATCGCCATAATTCTTAAAATTCATTACTTACTGATCCTTTTACTCTTGTTACTATAAAGAGTATTGGCTGCTTATTTTAATAAGCTGTTACATAACAACAAGAATAAGTATCAAGTAAAACTAAAAAAAGTAGGCATGTGTGTGCTTTTGATTATATAAATGGAAAATCCATGAACAGATTACAGTTCAGGTATAGTGTTCAGATTAGCCACACTTAAAAGTTTACTGGATACCTAATAAAACGTCAGAAGATTTCATCTTGTTTTGTTATGTTGTTATGAAAGCTTTGATATATTTAACAACTTCTCCGTAAGAGGCTTTTAGTAAGCCTCTAAAAAATAAAACTTTATTGCACTTTTTACACCAAAAAAGTGTTACAAGTAACAAATTAACTTGAAATATTTTTAATATTATTTCTTTCCAACCATTTGTTATGTTATATTATAAATAATATAATGGTTTTTACAACACTTATCTTGCTTATTATGCCACCAATTTAGCATTTACTACACACTCAAATTACTAATATTATATCTTCTATTATTGCCACTTCATGAATAATTAATACAGAACATCAAATAATTATTATCTAGCATTCAATTTCAATAGCAATGTTATGTGCTTTTAAGTTACTTAAAATTTTTTAGCTTAAGCAGGAATTTAGCATAATCAGGAATGATGTAACTATTATTTAGGTGATGATCGTATCTAGAAAAGATCCTATTTTTTTTAGTTGCTTGCTCTTTCAAGCTTTAATCATGATACATTATCATTATAATGTTTTTCATTATCAACTTACTTACTGAAGCGATAGTACGATTTGCGTTTTTGATATAAAAACTGAACAATATTTTTGAAAAATCTTTTTAAAATTATTAATCTAATAATTAATATTTTGTATACCTAAAAATATTAATTCACTTTTATCTAGCAATCAAAAACCTACTTCTGATTAAAATTTTTATATTTGATCCATGATGTCTTTAGCATTATGCTCTATGAATATAGAGAATATGATCAACCTAATTGCATGTATTTTCATGTTACTATTTTCATAGTATCGGCTTTATCAGCTTGGTATGAGGCATATTAAAAGTCATAATATACATAATATATATGTCCTAGTGTGTATCTGGTACTATATCGCAAGTATTTCATTAACTTGCAATAACAGCTTGAAACCATCCATTGTATGGATGGTTTCCACGTAAACTGGATGCTATATTTTTGTTACATTGATTACTGTACTTACAGTTTCAAATTAAAGTAACGAAAAATAATTTATATCATGGATCACACTAATATAATTAGTGCTGATATTTACCAAAAAAGCACAAATGAACAGCCAATCATAAACTGCTTTCTATGATGTTTTAATAAAAAATAGTTACTAATGACAGTAGTAAAACTTCTGATCTTCTTCAGTTTTATCTATTGCGAGAATTTGTTGTAAAAGACATAATTTTCCTTAAAAAATGAACTTGAATATGAGAGCGATTTATTAACAATATCAATTTAACATGCTGTAGTTCTTCAGAGCGTTTCTGCATTATAAAACAAAAGATCTCCATCATATCTTCTTGATAGACATTATGGAGATCTTTTGTACATGGCTTTATCATTACTTTAAGATCTAAGATCTATTAGATATACTCAGTAAGTATATTTTACAATTGCTTAAGATGAAAAGATTTCGTTTTATTTTTTTTATTCTTACGGAGGACATGGCTGATTCTGTGATTATCGTAGTCGTAAAGAATAATACAGATTTTATTAGATCTTTTTACACTGCTCATTAACCTGGCTACTTATGCAATACTAATGCCATAAGGATGCAATATTATCATTGTGCACAATTGATACCATAGTTGCACTTGATTAAGATATAGAAAATCAAGATAATAGATACTTGTAAATATCTCACTTGTTTACATTATCGATTAAATTGTCAGCTATGCTTTTCTTTATAATTAAACGCTATTAGTAATACTACTTTTCTATAATGACGGAATTTAAATAAAAATACCATTTTTATATTTTCGAAATATACAGTAAACACAGGAATGAGTTAGCACAATATTTGTTATTGTGCTAACTCATAAATGAAAACAATGATTTCATGCATCTTCCAATTTTTCATGAAGTCAAGTAAAGAATATTTCAGTCATGATTTTTATCATGATCACTTATCTAAATGTTCTTCATCATGTCATAAAACTGTTAAAGAAATTTATTGATGTAGCTGACACTTATATCGTTGTTTTTGTGCTTGCATAAAGTTATGCTCATAGAGTGGTATAACTTTATGCCTCTCTCTAAGAGGCGATCAAAATCAATATCATTTTATCAATTGCTAAAACCATAAAATTTTTATATATCCAATCAGTATTCATAGAGCAATAGTCACAATCATTGTAGATTTTTGGTAAAACAAAGTTTTGTTAAGTTCTTAACTCATTATTAATTATGTTAGCAAACGTTAGCGGTGTAAAATTTTCTACTCATCAGTTCAGATCAAATGATCTTGATGCTACTCTTCTATGATGCTATTGCTAATTGCAATAGCATCATAGAAGAGTAGCAGGTTTTTGAGAAAGGATTTACCAGTTATAGAATTTTGTTTTAAATTCATCTGTGATGCGTGATGTCTCCTTATGCAGAGGTAACAGAAATTCTAAAATTCATATTATCTTTAGCTTAAAAATTCTATAACTGAATAGCTTTATAAAAAGCAATAAGTAATATTGCTGTATTGCGGATATTAAAAAAGGTAAAATACTTAAAATGGCTCAATAGTGTTTATGCAATGCTCGTCATAAGACATGACGTTTATCAACTCTCTTGAATTTTCAATATTTATTATACAAAACTCCATTGCAGGCAATCTTAAATGGAGTTTTGTATAATAGCTAGAGTCAGCCGATAAGCCGGGTTCTGTCGTGGACAACCATTTATCTAGGCCAGTATTTGCACACTGGCTCAAGCAGCCTACCCAAGTTCGATACGGGCCGCATCTAATGAACTCCTATTTGGCCTTACTCCAGGTGGAGTTTACCATGCCGCAACCTGTTACCAGTTACGCGGTGCGCTCTTACCGCACCATTTCACCCTTTCCTGTGCTTTAAAATAGCCATCGGAGGTTTGCTTTCTGTTGCACTAGTCGTAAGCTTCCGCTCCCCAGATGTTATCTGGCACCCTGCCCTATGGAGCCCGGACTTTCCTCTCCTTAATTATTAATTACTGACAAGTAAGCAATAACAAGCAGCGGTTGTCTAGCTCACTCTAACTAATATTTTAGTGATTAAAGATTAATATTATTTAGTTAATATAACAATTAAATGGTATAGTATGATTGACTTATTTATCATTATGCTAACTTGCTCTTGATCAAGAGAGGGATGACATATCCTATGTTTATATTTTATATTCATAATATATGATCTTATTTGTTTTTGTCGTAATAACAATTTTTATTAAATTTAACTACAATTAAGTAATTTTAAAACCTGTAAAGGCATAAATAGATTATTTACCTGTATCAATTTTAACACTACAGAATATAACTTTCAGCACATTCAATAATGACTATATTTATGTAATTTATATAAAATGATAACGTAATTTATAAAATTTATGTTTGAAATACCTTCATGAACTATTATTATTATTATTATACATCTTGTTAACTCTTATGTTTTCCACTAGGAAAACATAAGAGCGATTGGTAACGCTTTCAAAAGATGGAACACAGTTATTAAAGACGTGTAATTACAAAACTTTTAGCAGATCTTTACTAAAAGCTTTGTAATTTATTAAAAATATTTTAAAGTAAAACTGTAAACTTGCAGCAATATTATGTTTAACGTTATACGTTGAGTATCATTTAATTTTCATCAGTAAAAATTAAATGCAATAATCATTATCA
>JAVYJS010000001.1:0-116563 GCA_032378655.1 Candidatus Arsenophonus melophagi | reverse complement strand
TTTATGTATCTTTTGTAAATGTGATTACTTTCTTGAAAGTACACAGCAATGTGCTGCTTTTTCTAAAACCGTATTTAGTATTCACTAAATACGGTTTTAACTTAATCTCATGATTAGATCTTTATTTAATTTTGACTAGATTGCTAGTATAAGGTTAATATACTTACTATCAATATAAGCTACTTTATTAGTTCATATATTAATGAATATTCCATGTAAAGCGTGATACTAAAGAGAGACTAATTCCTACTTACTCTTTGCTATACTATAATTTATAATTAAAGTATAGAACTATTCTATCTGTTACCAGTAGATTACTACTTTATCTTGCTCATCAGTTTCAGTTGAGATCACATGAGCAATCTTTTAAATAAAGATTTACTATCCTTAGTTTTGAAGGAAAAGGATAATGTCCTTTGTTTTTATGATAAAGTTGTATATAACTTTTAGGATCAAAATCCTTTTACGTATGTTAAAATCGTTCAAACTATACTGAATATCTACTTAACCTTCTATATATTATTCAAGTATTAATGCTTGGTAATTTTTTACCAATTTTGCCATATTTATCCTATGGTCCAGTTATCACCAGTTTTATGGCTAAATCCAGAAGTGATTGGATAACGCCTATCCTTATTAAAATCTCGAATAGTAACGCGAGGGCCTATCGGTGCTTGACGGCGTTTATATTCATTAATATCAATTAATCTAATCACCTTACGTACTATGACTTCATCAAATCCGGCGTTAACTAACTCATTAATTGATTTATCCTCTTCTATATAGCCTTCAAGAATTGCATCTAATATAGGATAAGGTGGTAATCTGTCCTGATCGAGTTGTTCTGGTGCTAATTCAGCAGAGGGGGGCCGATTAATTATACGCTGAGGGATATTTTTTGAAATAGTATTGCGATATTGCGCCAATTTAAACACTAAAGTCTTGGTTACATCTTTTAGTACTGCAAAACCACCAGCCATGTCACCATATAGAGTACTAAAACCTACTGCCAATTCACTTTTATTACTACTAGTTAATACTAAACGGCCACTCTTATTGGATATTGCCATCAAAATAATAGCCCGACAGCGAGCTTGTAAATTTTCTTCGGCAATATTAGGAGGCATTGCTGCAAATATTGACGATAAACTCACCATACATGCATCGTACATAGGCTCAATAGATACTATTAAAAATTCGATTCCTAATAATCCTGCTTGTTCTTTAGCATCATGAATGCTAATCGCAGCAGTATATCTAAACGGCATCATTACTGCTTGCACTTTATCTTTTCCCACAGCATCCACTGCAATAGCTAATGTTAATGCTGAATCAATCCCACCTGATAATCCTAAAATCACTCCAGAGAATCCATTTTTATTAATATAGTCACTGGTTGCCATGACTAATGCTTCATATACTTGCGCGATAGGCGATAATGCTTTAAATAAATTAACTGCTGGCGCAGGTTCGCGATCATTAAATCTGCACTGGATAACCTGTTCGGCAAACTGTGGTAAAGAATGTGTTACTTTACCCCGGCAATTAAATACTCTTGAACCGCCATCAAATATCAGTTCATCCTGCCCGCCTACTTGATTTAAATACACAATAGGTAAGTGTGTTCTTTGGCTATGATTTTTTAATAACTCTGTACGAATATTGGGTTTTCCACGATTATAAGGTGAAGCGTTAATAATAATGAGGATATCAGCACCTAATGCTTTGATTTTATCAACCGGTTCATCAAACCAAACATCTTCACAAATTAAAAACCCCAACTTATAACCTCTACAAGATAATACACAGCTTTCATTACCAGCATAAAAATAGCGTTTTTCATCAAAAACACCATAATTAGGCAACTGTTGCTTAAAATAACGACCAGTCGTTTTACCCTGCCAAAAACATGATAATGCATTATAACATTTTTTCTTTTTTTGCCATGGATGACCTACGACAATAACTATATTTTGACTAGCCTCTTTAATTTGATTAAGCGCTTTTTTACAGAGAAGATAAAAATCTGATCGAAAAAGTAAATCCTCAGGCGGATATCCAGTTAAAGCTAATTCCGAAAATAGAATAAGATCTGCTCCTTTTAACTGTTGAGCACGAGCTTCCTGTAACATGCGTTCACAGTTGCCTGTAATATCACCCACTAGCCAATTTAATTGTGCTAATGCCATATTTAGCGTTCTATTCATAAAATTTAACTCTCCAGAGAAATGATCATGTTTCATCAAAAATTAGCATCTAGTTTATCTCTGGATAATAATGTATTTAGTTTATCTCTAGTTTATAATCTATAAAGATCAATTTGATTATAAGATGAATACTAGATGTATTGGTAATGTTACCTTGTTTTGTTTGAAACAGGGTTAAATTATGAAACATAAATTTATTCTAAATTTTAATAAAATAGCTAATATAATACTTATGTATTTTATATCTGTGTGACTCATGCTACACATAATAACTTATGTTTTTATTCAAACAATATGCTACTCAATATTGCATATATAATAATTTCTTCAATTTTTAGCTATGTTAACACAATAAAATAAATCTTTTGCATCTCTCGTGAAGATTCGCAAAAGATTTATTTGTGTTTTTATTAGATTTACTTTAAGAAAAGTGATTAGCTAATATAAAGCCTTGATGTTGTCTATGTGTTGTAGTGATTGAACATGGTTACAACCATGTTCCGTTACCATAATCATATGCATACTTAATGAACTAAAAAATAAATTCTTATTATGTTAGCAAGTCAACAGCATACCTAATAGTTTCAAAAACTAGAGTTATCACTTAGTAACAGTAAGTAGTTTTATTTATACAGTCTTAATTTTTTGAATTCTCTTCAATTGTGATTAGCAAGCTATGACTTTTAATCTGATCCAGTGTTTTCAGACCGGAATTATTGTCAGTACATTAGGTTTACTTTTAACCCTAATGTACTGACAACGGTTTTCGTACCTAGCGAAGCTTTTCTGTACAATCAAATGCTATGTTTCCGTAAATGAATATAGCATTAAGTTGCATAGCAACTAATGATCCATGTATCTGTTGTTGAAGTTGAAGCGATGAGTATTGTATTTAATTGTGTGAGCTCTTTTGTTAATTGCGAAAAAATTTTATGTGTTTCATGTAATGTTTCATGGAATGCGTATCCACCTGAAGCGATATTTTTTCCTCTATTTCAATTAATTAAGTAAATAATCCCTCTTAGATTCTTGCTGTTTAACACTTTTGGCTTTTTTAAAGCTGATAAGAAATCTTGTAATTTTACATGATGATCGCTGATCAAATCAGTAATTTCAAATGAGTATGGTTAATGTATAATGGTGGGTATTGTTCATATTTCTGCAATATCCAGAAATAATATCATCATAATTAATAATGACTATAACCAATAATCTTTATATCCCATTATAATAAAAGCGAAGCAATTTAATCTCTTTTTTTATAAAAAAATCTATGCAATGGCTATATGTAATTTATATATAACGACTATATATTATGATTAATATTTTATTCAGCTTTGATGTCCAAAAATCAATTAACTGATATTATAAGTAAATACTATCAAGATAAATCCTATTTACAAAAATACCGGTTATTTATATAATATTCTCTATAATTTTCCAAAGCAAAAGGTCTGCAATACCAGATAGATCTATCAATTATCAACTACGGAATTAGTTATCTAACATAATGCACGAAATCATGCAATTTATCAGCCGACATCCAATACTGATTCTTATCTGGATCGTTTTGTTAAGCGTTGTTATGATCCTAACGTATCAAGACTTATTCGCCAAAACAAAAATTATTACACGTACTCAAGCAATCCAACTGATTAATAAAGCAGAAGCGATCATTATTGATTTGCGTTCTCTTGACGATTTTTGTAAAGGACATATCATTAACTCCATGCATCTAACCCCATCAGAAATTCAAAATAATAATGTCAGAAAATTGGAAAAATATAAAAAATATCCTATTATTGTTGTTTCAAAAAATGGCATTGAAGCAACAAACCATGCTCAGCAATTGGTTCAATATGGCTTTGAACATATTTTTATACTACAAGAAGGAATTGTAGGTTGGTCTAATGCAAACTTACCTTTAGCGTGTAGTAAAAAGTAATTTATTGGGTACATCAGTGATGTATGTTTATATAGTGGAATATCACAAAGAAATTTAAAGGTAATTAATACTATGGAAGAAGAATATCTTGAAGAGAAGGTGTTTCAAATCCAGAGAATTTATATTAAAGATATCTCATTTGAAACGCCTAACGCTCCTAATATTTTTCAGCGAAAGTGGCAGCCGGAAGTAAACTTAGATTTAGAAACCTCATTTATACAATTGTTTGATTCTGTTTATGAAGTTATATTACATGTTACCGTTACTGCAGTCGTTGCTGCTGAAACTGCATTCTTGTGCGAAGTGCAACAAGCGGGCATATTTTCTGTGAAAAGTATTGAAAAAAATCAAATAGCTCATTATTTAGGCGCTTACTGCCCAAATATCTTATTTCCATATGTACGCGAATGCGTTACTAATTTAGTTAGTCGTGGAACTTTTCCTCAATTAAACTTAGCGCCTGTTAACTTTGATGCCTTATTTATAAAACATCAAAAAAAACAGACTATCGTAAAAAGTGAGCATTTAAAAAATCATTAGGAAGCTTAATGAGCACTGTGTCTATAACAGTTATCGGTAGTGGCTCTTATGGGACCGCATTAGCTATTACACTAGCCCGTAATGGGCATCGCGTTTTGCTTTGGGGAGATGATCCTCAACATATTACAAAATTACAAAGAGAGCGCTGTAATAAAACATTTTTACCAAATGTTGTATTTCCAGATACTTTATTGCCTAAATCTTGCCTAAAGACTGTAATCACAGAGAGTCGAAACATATTAATTGTTGTTCCAAGTCATGCGTTTAATCAAGTTTTAAAAAATATCCAACCTTACTTAACACAACAGTCACGTATTATTTGGGCTACAAAAGGACTAGAACATGGTAAGGGTCGTCTATTGCAAGACGTTGCTCGCGAAATACTCGGTGAAAAAATTCCACTTGCTGTTCTATCTGGCCCCACTTTTGCTAAAGAATTAGCCGCCGGTTTACCGACAGCAATTTCTGTTGCTGCCTCTAATGCTAAATTTAATGAAGAGCTACAGAAACTGTTTCATTGCGGGCGAAATTTTCGTGTCTACAAAAATTCAGATATGATCGGCGTTCAGTTAGGTGGAGCGGCAAAAAATGTTATTGCTATTGGAGCAGGTATTTCTGACGGCATAGGATTTGGTGCTAATGCTCGTACAGCTCTAATCACTCGAGGATTAGCTGAAATCAGACGTTTAGGTATTACTATAGGCGCTAAAGCATCAACATTTATGGGGATGTCTGGATTAGGGGACTTAGTGTTGACATGTACTGACAATCAATCCCGTAATCGCCGATTCGGGATGCTACTCGGACAAGGCATGCAGATTGCAGATGCGCAAAACAAGATTGGGCAGATAATCGAAGGCTTCTTAAATACTAAAGAAATATATAAATTAGCGGAGCGTGTAGGTGTCGAAATGCCAATTAGTAACCAAATTTATCAAGTGCTTTATGGTAATAAAAATATACTTGAGGCCGCAAAGACATTACTGAATCGTTCATCTAAAGATGAAATTAATGAGATATAGGTGTTTAGTAATTATAAACGTATTAGCGAGGAATATATTCACTGAAATGATGCGATTTTAAAACATTTCTTAAACAAGAAATGTAAGGCGTTTCTTAATTGTATACTGAATGGTTATTTAGTATTGCAGCTAATACTATACTGCTGAATCATTATAATTTTTGTGATTTATTGAGATTTATTGGAGCCAATAAATGGAATGCTATAGATTGTGAGAGAGATCTTTTTTATTAAAGACTTACAAAAGATAATGGAGCACAAGTAGAAACGAATTCTAAAATTGTTTTTTTTAAATCTTAACTGGCTCTAAACCTCTACTAAAATGCATACAATCAGAAATGATATATAAAGTGAATCTTTTAAAACCACTTTTCTATCTGCTACAAATTCTATATAAACCCTTGTCTGCTCTAATTACTTGAAAAAATAGCAGCACGGTTTACTTGTAGGTATTTGTCTCTCTAGTGTAATAGAGCACCTATTTTCTGGAGAGCAATCATACAAATTATATCAAGTAACTGCTTTGATAACAGCTCTAGATTAATAGCATGGTAGGATGCTATAGTTAGCAATGAGATCTAATGTTTTATCATCAAGCATATATAATTTTTTAAGCCTGTTTTATTTTAAAATTGAAATGCTAATTAATTATATTAACATTTTTTAATAAAAATATGTTAATATAACGGTAAGTTTCATCAGTATAAAATTATAATAATGAGTAATAATCTAAAAATCTTATATTGAATGCATGTAATGATAGAGCAATACTTATCAATAAGCTATAATGTCATAGCATATGAAAAGTTCTTCATAATAATATCAAGTATTCCCTGAAGTAAGGCTTGACGTAAAAACTAATAACATTCATATTTATATATCTTTCAATCTCAAGAAAAGAAACTATGACTAAAATTGACTATCTGATGCGCTTAAGAAAATGCACAACAATCGGAACATTAGAGCGAATAATAGAAAAAAAAAATATGAATTATCTGAGGATGAACTTGAATTATTTTATTCTGCTGCTGATCATAGGTTAGCAGAGCTTACAATGAATAAACTTTATGATACAATTCCTTCATCCGTTTGGAAATTTGTCCGATAATACCATTATCCTTATCAGATCTAGTAGGTATTTTAGTAAAATACTACAATCACTTACTTGCTTGTATAGTTTTTTGCTTTAAACAGCTCATTCAAAAAGTAAGTAGATGAAAAGGGAATTCATAAAATTAAAAAATTGTAATTAACACTTTACTTTAAATTGTGAAAAGTAAAGTGTTCTCTGAACAGCTCTGAGAACTGGTGGAGCCCTGTCAGCAACATCGCTGCACATACATCACCTGCTATGGCTGCTTCTTTCGGGACCTGACCAAGTTAGCAGGTTTAATATTGCGTGAGAACAAACAGGACTCCTTTTTATCAACAAACAGGAAGCCTTGCCTAGATAAGGCAAGGGATAACTACTACAATTGTTTATTTAAACAGATAAAACGCATTTTTCTTTGCTGTAAAGGAAACTTTAAAGCCTTTAAAGTCCATAAAACATTTGTACCCTACATGCTTTATGTAGGGAGAAATAAATTACCAATTTGTTGCAACTTATATAGTTTAGCATATTGCCCTGGATGTTGCAATAATTGATTATGATTGCCTCGTTGAACAATTTTTCCGTGCTGTAATACAAAAATTTTATCTGCGTCCACAATTGTGGAGAGGCGATGAGCAATAACAATTAATGTTATCCGTTTACGAATTAACTGTAAAGCTTTTTGAATTGTTTTTTCAGTTCCAGAATCAACATTGGCAGTTGCCTCATCCAAAATTAAAATTTTTGGCTTTAGTACTAAAGCGCGAGCTAATGCTAATAACTGCTTTTGACCAGAAGATAGCATATTACCTTGCTCATCTAATTGCGTATTTACACCATAAGGTAATTTATAAACCCAATCCGCAAGCTGAACAGCAGTTAAAGTTTGCCAAACTTTCTGTTCTGAAATCTCTCTTCCTAATGCAACATTATCAAAAACAGTTGTTGCTAAAATAATTGGTTCTTGTTGTACAAGAGTAATACCACTACGTAATACTCGATGAGACAATGACGATAATTGGCGCCCATCAAGTAATATTTGTCCTTTTTGACATGGATAATAGCCCATTAATAAATTGGCGATAGTGCTCTTTCCACTACCAGTATGCCCAACTAATGCAACAAATTCATTATCCTCTACTTGAAGATTAATATTGTTCAGTACGTACGTATCATTACGATAAGCAAAAGAAAGCTTTTTTATATCTACTCTACCTGATACTAAAGGTAATTGATCGTGACCATAATATTGTTGTGGGCTATCTATTAATTCAAAAATTCTTTCACCTGCAATGATTGCTTGTTGCAATACTGATTGCTGTGCAGTTAATTTAATTAATGGCTCATTTAAACTCCCAAGATAATTGATAAAAGCATAAAATACCCCAATACTAATAACATCTATTCCTTTAAATCCAAATAATAGAATTAATCCACACAGTGTTAAGGAAGAAAATAAATTTAATAATGGCCGTAAAAGAATACTATCTAACTTTAATGCTTGCATCCTAGCAATATAGTGCTGGCGATTCGCCATAAATATTTTTTTACCAAAGCGGGCTTGTTGCCTGAATTGTTGAATAACAATCATTCCATTAATAATTTCGTTAAAACCATCGTTAATGTTAGCTAAGTAAGTACGTACTTGACGGACAATTGGCGTACTTAAGCGTTGGTAAATGATCATAATAAAAAATACTATAGGGAAAATTAAGCTAGCTATAATTGCCATATGCCATTCTAAAAAAAACATAGCTACTACCATAATAATAACAAGTGCTAAAGCCTGAAATATAGTTGGAATAACAGTTACAAAAAGATCTCTAACCACTTCAGTATCATTTGTCACTCGAGAGATAAGTCGTCCTACTGGTTGATTATCAAAAATACTCAATGGCTGTCTTATTGCAGCACTCATAACATCTATACGTAATGTTTGAACAACACCTATTGCTGTTTTATTAAACAAAATTGTTTGATAAAAATTTAAGATAGACGCAATAATTTGCGAAGAAAAAAAAACTATTATTAGCATAACCGTACTTTTTAAAGATATATGAGCTTGTATTAACATATTATCAATAAAGTAACTTATTAGAAGTGGACCACAAATTTCTGCTACAGATGCTAGCCAGCATATCAAAATAGCAACTATTATCAGCTTACGAAAATGATTTCCATAAATTAATAAGCGCTTTAAGGATCGAGATAAACAATTTGGCTTATTCTTATTCATTTTCATGTTCATGTTCCAATGAAGTTTCAATTTGTTGATAACAATACATATCTTGATACCAACCTGTTTTTGCAATTAATTTCTGATGAGTCCCCTGGCATACTATAGTGCCATTCTGCAATACGATTATTTGATCTGCATCTGCTAATGCAGATAATCGGTTAGTGCTCATTATGATAGTACGACCACCTCGCCACTGATGTAAATTTTTTAAAATTCTATTTTCAGTCTCTGCATCTACAGAAGATAAAGCATCATCTAATATCAAAATTCTACTATCTAATAGTAGTGCTCTTGCTATAGAAATTCGCTGCTTTTGTCCACCAGATAACATAATCCCACGCTCACCAACTTGTGTGTTGTATCCATCAGGTAACCTTAAAATATCTTCATGTACATCAGCTATTCTTGCTACTTCTTCTATTGCTTTTTGAGTAGCTGTTGGTTTACCCAAAGCAATGTTACCTGCGATGGTATCGGAAAACAAAAACGGTATTTGGTTTACAACTGCTAATGTAGAATACCATTCTTTATGCTGGATATCGATCAAAGAAAAAGATTGAAATATAATTGCACCATCAATAACGTCAAAATGACGTTGCATTAACGATAATAGTGTTGATTTTCCTGAACCGGTAGGGCCAGTAATTCCAACCAATTGGCCAGGCTGGATATTAAATGCAATATTATGTAAAGCTGGAATTGCAGCACCAGGATAATGAAATTGTCGAATATTTATGATCAAGGGGCTTGATGTTGGCTTTAAACACTGTTCTCCATCAATTATAGATGGAGATTCATCAAATAAAACACAGATTCTGCTATAAGCAGCGCTTCCGCGTTCAACAATATTTAACATCCATGCAAGTGCTAACATTGGCCATATCATAAGTCCTAAGTACATAATAAAACTAGTTAGCTCTCCTAATGTCATTGTGTTATGATAAACCATCCAGCTTCCACCAACTACTGCTAAAAAATTCGCAGCGCTTATTGCAATATAAATAGTGGGATCAAATTTTGCATCAATTTGAGCAACATGCATATTTTTACGTCCAGCCTCTAATACTGCCATTTCAAAATGATGAGATTGACGATTTTCAAGACCAAACGCTTTGATCATACGAATGCTTGTTAGACTTTCCTGGGCATGATTATTTAGTGAAGAAAATGCGCTTTGAGCAGATTTAAAACGTGTATACAGTTGTGCACCATATCGCTTAATAAAACAAGCCATAATTGGCATTGGTAGCAATGAGAGTAATGTGAGTTTCCAGCTGATTTCTATACTCATGAAAATCAATACTGTACATCCCATAACTAAAGAATCGATTAATGTCAGAACACCGTCTCCTGCTGCAAAAACAACTCGATCTACATCATTTGTTGTACGTGCCATAAGATCACCTACTCTATAACGTAAATAAAATTCAGGAGTCTGACGACTAAATTGGTGATAAAATTGCTGTCGTAACTGTACGGCTAATTTATAAGAAGCGCCAAATAACCATAAACGCCAAATATAACGCAATCCATAAATTATACATGTTATAAATACTATTGCACTGATCCAACCGAAAAGTTGTTTATTGCTTATTGTGTGTTTATTTATTCCATCAATAATTAAGCCCACTAACCTCGGTGGAATCAGTTGTAATCCTGCAATAATAATTAATAACATTATTGCACCAAAATACCGGCGCCACTCAATTAAAAAATACCAATATAATTGAGCAAATAATCTCACATTTTTATCCTGATATTGAATTATCATATCTAAAATATGATAAACGACAGCTCAATAAATTGAGCTGATAAAAGTAAAAGTGTTGTAAATTTTATTTTTATGCTCACGAAAAATAAAAGATCAATTTAATTCAATGTATTTGTTAACTATATGGTTATAACCATAGCGAACAGTCCATATAATCTGATCATATCTTTCAAAAGATATTTGTAATAAATTAGATTTATTAGCGTAATAATCAAAAGTAATTTTAGTAGTATTTTATTCTAATACATTCTATGTATTAGAATAATCAGTTTTAACATCAGTTAAAACATAACATAAGAAATTCATCTATGAATTCAAGCCATCTGAATCAAAATTAAACTCAATAACATAATCTTATCTTACATAGATAAGATTTTACTTGTACTATTCTTACATAGATAAGATTTGACTTGTACTATATCGATATATTTAATTATTATTAATATACCAATTGTTTATTTCGTGGCAGAAAAGATCTCAGAAATTGCTTATACATCAAAGCACATCAAATATTTGATACCGGATTACTAAATGTAACTACTATTTAACATAGGTAGTAATATAGTAGCTACATTTATTGTAGTGTTTAGAACATTTCTGTATAACCTTTAATACATATTGTACTGTAATTCCCGTTTGACCAGTATTAAAATCCGATCGTAATTTACTACAATCATAAATTGACTTTAGCTCTATCACGTAAATTGAATATCAACGCTTCTATCATTATATTGCTGAGTATCCTTTTATAACGTTTTGAAAAAATCTGTAATTCTTCTTCTATTGGTTGACCTTGAGTAACTTTGAGCAATTGAATAATAATAAAATTACCTTTAGTATCCCTGATACTAATATAATTTGGTATATCGTTTTTAGGAATTGGCATTCGAAAAATAGATTCAGCTAATTCTTCGTTTTGTCCAAAACGCTTAATAATCTTAATATCGCTAAATGTAATACCTAATTTCGTTATAGCCGCTTCACCTACTCCCTCTTTTAATGTGGTAAGTAATTTCTTGCCCGCTAATTCTATCTCTTTTTTAGCTTTATTATATTTAACTAATTCAGAAATGTTCTGCTTCACTTCATAAAATGGCTGTCTTACTTGCGGTTTATATTTTTCTACTCGAATAACAAACGCACGATCATCATCGACGTTAATAACATCTGAATTAACACCTGTTGGTCCATTTTTATTTACTAAGTTACCGCTAAAAATAGCATCAGCTATCTTATCAAATTTTATTTCTTCAGGAAGATTATCACGACTAAACCAATCTGTTGTTACCGCTTTAATACCAGTAGCCTGTTCTGTAGCAGTTAAAGATTGATTATGCTGCACTGCAGCACGACTTGCAGTTTGCTGTAGCGCATAAAATGCACTAATCGCTTTTTCATTTCTGAGTATATTGGCAATTTCAGCCTTGATAACTTGAAAAGGTTTTACTACTTTTGGCTTAATATCATCAAGACGGAATATAATATAATTGCTCGCTGATTTTATTACTCTAGAAATCTGCCCTTTCTTTGTTAGGTTAGCGGAAAGAATTTCATTTGGTGTGGCAGTAGCTTCCATCCAACCAAGTGCACCGTAATTTTTTACGCTAAATTTATCTGTTGATTTTTCCGCTACCAATTTCTTAAAATCAGCGCCAGTTCCTAAGGCTTGCAAAACAGAATTAGCTTCTTGTTCTGTAGCCAATTGAATCATGCTGTAATGTTTCTGCTCTGGCTGAGTAAAATGCGCTATATTTTGCTGATAATAAATTTTCTGTTCTTCATCTGCAACTGTTATATTTCTCCGTTGAGAAGTGGCATCTAACTTAATATACTTGACCTTTACCTGCTCAGGTGAAATAAAACTGTTCTGATGCGTATTATAATAATACTGTAACTCTTTCTCTGTAACCGTTTGTTTAGATTTATAGTTATCCAGTGATAAAGTTGCTACTTTGATTTCACGCTGTTCTAAAAGTAACTGAGCATAGGTCTGCACTTCTTCAGGTAGCACAAATTCATCGATTATGTAGATTTTACTGAGTTGATAATTGATTAAGTCTTGCCGTATTTTGTTGGCAAAATCATCAGCATTAACATGATTTTGAGATAGAATAGTCCGGTATTTTTTACTATCAAAATGCCCATCTGTATGAAATATCGGCATATTATAGATATGCTGCTTAATTTGATCATCACTTACAGTTAACCCTAATTGGTTTGCATATTGATTAAGCAACTCCGTGCTAATTAAATGTTCTAAAGCTTGATGACGTAAAATCTGGATGCCTTGTTCACTATTAGCAATTTTATCAAACTGATTACCTAATCGCTCTTGTAATACTTTTTTTTCTAGCTGGAACATTTCTTGTAATTGAACATGACTAATTTTTTTACCATTTACTTTTGCAGCATACTTACTTGATGAACTCATCAAGTAATCACCAATTCCTGTAAGCAGCAAAGATAAAATAATAATTATAAGTACTATTTTTAACGCAGGACTATGCACCGCTGCGCGCAGATTTTCCATAGTCAAGATGACAAATCTCCATTTTCTGCTAAATAAATGGCAGCATAATATGCTTGTTACTTAAAATCGAGCACACTATATGCATATAGTGTGCTCGATTTTAACTTACGAAATCAACTGATTGAGTTTTTAATTTATCTGTTAACAGTATCTTTTAATCCTTGTCCTGCTTTAAATGATGGCACCTTAGCCGCAGCTATCTTAATGACCGTACCTGTCTTAGGATTACGTCCATGACGTGCTGCACGTTGCTTAACTTCAAATGTGCCAAAACCGATTAACTGAACTTTACCACCTGTTTGGAGCGTTTGAGATACAGTTTTAATAAATGCATTTAGTACACGCTCAGTAACTGATTTAGCAGCATTTGATTCTTTTGCAATTTTTTCTACTAGTTCTTTCTTTTTCACACTTATCATCCCCATGTCATTAAAATAATGAATCTAAAACATATTACAGTCAAATCATTATAAATCTGTATATCAAAATTGTGTGATCGATAAAAATAACACATCATCCAAGATTCATTATTTTAATGATTATATTAAATTCTTAATTTTAGTTAATACATTCAGAACATTTTTTATTTATTACTTCCTTGGCACAGAAGGCACAGAATGGATTTTGTAATGCAAGAGAAAAAACCTCTTCAATGATCTTTAAAGGATAAATTTTTAAATTTGCGATAACATTTTTCGGTATTTCTTCTAAATCACGACGATTTTCATCAGGAATTAAGACAATTTTTATTCCACCACGATGAGCTGCTAACAATTTTTCTTTTAAACCACCAATAGGTAAAACTAATCCACGTAACGTTATTTCACCTGTCATCGCTACATCTGCTTTTACAGGGTTACCGGTTAAACAAGAGACCAATGCTGTACACATCGCAATTCCTGCACTGGGGCCATCTTTTGGTGTCGCTCCCTCAGGGACATGCACATGAATATCTCGTTTTTCGTAGAAATCAGCATGAATACCTAGTTTTTCTGCACGCGCTCGTACTACGGTTAACGCAGTTTGAATTGATTCTTGCATGACTTCACCTAATGATCCGGTGTAAGTGAGTTTACCTTTTCCTGGTACACATGCTGTTTCAATAGTCAATAAATCACCACCAGCTTCTGTCCAAGCTAAACCAGTGACTTGGCCAATACGATTTTTAGTATCTGCACGCCCATAATCCACCTTACGCACACCAAGATAGTCTTTTAGATTATCATTATTAATGATAAGATATTTTAACGATTTGTCCATCAGTAATTCTTTTACTGCTTTACGGCATAATTTAGAAATTTTCCGTTCTAGTCCTCGAACACCAGCTTCGCGAGTATAATAACGAATAATACCAATAATTGCGCTATCGTCTATTGTTAGTTCGCCTTTTTTCAAGGCGTTTCTCTGGATTTGTTTTGGCAATAAATGTTTTTTTGCAATATTGAGTTTTTCATCTTCAGTATAACCTGAAAGACGAATTACTTCCATACGATCTAATAATGGCGCTGGAATATTCATTGAGTTTGAAGTGGCAACGAACATAACATCAGAAAGGTCATAATCAACTTCTAGATAGTGATCATTAAACGCAACATTTTGCTCTGGATCAAGTACTTCAAGTAAAGCTGAAGCTGGATCTCCACGCATGTCTGAAGACATTTTATCAATTTCATCTAACAAAAATAATGGGTTCTTAACGCCAACTTTTGCCATCTTTTGAATAAGTTTTCCTGGCATAGAGCCAATATAAGTTCTTCTATGTCCACGAATTTCAGCTTCATCACGCACACCTCCTAGTGCCATACGAATATATTTACGTCCTGTAGCTTTAGCAATTGATTGTCCCAATGATGTCTTTCCAACACCTGGTGGTCCTACCAAGCATAAAATTGGACCTTTAATTTTACTTACACGACTCTGTACAGCTAAATATTCAAGAATACGCTCTTTAACACGTTCTAACCCATAATGATCACTATCTAATGTCTCTTGTGCTTTAACTAAATCTTTTTTAACTTTACTCCGAATACTCCAAGGGACCTGTACCATCCAATCAATATAGCTCCGTAAAACAGTTGCTTCAGCAGACATTGGTGACATCATTTTTAATTTTTGTAATTCTGCCTCCGCCTTTTGTCGAACTTCTTTAGGCATTTTTACTTCTTCAATTTCGCGTTTGAACATTTCATATTCATCAGGCGCATCTTCCATTTCGCCTAATTCTTTCTGAATTGCCTTCATCTGCTCATTTAAATAGTATTCGCGTTGACTTTTCTCCATCTGCTTCTTAACGCGATTACGAATACTTTTTTCAACTTGCAGTAAATCAATTTCAGATTCCATCATTGCCATCAAATATTCAAGGCGGTCTACTACATCTACCATTTCTAATACACGTTGTTTATCTGCTAATTTTAACGGCATATGAGAAGCAATAGTATCAGCTAATTTGTCTGATTGTTCAATAGAATGCAAGGATGTTAAAACTTCAGGTGGAATCTTCTTATTTAATTTAATATAGCCTTCAAATTGATTAATAGTCATCCTATTTAGGACTTCTTGCTCTTTTTCATCTACAGTTTGAGAACTAAAAGGCTCAGTCTGAGCAATAAAATATTCTCCATTATCTATCAACTTTGTGATTTTTGCCCGCCGCAAACCTTCAACCAATACTTTAACAGTACCATCTGGTAGTTTTAGCATCTGTAAAACAGAAGCAACCGTTCCTACAGAAAAAATATCATTTATACTTGGCTCATCAGTAGATGCTTCCTTTTGAGCCACCAACATGACCTGCTTGTTACGATTCATTGCGGCCCCAATACAGTGAATTGACTTCTCACGACCAACAAATAATGGGATTACCATATGTGGATACACCACTACATCGCGCAGAGGTAGTACAGGAATTTCAATGTATTCAGAACGCTCAATATTCATAAGGTTCTCTCTTCGTTTAGCTTATGTCAACGTTAGTAGTTCCTTAATAATTTTATGAACCTCAGTTCAAATATAAATACAAAGTCATATATGGACAATATTTTATCATGCAATATCCTCATTTTGTATTTTGTATTTTGTATTTTACAAAATGTAATTAAAAGAATTAAGATTTACTTTTTACCGGATGCTTGTATATCAGGTTGGCTATAAATCACCAAGGATTTTGATTGACCAGTAACTACCATTTCATCAATCACTACCTTCTCAACATGTTCCATTGATGGCAAATCATACATAATATCTAGTAAAACACCTTCCATAACAGAACGTAAACCACGTGCTCCTGTTTTTTTTGACATAGCTTTTTTTGCAATTGCTTTTAATGCTTCTTCACGAAACTCTAAATTAACTCCTTCAAGTTCAAAAAGAGTTTGATATTGTTTAGTCAACGCATTTTTAGGCTCTTTTAGGATCTGAATCAATGCTTTTTCACTTAATGCGCCTAAAGTAGCTACAACAGATAAACGACCAATAAACTCAGGAATTAAACCAAACTTAATTAAATCTTCTGGTTCTACATATGAAAGTAACTCACCTTCATTTACTCGTTCAGATGCACTTCTTACTTCAGCTGAGAAACCAATACCTGAACGCATATTTAACCGTTGTCCAATTACCTTATCCAGGCCTGCAAAAGCCCCACCACATATAAATAAAATTTTAGAAGTATCAATTTGCAAAAATTCTTGTTGCGGATGTTTCCGGCCGCCTTGAGGCGGAACTGCAGCAATGGTGCCTTCTATAAGCTTCAGTAAGGCTTGCTGGACTCCTTCTCCTGAAACATCTCGTGTAATTGATGGATTATCTGATTTACGAGATATTTTGTCTATTTCATCAATGTAGATGATACCATGCTGTGATTTTTCTACATCATAGTCACATTTTTGTAGAAGTTTCTGAATAATATTTTCAACATCTTCACCAACATAACCAGCTTCTGTTAAGGTTGTTGCATCGGTCATAGCAAATGGGACATCTAAACAACGAGCCAAAGTTTCAGCTAATAACGTCTTACCACTACCTGTCGGTCCAATAAGCAAAATATTACTTTTGCATAACTCTACCCCTTCGCCAGACATTCCTTCTTTAAAAACATTACGTAGGCGTTTATAATGGTTATAAACGCCTACGGCTAATACTTTCTTAGCGTTTTCTTGTCCAATAACATAATCATCAAGATGATGACAAATGTCATGTGGTGTAGGTAATGCTCTATGTTCACGATGCAGTACAATCTCTTTAACTTCATCCCGAATAATGTCGTTACAGAGCTCAACACACTCATCGCAAATATAAACTGAAGGGCCGGCAATTAATTTGCGAACCTCCTGCTGGCCCTTCCCGCAGAAGGAGCAGTACAACAATTTTCCTGAACGCTCTTTGTGTTTATCTGTCATTCAGATAACCTCACTTGCTAACCATTGTCTTCCTTTATCAAAAAGGACAATAGGAAATGTTTATTAATTAATTATATGTATAACTATATCAGGTTTCAGGTATGCCATACATTTGTGTCAATTAATTACGAGTAGTATAGACTTTATCTATCAAACCATAACTAACTGCTTCCTCTGCAGTTAAAAATCGATCCCGCTCAGTATCATTCGCAACCTCTTGTATTTTTTTACCCGTATGCTTCGCTATTAATTCATTCATACGTGATTTAATTTTTAAAATTTCTTTAGCATGGATTTCAATATCAGATGCCTGACCTTGAAATCCTCCTAAAGGTTGGTGGATCATAACCCTAGAATTAGGTAAACAAAATCGCTTTCCTATAGCGCCAGCTGTTAGCAGAAAAGCACCCATTGAAAACGCTTGCCCCATACAAATTGTACTAACGTCAGACTTAATAAATTGCATTGTATCATAAATTGACATCCCTGCTGTGATAACTCCTCCTGGTGAATTAATATACAGATGGATGTCTTTATCAGGATTTTCAGCTTCTAAAAACAACATTTGAGCAACAATCAAATTAGCCATTTGATCCTCAATATGGCCAGTTAAAAAAATAACTCTTTCTTGAAGAAGGCGCGAATAAATATCATAAGAACGTTCACCACGTGCTGTCTGTTCGATTACTATTGGAACCAATTTCATATGCGGCGCAATTTGATCGTGATTATTGTCATAAGCCATTTCTATCTCCTCATTAAATGCTTTATGGCGCTTACTCTGTCTAATACTACTTGAGATAAATAAGAATGACTATAATTATAAAATTAGTCTTTAGCCAATAAAGAATAACATTTCTTATGAGATAGTAATACAACAATATAGAGAATTATTTGGGGTTACGCTTTTCAAGGAAAAGCGTAACCCCAAATAATAACATTTTACTATTCAGTGAATAGCTCATTGTAGCTATATCATTAGAACTTTATTCTAAAAACTATTAGAATTGAATATCTTTATCTTTTCCTTACGTTTTTCTTATAATATTCATGGCTTGTTCTGTTTAATATGATGTTTATTATTTATAGCGCTAAATAACACAAACTATCTATTAATGTTTTATTAATACTATAGTAATTCTATTCCTTCATAAGGAGATTCATAATCAGCAGCTATTTTTACTGAGTGATTTTGCTTTAGCATCATTGAAGCATCATTTAAGCATCATTTGCAATTAAGTAGTTTTACTGATAACTTTAACATGATCATAAAGTTATAATCGGGCGTATTCAGTTCGCGCTTCAAATATTTCATTGTTACTGTCTAATTAACGTAATACATTTTTTGTAGATAAAAATTAGTAAGTACCCACATTTCATTTCTTTAACTACACCATCCTGTTTTAGCCTTTTGTAAATTAGAATAAATGGTTAACTCTTTAATAAATAATCAGATGCCACAAAGAACTGATCTTGAAAATCTAATATCATACGTCATTCGCTAATGACAGATATCAATCATTACATTGCTTCCTAATAACACTGTACTATCAATTGTATTTCTAAAATTGGTGTTACATATGACTCTTCACCAACTTTCTCTTCTATATCTTGTAAAGTTCTTGGTTAGTTTTTATAATGTCTCTACCATAGAGGTAATGAATTGTTTTTACCATCAATAGGTTGTAAATCTGAATTTGCTAACCATGCAAACTTGATGTTTGCATGGTTAGCAAATTCAGAAAAATAGGATAAAATTTTTATCATGGTGAAACTGCCATATTGGTATTCTAGTAATCTAAATGAATTAATTTGTACTGCATGTATCCTTGAATACAAGGATACATGCAGTACAATCCAAAAAAAAGATACTAGCATCTTCTAGCTAGTATTGAATAATAGCTAGCTAAATTAGCTTGATTCTCTCTTACTAAGAGAACTTTCTACTATAGATTTACCATGACAAGCCGGTGAAGGAAAAACTTTCTGATTGCAGTGATGCCACTCATTTGGAGTATATGTATGTAATGCTAGTGCATGAATACAATTAGACAATTCATCTCTTAATAATTGATAAACAGCTTGATGCCGAGCAACCATCCTTTGTAATGTGAATTTTTCTGTTACTAAAATAATATTAAAATGACTTTCCGAATCCCAAGGGATATGATGTTGATCACTTTCATCTTTTACTAATAAATACATAGGAGAAAAAAAATCTTTCAGTTTTTCTTCAATGTGTTGATGCATGGTGTGTATACGTTTAATTGTCATATGAATTGACTTTTTCCATTCAATCAAGTTAATGTAGTCAGTAATCTTTTGTATTACTGACTGTGCAATAATATTTGCTATCTAAGAAGATAGTATTTATGAATAGAGTGATTGTAAATAATAATTATTAATGTAGTATGTAATTAAAGAAGCATTTAGATATATTTTAGTAAATTTTTATCAAATACCTATAACTCACCACTATACTACTACTATAGTATAGTAGTAAAATACTAAAGTATGGCGATGATGAAATTAGGTAATTGTAAAATATGCATAACAATTATATTACAAAGCATTGTATTTACTATCATGCTTTGTAAATCTCAATTAGATTGAGAGCATTCCGCGTTTCTAAAAAAATCGATGTCGCAATATAGTAATGATTAATATCATTGCCTTAAAGCATATCAAACGATATGCTGTATCGTCTAGCTGTATTGCCTATAGTAATACATAGGCTATATGTTGGTTACTAACTTAATAAAGTTTCATTTATTCAAAAACCTATTTTCATCAGCAAAAATGCCACTGTAGATTACAAATAAATTATTTGATCTAAAGTGGTCCACTAATGTGTTTACTGCACTAATTTGCAATAAATATATCAATAACTTAAGTATCAGTCTTATCATAAGCAAGTATATAGCTACTATTAAAATAGCGTTGCTATAAAGCAAAAATGATTAATGTAATCATGGTGATTGGTGCTATCGGTTTTTCTTAATATAAAAATTTTTTTAAATTCTCTTTTTGGAAGAAAATGCATTCGGAGAATGATGTATTCTAAAGCCTTTAGAATATCTTACATCCTTGCCTTAATGAAAGGAGAGCATCATGTAATGTAGATAGCTGTGAATAGAAAATAATCATATCAGCTAAGTTCTATTGATACATGTTATAATAAATTTAAGTTTACATGTGATCACTTTAACAGAAAGTGATCACAATTATATTTGTGTATCTTAAAATCATCTAAGCTAATATGGCTTTTTTCTAAAATATCCATATTGGAAGCGAAAAGAACGATCTTGATTATTTGGTATGCATACATGAAATCTATAAAATATAAATATAAAAGAATCTTGCTAATTTTTATTGGTTTCCTTCTAACTGGTTGTGATATGGTATTAATGGATCCTAAAGGCGCCATTAGTTTTGAACAAAAAAAACTTATACTGACTGCACTTAGTTTAATGTTAATTGTTGTCATTCCAGTTATTTTTATGACAATTGTCTTTGCTATCAGATATCGAGCTACTAACCAAAACGCAACCTACACACCAGACTGGGATCACTCAAATAAAATTGAGCTAGTTTGCTGGGCCTTGCCTATCATCATCATTATTATTCTTGCTGTAATCACATGGAACACTACCCATCAATTGGATCCATATAAAGCATTAAAAAGTGACAAAAAAACCATGACCATTCAAGTTATTTCCACTGATTGGAAATGGGTATTTATTTACCCAGAAGAAAATATTGCCACTGTTAATGAAATTGCAATTCCAGTAGGAATACCAATCAACTTTAAAGTGACAGCTCAGTCAGTGATGAATTCCTTTTTTATTCCTGCACTTGGCGGACAGATTTATGCAATGGCGGGTATGCAAACTAAGCTGCATTTAATTGCTAATGAATCTGGCACTTATAAAGGGTTTTCATCTAGTTATAGCGGGTTAAACTTTTCAGATATGAAATTCAATGTTATTGCAACACCTGATATGATAAGCTTTGATAAATGGGTTAAAAAAGTAAAAACCTCTACAAAGACGCTGGATAGCATGTCAACATTTAACCAATTGGCTAAACCTAGCAAAAATGTTCCTGCTACCTATTTTTCAAGTGTAAAACAACATCTCTATGAAGAAGTAATTGTACAATTTGACCATAAACATCATATCAACCATGGTAACAACATTGTACATGGTACATGAAAGATCTGACAATCAATCAATAAATATGAACCATATTGCTCACATCGATACTAAGGAATAAAAGGAATAAATAGTATGCTTGGTAAATTAACGCTCGATGCAATCCCAATCAACGAGCCGATCATTGTTGTTACTATAATCTGTATTTTATTAACTGGTATCGCTATAATAGCGATTATTACCTATTTCGGAAAATGGCAATGGCTGTGGAATGAATGGCTAACCAGTGTTGATCATAAAAAAATTGGCATTATGTATATAATCGTTGCTATGGTCATGCTACTGCGCGGTTTTGCTGATGCTATTATGATGCGAAGCCAACAAGCATTAGCTTCAGCAGGTGAAGCTGGTTTTTTACCACCACATCATTATGATCAAATTTTTACCGCTCATGGTGTAATCATGATTTTTTTTATGGCAACACCTTTCGTGGTTGGTTTAATGAATTTGGTCGTACCATTACAAATTGGTGCTCGCGATGTTGCTTTTCCTTTTTTAAACTCCCTTAGTTTTTGGTTATTTTGTGTTGGAGTTATTTTGATTAATTTGTCATTAGGTATCGGTGAATTCGCACAAACAGGCTGGCTGGCTTACCCACCCTTATCAGGTAAGGAATACAATCCTGGTGTTGGAGTAGACTATTGGATATGGAGCTTACAAATATCAGGCATTGGTACGACATTAACCGGAATAAACTTTATTGCTACTATTTTACGCATGCGAGCGCCAGGTATGTCAAGAATGATGACAATGCCTGTTTTCACATGGACAGCGCTCTGTACTAATGTACTGATTATTGCCGCATTCCCTATTCTAACCGTTACCATTGCACTGCTCACACTGGACCGATATTTAGGCACTCATTTCTTCACTAATGATATGGGTGGCAATATGATGATGTACATCAATTTAATCTGGGCTTGGGGACATCCTGAAGTTTATATACTGGCATTACCTGTCTTTGGTATATTTTCAGAAGTAACAGCTACTTTTACCAAAAAACGTTTATTTGGTTATACGTCTCTAGTCTGGGCAACAGTGGTTATTACTGTCATGTCATTTGTCGTTTGGTTACATCACTTCTTTACCATGGGCAGTGGCGCTAACGTTAATGCCTTCTTCGGCATCGCTACTATGATTATTGCTATTCCAACTGGGGTAAAAATATTCAACTGGTTGTTTACCATGTACCGTGGTCGTATCGAATTTAAAACACCTATGCTATGGACCATCGGCTTTATTATTACGTTCTCTATTGGAGGGATGGCTGGCGTACTTTTAGCGGTTCCAGGCGCTAATTTCGTGCTGCATAATAGCTTATTTTTAATCGCTCATTTTCATAATGTGATTATTGGCGGTGTTGTTTTTGGTTGCTTTGCTGGAATGACCTATTGGTTTCCAAAGGCTTTTGGTTTTACATTAAATGAAAAATGGGGGATTCGTGCTTTCTGGTTTTGGATCAGTGGTTTCTTGATTGCTTTTATGCCTCTTTATATATTAGGCTTCATGGGTATGACTCGTCGTTTAAGTCAAAACATTGACCAACAATACCATCCAATGCTAATGGTCGCTGCATTTGGTACCGCGTTAATTGCTATCGGTATCATTTGCCAAGCCATACAAATATTTATCAGCATTTGTCATCGTCATGAAAATCGCGATTTTACTGGTGATCCATGGAACGGTCGTACACTAGAATGGTCTACATCATCTCCAGCTCCATTCTATAACTTCGCTCAAGAGCCAAAAATTGATACACGAGATGCTTGGTGGGATATGAAAGAAAAAGGAATTGCATATAAACAACCAATTAAATATGAATCTATTCATATGCCTCAAAATACTGCTTCCGGAATAATTATCTCAGCTTTTTGTTTGCTTTTTGGTTTTGCTATGATCTGGTATATTTGGTGGTTAGCTATTTTGAGCTTTGTCGGTATTATCGCTACATGGATTAGCAAAAGCTTTGACGATAATAATGATTATTATGTTCCTATCCAACAAATTAGAAATATTGAAAATCAACGTTATGATGAATTAAAAAAAGCAGGTATCCATAATGTCAACTAATTCAATTACGAATCAGAACAACATAAGCTCGACAAAAATATTTGGTTTTTGGATTTATTTAATGAGCGATTTAATCTTGTTTGCTTGCCTGTTTGCTACCTATTTTGTTCTAGTTAATGGAACTGCCGACGGCCCAACAGGAAAAGATATTTTTAATCTGGGTTTTGTATTGTTTGAAACTTTACTATTATTGTTTAGTAGTATTACTTATGGATTATCGATGTTAGCGATGCATCAAAAGAAAAATGGTCTTGTGAAATTATGGCTATTTATTACTTTTTTACTTGGATTAGGCTTTGTTATCATAGAAGCTTATGAATTCCATGAGCTGATTGCTGAGGGATATGGGCCTGATCGCAGCGCGTTCCTCTCTGCTTTCTTCACACTAGTTAGCACACACGGTATTCATGTCGGCTGTGGCTTAGCTTGGATCATTATCATGATAGCACATATATCACGTCATGGCCTCAATACCATCAATCAAACTCGTTTAAGTTGTTTAAGCCTTTTTTGGCACTTTTTAGATGTGGTTTGGATTTGTGTATTCACTTTTGTTTATTTATTTGGGGTACTTCAATGAGTGATACTAATACACAATTCTCTGATCCTATCAGAGACGGTAGGAAGTTCTATCTAATAGGATTTATACTCTCGATCCTTTTAACAATAATTCCATTTTTAGCAGTAATGTATAGTACTATATCTCATGATGCCATATTCTGGATCATTATTAGTTCAGCAATTTTTCAAATTCTAGTACATCTTGTCTGTTTCTTACATCTGAATACCTCTTCACATAACCGTTGGAATTTTATTGCTTTCCTATTTACAATACTCATCATCGGCATTATTACGATAGGCTCTCTATGGATAATGTATAACTTAAACATCAATATGATGCTCGACTAAAAAGTTCTGGATCTGATGAAAAAATATCTACAAGTGATAAAACCAGGTATTATTTTTGGAAATCTAATTTCTGTTATTGGCGGTTTTCTGCTCGCGGCTAAAGGTATGATTGATTATCAGCTCATGATGACAACATTACTCAGTGTATCTTTGGTTATAGCCTCTGGCTGTGTTTTTAATAATTACATTGATAGAGATATTGACGGAATAATGGAGAGAACGAAAAATAGACCCTTAGTTCAAGGGCTTGTTGATCCGAAATTTTATATAACCTATGCCAGCATTATGGGCATAGTCGGAATAGGTTTGTTATCTATGGCAACTAATGCCTTAACGGCATTAGTTGCCATTATCGGTTTTATCATTTATGTAGGTATATATAGCCTCTATATGAAACGTAAATCAGTCTATGGCACCATGGTTGGCAGCTTATCTGGAGCTACACCGCCAGTTATTGGTTATTGTGCTGTTTCTGGTCAATTTGATATAGGAGCATTAATTGTACTATTAATTTTTAGTTTATGGCAAATTCCGCACTCTTATGCCATTGCTATTTTTAGATTTAAAGATTATCAGATTGCTAATATTCCTGTACTACCTGTGATCAAAGGAATTGTGGTTACAAAAATCCATATTTTTTTATATATCTTTGCTTTTATAATAGCGACGATTATGCTTGCTATTATCGGTTATGTAGGTTACAGATATCTTATTGTTGCTACCATCGTAAGTTTATGGTGGCTTGGTATGGCTATTGC
Organism: Candidatus Arsenophonus melophagi; assembly: GCA_032378655.1. Taxonomy (GTDB): domain Bacteria; phylum Pseudomonadota; class Gammaproteobacteria; order Enterobacterales; family Enterobacteriaceae; genus Arsenophonus; species Arsenophonus melophagi. The sequence continues at coordinate 90,866 of JAVYJS010000001.1, read as the reverse complement.
TGGGTTTAAAAAAAAGAATAATAATTCTCGTTGGGCACGAAAATTATTTCTTTTCTCAATCGTGGTGATTACTTCTATCAGTATTATGATGTCTATTGATTTCACTGCTACCACTGAAAGGACTTTGTTTTCTTCTTAAAATAATAAGAAGAGATCATAAATACTGATAGAACATTGCTACTGCCTAGCATGACTAGGTATGTAGGAGTCATGTAGAAAAACTGATTCCCTCTCTTCCTCCTGCTCAAAGAGGAGGTGTTAATTTTTTGTTAATTTATTTTTAAATTTTTTTAAATGTTCACAGTAATGCCTAATTGTCATGTGACAATTAAAATAGTTAATTACAGCAGCACATGCACTTTACACGTTTATGAAAAAGTTAAATTAATCACGTTTTCAATACTATTCTTAAAGCATGGTATATCATGGTTAACGTTCCATAATAATAAAAGGAACCTATCCATAAATCAAGATTAGCCATTTGAAAATTTTAGTATAGGTAAAATTTTTTTGTATCTTTATATTGAAACACTAAAACAAAGATTAGATGCAATCAATCAATTACGACTTAAGCGAGCATTATCTTCTATGAATGAGAAGTGCAAGCGTGTGTATGGATTGTTATCAGCTTTGTTGAATTATCATCACCCAATATTACCTGGTTATATTGAAGGTAATGTACCAGCTGGTGTCTGTTTTTTTTATCCTGATACTCAGCAAATTAATTGGTTAAAGCAGTTTGAAGAATATCTCTTTATTGAACTATCTTTACAAAAGACTAATGGAGAATTACCAATTATAGGAATCTATTCTATGGGAAGTACGTCATCAATTGGACAGAATGCTATTTCTGATTTAGATATTTGGGTATGTCATCAATCATGGTTAGATTATGAAGAAAGACAACTTTTACAAAGAAAATGTACATTAATTGAGCAATGGGCATCTTCATTTTGTATAGATGTTACTTTCTTTTTAATTGACGCAAATCGTTTTCACAATACTACTAGAAGTAGTTTAAATGATAATGATAACGATTACAAAACGACACAACATATGCTTTTATTGGATGAATTTTATCGTACAGCAGTTCGTATGGCTGGAAAACGCTTACTATGGATGATGGTGCCAGCAGAAGAAGAAACAAATTATGATGAATATATTGTATTTTTATATGCACAAGGATTTTTAACTCCAAATGAATGGTTAGATTTAGGTCGCTTAAGCGCATTGTCAGCTGAAGAATATTTTTGTGCTAGTTTACGACAATTGTATAAAAGTGTTGATTCTCCTTATAAAGCCGTTTTAAAAACTATTTTACTTGAAGCTTATTTCTGGGAGTATCCGAGCTGCGTGTTGTTAGCAATGGAATTTAAAAAACATTTTCATGTAGGAAAAATTGTTTCTTATGGTTTAGATCCATATTGTCTAATGTTAGAACGTGTTACGCGTTATTTGATAACAATTGGTGATTTTAAGCGCCTTGATTTGATTCGGTGTTGTTTTTACCTCAAAGTTTGCGAAAAATTGTCGAATGAAAAAAATAATTCTGAAAATAGTAGTTGGCGCAGGCATGTATTGTCACAGCTGGTAACGTCATGGGAATGGAGCCAAGAGCGATTAGATATACTTGATAATCGTAATTATTTGAAGATCGAGCAAGTTCGCGATGCGTATAATGAATTACTCAATACTATGATGCAGAGTTATCATAATCTTATTTGGTTTTCTAATCGTAATTATTTGCGAGTCAGTACAAGCCTACAAGATATTTGTAGGCTTGAGTGTGGAAGTTATATGCAGCCTTTGAAGTCTTAACAGGAAAAGTTACCTGGATTAATCAGAAAATTTTAACAGACTCTCTCTAAGAGTCATATCATTTTTCTTTATATTCCTTCTAAACGTCTAAATAACATAAATCGCAGTGGTTGGTGCTTATATAATTTAAAGTTACAGAAATAGATTATGTCTATATATATCAACTACTATAAGATAATCATTATCTCATGCAATGAGTAATATTGACTGACTTTAATGTTTAACAAAAACCCAATGTTGATATTCATAAACAAGGTTTGTAGTATGATAAAAAACAGTTGATATCATTTAGAAAATGATATCACTAACCATTTTGCTTTTTTATTTATTTAACCAATACTACACACTTTATATGTCCATTATGAATGTTTCATTGACCTATGATTAATGGAGGGAAAGATCGAGAACAAGAGCCGATAGCAATACTTTAGGATTAAATAATCAATTTTAATTTACATAAACTATGTATATTGATTTTATGTAAACCCTCGTAATACTTAGTTATTAATATTGATCTTCTGTATCACGATCCTAGAATTACATAATAACACTGTCTTACTCACTATGGCAATACATAGTCAAAGCGTTCAAAACTATTTTTTTAAAACAATGCGTTCAGATTATGAATTAACAGATATAGCTCAAGTTTTCTGTTATAGAACATATACCATGGAGTGCATTTGTACACGTATTTAATAACTGCTTTAACATGGTATTAGACTTCGTCTTTGAATGGTTGTACTGATTTGAAGTGTTTTAAGATATTGTCCCAGTGTAGTAAAGCTTGCAGGATTATTTTCAATAAGGATTAATGCCTCAGCACAAAAAATTAAAGTAGTTGGTAGAAGTTTATTATGTGGTTTCTAATTCCATAAAATGGATCCTCAAAACTTGCTATTCACTTTTAAGTGGTTTCTCTCTATGTTAGAGAAAGGAGTCTTTAGTTCTTGAGTTCTTTTTAAAGCAAAACAAGAAAACCATGGATTGTAAAATCTATGGTTTAGATGAAACATTAAGTGAAATTTAATAAACCTGGTCAATGAAAACCAGCACTTATTCAAGATTTTAGCTATGCTATGCATCCTAACATTTTTGATACTTACAACAAGGATTGATTGAAATGGCCTATTGTTAATTTTACATTCCATTTAGAATACTTTGTTATACAAAGTGGCTTTAGTCTTTATATTTATTCTAGAGGAACATTCTGTTTTTGATCAAAAATTTCCTATTTGCTTTCATGCATTTAACTATAATTAAAAATTATTAAAGATAATGATAAAAGATAATTATGTACAATACAGGCTTTAGAAAATACAGGATTTAGCATAGTGAAAAAAATAATTTTGCTGTTTATAGCATCAATATTATCAAACTTAATTTCTTCTTGTGGGCTAAAGGGAACACTTTATTTTCCAATAAAATCAATAGCTGATCAAAAGATTGTTAGTAAGATGTCTCCTCAAAACACAGAACATCAATTAACACAGAAAAAAGACTGAAACTAAATAAATCAAAGTAATAATATTTCTTATTGATGGAGCAAAAAATGCAATTTTCAAAAATGCATGGTTTAGGTAATGATTTTATGGTAGTAGATGCAGTCACTCAAAATGTTTATTTTTCTCCTAAACTTATTTCTCGTTTATCAGATAGACATAAAGGAATTGGATTTAATCAGCTTTTAATTGTTGAAGCACCTTATGATCCAGAGCTTGACTTTCATTATCGTATTTTCAATGCTGATGGTAGTGAAGTCACTCAATGTGGCAATGGAGCTCGCTGTTTTGCTCGTTTTGTTCGCCTTAAAAAACTAACAAACAAACGTGATATTAAGGTAAGCACTCAATCTGGTATATTGATATTATCAATAGTGGACAATGAAGATGTTTGTGTCAATATGGGAATTCCAGAGTTTGAACCAAAAAAAGTACCTTTTAAAGCAAAAAAGGCTGAGAAAACTTATATTATCACAACTCAACAACACGCAATATTATGCGGTGTGGTGTCTATCGGAAATCCTCATTGTGTATTACAGGTTGAAGGTATTGAAACTGCTGAGGTGGGTTTGTTAGGACCAATGCTTGAAAAGCATGACCGTTTTCCTGAGCGAGCTAATATAGGATTTATGCAGATTATTGATCACGAACACATTCGATTACGCGTATATGAACGTGGTGTTGGAGAGACACGAGCTTGCGGAAGTGGAGCCTGTGCTGCTGTGGCTATCGGTATTCATCAAGGCTTCTTAAGAAAAAATGTTCGTGTTGACTTACCTGGCGGTATTCTAAAAATTCATTGGAATGGATTAGGTCATCCGCTATTTATGATTGGCCCAGCAACACATGTTTATGATGGTGTTATTCATGTTTAGATTTTTGATTAAAGGTTTTAGTAAAATATAAGATTTAGCCAGAACTGAAGCTTATATTTTAGTTGCAAGAGCTGAAAACAAGCCTCGTTTTTTATGTTTCAGTTTTGCTAACTGTTAACATGTGAATGTTTCTTATCCTTTTAATCATACTGTTTATGAGTTGCATATCCCATACAGTGTAAACGAGTTTATATCTAAAATCTAGAAGTATTAATGATCACTTAGTTATTTTCAAGAATGGTGAAATGTGTGTAGTCAATATGCTTTTGAATAATAATGATATTCGTGCGTTTAATGATTATTTAAAATTAAGTGGATCAACAGATTAAATCTGTCACTTGATGTTAAATTTTAACTCTATATGGATTCATATAATTTACTAAAATTACTATATTAGTACATTCAATAATCCAGAATGTTATGTTATGTAGCATGCAGAACAGATAGGTTTAATAACTGCTTATGTATTAAGCAGTTATTGTGATTTATAAGTGTTAATCTTTAGTAGTCGTAAGATGTAATATTCTTAAGTTTTAATTTTACTATAGGTAAGTTGAAACTAAATGAAAGAAAGAAAGAAAACTCTTCAGAAGAGTATTAAAGCATTTTAATATGACTTACACATATAAAGGCAGCTAAATTTAATCACGATTAAAATGATCAATATTATTTAGCTGTAGTAGTGGATATTACTATAGATTTGCATATTAACATTAGGTCTAATTTAGACCATTGCATATTTTATGATGTTCGCAACAGTTCTTCAACTAGGATTCAGAATTAAAGCAAGGAGTATTGCCGTGCTTTTTCTTAAAGGAGTATTGCTGTGCGTTTTCTTATTAAGGATATTTTTATATTACTTACTTAAGTAAGTAATATAAAAATATTAATTCGACTTAGGCAGTTAAAATGCAATAGACGGCATTGAGCTAAAATATCGATGTAGATGCAGTGAACAAATGGCTAAGATATTGATCTTACAAGATTTACTGGTGATATTGACGAAATAATATATATTTTATCAGAATTTTAAGTCGTTATCTTGAAATAACCTATGTTCTAACAAAGAAATTTTTCTACCTGAACTAAAATATCATTAATAATCAATTATTAATAATAATAATTGATCTTGATGCTTCTAGATTGGACAATCGTTTTAATGTATCTTAAAATAGGATTATCTTGGTTAACTAGATAACTACACCAAGGCGTATATGGTGTGCTGTATTATTTTACAACATAGCTTTGTATAATAGCTTATATAAAATTGTAGTCACGAGATGCTTTACAAGAGGTATTCAAGATGACTAGAAATTAGAATTCAAACTTATTTATACAATAGCAACCTACAATATGCTAATAAGCATAGCTTCATATTAAGACAACTAGTTTAGGTTCAATCATTATGCTGGTATAATCTTCTTTTATAGTCATCACGATAGTAGTCTATTGACTACTATCGTGAGTTAATGGTAACCATGAATACCTCATTTTTACTTAAAAACTTAAATGATAAGCAACGCGAAGCCGTTGTAGCGCCTAGAGGTAATATGCTAATACTTGCTGGTGCTGGTAGTGGAAAAACACGCGTGCTGATTCATCGAATAGCTTGGCTACTAGCAACTGAAAAGGCTTCTCCTGGCTCTATTCTTGCTGTGACCTTTACTAATAAAGCCGCTGCTGAGATGCGGCATCGTATTAATACGTTGTTAGGTAGCAATCAAGGCGGTATGTGGGTAGGAACTTTTCATGGCCTTGCGCATCGTCTGCTGCGTGCTCACTATTGTGATAGTAATTTACCAAAAGATTTTCAAATCTTAGATAGCGATGATCAATATCGTTTATTACGTAGAATTATTAAGTTACTAAATTTAAATGAAAGTAAATGGTCACCGCGTCAAGCTATGTGGTATATCAATGCAAAAAAAGATGAAGGCTTAAGACCACAGTATATCAGACATTCTGTGAATCTAACTGAAACAACATGGCTGCGTATTTATCAAATGTACCAAGAAACATGTGATCGAGCAGGATTAGTTGACTTTGCTGAACTTTTATTACGTTCCTATGAGTTATGGCTAAATAAACCCCATATACTACGATATTATCGCGATCGTTTTACTAATATTCTTGTTGATGAATTTCAAGATACTAATAGTATCCAGTATGCCTGGATGCATATTTTATCCGGTGATACTGGTAGAGTGATGATTGTTGGTGATGACGATCAGTCAATTTATGGTTGGCGTGGTGCACAAGTAACAAATATTCAACGTTTCTTGCAAGATTTTTCATCTGCATGCACTATCAAACTAGAACAAAATTACCGTTCAACTAATAATATTTTGAAGTCAGCAAATGCGCTGATTGCGAATAATAATAACCGGTTAGGCAAAAATCTTTGGACGGAAGGAGCTGATGGAGAACCTCTTTCACTTTATTGCGGATTTAATGAATTAGAAGAAGCGCGTTATGTTGTAAGTCGCATTAAAGAATGGCATAAAAAAGGTGGTCATTTGAAACAATGTGCAATTCTTTATCGCACCAATGCCCAATCACGCGTACTAGAAGAAGCATTATTGCAATGCTCAGTACCTTACTGTATTTATGGTGGACAACGTTTTTTTGAGCGACAAGAAATCAAAGATGCAATTTCCTATTTACGTTTAATAGCTAATCGTAATGATGATACATCATTTGAACGAGTAGTTAACAAACCCATTCGTGGTATAGGTGAACAAACATTAGATGTTATTCGTTTAGTGGCGTGTAAAAAACAACTCACACTTTGGCAAAGTTGTGAATATTTATTAAGAACAAAAATCCTTAGCAGAAGAGCTGAAAGAGCGATTGAGCAGTTTATTAAGTTAATTAATACTTTAGAACAAGAAACTATGGGTATGCCATTACATATTCAAACAGATCGTTTGATCCACGATTCAGGTCTTTGGATAATGTACAAACAGGAAAAAGGTGAAAAAGCACAGACGCGTATTGAAAACCTTGCGGAGTTAGTTACTGCTACTCGCCAATTTAGTGATCAATCAGAGAGCCAAAATATGTTGCCGTTGCAAGCGTTTTTGTCTCATGTTGCATTAGAATCTAACGAAAGCCATATGGCACTACATCAAGATGCAGTTCAGTTAATGACATTGCATTCGGCAAAAGGCCTAGAATTTCCATTAGTTTTTATTGTAGGTATGGAAGAAGGCATGTTTCCGCGTCAGCGGAACATAGCAGGCGAGGAGACTGGGCAGCTTGCAGAAGAACGGCGATTAGCTTATGTTGGATTGACACGTGCAATGGAAAAATTGACGCTAACTTATGCTGCAAGCCGCCGATTGTATGGTAAAGAAGTTTACCATCGTCCTTCACGTTTTATTGCTGAATTACCTACAGAATGTATCGAAGAAATTCGATTACACACCACAGTGTATGCCCTATGAATCACCACCAATTTTGTACACAAAACATCACAATTATAGTGCGATGTGCACTAGGCCAGCAAGTTCATCATCATAAGTTTTTGTAGGTAAAGGAACTATTATGAGTTTAGAAGAGAATAATGAGTGTTATCGTTTGCAGATAGATTTCAGAGCGAAGAAATCAAATGATTTCTGACCATCTATACAAGATTAGAATAAGAGTCATGGAAAATTATTGCTTTAAAGCAATAAGCATTATGTTACTTAATGTTACTTATTCATGCGCTATTTATTTAAATATTTTTATTCTACAGGAGGCGCCAAAGTATGCTCTTGGCATTTAAATTAGACAATCACTATTTATCTCGTCTTGAACTTGATAAAGGAAAAATACTGCAAGATGCTATATGGGTGGATTTGATGGAGCCCAATGAGCAAGAGCGGCAAATCGTACGAACTGAATTGAAACAATTATTAGTAACCCCATCTGAACTAACTGATATTGAAGCTTCAGCGCGTTTTTTTGAGGATGAAGATGGTTTACATATTCATTCGTTTTTTTACTATCAAGATAGTAATGAACATGTTGGCAACTCAACAGTTGCGTTTACTTTTCACAATGGTCGATTGTATACCTTACGTGAGCGTGATTTTCAAGCTTTTCGTTTATACCGTATGCGCTTAAGAAGTCAAAAACTCATCGATGCTAATGCTTATGAGTTGTTTTTAGATTTGTTTGAAACAAACATTGAACAGCTTGCTAATGTAATAGAAAATATTTACAGTGTTTTGGAATCGTTAAGCCAAATTATTTTAGAAGGTAAACAAGGAGATGAGCTTGATAGCGCGCTTTCAAATTTAGCAGAACAAGAAGATATTGGCTGGAAGGTACGATTATGTTTGATGGATAGCCAAAGAGCATTAAATTTTTTGATTCGTCGAGCACGATTGCCAATAGCTCAGTTAGAGCAGGCAAGAGACGGTTTGCGTGATATTGAATCATTGTTACCCCATAACGAATCACTATTTCAAAAAGTAAACTTCCTTATGCAAGCTGCAATGGGTTTTATTAATATTGAACAAAATCGTATTATTAAAATTTTCTCTGTTGTTTCTGTAATTTTTTTACCACCAACACTCGTCGCATCTAGTTACGGTATGAATTTTGAATTCATACCAGAATTAGGATGGCGTTTTGGCTATCCAGCGGCAATCATATTCATGATTATAGCGGGATTGGCGCCATATCTTTATTTTAAACGAAAAAATTGGTTATAATTGATCTATTTTCAAAATATTGAATACATTGACAGGTTTGTAGAGATAAAACCTAATGCCTTTTAACAATTATATGTTCATTGATTTTCATTCAACTAAGCAATTTTCAAGCAATTTTATTGATGATCGATTTTTATATCAGTTAAACTGTGCGAACATTATTTTACGCTGTTGTTAAATACAACAGCATTAAAATTATGCGAGAATTTTAGCATTATATGGCTACTTAACCTGTAATGTTTGTTTATTTAGTTTTTGATAAACTAAATAAACAAACATTTATATCGTACAAGTACAAATGCACTATAAATTATTTGAAGTTACATTTTTTTATAATTAAATTATAAGCCGCTTGAATGGATTGTGTTTTTTGTTTAGCAAGCTCCATCATTTCTGGAGGTAACCCTTTAGCTACTAACTTATCTGGATGATGTTCAGCCATTAATTTATGATAAGCTCGTTTAATTTTAATGTGTTTATCATTTGGATGAACACCTAATACCTTACAGGCATCTGCTAAGGTTGGTCTTTGAACAGTATGTCTGTAATGATCTGAGTCATAAGAATAGTTACCATTATGCTCAAACAGTCTACCGTTCTCCATAATATTTAAGCATTGTTCAAGCTGATTGCGTGAAATACCTAATTCTTCTGCAATAATACACAACACTTTACGCTCATTAGGATGTAAATTGCCATCAGAAAAAGCAGCTTGTATTTGGATTTCCAGAAACATTTGTATAAGATCAAATCGATAAAAACAAACACGCCGTATTTTTTTCAACGTTCCTCTTAGAGGAAAATTTTTCTTTTTACCTTCACGGAAAGCATTTTGTGCTGAAATTCTAGCATCACCATGCAACTGCATTTTATTCATTAAGTTTGTTGCTAATGTAATATCTACTTCAGTAACTCTGCCTTTTGCTTTAGTTACATGTCCTAAAGTTTGAAATATACTGATGAACAAAAGCGACTTGAAGCTCTTTTTAGCTCTGGTTTTCTTTAACTTGTTATGCTCTGATATTGTATCATAGGCATGACCAATGATAAAACCGATGATAACGCCTAAAATATGAGTGCCGGACATCATTCCGAATATTACACCAATAATTTTTCCCCAATAGCGCATAAAATTCTTAATTCCTCAGTGCTCTGAATATTATTTTGCATTATCATACTACTCGTCGCCTAATAACCTGAAATTTATAGTTAATGGTTTATACAGAGTTCAGTGGTTTATACAGATCAGAACTGTTCAGTGTGCTAATTGTTGAACTTTTCGCTACATGATAAATTGATGAAGGAACTACACACAGAATAATGAAAAATAGTTACTCAACACTTTTTGCTACCATGATTTGGATTACCAGTCATAGCCAACAGACCTATGCTGCCCTACAAGAGCAATGTATGCTAGGAGTACCGATATATACTAAATCAGTCATGAAAGGTAATCTTAAGGATCTACCTATATATATAACAGCAAAAGATGTAGTTGCTGAACATCACAATTTCATTAAGTATAAAGGTAATGTCAATATTCAACAAGGCAACCATACTCTCACCGCAGATGAAGTTATATTGACCCAAAAATCAGCAATAAACCAAAATCTAGTGCGCACAATACTTGCAAAAGGAAATGTACATTATGATGATCTAAAAATCATCCTCAAAGGACACAAAGTATGGTTAAATCTAAATAATAAAGATACTGATGTTGAAACAGGTCACTATTTCATGGTAGGTCGTCAAGGACGAGGTTATGCAAATAAAATAAAATTAAGGGATGAAAGTCGCTATTCTATTTTAGAACAAGGCACGTTTACTACTTGTCCTCAAGGTAATAATAGTTGGAGTGTTTTTGGCTCCAAAGTTATTTTGGATCGCGAAGAAGAACTAGCTAAAATATTAAATGCGCGCTTTCGTATTGCGAATTTACCTATTTTTTATAGTCCCTATTTACATTTTCCTATTGGAAACAAGCGTCATTCTGGATTTTTATTCCCTAGCAGTAATTATTCTAAAAGTTCTGGTTTTAACTTAGAGATCCCTTTTTATTGGAATATTGCACCTAATTATGATTGGACTATTACACCACAAGTGATTGCATCTCGTGGTGTAAAATTGAATAACGAAATTCGTTATCTAACTATTGCTGGAAGCGGTACCATAGCTGTTGATTGGCTCAAGAACGATCGCAGCTACATCGAAGATAAAAATAGTGGGAAATACCCTGCTTACAATAGCGATAATCGCTGGCTTTTATATTGGAGACATTCTGGCATACTGGACCAAGTATGGCATTTTAATATTGACTACACAAAAGTGAGCGACTCAAAATATTTTATAGATTTTACATCTAAATATGGTAAAAGTACTGACGAATATATCACTCAAAAATTGAGTATGAGTTATGTAAAGCCGAATTGGAATGCAACATTAACACATAAGCAATTTCAGATGTTTATTGATTCTCAGAATAATAAAGCCTATAAAAAGGACCCTCAATTAGACCTTAATTATTATAAACATGATCTTGGACCATTTAATATAAAAATATATGCTCAAGCAGCCAATATTACCAGTGCTGCAGCCAATAATCCTGATGCTACGCGTCTACATATCGAACCAGAATTAAATCTACCACTACATTATGATGGGGCAAGTATTAACAATACTATAAAGGTAATGGCTACCTACTATAGTCAGGATATTCCTACTAATCTAAAAAATAGTACACTAAAAAAACAGGTTATACGTATCTTACCTTTAATAACTTCCGATGCGAAATTCGTTTTTGAACGCCGTCTATTGATAAATAGCAATTATGTACACACATTAGAGCCGCGTGTACAATATTTGTACGTGCCTTATCGCGATCAAAGTGATATTAATAATTATGATTCATCCTTACTGCAGGTTAGCTATAACGGTTTATTCCGTAACCGCATGTATAGTGGGCTCGATCGTATCGCTTCAGCTAACCAATTAATGGCTGGTATTACGACACGTATTTATGATAAAAAATTAACTGAACGGTTTAATTTTTCTTTAGGCCACATATACTATTTTCAACATCCAAAAATAGAAAATTCTGATGTATTAATTGTAGATAAAAGTAATAGTAGCCCGCTATTACTAGTAAGTGATGCTTATCTAAGACTAACTGATAATTGGCAATTACGTTGTGCTATCCAATATGATAAACGCCTCGGTGATATTGCTATGAGTAATGTTATAACAGAATATCGTATTGACGCAGATCGCTTAGTTCAACTCAATTATCGTTTTGTAGACCGAGATTATATTCAAGCAACGCTTAAAGAAGCAGCTCCAATTTCTCAAAGAGGAATTTCTCAGCTTGGTGCGATAATCAGTTGGCCATTAGGTGATCACTGGGGATTGGTTGCGTCATTCTATCATGATTTGAAAAAAAATCAATCAATCAGTCGATTAATTAGTTTACAATATAGTACTTGCTGCTGGTCAATTAATATGGGCTATGAGCGTAAAATCATGAGATGGACGGAAAAAAACTTCAGCATTAACTATGATAATCGATGGTCAATTAATTTAGAATTAAAGGGCTTAGATAATAATAATAATTCTTATTTAAGAACACAGGATATGTTGACTCGTGGTCTTTGATCCTATCAACGAGCCTTCTAATAAAGTTACGATTGTTTCTCTCACAAGAGAAACTTAAAATAGAATGAAGCCATAATATAATAGAAAATGAGAATGCTATGAATTATTGGATAAATCTAATTATTGGGTTGTTGTTTTCAATTAGTATGGTTACGTTAGCATCACCACAACCACTAAATAAAATAATGGCTATTGTTAATGATGATATTGTGCTAAAAAGTGACGTAGATAATATGTTACGTATGATCAGAATCAATACTAAAAATACAGAAAATAAAATTCCTAATGAACAGACATTACGTCACCAAATATTAGAACACTTAATTATAGATAAAATTATTATACAAATAGCTGAAAAAATGCGAATTAACATTCCTGATCAAGCAATAGACATGGCGATTGCCAATTTTGCAACACAAAATGGATTAACACTGGACCAATTGCAGCAAAGATTATTGATGAATGGCATGAATGTACAGAATTATCGTAGCGATGTTCGTAAAGAGATGATGATTGCAGAAGTACGTAATAATGAAGTCGCTCAGCGGATCATGATTTTACCACAAGAAGTAGATTCATTGGTTGCCAAACTTAATGCCCAAGCCAATCAGGATACCAAGGTAAATTTAAGTCATATATTAATTCCATTATCAGAAAATCCAACAAATACACAGAAACAATTAGCAGTGGATACTGTAAATAAAATTTTTGATCAATTAAAACAAGGCGCTGATTTTATCCAGCTTGCCATTACTTACTCTGATAAACATAATACATTAAAAGTTAGCAATATGAGCTGGAGAAAAATTAAAGAACTACCAACCGTTTTTGCTCAAAAAATTTATTATGCAAAAAAAGGTGATATCATTGGACCGATACGTTCTGAGATTGGATTTCATATTTTAAAACTGCATGATATCAAGAGGGGGAATATACCCACTTCTTTTACTGAAGTAAAAGCTCGTCATATCCTTATTAAGGAATCGCCTATTATGAATAGCGAGCAAGCACTCAAAAAAATACAAAAAATTGCGCAGAAAATTAAAATTGGGCAAATAACTTTTTCTGAAGCAGCTAAAAAATACTCACAAGATCCTAATTCTGCATTAGGTGGTGGTGAACTTGGTTGGAATATACTCAATGTTTATGATCCTGCGTTTCGGAATAGTTTAATGCATTTAAATAAAATGGAAATAAGCCAACCAATCCATTCCTCTTTTGGTTGGCATCTGATTCAATTAGAAGATACTCGTCAAGTTGATAAAACCGATGTAGAAAAGAAAAATAAAGCCTATCAATTATTATTTAACCGTAAATTTAATGAAGAAGCAGAAATGTGGATGCAAGAATTACGCGCATCTGCTTATGTAAAAATTCTTAATGATCATGACGCATAGTAATCTTTATGAAAAAAATAACTAACGCTATCGTTCTTACAGGTGGTGAGCCAGCTGGGATAGGTCCTGATCTTTTAATTGAACTGGCTCAACAAAATTGGCCCGTTCAATTAGTTGTTTGCGCTGACCCTGATCTACTAATTAATCGAGCTAATCAACTTGGTTTAGAGTTAAAATTAACGGTCTATGAGCCTGGATCAATAAAACATGGTCAATCTGCTAAAACATTGACGATTTTACCAATAAAATTACCAACAACAGTTAAAGTAGGGCAACTAAATAAAAAAAATAGCACCTATGTAATAGAAACGCTTACTCGTGCATGTGATGGATGTATGACTGGTGAATTTTCGGCATTGGTTACTAGCCCTGTCCACAAAGGAATCATTAACGATGCAGGAATTTCTTTTACAGGACATACTGAATTCTTAGCTAAAAGAACTAAAGTTAAAAAAGCGGTCATGATGTTAGCAACAGAAACATTGCGTATTGCCCTTGCAACGACTCATGTACCGCTTAAAAAGGTTGCAGATACTATTACTTTTAACCTCTTGCAACAAGTCATTTATATATTAAATAGTGAGCTAAAAGCTAAATTTGGCATTAAAATACCCATTATTTATATCTGTGGATTAAATCCGCATGCTGGTGAATGTGGATATATTGGCTATGAGGAAATTAACACTATCATCCCAGTCATTAAGCAATTACGTTATGAAGGGTTGAAACTGTATGGCCCTTTTCCAGCAGATAGCGTATTTCAGAAAAAATATATGAGCCAAGCTGATGCAATCTTAGCGATGTATCACGATCAAGGCTTACCTGTTCTTAAGCATCAAAGTTTTGGAAGTGCGGTAAACATTACTTTAGGTTTACCATTTATCAGGACATCAGTTGATCATGGTACAGCCATTGAATTAGCAGGAAGTGGAAAAGCAAATGCAAACAGTTTCATAACTGCCTTAAAATTAGCTATCAGCATGATCAAAAATAACAATGAATAAACGAATCTATCAAGGGCACGTTGCTCGAAAGCGTTTCGGTCAAAATTTTTTAACTGATCCATTTGTTATTGAAAATATAGTTACTGTTTTTAATCCAAAAACTGATCAAGCTATTGTTGAAATTGGTCCTGGTTTAGGTGCTTTGACATTACCTGTTAGTGAGCACATAGAGCATATGACAGTAATAGAGCTAGATCGTGATCTTGCCGCCCGTTTAAGTACCTATCCTGATATTAATACTAAATTAACCATTATAGCAAAAGACGCCTTAAAAATCGATTTTAGTAAAATAGCACAAGAACAAGGTCAACCCATTAGAGTTTTTGGTAATCTTCCTTACAATATTTCAACCCCATTAATGTTCCATCTTTTTACTTATACTACTGCTATCTCTGACATGCACTTGATGCTACAAAAGGAAGTTGCTAATCGCTTAACTGCGATGAAAAATACTAAAGAATATGGCCGTCTTAGTATTATAGCGCAACTTTATTGTCAGATAATCCCTATTGTAGTTGTACCATCATCAGCTTTTACTCCAGCGCCAAAAGTGGAGTCAGTTGTAGTACGTTTCATTCCTCATAGACTAAATGATTACTCTATTTATGATTTTAAAGCATTAAGTCGAATTACTACCCTGGCATTTAATCAACGACGTAAGACAGTTCGTAATAGTTTACGAGATTTATTTAGTATGCAGGATTTTGTTAAATTAGATATTGATCCAAACTGTCGCGCTGAAAATATTTCAGTAGAAACTTATTCTAAGTTAGCTCAAATGTTGGCTAAAACGACAATTTTATAGTGATAAAATTGGGGGAACTATGCTCAATGAACCAAACATTTGCATACAAGTTCAAAGTGTATATATTGAAAATCAATCGTTACCAGAAGATGCTAGGTTTATTTTTGCCTATACAATTTCTATTCGAAATCTTGGCCGTACAGCAGTACAATTAATAAGTCGCTATTGGCTAATTACCAATAGTGATGGTAAACGCACAGAAATACAAGGACAAGGGGTTTTAGGAGAACAACCAATCATTCACCCTGGTGCTGAATATCGCTATACAAGTGGTACTATCATAGAAACGCCAATTGGAACGATGGAAGGACACTATGTAATGTCAGATAGTGATGGCAAACAGTTTTATGTTGATATCCCAGTTTTTCGTCTTGCAATCCCAAAGCTTATAAATTGATTATGGCTACTTATCTTATCGGAGATATTCATGGTTGCTATCGTGAATTGAGAGCCCTTCTCAAGCAAGTAAAATTTGAGCCAAAAAAGGATATTTTATGGCTTACCGGTGATCTAATCGCTCGTGGTCCAGATTCCCTAAAAGTTTTACGTTATATTAAACAATTAGGAACATCTGCTAAAATAGTACTAGGTAATCATGATCTCAATCTTATTGGAGTATATGCAAAAATTTTTCATGATACACCTAAAAATAAACTAAAACAACTACTAAATGCTCCAGATGTTAATGAATTAGTTAATTGGTTACGATTTCAACCATTGTTACAAGTAGACAATAAGAAAAAAATTATCATGGCACATGCCGGAATCACACCACAGTGGGATTTAGCAACAGCTCAAATGTGTGCTCAAGAAGTAGAAACTATTCTTCATAGTGATAACTACCCTTTATTCATCGACACTATGTACGGCCCTGTAACAAACAACTGGTCACCTAACTTAAAAGGATTATCCCGTTTACGGTTTAATATTAATGTTCTAACAAGAATGCGCTATTGTTTTCCTGATGGAAAGTTAAATATGGCATGGAAAAATAAACCTGAAAGCACCCCCTTTTATTTAAAACCTTGGTTCAATTTACCACGACAGATACCGCAAGAATATTCTATTATTTTTGGTCATTGGGCTTCTATAGAAGGAAAAGGAACACCTCATGGAATTTATGGACTGGATACAGGTTGTTGTTGGGGCGGGAAATTAACTTTGCTTTGCTGGGAAGATAAAAAGTATTTTTTTCAACCTGCGTTTATAAAAAAAAGATAAATAACATTTTATGTTAAATCAGTAACAATAGAATGAAAGTAATAAATTCATGTTTGCTTTAAATACCAATAATAAAATACAGACGTATTACATGGTATCTTATGTTTTTCACATAAGACGATTTAATTAGTTTTTAAACAACGTTCTAATATCTCAAAATAATAATTATGAGAATTTTTTTCGTCTGCTTCATGGTATTCTATAAATATAGAATACCACTCATGAACCTCATAAATAGGGAAATAGGTATCACCAATTATTTCTGCATCTATATGAGTTAGATATAGACGATGCGCAAAAGGCAAGAATGATTCATAAACTCTTCCACCGCCTATAATCATTATTTCTTCTGCTTCTTTAACTATTTCTAAAGCATCATCAATGGAATGAACCCAAATGACTTCCTGATTATTACTAGAATATTTTTGACTAAGAATAATATTCAGACGTTGAGGTAAAGGTTTACCTATGGCTTCATAAGTTATACGCCCCATGATCACTGGTTTATTTAATGTATTATGCTTAAACCACGTTAAATCAGCGCATAACGACCATGGCATGTTATTTTTTAAACCAATCACTTGATTTGCAGCCATTGCTGCGATTAAACTAATCTTCATTAGATCACCATATTTGGCATAATAAAAAATTAATTTTAATAATGTTTTATACAAAATCGCTCAAAATCTTAAAGCTTGGATAGTTTTTAAAAACTATCCAAGCTTTAAGATAACAGTAATTACTTTCCTTATTTCAGTCATACAAGCCACTCTATTTAGTTATAGAAATAAATTAAAGTGATTTTGATGATTATCATCTTTGAAGGCATAAAACTGATTTTTATGATAATTTTTCTGAAAACGATAGAAGAATATACTGTGATATTATCACAGTATATTAATGAATCATTTACTGTAACTATTTATTAATAGTATCTATATTACAGTATTAATTCTCTAAGAGAAAGAAAATAACAGTATGCTTTCTTGCTATTTTTAGAAAGCGATTCATTAATATAAAATGCTAAAAGCTTATGTGTTTGTACTATCTAGGTTTCTTATACATTCTGGCTGATCAATCAGAATGATCTTATTGATCAGCCAGAATGATACTATATCTCAATACCTAAGAGGATTATCTTTAAAAAAGTATTCTTCAAATAACTCTTTGTTACAAAGAAGCAAAATGCTCTAATGCATACCATTAACAAATATTTTTTTAATGCATCATCTCTTTTGATGTATTATCGATTCTTATGCACTTCCTCTAAATACAGGACACATACATATGGTTTCAAAAAACTCTCATCGTTGATGGCTTTTAGATATATCCTCTAATACTTTCCTCTAATACTTCTCAACGCTCTCCAGTGACTATAAGTAACTTCTTAATACCTGTAAAATGGCGGTTATTCTAAATTACGTACTATTAAATAAAACTATTGTTTATCACTTCTGGCTACGTAGCCAGTTGACTATATTGTTTCTGAACGGCATTAATTAATAAACTCTACTGTTCACTTTATAAAGTGGCGTTAAAATTAACTTACTGTTTTCCCTGAGTGATTATGGGGAAAATCCTTAATACTATAATTCTACTAGTGTTTGAATGCTTGCAAATTTCTAGTGTTTATCAAACACCATTTATATACCATTATATACTTCAGCTTCACCATCATAACTTTTATTACGATTTCGATAGAAACGTTTGCTTAAATATCAGATATTCGAAACTTTTTTAAAGATCAGAAGTACATTTTAAGGACCTGTAGCACAGGTCCTTTATCAGCATTTAGAAAAAATTTATCTAGACGAATAGATAATGGCATATACTTAGAACTTATAAATGCTTACTTTTCTGGCTTCTTTTGCAAAAAAGAAACTTACTATTTATCAATTTTAAATAAATGTAGTTTTTGAACACATGTTGGTAATCTTCATGTTGTCGTTACTCGTGTAACGAGTAGTATAAAATACTTATCGAATTATTAATTTGTTGCTTTTATGGATAGTATTATCTCCATTAATGGACGTTTAGTTAATATGATTATTGATCTAAGATTCCCTATCTAAATTTCTAATTAAACATTTAATTAGAAATTTAGATAGGGAATCTTAGAATTAATCCTCTTTTATTTTTTGCTCTATTTCTGCTACTTCATTATTTAATGCTGCAATTTTAGCTTTAAATAACGTATGGCAATGCTTTGCAAATGCACGTGCGTTTTTCCGATTATATTTTTCTATATTTACAGGTTGTAACATTTCTACAATAACTACTCCGTTATTCCAACGATTTAGTTTAATACGTCCTTCTGTTTTTGAAACACAGACTGGCACTATCGGAACACCAGCTGCAATTGCTGCATAAAATGCACCAGTTTTAAATGGCAATAATCCTTGACCACGACTACGAACTCCTTCAGGAAACATCCAAACAGAAATTTTTCTTTTTTTGATCTGCTGAATAACCTTTAACATAGTTTTATATGCTTTAGTTGGATTAGTTCTATCAATAAGAATATTGCCAGATAACCAATATAGCTGTCCAAATAAGGGTATAAATATTAAATTTTTTTTGCCAACGGTAACGGTATTAGGCTGCACTGCATTAGACATCGTCACCATATCATAGCTATTTTGATGATTACCAATATAAATACTGGGCCCATAATTTTGTGCTTTACTGGGCACGCGAGTAATCATGGTAATACCAAAAACATAAGATAATTTCCCAAACAAACGTCCAAAGCGCATAACATGGTTTGGATTCTTGGGACTGAAGAGGCAGTAAAAACATCCTAAAACGCAAACCAATGTCGTAAAGAGGATTACAATAATAATACGAAGAATAGCTAACATCTTTACCTTAAGTAATAAATAACTGTACTAGCCTATCAAGGTTAGTATCCCCTAGTTCTAGGAGGAACGATTTCAATACGGTCAACATTCTTTATTCCATGAGGTAATAAAGAACCTTTACAGCCTCGTTGAGCATGATATTTTTGTAAATCTTCTGGGCTTAATTTCAGTTTTTTTTTACCAACAACAAGCATAATTGATGAATGAGGACGAAAAAACATTAACCAAACTAATAAATCGTCCCCTCTTTCTTCTTTAGAAGAAGAAAGATTAATAATCTTATTACCTTTCCCTTTAGGAAGTTTTGGTAAATGGATAAGAGGAAATATTAACATTCTACCCGTTTTAGAAATTGCTAATAACAAATCTCGTTGTTCATTATTGACTTGTAATGGCGCTAATACCTTAGCGCCATTCGATAAGGTAATAAATGCCTTTCCAAATTTATTTTTTGCTACTAAATCACTAAAGGTACAGATAAACCCATAACCCGCGTCCGATGCTAATAAATATTTTTTTTCTTTTGGAGCTGTTAATAAATATTCAATTTTTGCACCAGGTGGTAACACTAATTTGTCTGTCAGTGGCTTGCCCTTTCCTCTTGAACAAGGAAGAGCAATCGGATCTAATGAATAACTGCGTCCTGTACTATCAAGAAAAACGATAAGTTGATTAGTTTTACCTTTTGCTGAAAAACGGAAATTATCTCCATCCCTATAATTCAGGTTTGTAGGATCAATATCATGACCTTTTATACTTCTAATCCATCCCATAACAGAAAGGACAATAGTAACTGGTTCAGAAGGTAAAAGATCATGTTTATTTATGGATTTTGTTTCAATACGCTCATTTATTGGTGAGCGACGGTCATCGCCATAAGTCTTGGCATCCGTTATAACCTCTTTTTTGATCAAAGTGTTTAAACGGCGTTCAGAACCTAAGATAGCTTTTATCTGATCACGTTCTTTCGCTAATGAATCGTGCTCACGATTTAATGTACATTCTTTTAATGTAGCCAAATGACGTAATTTTAATTCTAAGATAGATTCCATCTGCATTTCAGAAAAAACAAAACGACCTGACAATAAAGTTTTAGGCTCATCTTCATTACGGATAATATGGATCACTTCATCTATATTAAAATGGGCTTTTAATAAACCCTCCAAGATATGTAAGCGTTTTAATACTTTTTCTAAACGAAAATTTAAGCGTTTACGCACTGTTTCTCTTCGAAACAATAACCATTCCTTTAAAATTTCAACTAGCCCTTTAACTGCAGGGCGATGATCCAAGCCGATCATATTTAAATTAACCCGATAACTTTTTTCTAAATCTGTTGTGGAAAATAAATATGTCATTACTCTCTCGAAATCAATCTGATTACTTCTAGGTATAATTACTAAACGTATCGGATTTTCATGATCTGATTCATCGCGTAGATCTTCTACCATAGGCAATTTTTTACAGCGCATTTGCATTGCAATTTGTGCTAATACCTTAGCACCTGAAACTTGATGCGGCAGTGCTGTAATAACAGCATTACCAGAATCTATTTCCCATAAAGCACGCATACGAATAGAACCACGACCTGTTTCATAAATTTTTTGAATATCTTCTTTTGTTGAAATAATTTCTGCTTCTGTTGGATAATCAGGAGCAGGAATAAAATTCATCAACATATTAAGATCAGCTTTTGGATTTTTTAGTAAAGCAACTAACGCGCTTGCTACTTCACGAATATTATGTGGCGGAATATCGGTTGCCATACCAACCGCGATACCTGTTGTACCCTCCAATAGTATATTGGGTAATCTTGCTGGTAGAGTTTTTGGTTCAGTTAATGTTCCGTCAAAGTTTGGAGTCCAAGTTACTGTTCCTAATTCTAATTCGCTTAATAGTGTTTCTGCATATTTTGATAATTTTGATTCTGTGTAACGCATAGCAGCAAACGATTTAGGATCGTCAGATGACCCCCAATTACCCTGACCATCAACTAATGGATAACGATAGGAAAACGGCTGTGCCATTAATACCATAGCCTCATAACAAGCACTATCGCCATGAGGATGATATTTTCCCAATACATCACCAACTGTGCGTGCTGATTTTTTGTATTTATCCGTATGACGTAAACCCAGTTCAGACATGGCATAAACAATTCGGCGTTGAACAGGTTTTAATCCATCACCAATAAATGGCAAAGCTCTGTCCATAATGACATACATAGAATAATTGAGATAAGCACTTTCGGTAAATGCATAAACTGATTGTTGCTCAATACTATTTAGAGTTATCTTGCTCATTTCTTTCATGCCTAAGTCACTTATGAAGTATATTAATTATACTGCAATTGCTATTGTATTGCCTTTTTCTTGTAGCCAATTTCGACGATCTTTTACTCGTTTTTTTGCTAATAACATATCCATCATTTTAAATGTTACTTGATAATTATCATCATTAATAATGAGCTGCAATAAACGCCGTGTATTAGGATCAAGCGTAGTTTCACGTAATTGTGTAGGATTCATTTCACCTAACCCTTTAAAGCGTTGGATATTTGGTTTTCTGTGCTTATAACGCAGGCTGTTAAGAATAGCATGTTTTTCGTCGTCATCGAGAGGATAATAAACATCCTTACCTAGATCAATACGATATAAAGGTGGCATAGCAATATAAATATGACCTGCTTTTACTAAAGCAGTAAAGTGACGAACAAAAAGTGCGCATAATAATGTTGTAATATGTAATCCATCTGAATCAGCATCAGCAAGAACACAAATCTTACCATACCTGAGATGGCTAAGATCATGACTATTTGGTTCAATACCAATAGCCACAGATATATCATGAACTTCCTGTGAATCTAAAATCTCTTCAGAAGAAACTTCCCAGGTATTCAGTATTTTCCCTCTTAATGGCATAATAGCCTGATATTTACGATCACGAGCCTGCTTAGCTGATCCTCCAGCGGAATCACCTTCAACTAAAAATAGTTCTGTATACTTAAGATCTTGAGAAGTACAGTCAGCTAACTTACCAGGCAAGGAAAGTCCGCTTGCCAGCGTTTTACGCGCTATTTTTTTCATTAAATGTAGACGTCTTTTCGCACTCGAGATAGTCAGCTGCGCTATTTGCACAGCTTCTTGAATATTTTCATTTAACCATAGACTAAAAGCATCTTTTATAACACTAGAAACAAAAAGAGCTATTGGACGAGAAGCAAGACGTTCTTTGCTCTGTCCGGTAAATTGCGGATCGTGCATTTTTACTGATAGGACATAAGAACAACGTTCTAAAATATCATCACCTGTCAATTTTATACCGCATGGAAGTAAATTACGATACTCACAAAACTCCTTTACTGCATCAAGTAACCCTTGACGCAACCCATTAACATGGGTACCACCCTGTGTAGTTGGAATCAGGTTAACATAACTCTCTATTAATAGTTCTCCACCCTCCGGTAACCAAAGTAATGCCCAATCAACCATTTGTAATTTTCCACCACAATTACCAAAAAATGCTTTTTTTGGTAAGGTGACTAAACCATTCATGGTATCCATTAAATAGTCAGTTAAACCACCTTTATAACACCATATTTGCTCAGTATTATTTATTTCATCTTTAAAGATGATAGTAAGCATAGGGCATAACACAGCTTTTGTTTTTAGTAGGTGTTCTAAATGTGAAATAGAAAATTGCGGATTACTGAAAATAGCGCTATTTGGCCAAAAGCGCACACGTGTCCCTGTCTTCCGTTTAGCACAACTATTAATTACTTGAAGCTCCTGAACTTTTTTGCCATTTTCAAAAGCGATGCTATATATTTTACCATCACGGATAACAGTAACTTCAATACGTTTTGATAACGCATTTACTACGGAAATACCAACACCATGTAATCCTCCAGAAAAGTGATAATTTTTATTGGAAAATTTTCCACCGGCATGTAAATTCCCTAAAATAACCTCTATTGCTGACACTTTCTTTTGTGGATGTATATCAACAGGTATCCCGCGTCCATCATCTATCACCTCCAGAGATTGATCTTCGTACAAGATAATATTTATACATTTAGCATAACCTGCAAGTGCCTCATCAATACTATTATCAATGACTTCCTGTGCTAGATGATTGGGTCGTGATGTATCTGTGTACATGCTTGGTCTACGATATACATGTTCTAAACCACTTAGAACTTCAATTGCTTCTGCATTATAATGAAATTTAGTCATATTATTTTCTACGGTAATTAATAATTCTTTATCATGCAATCAATGTTTAGTTATTAATGATCATAATAGTAATTCCGTTATCTTAGATAATCTTTATCTTTGTTTTCTTTGCCAAGCCACTTATCGTTTATGGAGTGTAAGCAACCATAAACGATAAGTGGCTTGGAATTGTCCAATATCAAATTAATTTTGTTGTATAAAAATAAAGTGAATTGGTTATCATTAATGCATTCATGATACAATATATAATATCCTAATGTTTTATTTCTTGTAGCTCATTTCCATAACAATCTTGGAAAGATAATATTTCTTAATGTAGTATTGATTTGCTCGTCTAATTGAAACTTATCAAAAATAGCTTCTTGCTTTTTGATAAAATAGTGAATAAATTAAATGATCGGTCATAACAATGAAAAGGTTGAGTATTCAATATATTTTTATTATGTTATTGATACAAAATAATCAATAATAATACCACATTGCAGTTACAACATCATAATGTAGAATGAGTACATATTGATTTTTTTTTGCAATTATATGAATGCCTTACAGATATTCATCTATTTTTTATGAAAAATGTCAACATACATTACCTTAATTTGAGCTGATTAATTTAAAAAATCAGCATAAAATATGCAAGTTGCGCAAGTGATGCTGATGAAGCTAAGCACAACACGATGATCAATAATGATTATTGTAATACCAGAAATGACTTTACTACTGATAGACATTAAAAACCTTTGGATTCATAGCAATTATTTTTTAGATCATCTTTCATGTAAGGTATACTACATATTACTGATCTAACATAAGGATTTGTTCATGACTATTCATTAGTATCTAGTTGAGCATAACATTTGAACTGTTATCTCACTGTTATCCAACTTCTATAAAAGTTACTACTATTACTACCTAATAATCATGATTACTAGGTAGTGCAACACAATGAGTACTGAAGTGCATGATCCATTCTAAAACATGTTTATTGGCTGTATAGATTTGATCTATAGATCAAGCTAAATTGCCGGTAGCAACAATTCGATTAAGATTTTCTTCGTATGCTACAATTGTAGCAATCACTGTATAAAATTTGTGCAAGTGTTAATCCTAAACATCAGGGCATTAAGATTAAGAAAATAAGATTTATATTCATCATTTGTAAAACTCTTATCAGATTTTATGTCTAATTTTTAATTAGATCATCATCTATGATGATGTCTTTATTGTTTCTCTCATGGAGAGAAGATTTTATTGTTGATACCGTATTAATAATTGCCTATCTCTGATACATACTTCCAATAATATTGGATTTATAAGTCATTGAGGTTATTTAAGCAACAAATCAATTTTTAATTAGATGAACATAAATAAATACATTAAATTACGAAATACCCTACTAACCTAGCATACAGTAATCTAAATAGAAACTGGGCATGCAAGTTCATGCTTTTGGAAGTTTAGCTAACTTATGGTTCAAAATTTTTAGTTTCTACCATATGTTTCTACCATATCATGAATAACTTCTTTAATGGATACAGTGTTTTATTTTTGAGATTGATTAGTTACTAGTGTTCAACTTGTAAGATCTATCAAGAGCATAGATATCAGGTAAATAATACCTGAAATGTTTCTACTTAAAACATTCTTATGAGATTTGCTTTCTGTACACTTAATATTACGATACTGATGTATCGAGTATTATTATCGCTAATACAAAAACTATCATAGCGTAATGTAGTTTAGAGACTAAATGACCAGTATGTTCTCTTTCTAAGAAACAGAAAGACATGACATTCAATGGATAAGAATGAGCCTTTATCTCTTAAATCACTAAGAGCATAATAGGACTATTAATTATAGAAAAGTTGAAAAAAATTAAGTTAATTCTATCATAATTAACTTGAGATTTACGTAACTCTAGAAAAGAGCAATACGCCGCGTATAACACTTAATAAACCTCAAAATCTTGTACTGAGAAATTAGGTAATAATAAAAATTTTAATGATTATGCACTTTGTATTAACCATGTCATTGTTTTAACAATGACACATAAAATAACAACACCGAGCATAAATCGTACCCTCACTAAACCTGTTATTATATTACCATAATAACAATGAGATATAAAAGAAAAAATGCCTACTTTGCTCATTTTACTTAGCAAAGTAGGCAGAAAAAATCATTTTGATACTAAAAACTTATGTAGCGTGTTAGGGAAAACGACTTTTTAAGTTTTTAAAGCAAAATCTATTGCTCTTCAGGGATCAATTAATAAAAAAATTTTAACATAAAGTGACTAGTTATCACTGATGGTTAATCACGCACATACTAATTATTACAGAACTGCAGAGTATAAAATTTTATGCAGTAATCAATAAAAATATTCCGGAAAGTTATTTGAAATTGTCAACATCTTTAAATCTTGTTCACTATTGAACACACTCTTCAAGTTAGGAAGAAAAGTTCTTTATTTTCTAAAAACCGTAAATCTCACGTGTTACAGGATATTTATCACAATCAATAGCATAAGAAACTAGTTCTAAGAAAACTCAAGAAATTAGTTCACTTAGATAAGTCACTAAACAATAGAGATAACGTTATTAATGCGAATTAATATGGTAACGTTCCGTCATATATAGAATAAATAACATTTATGGAATAAATAACATTAACTATACTGGCAAACCAGTATTAATTTAACATGCTTTTTTTAAAAAAGGCATGTTAAATTAAATGAGTACACACCGTTTCTTTAGTTTAGAAAGACTTTGCAAGAACTGATATAGTATAATTTTTTATAAAAAAATTATACTATTCCTGTAATAGTGTTCTGTATGTCTTTGTTAGCATAAAAGCTAAATAAATAGGTTATCCTCACACACTGTATGATCTGTTATGGTAACAGAGCATACAGTGGATATACTAAATATTGTTATCTCGTTGTTATCTCGTTGAACGCAATACTAGATGCTATTCTATGTATAGAATAGCATCTAGTATTGCGTTCACTCAGATCATGAGTATCTGATGCATAATCATAATTTAATCGAATCCGATTTCTTTTATTGAAAAGTTAAAAGAACAGCACGAAAAGATTAGTATAATTTATATACTAATGATCATCCTATTAGATATATATAAGAATATCCTCCTTTATCTATTACCTATTATTATTAATAGATAAACACATTTTATTATATTTTGTGCTGTTGCGATAATTCATTATTAATAGTTTTTTCTTAAAAAGCTTATAGTTTATAAGCATAGTATCACAGCTTCATGCTTCAATTACGATTATCATTACCCCTGCCTATATTCTAGATATAGTATTTTATTTCGGCTTTAGGATAGGAAGAAATTAAAATTAAGCGCACGAAATATTTTAATAAAATGTTTTTGCAAAAAGTTCATCGCTAAAAATTAGCGCACTAAAAACCTATTACTTTTGTAGATTAGTGTAATACTCATGCTATGAGCTTATAAATATAAGTAAACAACAAAAATCTTTTATATTAAAAAGTTAGAGGATATCGCCAAGAAAATCGAAGGTCAATGGACCATTTTGACTTGTTTATCAACATGTCCTTTAGTAAGGATCACGTACTCAAACTCTATATCTTCTGATGATGAATCAGAAAGCAAGTTAGCCATATCTAATACCAATATTAGATATGGCTAACTTGCTTTAAAAGTGCAATAGGTTTCTAACGTGCACGATAGCTATTAAACTCTTAATAGATATTAAACTATTTGTATCGCTAATAGCTTTTCTATGATTGATTCTAGATGCTGTCGCGTCGAGGAATTTATCCATTGAACAAAATAATAATGCTGAGTAAATAATGCGTAAACCATAATAACGCTCAAAAATAAACTGTAAATATTTTGTAGCTACAGATAATCTACACCTAAAGCAATAAAAAATCTATTAACTAGAACTGGACACGCATGATTTAGTAGAATCATGAAGTATATTAATAGACTAAAGCATTAGTCCGTTATTTTAGTACATGCGCTTACTATTTATTCATGTCAATCGTGGATTTTATTGATCAATACAATAACTTTTTTTTAAAACACCATATTATTTTGTATAACACATAATTATGATTATCATTATTAATGTGATAATGATAATATTTTTTATTAATTTTACTATTCTCTTGATAACAATTTACAGTATCTTTATGTTTTAACTTATAAGTAGGAGTTCTTATGTCAATTCTTCCTAATCATCGATACAAAATTGTTGGATTTTCATCTGAAGTGAATCCCGCTTACCGTCAGAAGTTATTG
Organism: Candidatus Arsenophonus melophagi; assembly: GCA_032378655.1. GTDB lineage: Bacteria > Pseudomonadota > Gammaproteobacteria > Enterobacterales > Enterobacteriaceae > Arsenophonus > Arsenophonus melophagi. Next base: position 62,504 of record JAVYJS010000001.1, on the reverse strand, counting down.
TCTTTAGGTATGTTACCTGGATCTTTCTTTAACGTGATTCGTGTAGCACCTCTTGGCGATCCTATTCAAATCGAAACACGCCGTATGAATTTTATCGTCAGGAAAAAAGATCTTGCATTATTAAATATAGACGATGCCAAAAGCCAAGTTTTATAAAAACTACTGTATGGTAACTAAAATAGCTTATTAAATTATTGACTTATTTGACTCTAGAACTATGAAATCATTAACTATTGGTCTTATTGGCAATCCTAACTCCGGTAAGACAACACTCTTTAATCAATTAACAGGCTCTCATCAACGTGTTGGCAATTGGCCTGGCGTTACGGTAGAGCGAAAAGTGGGTTACTTTTCAACCTCAAAATATGATATTGAATTAGTTGATTTGCCTGGTACCTATTCATTAACTACTGTTACAGAACAAACCGTACTTGATGAACAAATTACGTGTCAATTCATCTTAAATGGTGAAGCAGATATGTTGATCAATGTTATTGATGCCACTCACCTTGAACGTAATCTGTATCTAACAATGCAGCTCATTGAATTTGGAATACCGTGCTTCGTTGCACTTAATATGCTGGATATCATTAAAAGTCACAATATTCATATTAATATTAATGAACTTCAATCACGCTTAGGTTGTCCGGTGACTCCACTAGTATCGACTCGTGCACAAGGTATTAGTCAATTAAAAAAAACAATTGATCAACATAGTAATAATCTTATTTCAACCATAATCTATTATCCTGATATCGTGCTTACTGAAGTAGAAAAATTAACTCAAAGTATCAATGATAAAAAATTTAGTTATCAAAAGCGCCGTTGGCTAGCATTGCAAATATTAGAAGGTGATATTTATAGTCTCGAACATAGCGCTTCTTCTTTGGAAGAAGTAGATAAAATTAAAGAATATTTGAAATCACAACTAACCGAAGAACCTGAACTTATTATTGCTGATGCACGCTATCAAACTATTTCAAATATTTGCAAAAAAGTTATTAATACTGAAACAGCAAAAGTAGATACTTTAACGAAATTTATTGATAATATTGTCCTTAATCGCTGGATTGGATTACCTACCTTTCTTTTTATTATGTATTTAATGTTTATACTGTCTATTAATATTGGTGGTGCCTTGCAGCCCTTCTTTGAAGGGGGTTCAGAAGCGATTTTTATTCATGGAATTCAATGGGTAGGTTATACTTTTAACTTACCACAATGGCTAACAGTTTTCTTGGCACAGGGGTTTGGGGGTGGAATCAACACGGCGTTACCACTAGTTCCACAAATTGGTTTAATGTATTTATTTCTTTCGATATTAGAAGACTCTGGTTATATGGCACGCGCGGCGTTTGTCATGGACAGAATGATGCAAGCACTTGGTCTACCTGGTAAATCTTTTGTTCCTCTGATTGTTGGTTTTGGTTGTAATGTTCCTGCTATTATGGGAGCTAGGACATTAGATAGCCCTCGTGCACGATTAATTACTATTTTAATGGCGCCTTTTATGTCTTGTGGTGCACGATTAGCTATCTTTGCCGTTTTTTCAGCTGCATTTTTTGGCAAAAATGGTGCTAATATAGTTTTTTCTCTTTATTTATTAGGTATTGTTGTTGCTATTTTCACCGGATTGTTATTGAAACATACCATTGCACGAGGCGCATCGCCACCATTTGTAATGGAATTACCAGTTTACCATATACCACACTTAAAAACATTGCTATTGCAAACCTGGCAAAGACTGAAAGGTTTTGTGTTAAGAGCAGGAAAAGTAATTATTATTGCTAGTATGATTATTGGGGCACTGAGTAGTTTTTCTTTATCAGGTAAAGTTGTTGATAACATTAATCAATCAGCATTAGCATCAGTAAGTAAAAATCTTACTCCTATATTGAAACCTATTGGTACAAACGATGATAATTGGCAAGCAACCGTTGGACTTATTACAGGTGCTTTAGCTAAAGAGGTTGTTGTTGGTACATTAAACACACTGTATACCGCTGAAAATATTAATCGAGTACCTTTTGATGCCGAGCAATTTAATTTATTCAATGAATTAGAAGATGCAATTAATGAAACTGTAGATAGCATGAAAGAAACATTCAGTTTTAGCGTCTTATCCAATCCTATTGGAGCAAGTAAAGGAGATGCCGATATGGATAATAGTACCATGGGTACTATGTCAGTAAGGTTTGGATCTATTTTATCAGCTTATAGCTATCTAATTTTTGTGTTACTTTATGTTCCTTGCATTTCTGTATTAGGTGCTATTGCCCGCGAAACAAATCGAAGCTGGATGATGTTTTCAATTTTATGGGGTCTAAATGTCGCTTACTCTTTCTCAGCCATATTCTATCAAATAGCAACTTTTTTAGAACACCCACAATATAGTAGTATTATTATTGGTCTTCTTGGCGCATTTAATCTGCTCATAATTACATTATTACGTTATTCATATAAATACATAACGCTCAAACTGAATCATAATTTACATACATATAATCATCATAAACATGACTCATGTCATTAAAAGAGGATACTAGATGATCAGTTTATTGCAAGTTAGAGATATGGTAGAATTATACGGTAGAATAGATGCTTACCAAATTAGCCAAAAATTCTCTGTGCCATTACCTATGATTAAAGCCATGTTAGATCAATTGACTGCCATGGGGAAATTAGAAAAAATTAATCAATCGTCTTGTTTAAAAAGTAAACATTGTACATGTTGTCTAAAATTAGAACAGTTTAGTTTAAAAGTTATCAAGTAATTTAAGTAATTTCTGTTTGCTTTATGCCAGTCAGTGCTGACTGGCATAAAGCAGTAAGCACTTTAATGCTATTTCATGCTTCATATTCACTTTTCCAATTGGCAAGAAAAATCTACTAACAATTGAATAAATATCTCGGGATGAGATATAAAAGGGGCATGAGCAGCGTGTTTGATGACTACTGAAGATGAATTTGGTAACCATTTATCAATTATTGGTACTACTTTTCTAGGTACCAAACCATCAAGATCACCATATATTCGCAAAAAAGGCTTCTTTATCTTTAGTAAAGATTGCCGTAGATCTGTTGTTCGCAAAATCTCTAACCCTGCCCTTAATACAGAAAGAGAAGTTACTGGTTGTTTTAGTAATACGTTTTTTAATAAACGTATATCCTCATGAGCTGTTTTAGTACCCAATGTTTGGGATGCTAGAAAACGTTCTACTGTATGATGAAAATTAACCTGTAATTGATTTTCAAATCCTGTCAGAACCATTAGTTTAATGCCTGGCCAGTTTTCTTGCTGACTAAAACATGGAGTTGAAGCTACTGTTATCAAACCTGCTATTTCAGATTGATGATTAATAGCAATGATATTGGCAATTAATCCGCCTAAAGACCAACCTAACCAAATAGCCTGTTTGGGCGCTTTTTGCCATATAACATCTGCCATTTTTTGTAACGATGTTGGTGGGAAAAGATTACTACGACCATATCCGGGCAAATCAACAAGATGCAGACGAAAATGTGAACCACATTTCATCTCAATAAGACGCCAAACTTCTGCATTTAATCCCCATCCGTGCAATAGAACAATATCTTGTTTTCCTTTACTACCTGACTGTTGCCAAAATAATGTTGGCATATCTATACTCTCTTTATAATTTATAAAGAGGATATCATCGTGTAATGACTTATTATATGTAGTCAAACACTAAAATATCGCTTTTCCTAAAATATCGCTGGTCATGGTATTATCATTAATTTATTAACTTTTGCCTTATCAAAAGAAGTTTATCAATGTCTTACTTAACTTCTAAAACACTCAACCATAACTTTGTTTTTCGCTACATACACACTTCCCGTTTATGCAATTCTGTTTCCATTAATACCTGTATACTGCTTTTTAATTAACTAATACATTAATGTGAATGCAATGGATCATTGCCTTGTATCCTTAGGGGCTTATTCATATTGTTTTGAGGTATAAGGGTATTACGAATAATACTGTCGTAAACTACGAAATAACAAGAGCAATATCGCTTTATTATAATAAAAATGTTATCATAATTACATTCAGTTTGTATAAAAATAATACAATTGATTTATCAGTTAGGATGTAATAAAAGATCGCACTTAAATAATTACGTGACTGAATTACTTATATAGTTAGTAACTTTCATTGAAAGCATGATGCAATATATAGCAATTTTAGAAAGCCATGCATAGCGTATAATAAACATATTCATTATGATTATGATAAAGAAAGTAGGGTATCGACTATGATTAATATTACCGAAGCAGCGCAAGCTCATTTTTCTAAACTTTTGGTAAATCAAAAACCTGGTACACAAATTCGTGTATTTGTTACCAATCCTGGAACACCATCTGCGGAATGCGGAGTATCTTATTGTCCGCCTAATTCGATTGATAATACTGATATTGAACTTAAATTTGATAACTTTTCAACCTATATTGATAACATTAGTGCCGCTTTTTTAAAAGATGCTGAAATAGATTTTGTAATAGAGCCATTAGGTTCTCAACTTACTCTCAAAGCACCTCATGCTAAAATGAAAAAAGTTTCTGACGATGCTCCACTGATTCAAAGAGTTGAATATGTGATTCAATCACAAATTAACCCACAATTGGCTCATCATGGAGGAAGGGTTGCAGTAGTTGAAATTACTAATGATGGATATGTTGTTTTGCAATTTTTTGGAGGTTGTAATGGATGTTCCATGGTCGATCTTACCTTAAAGACGGGCATTGAACAACAATTGCTAAATATGTTTTCGAACGAATTGAAAGGCGTAAAAGATTTCACTGAACATCAAAGAGGTGCTCACTCTTATTATTGATTATTTTTAAAACAAGTGATAGGTTTACGATTAAAATGTATAACATGACAAAGATTTTATTCAGCAAAGATTATCTGTAGAGTTATCCATAAAATAAAAAATAAGTCTTTAAATAACTTTGTTATGCATGACACCATGATAGCAATGTGTTTTTAATGGCCATTATATCTAATCATGCGGTATTAGTGATTACTTAATGGGATTTTAGTTATATCTAGCTATATCTAAAAGATATATACTTAAACTCAATACATTCTTATCACTGATAAGAATGCCATAATACATTTCGTTTCAATGAAACGATGAGGCTAGAATAGGCATGGTTGATTATATGGCATACAAAATTTTGTTATTAAAATGGGTAATGGACAATAGGAGACAGGCTTTCCTATTTGATTATAGTATATAAGACGTTCAAGTAAGTTCAACAGGAACTAAAACCGTTTTACAAACCTCTTAATGTTCACTAAGAGTCCATTAGTGAACAATGGAACATATCAATAAAATATGGCTTCTATAATTACCTTAATTTTGATTACTTAATCAAAATTAAGGTAATTATCATTATGTTCTTTTTTATAGCTATTTTTTGATATTTGGATATTTAAGCTTTTAATAAAGTTATTAAAAGCTTATCTAGATTAGTCGTCAAGTACTCAATGCACTAAATTTAGCGAATTGAGTACTTAATATTCCATGCTTTCATTGATGAATATTGATCTAATTAATATGTAGTACTGGTATTTAGATAGTTAAGGTAGAATATCGCAGAATACCAATGAGGTATTTGGTAAGCTATTTTTTATTACTGATTTTATCAGATCTTGTAGTAATTGGCAATAATTGCTTTTTAGCTGCAATACTTTGTTAGTCTTTCTGGTATAGACTTTTATTAAGTTCTTCTTTTTAATTAAGCGTTTCTTGTTATTTAGAAAAGGTGATTTTATTCCTCAACGGTGGAGGAATTGCTGTCTTGTGGTTATTCTTAGCTATTGCATACTTTGGAATGAAGTATACATAATGTAGAAATACTATTCTTTAATCCCATAAACTCAATCATGAAATGTACGATTACTCCTTGATAAAATGATCAAGAGCCGTTTACTAAGGCACTGTGTAGATAATAAAAAATTCATAGCGCTAATACTAAGTCAATCAAAAAATGATAAAATTGATAACAATATATTAATTCATGGAATGTTAAATCTTTACATGATTTTTCAAAAATTAGTTAACACAGTAACAATATTTCTTTTACTGACTTTCAAGTATTTCAGTATGCTTTAGTAAATCTAATTCAATTAAAGTTATTTTAGAGAAAAATGAACCGTGATATCCATAATGAGTATTGAAAAGTCTATGACTCTTTTCTTTGATATACAAGAGTCATATAGCACAAACTTTATGAACATTATGAAAATACATCAGCTGATTACGCTACTATTCATAGCTTATAAAATATCGCTATCCTGAGACAATCTTACGAGTTGTCATCATTACGATGATTCTGGGTTGTTAAGAACAATATTCTCTATTTTTACTCAAGATCAGCTGCTTGCGATATAAAAAATTATAGAAGTAGCAGTACATTATATCTAAGAGAGCCATAACGATTGTAGGGTTTTGTGAAATTTTAAGACAATTTATATAAATTTACATTATGTATTTAGCTTAACAAATAAATAGGCTAGAGAATTCTCTGTTAATAGAGTGAATAGAGTACGATAATGCTGTTTTTTGTGAAAACTACATTCCATATGTAAAATCACAGATTATGAAATAATACCATAGCTGATTAAAATATAAATATCGTACGCTAATATAATTAATGCAGTCAATAAAGTTTCTGCACTGTATCTAACCATTACTGTGAAACTTATATTATACATTTTTATTACATCAATGATGTAATTGATGTAATAGTTGATAATTTTAAATACCAAAAATTAGCTACTATTACCTTCTAATAGTATTAGAATAGAGCCAGAACCAGCACTAGATTCTGGAATACGATAACGTACCGCTTGTGCGCTAAATTGATAAATATGCCATAATACAGTTGCTTGCTCGTGTTTTATAATATATTGCTTTTGCAATATATTATGCTAAATTATTTGCGTCATAAATATATTCCATAACAGCAATCATTGCATGGTATGTATCTCTTTATAAATCTTATAGAATTTTTCCTGTAACTCTTGCCTAATATTCTTACAAGAATTGCAGCCGTTTATGGCAAGTTACAGCATCAGATAACTGATATTTTCTCTTATTATAATCAGTACTAGTAAGATCATGATCAATTATTGTACGTCTATACAATTTGAGACTGCTTTTCTGATCCTTTTCTCTCTGAGATCATAATGATCTTCCATAATTACTACTAAAGTATCCAGAATACATTTCTCATATTATCAATTGCTTGCTTTTTCCACTTCTCATTTCATTATTACGCAATTCAATAAAAAAATAAAATAACCTAAGAAAGTATTGCAACGGCAATATTATAAGACATACTAAAACGATTGAGCTCTTGCATTTGATCTTTATAAGAGCTAATATGGATGTCATAAATACCACACATCTTTAAACCTTAAGAAATTACTATTCGTAAAATAGTAATCATATCTAAATTTATATTTAGCGAATCGCCGTACTGTTTTAAACAACAATCCGTTGTATTCTTTTTTGATGCATGGTGACCGACTGATGTAAGTATATGATAAGGATCAGAGCATATTGATGTATCTTTATTTATGCTTTTATCATGATAAATTAATTTATCATGATATATTTTTATGATAAAAACTTTTATTATCCGTATTCATTATGATAAATGACATATATTGCATTGATAATACAAAAGTCCTGATAAGGACTTAATTTTATACTGCAGATTTGATAGATTAGCTTTAATCCATTGACTAATTTTAAGTAAAGCGTTTGATATTTTAGTACTGATCACGTTATTTTATAGAAACTTTAACTTAATTTAATCTTTACTTTTGTTTTGTAAATTATATAAAATAAAATGACTTAGATATATTCCCTATAAAAGGGAATATAATACTTTCACTTATCTGTAGTGATAAGTACAAGTATCATTATCTAACAATAATGGTTGTGTATTTTGTATACAAAATCTTATCAGTAAATAAGATCATCAAGAAAATATTAGAAATATTCGATATGTACTTCGGTTTTGAACTGAAATTTAAAAGAATGCTCTTAAATGCAGAGAAGAATATTACTGATATCTGTAGTTTCCGATTTATTGAAATATGATCTCATCGTATATGTACGATATATTTTGTATTTGACATGTACCTTTATAAAAAGGTAAGCTCTCATAGAGCACTTGATATTGAATTAATATTGTCGATATCTTCTAAAGACTGGACATAAAGCTACATTGCAATAAATATCTTGTTGTATACGCGATTCAATAATGATATACCTCATTTATTGCAATGTAGAATATAGGATATAAAAGGATATAAAATACTGGAGCAGTATAGTTTCCAAGATTTTATATTCAATCAATAGTTATCAGAACAAGATAACTATTAGGCGAACTTGCTTGTTGGATGTTTAATTTTAAACATGAGTTAATTGAGATAACAAAAGAGTAAGTGTAGGGCATTATAAAATAAGTTCTTTGCTGAATGATTTGTTTCTGTTCTTCTTTTTAAGAAGAAGTTATATTTATACAAATAGATTTTTAGATCACACTATTATCATATCTATGGATCATGCAATAATCTTTCTAGTCATTTATTTTCAATAGTACACTACTATTTCCATGTACGAAATAAAAATAAATAGCGTACAAACCAGATTAAATCTGGTTGAATCTTATTATGAATAAGTCAAGTCTCTACTAGATTTATACAAAAATAACAAGCTCATCTTCAGGCAAGCTCATGTTCATACACCTACATTAGCCTTCGTTTCTTCTGATAATATATTCTTCATAATATGAAGAATATATTATCAGAAGAAACAAGATATATCTTGTTGGCTTTATAATGTGTTATTATTAAATGGTTATTAATCATATTTTATGTTCATAACATATGAACTTCAATTATACTTTAAGTTCCTTATATGCTTTAGTTGTTAACTGAAGCAATGAAATAGCTGCCATGATGCGTTTAATTATAAAAAATTACTTAATCTGTATCCAAATTTTGTAGTAAACGTTATTCAGTTATTAACTGATATCTTCTATATTATATTTTTGCATGAGAAACTGTGCAAAACAATAGGCTTGTTTTTATTAAAATGCTTTCAGTAATAAGCAATCTGCTTTTAAGCAGCTTAAAGAACAATCAGTTTATTCTTAACTCTGTAGACATATCTTAAAAATATTTTTACTTAACCAGTAGTTGCATATAATTCATATTCATCATAGTTATAACTATGATGAATATTTTCATTTTCTTATATAATGGTATCTTGGAGTCAAAGCCCTCTTAAATTGAATAGGGTCTCTAATATCTTTTAAGATAACAAAAAACTATTTTATGCATTATGAGGCAGGCGTAAACATTCATATTCAGAATATACGACCCCTTCTTCAGCTCTCTTTTTTTGACAAAAGAGATAACTAAAAACACAGTATTTTATTTTTTTAGTAGTTTATTGATGCGAAAATCATATATTCATCTTGCTTATATTATGTAAGCGATAGAAGACTCATATTACTGTTTACTGTGAACTTATTTATAATAGTTAAATTGTAGCGCTAAACTATACTTGCAATTATTTCTTCAAATTTTTTGATCGTAAAGCCAGTTCATGCAAGATATCTTTTGGTTTTATAATTTTTTATAAATTTCTATGAAAACTTACTCAATATTTTGTATTTGCTCACGCATTTGTTCTATTAACACTTTTAATTCAATAACAGAATTAGTCACTTGACTATTAATAGATTTAGAAGCCAAGGTATTCGCTTCACGATTTAATTCTTGCATCATAAAATCCAAACGACGGCCTACCGCTTCTTGCTTATGTAGCATATTGCGTGTTTCTTTAACATGAGCATCCAGCCTATCCAGTTCTTCATCAACATCAATACGTTGAGCTAACATGATTAGCTCTTGTTCTAATCGATTATTATCAATCTGAATTTCTGCCTTTGCTAATTTTGTTTGTAAACGCTCACGCTGATATTTTAAAATTTCTGGCATTTGATTACGCACAGCTTGAATTTGCTGGCTGACAGCATCGAGTCTTTTTTCAATCATTATCTTTAGCATCCTACCTTCGCTTTCTCGATTGAGAATAAAATCATCTAAAGCAAAATCTAATTCTTTTAGTAAATTCCTATAAATAACATCTAAATTTTTCTTCTGAGCAACCATCACACCAGACCAACGAAGAATTTCTAAGGGATTAATTACACCTTCACCACTTTTCTTTTTTACCCAATTAGCAGTTTTAATTAATTGAGTAGCTAACTCTTCATTTAGAATTAACTCACTCTGTTGTTTTAAACTAAGTTCAAAACGTAAACTACATTCTACTTTCCCACGCACTAATCTAGCACGTAAACACTCACGAATAATAGGTTCTAGACTACTAAATTGTTCTGGTAAACGAATAGAAGTTTCGAGATAACGTTGGTTTACAGAACGCAGCTCCCAAGCTGCGTTCCCCCATTTACTTTTTATGTCTCGGCGTGTAAAAGCGGTCATACTATTGATCATATATTATTCCTATAAACTAAAATTAAATAAAAATTAAATTATAACCTTAAGTATAAGCGTAAGATAGGCATTCAATGTTTGAGAACGTATAATTCTCCATTCAATATTATTGCAACTACGGAGAAGACGCGATGCGACCACAGAATAGAGAAGCTGATCAGCTGCGCCCTATCAAAATTACTCGTCAATATACTAAACATGCTGAAGGTTCTGTTCTAATTGAATTTGGTGATACTAAACTATTATGTAACGCCACAATTGAAGAAGGTGTTCCACGCTTTTTAAAAGGAAAATCATGTGGTTGGATAACTGCTGAATATGGTATGCTGCCACGGGCAACCAATTCTCGTAATATACGAGAAGCAGTGCAAGGCAAGCAAAATGGTCGTTCTATAGAGATACAACGCCTTATCGCACGTTCTTTACGAGCTGCTGTTGATTTAAAACAATTAGGCGAATATACCATTATACTAGATTGTGATGTTATTCAGGCTGATGGAGGTACACGTACAGCTGCAATTTCTGGATCCTGTGTTGCTTTAACTGATGCATTAAACAAAATGGTCATAGAAAAAAAATTGCAAACAAGCCCGCTTAAAGCAGCGGTTGCAGCAATTTCTGTAGGTATAGTAGATGGCAAACCTATTTGTGATTTAGAATATAGTGAAGACTCTGTCGCTGAAACAGATATGAATGTTGTTATGATGGATACTGGTAAAATGATCGAAATTCAGGGTACAGCAGAACGTAAGCCATTTAGTTATGAAGAACTTTTATCGTTGCTTTATTTAGCAAAAAATGGGTTACAAAAAATTTTTACCGCACAGAAAGAAGTATTAGAATAGTAAGCTGCTATAACTTCTAATCTATCTTTGATAGCTTGTACATTACATGTAGATACAAAGTAAGAGGAATATTTAATGAAAGACTATCAACGCGAATTTATTACATTTGCCATTAAAAAAAAAGCGTTAGAATTTCGTGAAATTACATTAAAGTCTGGTCGTAGGAGCCCATATTTTTTTAATTCTGGCCTGTTTAATACAGGAAAAGATTTAGCTGAATTAGGGCAGTTTTATGCCAAAGCGTTTATAGATTATCAACCTGCTTGTGATATTATTTTTGGTCCGGCCTATAAAGGTATTCCGATTATAACAACAATGGTTGTAACACTATTTAAGCATTATCACTTTGATAAGCCTTTTTGTTTTAATAGAAAAGAAATTAAAAAACATGGTGAGGGTGGAGAATTAATTGGTAGCCCATTAAAGGGAAATGTTGTGATTGTTGACGACGTTATTACAGCAGGAACGGCAATTAAAGAATCTGCAGAAATCATTAAACGACATAAAGCTAAGCTGAGTGCAGTTATATTAAGTTTAAATCGTCAAGAAAAAGGAAAAAATAATATTTCTGCAGTACAAGAAATTGAAAAAAAATTTAAATGCCAGGTATTTTCTGTCATTACTTTCAATGATTTAATTAATTTTCTAAGTGAAAATTCAAAAATGCCAGATCATTTGGCTAAAATGAAACATTATCGTAAAACCTATGGTATCACTCTCCCTTCCTCTTCTTACTGAAGAGAGGATTTTTAGGAATTTTATGCAGTAGCATGAAGCTTAATTTAAAATATTAAATGGAGTGAATAATTACGTTGAACGAATAATATAGTGACTACTAATGCACTGCTTCAGTTAAAGCAAGATTTATATAGACTTATATACATTAATTTTCTTAATTATTCACATCAATAACTCTCGACACGAAAAACATGCAAATTTTCATTAAAAATGTTAATGGCTGAAACGTCGTTTGAAAATTTTAATCATAGCTAAACTTTGATTACATTTTCATTAAAAATCTTGTGGAGATTACTCTTAAAATATGTTTGCCTACAATATTTTCTCTCGCCTATTTTCTTCGTTGTTATTTTTCATCAACAAAAGATTATTTAAGGTTATTAAGGTTATTAATGACCAGAATGGCCAAAGCCACTACTACCCCGTTTTGTCGTTTTAAAAGCTTGTACAAGCTTAAATTCAACTTGAATTACTGGAACAAAAACCATTTGTGCTATGCGATCACCTGGTTTAATAGTGAACCTTGTATTCCCACGATTCCAAACAGAAATCATCAATTCTCCTTGATAATCAGAATCGATTAAACCAACTAAATTCCCCAATACTAAACCATGCTTATGCCCTAAACCTGAGCGAGGAAGAACAACTACAGTCAATTGTTTATCTGCAATATGTATTGCTAATCCTGTAGGCAATAGCTTAGTTTGACCTGGTTTGAATTGAATTGCTTTATCTAAACAAGCTCGCAAATCTAATCCAGCAGATCCTTCTGTCGCATAAGTAGGTAAAGGAAATTCATTGCCTACACGAGAATCAAGAATTCTAATATCTATTTTTTTCTTCATAGTCTTGAAGTATTTCATCGAGTAAACGATGCCCAATCTCTAATTTATTACTATGTGGTAACTGTATCTCTTTATTTTTCCAAAATAAATGCAACGCATTACTTTCAGAATTAAATCCATGATCAATTAATGAAACATTATTGGCACAAATAAGATCTAGATTTTTTCTAATACGCTTATTACGAGCGTGCTCTTCCACATTTTGTATCTCTGCTGCAAATCCAACAACATAAGGACGGTTTTTAGTCAATTTACTAACACTTTCTACAATATCAGGATTTTTAACTAATGTTAAAGTTATTTCGCTTGCTTGTTTTTTTATTTTTTCTTTTTTAAATTCTTTTGGCCGATAGTCTACAACTGCAGCACATCCAATAAAAATATCTTGTTTATTAATTATGCTATGTACTTGGTTATACATATCTAGGGCACTAATCACGTTAATGCGCTGAACGCCTATTGGCGTAGATAAATTAACTGGTCCGGTAATAAGTGTTACATGAGCGCCTCGTTTTGCAGCTGATTCAGCTATAGCAAAACCCATTTTCCCAGAACTATAATTAGTAAGAAAACGAACTGGGTCGATTCTTTCTTGGGTTGGACCTGCAGTAATTGCTATATGTAGATTTTCCATGTCTTGCTTATTTTGAAAACTATCCTCAACTAACTTAAGAATCTTTAATGGCTCTAGCATTCTACCAAGGCCAGTATCACCACAAGCTTGACTACCTTCAGTAGGACCCCAAATTAAAAAATGGCGCTTTTTTAGTAAAGTAATATTTTTCTGAGTAATATTGGCGAGATACATCTGCTTATTCATTGCTGGTACAACAGCTATTTTTGCTTCTGAAGCTAAACAGACAGTTGTTAATAAATCATTAGCCATACCAATAGATAAGCGAGCAAGCAAATCTGCTGTTGCAGGCGCTAAAATAATTAAATCTGCCCATTTAGCTAAATCAATATGATTCATTCCTGTTAGTTCACAGGAATCCAATGAATCATCAAATACTGGATAGCCTGAAATAACCTTCAGTGTTAACGGCGTAATAAAGCATTTAGCAGCATTGGTGATAATAATCCTTACAATGGCACCATGTTCACGCAAACGACGAACTAATTCTAACGTTTTATAAGTTGCAATACTGCCACTAATACCAAGTATAATATTTTTACCAACAAGCCTTGTCATCTATCTATCTATCCACATTAAAACGATGAAGTTATTGATATTATCATAATCTACAATGTAGATAGGATAGCATCTTTTATCTATAAAACCTTTTAAAAAAACAAAACAACCATACTAGAGAATTTTGAACATCTTACTATCTTCTTAATCTATTAAGATGCTAAAGCAATAAAAAAAGAAAACATATGAATGAAATCATAATACAGTTCAAGCTAGAAAGCTTCTATTAAGTAGCAAGCATCATTCAATGATTAAGGGCTTATTTATCTTATTTTACGACAGTTGAATAAATTCTATTAAGAAGGAGGTTTATTTTAAATAAGTATTGATTAATACAGTAGCTAAATATTTTTTGTATAGCCACCTATAAATTGCAGTATTCACAATATTATATGAAGCCATAAGCTCTTGAAGCACCTAAAGAAGTATTCACCCCTTTTCTTTTCGCAGAAAAGATATAAAAATTTTAAAATAAACTATTTAAAATAAATGCAACATCTTTATCTTAGCACCATTTATAATTGTGGATTTTAAAATTAGCCTGTTGAAGCGCAATCGATTTTACTAAATTTATTTCTTGTATTTTAAGAAAATTTATTGAAAATGAGCAATATATTCATGAAGCATCATGAATGCAGTCCTGTTCAAGGAACAGGTAAAAGCTAATTACATTTTTGGAGAAAGTGTATGTCACAAGTATGTCCAGTTACCGGTAAGCATCCTATGCATGGTCATAATCGATCGCATGCCATGAATGCCACTAAGCGACGTTTTTTACCAAACCTACATTCTCACCGTTTCTGGATTGAGTCTGAAAAACGTTTTTTAAAATTGCGTGTATCAGCAAAAGGTATGCGTATAATCGATAAAAAGGGGATTGAGTCAGTTCTTACGGAACTTAATTTCCATGGTAAAAATACTAAGGAACTCTAAAGTGACTAGAAGTATTCGTGATAAAATCAAACTAGTTTCTTCTGCAGGAACTGGTCACTTCTATACTACAACAAAGAATAACCGTATTATGTCTAAAAAGTTAGAAATGAAAAAATTTGATCCAGTTGTACGTAAGCATGTGATTTACAAAGAATCCAAAATCAAATAATCTTTTAGTACTTTGCTATATATTATTTCATATTCAGTCATACTGAATATGAAATAATATATGTTTATCTCTATAATTTTCCATCACTGAGGAGTTCTCTAAGTTTGTTGTACAGCGATTATTGCAAACGAACCGAAGATCAAGATAATCAAGAAAATAAATATCATTATTATTTTATATTTTAATTATTTTATATCTTAGTAAGATAAGAGATAAAAAAGTTACAAGTTCATTTATATTGAGTAATATAAATCTATTATGGATTATATACTTTTTATATAACTATACATTGTATTCTGTCATAGACTGTAATTCTGACTACAATATATTAGGGTTATCTTAATAAAGGTTATAATGCTCACCTTTAAAACTATCTTAATCTATAATTATGAATAGTTTGATCCGCTAGTATAAATAGTGATCATGAGCCTTTCTAAATTTGAAAGGAAGCTAAACAAATCCTTATTGAAGCTTGATGAGATCAGAATAATTTTTCGTTTATGGATTGTAGTTAACAAACAAATTATACCATAGCCTTGAAATTTTATCGAGAATTTTCAATAAAAGAATCAGAATCCATAATATGAGTTTTATTTAATTTAAAATTAAGATATTATTCTTAATAAGAATAGTGATTTTAAAAGACGTGCTTATAATATTGTTTATATTAGCAATATATATAAAACAATTATTTCTTTTATTCAATTAATTAATGCAATCATTTAGACACTGAGCATCGTTAGTGAATAAGTCGTTTCATAAATTTAATAAGCAATAAAATTTATTTAATAAAAATAAAAATAATCTTCTACCAATTTTTTTATAAAAACATGAGGAGCGTTAATGATTATTAAATCATTGATGAATGAGTTCTTTAGAGGCACTGCCACTAAAATTTTTCTCATATATTCATATATATAGCTAAATTATATCATAAGTAAATGATAATGTGTTTAAAAATTCCTTATGGTTTTTAGTTAAAACTACTTTACAGTAAAATGATTTTTTACTTTATATATGCTACTTCTAACTAATAATAGTAGAACGAATTAATGATTAGTATCATTACTATTTTATTCCTTTATCATCACTGTATTAACATTCAATACAGTGATGATAAAACAATTGTTAATTAAAATTGATTAACCGTACACTCCGTGTTATATTAAACTATTTTTAGTAGTCATTTCCATTACTTGAAAATATAATTGTATGGATTTCTAGTAACTGCATTGGTTACTGTAGTAATAATTGATTCTTATCATATTACATATATTATAACGTAATATATGTAATACTTTAGTCACAACAAAAGTCGTATTAGTTATTAATTTTATAGTTAGTCCATAATATAACATATACAAAATGCGCATTAGATAAAAATGCAAGATACATTATATAATATGCGTATTATGTGTCCAATGTTTTCATGAAATATAAGTAAAGTTATGCTTTTATAGCAGCATTAAGGAGAAGATGTGAAATATCAGCAAACTATTCATCGTTTAAGGCGATTACGAGAAACGAAAACAGTCCGTTCTTTATTTAAAGAAAGCACTCTATCGTTAGATAATCTGATCATGCCAATTTTTGTTGAAGAAGAAATTCAAGATTATCAGCCAATTTTAAGTATGCCTGGAATTTTTCGTATCCCAGAACATAAGTTACCCTATGAAATAGAACGAATTAGTAAAGCTGGACTTAAATCAGTAATGTTATTTGGTATTTCACATCATCTTGATGAAACAGGTAGCGATACCTGGCAAGAAAAAGGTTTAATTGCTCGGATGTCAAAATCCTGTAAGGATACGTCACCAGAAATATTAATCATTTCAGATACGTGCTTTTGTTCATATACTACGCATGGTCATTGCGGTATACTGGGTAGTAAAGGCGTCGATAATGATGCAACATTACTTAATCTAGGCCGTCAGGCAGTCACTGCTGCTAATGCTGGCGTTGATTTTATTGCACCTTCTTCGGCCATGGATGGACAAGTCAGAGTTATTCGTCATGAGCTCGATAAAGCAGGGTTTACTTCTACTGGTATTATCTCCTATTCAAGCAAATTTGCTTCTAACCTTTACAGTCCTTTTCGTGAAGCATCAGGTTCTCTCTTAATCGGGAATCGTAAGAGTTATCAAATTAATCCAATGAACCGCTATGAAGCTATTAGAGAATCATTGATAGATGAGCGAGAAGGTGCTGATGTATTAATGATAAAACCTGCCGGAACTTATTTAGATATTATTCGTGATATTCGTGAAAGAACAACGCTACCCTTAGCAGCTTATCAGGTCAGTGGTGAATATGCTCAGATCAAATTTGCTGCTAAAGCTGGAGCACTTAATGAAGTTCAGGTTACTCTAGAAACATTAGGCGCAATCAAACGTGCTGGCGCTAATCTTATTGTAAGCTATTTTGTATTAGATTTAGCAGAAAAGAGGTACCTATAATTCTGATACCACTCAGGTCTCGGATCTTATTAATATCATATTTTATCGATCCCAATATCCAATAAAACCCAAAAACGCAATATCACCTATTACTTAGGTGTAGGTGCAATCAGCCAGATAAACAGAAAACACAAGATCATTCCAATGATATGACCAGATCCCTATCTCCTGTAAAGCTCTTGGAGCCCTACAGGAGATAGGGATCTATTTTAGAGACACCGCGTCTTTATGTAAAGACGGTATCAGTCTATATCTTCACTGATTCACACTGTTAACCATACTAAATAATTTGTTGTATTACATAATTTATCAAAAATACTATAGAGGTTATAGTGCTTCATTTGCTTTGATTGGTTTAGTAAGTTTATTTAGAGAGTTATTCTGTTGATAAAATCAACAGAAATGAAAAAGTTATCTACTTTAGTAGAAGTAGCCTATATTTCTGCTTATTCTGATTAACTTTTTATAGAAAAACAACACGGATGTATACTATACATAATTTTATGTTATCTAACATATTACGTGAATTTTAAAAAGAGTTTTTATTGAAAAATATAAAAATAAAGTATAAAACCATGTAGGTATTTTACAGTATCTTAATAAATTACGTACAGAATGTTACGTAATTTATCCCTAAACTATAGGGGACAAGAATCGCTTTATTAATCACCACTTTATTATATAAAATTATTAAATTATCACTCTGAAATGCATAGATTGAAGTACTATTTTGTTACTTTTAGATCATAGATTGGAGATTTTATGATCTAAAAGTCTTTCCTGTATTTTACATGTCTTATATTCAGTAGGAATATGGATGTTATGACCGCTGATTAACTAGATCTGCTGTTACAGAAAATTTTGTAAGTCAAAGAGACAGTCTTATGCATTGAGGTTAATGGTTTTTAACTTTTAAGCGTATCTTATTAACCATGATATTTACACTACTCTTGTAAATTTACATTTAGTGCTTTTGCTCACATACCAATAAGTATACAATAAACCCGTGAATACACGATTAATTTAACAGGTGATCTTGTATAGAAGATAAATCTTCTTGCCAGAAGATGATTCGGGCTTATTCGCCTCATCTATTAAAGAGGATCTTAAAGATCCAATAAAAGATTTAATGAACCATAACAAAAAAGATTTAATGAACCATAACAAGAGGTCTAGAACAATGAATTTTCTAAGAATGACTGGAACATGCAACAATAGAACTTAACCAAAATCAATAAACTTGTAATACTCAAGAACGATTACCTAGCCTATATTTTATAGGAGTAAATATTGAAAGCTAAATAATAGCTGACTTATTATTGCAATAATAATAAAAGAATCATTTTTGATATTTTAAATGATCAAGTTTTCTCTGTAAAAATACAGAGGAATAGTTGTATCAATGTATATATTCATACTTTTCTTTATTAAGATTTCCTAAAATATTGTTTTTAATTCAGTCGATAAAAAGCTTGTACAGAGAGGTTGATCAATAAAACTGATATAAAAGCATTATACTGTATTAGTGCAGTTAAGTACTCTCTCTTAATAGAGAGCAGGTTTGACAATAACCTTCCTATAGCTGATATATATATAAAAATATATTGTAGATTGAGTGTTTATTCTAGCTTATAAAGTATCACTGTATCTATCTATATTTAGATAGATGTTGACAATGTTGATCTCTAAGCCACATTTTCTTAGTGGCTATCTTTATCTATTGCATATTCAAGGTCATACGCCATTTTAATTATTCTGCTGATATATTTCAGCAATCAACTACTAATTAGGCTATCTTTATAGTCATTATACTCTTACTGCTATACATACTGGCGCATCACTACTGCGAATATTGTAATCTACAATTAGATCTTTTAGATCTTTCACTGCAGTAAGAGCAGATCACTGAATAATAATTAAAACAATAAATATTTTCATCTCTTTGTAAGGTAAAAAAGATATAGAACACATGGGAAAATTTAAGCTCCAAACGTGGATGATAACTAAACGACATTACGCAAAAAAAAATAAAAATGCATTTCATGGAATAACGAGATTTTTTGTATAGGAAAAATATTTTTGTCTATTAAGTATATAATACTTGCCATAATAATTAAAGGATAAAAACTATTATTATGGCACCATAATATCAAATGAAAGCTATATTTAATTTCTAAATTAACCTATTGCAAGATGTAAAGTATTTTTCGTAATGTTAGCTAAAAATATTAGCTAACATTACGAAAATTAAATATAAGTGAAATTTAAAAAAGCATAAATAGTCATAAAAGAACATTATCAATCTAGCTAAATTTGACAGCTTTATTATTGATAGATTACATTATATGTAATCTATCAATAATAAAGCTTACTTAATGATTTACTGGTGGCAAGTAGGGTTTTAATAATTTCAGTAGTTTTTCTAATGCCCCTTGATTTTTATGTAAGATTTCTGCTGCTTTACGGCCATGGTAAAGACGATGATCGGCATTCTTCAGTAAATAAGAAACACTACAAATCAATGATGTACTATCATAGATAGTAATGAGGCCATCAGCTTGTTTTAGTTTTGCACAAATATCTTTAAAATTAAAGGTATAAGGTCCCATTAAAACTGGCAAAGCATGTGCAGCTGCCTCTAATGGATTATGACCACCTTTTTCGACTAAACTACCACCGACAAAGGCGAGATCAGCTATACCATATAGTAACATAAGTTCACCCATTGTATCGCCAATCATTACTTGAATATTGCTATTAGGAATAAGATTTCCACTACGGCACATATAGCGTAATTTAGCTTTTTTGGTTAACTCTTTAGCCTTTGTAAAGCGCTCTGGGTGGCGAGGAACAAGAATCAGTAATAAATTGGGAAATTGTTTTATTAGTTCACTGTGAGCCTGTAAAATAATTGATTCTTCTCCTTTATGAGTGCTAGAAGCAATCCAAACAGGACGATGCGGAGCCCATTGCTGACGTAATGTGATAGCTTTAACAGATAGTTCTTGGGTAAGAGAAATATCAAACTTTAAACTTCCTGTAACGTGCAATTTCTTTCTTGCTAAACCCAGTTTAATAAAACGTTCGCCATCTTCTTGATTTTGTGCTGCAATTAAAGTAACTGTTTGCAACAGTGTATGAATAAAAAACCCTACTTTCTGATAACGCGCTGCTGAACATTCTGACAGACGAGCATTAGCAATAATTAATGGAATTTTGCGTTGTTTTAATTGCCAAATAAGATTTGGCCAAAGTTCTGTTTCCATGATTATGGTTAATTTTGGATTTACGTTTTGAAGAAAACGACGTACAGATCCTACTAAATCATACGGTAAATATACATGTTGAATATCGTCACCAAATGACGATAAAACACGTTCTGAAGCTGTTAGGGTCATAGTGGTGATAGTAATAGGGAGTTTTTGATAATGATGGCGTAATTGTCTAACTAATGGAACTGCAGCTTCTGTTTCTCCTAGTGAAACAGAATGTAATAATATGCCTCCTGGCAGCACCTTGTCATCGCAAAAACCATATCGTTCACGCCAGCGCTTACGATAATCAGGAGATTTGCGACTACGCCATAATAAACGCAACCAAACAATAGGTTGAATAAGATAAATAAGTATTTGATATAAAAATAATAACATGCAATCGTATTCATTGATTTAAAGTCGCACTATAGTAGCATAGTGCATATTTTAATATGCACTATGCTACTATAGTCTTTATTCATTCATAAGAATAAAAATTTTTATAAAAATAAGTTCTCGCTATTCATCATTATAATGATGATTTATTTTGTTATCGTCATTGCTCAATAGGCGTAAATATTACAATAATATGTATTCATCTTCTCGTTACTCGTAAAAAGAACTTTATGAAAAAAAAAGCAATTTACCCTGGTACTTTTGATCCCATTACTTATGGCCATTTAGATATTGTAGAGCGTGCTATCTTAATATTTGGTCAGGTAATATTAGCTATCGCTGATAGTTCACATAAAAAACCAATGTTTACGCTCGATGAGCGTATTTTCTTTGCTCAAGAAGAGACAAAACATTTAGTTAATGTTGAAGTAGCAGGATTTTGTGGTCTAACAGTAAATTTTGCTAAAAAACAGCAAGCTAATATTTTGATTAGGAGTATAAGATCTGTATCGGATTTTGAATATGAATTTCAGCTAGCGAATATGAATAGTCATCTAATGGATGATCTAGAAACCATCTTTTTATTCTCTTCTCCAAGAGTATCATTTTTTTCTTCTTCTTTAATTAAAGAAATTGCAAAGTATGGTGGTGATGTTTCACCTTTTTTACCTGCATCAATCGCTGCAGCTATATTACAAAAAATTAAAAATAAAAATGATTGAAGCTTCAGTTCATTTAAACAGATATGGCAGAAAAGTACTGTAATCTTCTATTATTATTGATTCAATCTTTTAACCATAATATAAATAAGCGTCATCTATATTCAGGGAATAGTCTTTATGGCATTACTTGATTTTATCTATATGAAAAAATTTTCATGCTGTTATCTTTATGCTATTCTATTAGGCTTGTAATAGCTTTTTTTAAAGTTAGCTCACTAACGATCTATCTGCCTGATAGATAGAAAAGCGATTATAGTGTTTTTACACTCTAATCTACCAAGTGCTTCATGAATATGTTAATACCCGCAAAATACTTAATACTATTTATTATAAAAAATCAGTTATTTATTGAAAATAAAATACATGAAATTAGATAATAGTGCTGATCTTTATTAAGCAAAGCTATTCCTTTTTGATCAATGAGCCTTATTAAGGCTCATTGATCAAATGTTGTTTTCCGATAGTACTCATATCATTTAACGGCACTGATGAATGATAAATAAAGCAGTATGACTTATGAAAGATCGTGATTCTAAAATATACTTTTCCGCAAATTGTATAACGGTTAATATTGCTCAACATTGTTGAGCAATATTAACCACGTAGATATGATCATCTTGTCTGGACAATAATGTGCGTATGATGTACATTGATCCTATCAATGATAGATTATCAATCAACTAAAAATTTTCATATATTATGTACCAAGAATGAGCTATCCATATTATAATTAATATTACATTTTATTTCTTTACCAAAGAAATATATCTTGGTAAAGAAAGGCCACATATTGAGATGTAATCTCTTGAAATAATTGTTTATTTTTTCTAAAATAAAGTCTCTAAAATAGAGAGATTCATAATTCAATCTATTGGTTTTAGAAAAACCATAAAACATACTAAGTACTATTTTTTTGAAACTAGTACTTAGTATAAAACTATCTTTTAACTGTTTTTATAAGGCTATGCAACTAGTTTAGTTTATGTTTCTTAGCAATAAACAATGTTTCTTAGCAAGAAACATTGTTTTCTGTCCACGATGAGAAAGCAACCCCTGCGTTTAAAACAGGTTACCATTAACTTGTTTTATACTAATTTACTACTCAATTAGTTACATACACCAAATATCAAAAATAATTCTACAAGAAAATTGTTGACTGAAAACTAGTCAACGTCCCTGAAACGGTAACCAAAGCTTTAATTGTAATCCACCTAAAGGGCTAGCAAAGGCTTTTGCCCACCCTTTATGGTGAAAAACTGTTGTTTCAACAATAGCTAATCCTAAACCAGTACCGCCAGATTGCCTATCTCGTGCTTCTGGCGTTCGATAGAACGGCCGAAAGATTTTTTCTCGATCTTCTTTTTTTACTCCTGGTCCATCATCATCTACCGTAATCAAAATACCTTGATTTTCTTCTTTAAATGTAACTTCAATACGACTATTGGAATAATATAAGGCATTACGAACAATATTTTCTAAAGCACTACTCAAAGTTTTTGGATTACCATAAATTTTCCAATCACCAGGTGGAACCGTAATGTTCAGTGTTTTATTTATTTGTTCAGCTTCAAAAGAAGCATTATCTAAAATATCATTTAAAAGATTGCTAACTGTAGTATATTGCTTTAAAGTTTCATTCTTATTCTGGTTATGTGAATGTATGAGCAAATCATTAATCATACTATCCAGACGCAACGTTTCAGTTTCAATCCTTTCTAATTCTTTACTGTTACCATTTCGACGACGTAGTAATGCTGTCGCTAATTGCAGACGCGTTAATGGAGTACGTAATTCATGGGCAATATCAGAAATCATACGTTGTTGCATACTAACCATCTCTTTTAACGCTTTAATCATCTGATTAAAGCTATCTCCTACTGCTAAAATTCCTGAGGACCAGACTCTAATTCAGAGTGTTGATGTAAATTACTATTAGCAATATCATCTTCTTCTGATTTTTAATTTTCTAGCTAACTTCTTTATACTCCAAGCTAAGCACATTAACAATAGTGCGCTAATTAAGATTGTAGCAATGATTAATGACAAAGGCCTATCAAACAGTAATCTGATAAAATCAGATTGACGGCTACTAGTAGGTTGCACCAAATACAATGGATAATGCCCTTCATCATGAAGGGATAATAGTCCCAAAAATTTGATCAAACCATATTTTGTCTTTTTTGACGATCAAAATTATCTGATTTCAAAATAAAATTACGAATTATTTGCATTTCATTAGGTATAGCACAAAAAAACATATTTTCTCTGGTTCTCATGATCAGATTGTTGCCTTACAAAATCTCATTTGTAAATGCCACTAGATAGCCTGTTACATAACATAACATCATGACTTGAATCGCCAGCTCACTCAGCTGCTATGTGCTGCTCTGAAATAATACCTTGTCGATATTCGTCATTCAGACAGGATATAATTTTCCTGGAATCAGGATTAGGTACCATAAACGCCAACATTAATACTAAAGCGATCGTAACCAAAAAATATCAAATATCCTGAAGGTCAAACTATTTATTATGTCGCTGATACCATTAAATATCCTCGACCACGTAAAGTTTTAAACCAAGGCAAGCTATCAGCTCTTGCAGGTAATTTTCGCCGCAAATTTGAGATATGCATATCAATAGCACGATCAAACGGTGTTAAGCGCTTCCTTAAAACCTCTTGGCTCAGTTTTTCTCGAGAAACAACGTGACCAAGATTCTGTGATAATAAATAAAGTAAAGTGAACTCTGTTCCAGTAAGATCAAGAATGTTTCCATTAAAACTCGCTTCTTGCCGCCCTGGATTTAATTGCAATCCATCTACCTGAAAGATTGATGAATTAAGATTGTCCTGACTTTGCTGATACCAATTTAAACGCCTTAGTAAGGCTCGTATACGTGCAACTAATTCACGATCATTAAATGGTTTAGATAAATAATCATCCGCTCCTAATTCTAAACCAAGAACACGATCTAAATCACTGCTACGAGCAGTTAACATAATCACCGGAATTTGATATTCTCTACGTATTGCTTTCAATGTATCGATACCATTTTTCTGTGGCATCATAATATCCAATAACATTAGATCAACTGTGGAATCAATCAGCTTTAATGCTTGTTCACCATCATAGGTGATAATCACATTAAAGCCTTCTATTTCAAGTAATTCTTTCAAAATAGTAGTCAGTTCGTAATCATCATCAACAAGTAAGATTTTATGCATGAACCATATCCTCCCACAGCAAAATACGATAAGAATTGCTGCGATACTATGAATTTACGTTCTTTTACACGCTCTGACGTTGGTTTTCAACCTTATAACTATACTACTAATAATAGTAGTAGGCTTCAAAAACTGATACAACAATTCATTTCAGCTATTGAGCTGACGATAGCTGCAGTACTATCGTCAGAGCTTTATTTGGAAAAAAGCTCTGATACCGAATAGTAAAGCTAGTATATCTAAATAAGCCGCTGAAAGCACATAGCCATATAGGCCTATAAAACATAGTAATCTGTTTCTTAAAAAGAAAGACCCTTCATTGAAGGGTCTGGTTACTTTAAAACCATCTCACAACGTTTTCGTTGATGTTATAAGACGCTTTTAAAGCGATAGTAAATCTTATACAAAAAAGATTTTGTTTTAAAGAATAAACAGTACAGAATTTATATTCTGGCAGCTAATGTTTCTATATTAGCTGACGTGCAATACCTATAGTACCTAATGCTACTAGTACTTTTTTCGTACTCACTGAACGACATCTGCTTGCCTTTAGCAAGCAGATGTCAAAAAATCAATGATGTTGCAATGAATTCACAAGCTGGTAAAACCAAAAAAGTTAGATGTGATGAAACATATTAAAAGGATAGGTACGCCCTACAGGATTCGAACCTGTGACCTACAGCTTAGAAGGCCGTTGCTCTATCCAGCTGAGCTAAGGGCGCATGTAAAGAAACTTTTAGATTTATTGATAAAATTATGTTTTGGATTATAAGGTTTACACATACTTAGTCAACGTCTTTGAGTAAAAATGTTCTATCTGCTAATGGTTATTATTGCTAATGACGACCATTAGCAATAATAACTGACAGCATATTTTTTTTGGATTAGTTAAGATAAATGCCAGCAAAAATTATTGATGGGAATATGATTGCTAAAATAATCAAACAGAAAATTGCTAAAAAAGTTGCATTACGGCTATCAAAAGGCAAGCGAGCTCCTGGGCTTGCAGTTATTTTAGTTGGTCATGATCCAGCTTCAAGACTCTATGTGAATAATAAACAGCGTACTTGTGCAGCAGTTGGTTTCATTTCTCGTTTGTATAATTTAACAGAACAGACTACTGAATCTGAACTTGTACAATTAATTCATCAACTGAATGATGATGAGGAGATTGATGGGATTTTAGTTCAATTACCATTGCCTAAAAAAAATAACCATATCAAGATATTAGAGCATATACGTCCAGATAAAGATGTTGATGGTTTTCATCCTTATAACATAGGTTCCCTTTGTCAGGGTACACCAAGACTACGGCCTTGTACACCTCGAGGTATTATTATCTTGCTGGAGCACTATCAGATTAATTTAAGGGGTTTAAATGCAGTTATCATTGGTGCTTCAAATATCGTAGGTCGTCCTATGAGTCTTGAATTACTACTTGCTGGTTGTACAATTACTATCTCCCACCGTTTTACCACTAATTTATCTCATCATGTAAAACAGGCTGATTTATTAATTGTGGCTATTGGTAAAGCAAATTTTATTCCAGGCGCATGGATAAAATTGGGCGCAATTGTTATGGATGTTGGCATTAATCAACTTGGAAATGGAAAAGTCACTGGTGATGTCTGTTATCAAGAAGCACTGGAACGTGCGAGTTGGATTACTCCGGTACCTGGAGGTGTCGGCCCAATGACAGTGGCAACATTAATGCAAAATACCTTACAAGCTTGTGAAGCTTATCATGATCTTTAGGAGAAGAATTAATAGGCCATAAATAGTACTTAGAATTCTCTATAACTCACTCACTGACTTTATATTCAAGTTATATGATTGATAAAATGTTAGAATATAGTGTAAAATAGATCGAAAGCTAAATCAATTTTTATCAAAACGTAATGTAAAATTGATGGCGCAATGGATTTATGATGAGAACTTTAAATTCAGTACGTTATTGTTAAATAACTTTTAATTAAAAACATTCTCAACTTTTTATGGCAAAAATCTTTGGCTTATACTAAATATCAATGATCTCAATTCGCTGAATAAGTTATGCTCTGATCAAGAATTGCTGAAGAAGCTACTATGAATCTTGAAAATCATTTTTTTTAGATCATTCTGTATAGCTAATCACAGAATAGTCAAAAGCATTTTCAGTACGTTCAATAGCAATAAAAGGATAAAGTTTGCTTCTATCTCTCAAAAAAGATTTTAAGTTTTACAGACTAGTTAAAAGCTCTTTTAAACATAGAAGACCCTTGTCAAGGTATGTTAAAAGCTAGTGATTATACACTGATTATCTGTATTCATTAACTAACATGTTTCCCATTAGATATGGGAGTGCTAAAAATCTTATGTATTTTCTTTATTTCTCTCATTCATCACTGCTAAGTTTTGTACCTTGAGCGAGATGAATGAATTTAAATACTGACTATTGAAGATCAATCTATGACTACTGCAGATACTATCTCATGGTCTTTTTTAGAAAATCCATTATCTGGATGATGCTGAAAGCAGCTTATTAAGCGCTATATATAAGTATAAAAAAATATAGACATTCTATTGTTGCGATCAAACTGCTTATTGCAGTGTTAACATTAATAAGTGCAGATCATTATCTGTACATATTGATCAATTGAGATAAAGGTAAATGACTAATTTCTGCTAATACGATTAATACATCCTTACGTCTTTCTTACAGAGACTGTTCATTCATCATGAACTTTTCAGTAAAATAAAAATGAAAATAAGTTTCGTTATTATATCTTTTTATTATAACCTGATGTATTAATAATCTTCTGTATTAAAGAAGAATTTATATTGTTATTTTACTGAGATTTTCATGAAAATAAGAAAAATAGAAAGCATAGTTTACATCGCAAACTATTAATTAATCATTAATACTGCTAAATTATTGCAACAATTTCTATAAGAACTATATTAATTATACTGATAGTTTATGAATAGTGGATGGTATTGCTCCTGCTGTAAATAATGGAGTCTGACTAACAGAAGACACGAGATGTACATGATACATCGCGCATAGAAGAGATAATATAACTAATATTTAACCTACGTATGAATGCTGTTAGAACTATTAATAATTTTATATAGTACAATAATGAGTAGTATTTTTATATAAATACTGCAATTTTCTATTCGTTGTTGATAACAAATACTCATAATAAATTCACAACAATAACAGATGACTTTATTAGTCCAGACATAACCATAGTATTAAAATATTGTTATTTTATGTTAACTATTTGATTATAGTTTTCCATGAACCCTAAAGCATTTAATGTTCAATGATGATATTATGTATGTATATAGTGAGTTATTGGTTGATATATTCGTATTGGTTAATAGATTCGTTAATGTTACAAGAAATCAATAAAATAATTTATTAGATATTAAGTCAATAGTAAATGATGCACGATGTTTTTATAGAGAAAATGGTTTTTATTTGAATGAATCCCTCTTAGAAAGATAAGAGTGTTATTTCTGTGTCGTTTCTTATTAAAAATAAGGTAATACTTGAATAGTAAGTTGACTTTTTTCTTCTCCTTCTACTCGAAAAACACTCTCTTTTGATATGTCATTGTTCATGACAACTTGAATGCTAATAAACCCTTCCTCTAGATACGCAGAAGCCAATACCGTTCCAATACGCCGCCAGCTATCACCAATGTTCCATTCTACAGATGCTCCGTTTTTTGGTAGTCTATTCGCTGTTCCAGATAACAAAAACATTGCACGCTTATTGACACCGCGATATTTTGCTCTAGCAATCATTTCCTGACCGCTATAACAGCCTTTCTGAAAACTAATACTGCCTGGTAATGCTTGCAGATTAACAGCTTGCGGAATAAATTTCTCACTATTTTCAATATCAATATTAGCAATCCCAGCAGCAATATCTAGTGCGAGCCACTGCTGATTATCACCATGTTTAGGAAAATACTTTGTCAGTTCAGTAGCAATCGTGTTATCAGTAATAATTAAAAACCGTTCACATGGTTCGCTAAAATGCAGTACAGTTGTTTGTTCAAAATGCATCACTGACTTTTCTTTATTAGGTAATTGAGAAAAGTGATTCTGCAATCTATCACGAGCACCTTTTCCGATAATACCTAACAACGTAATATTAGGATGCTTGTTAATTATGATTTTAGAGAATACCGCGTATTTTTTGAGTTCACTCAGCTGTTTTTCTGCTACACTGGATCGTAAAATATAAGCAAAGCCTTTTTGATAGTGAAATAAACGTAGTATACTCAAGATTTTTCCTTTTGCATTACATTGAGCTGTCAGTATATGTTGTTGTAGTTTTAAAGTGGTAATATCTGCTGTTAATTGACCCTGTAAATATTTTTCAGCATCCTTCCCTGTTGCTGTGATGAAATTCCAATCACTTAGTGATATCAATGTTAGTGGTAATTGATACTCTATTTTTCTAATCAATGGTGTAAATTTATTTAAATGTATCATGAGGCTATCTACTTTTATCATGGCTATCTACTTTTATCCTAGATAAAAATCATGTTATCAGTAAAGTTACTAACTTCAAAATTAAGTGTTTATAAAAACAAATAAAAATTTACATTATTTAATATTTATATATTAAAGGTTATAGTTATTGATATGAATGTTATGTGCTATATGCTAGCATAAAAGCAACCTTTATTCTCAGAAGAAATTGAGGTTATTAATCTGATGGATTTTAATCATAAATCTAAAATCAAGTGGTCATGCCGTAGGGGCATGCGTGAACTTGACATTGCTATTATACCTTTTTTTGAGTATGAATATGATTCACTTACAGTATATGAAAAATGTCTTTTTGTGCGTTTACTAGAATACGAAGATTATGTTTTGTGCAACTGGTTGATGAATCATGGACGTCCTAATGACGATGGATTGTATCATATTATTCAATTAATACAGAGTAAAATAAACAGAGTAAAAAAATAAATAATGTAGTTTTTAAAAAACTTAACGCCTCAGTTTCATGTCTAGTAAAACTTACTTACTTACTTATTTATTCGCATGAATAAATAATCTGTTAACGTTCCATTGTATTTTTAGTTCAGTTTATGAAAAGTACGCTCTTTTGTACTATGCGTAATGTATAGCTCATTGTATTGATTTAATAGCATATTGTTCGCTGTCAGACTATCAAATATCAGATAGTATTTAAAACTTTTAATGTTCATTGATAGTCCATGATCATCAACAGTGGCAGAATAATTTACATTAATTAGAAAGGCATGCAATATCTAATTTATTAAAACTTATTTATTCTCTTCCAGAATAAATAAGTTTTTGATTATCTTTTAATATTAAAAGATTCCTTAAACCTGAAAACTTTTAATGATCTCTAATCATGATTACTAATCTCATACTTGTATTGATCCCATATCCCATAACAACCTAAAAAATGCAATATCACCTATTACTTGGATATATTGCCATTGTATATATAAACAAAACAACACAATATTATTCTTCTAATATGAATAGATCCTAATCTATTTTTAGAGACACCGTCTTTACATAAAGATAGTATCAATATGTATGATGCAGATTGATACTGTTAACCGTGTTCTGTTAAGTATACTGAAAGTTCATAGGATTAAATAACTTATCAATATACTATAAAGGTTATAGTACTTTATTTATTTCTTATTGGTTTAGTGAGTTTACTTAGAGAGTTATTATGTTGATACAATCATCATAAATGAAAAATTCATATTTACAATTAATATTGTAATTTTTTGAAAAAAATAAATTCAATATTAAAAACACTTTCTGATTTAAAATCATTTCTATGATTTTTAGCTAAACAATATGTAAATAAAAAAGATTACAAATAGTGCATTATGTGAATTTATATAAATTCCGCTATCAATAATTGATCAATAAAATGTAACGTATAGTTAATTGTTAGACTGAAATAATTTAAATGTATGAGTAGGCATCAAACACTTTTATGGAGATGATATGCGAAAGTTGTTGATGATATTATTATTAATAATAACAGGCTGTTCATCTAAACCTCCTATTGTTGACATGGGCAATTATTATATTGATAAATCTTTCTCTCCGATCAGCCAAGATGATCGGGTGAAATTTTTAATATTTCACTATACCACAGTAAATGATGCACGCTCATTGCAGATTTTAACTCAAACACAAGTCAGCGCTCATTATCTAATTCCAGAAGTACCGAAAACCAAAAGCGGTAAACCAGTTATATTTAGCCTTGTTCCAGAACATAAAAGAGCATGGCATGCAGGTTTAAGTAATTGGAATGGAAGAATTAACCTGAATGATATTTCTATTGGAATAGAAATAGTTAATAAAGGATTTACTGAAACTATGTTTAGCAATAAATTTTGGTATCCTTTTAATGAACAACAAATTTCTCATATCATTGTATTAGCACAAGATATCATAAGGCGATATAACATAGCCCCAGCTAATGTTTTAGCCCATAGTGATATTGCTCCATTAAGAAAGTATGATCCAGGTAAAAATTTTCCATGGAAACGTTTAGCTCAGCTTGGTATTGGAGCTTGGCCGGAAGAAAACACAGTTAATAAATATTTAGCAGGTCGATCACTTGATACACCAGCCAGCGTATCAATGATACAAAAATATTTACACAAATATGGTTATGATAAGATTCCACAATCAGGTGAACTTGATGATGAAACACGAAGAACAATAAGCGCATTTCAGCTACATTTTCGTCCTACCAATACAAGCGGTAATGCAGATGCTGAAACAGAAGCTATTGCTCGTGCATTAGTCGAGAAATATAGAAGCCAGAATATATTATTACCTAAACATAGCTAGCCGTTTAGATAATATTTCTATCTATTAGTAAACTTTGCATAATCAAAGTTTACTAATAGATAGAAATCTATGGTAATTAACCATTTTATTTATTTACAATCATGTTGTTTTAAACGATCGGTAATTAAATATGTCTGAATAATGTTATAATTATCTTTATTTAAAAGAAAATCTTAGCTTTAATCATCTCTTCAAAATACAATAGTGACTCTGCACTAGCGACCAGTATATTTCTTAAGAAATCGTTGAATGTTAAACAATGCTTGCTTTATCAAAGATCTTACCTTTCATACATTTCATACATTTTACTATAAAATAAACTCGATGCAATTACTTAATTCAACTCACAATCTCCATACTACACATAGTTTTAATAATTGTATTATTAACTTTTTAACTCAATTTTTATTACATTAACAAAACTTGTAACACAAATTAGTATTATGTAATCACTAATCAAATTAATCGATCTTACATCAGTAAGTATAACAATTAATTATTTTGTGCTATTTGTTATACTGCAAATTTCTAAAACCATATCTTTTTTTCAAAAAAAAATCCATTCGATGCTATACAAGATCATATAGTCAACTAATTATATTTTTAATTAGCTGTATGGCATAATCAATTTCTTCTTCAGTAGTAAATCGACCCAAAGAAAAACGAATTGAACTACGAGCTAATTTATCATTCATTCCTAATGCTTTAAGTACATATGAAGATTCAAGACTTTCTGATGTACATGCTGAACCGGATGAAACAGCTAAATCTTTCAGTGTCATCATTAAAGATTTAGCTTCCATATAATTAAAGCTTATATTGAGTATATGAGGAGCGCAATAACGCAAATCCCCATTAAGATAAACCTCACGAAGATCCTTAATACCGTTCCATAAGCGTTGACGTAAAGAGTGTAATCGACTAGATTCTGCTTCCATTTCTACTTTAGCTATCCGATAAGCTTCACCCATGCCTACAATCTGATGTACTGGTAATGTCCCTGAACGCATTCCTCGTTCTTGACCGCCACCATGCTGTTGCGCTACAAGTTGAATACGGGGTTTACGACGTATATAAAGTGCACCTATGCCCATGGGGCCATATAGTTTATGTGCTGAAAAAGATATTAAATCAATTTTAAGTTCATGTAAATTAATCGGTAATTTACCTATTGATTGTGCTGCATCAACATGGAATAAAATACTGTGATTATGACAAAGCTCACCTATAGAAGCAATATCTTGAATAATACCAATCTCATTATTAACATGCATAATTGAGAGCAAAATTGTATCCGTACGCATAGCCTTTTCAAGTTGCTGCAGATCGATCAGACCATTACTTTTTGGCGTCAGATAAGTTACTTCAAAGCCTGCACGCTCCAGTTGACGACAAGTATCAAGAACTGCCTTATGCTCAATTTTACTTGTAATGATATGTTTACCTTTTTTCTGATAGAAAAAAGCAATACCTTTTATAGCCAAGTTATCTGATTCAGTAGCTCCTGAAGTGAAAACAATCTCGCGCGGATCTGCATTAATTAACTCAGCAACCTGATTACGTGCAACATCAACAGCTTCTTCAGCCCTCCACCCAAAAACATGAGAACGAGATGATGGATTACCAAAATTGCCATCTATAGTCATACACTGCATCATTTTTTCAGCAACACGAGGATCAATAGGTGTAGTAGCAGAATAGTCTAAATAAATCGGTAATTTCATTAACTCACTGGCTCCATGAGACTAAAAACGCCTTAAAATTTTATTATTTTATAATTATTTTATTGCGTAACATGTAGAATCAATTTTATTAATATGCCAATATCAAGAATAAGTTCAGATTGATGAGTTAGCCTCATCAGGATTTTGATTATTACTTTTGCAATTCAGTCATGTTTATCCTTTTCTTCTTTATTATTAACTTAATCTTGTATATTAATATCTTATATGTTCTTCTTCACTCAGAAGAGTGGTAATACGGTCACTTAAATCAAAACCACCATTTATTGAATCAATAAGTTTGTTTACTTCGATAACCTTCTTTTCCATTAAGAAGAAGTTATCTTAACACACTTATCAAAGTAGAAATAATTTGTGTAAAATAGTTTTTATATTGTCTAAATAAAATAAATATTCAGCGGAAGAAATAAAACTAGAAACCAGTTCATCTTCATTCGAAATGAAGAGAGAAGTTATCAAGATAATAAAAACGAAATTTTCTGATATTTTGATATATAAAACAGCACACAGCTAATAGTACAAATTTAGTTTCTTTAAATAAAGATGTCATATATAGAACGAGTATTGCGGTAGAATAGCATTTCTAAAATAGAGAATCTTTACGATATACTGAAGATTCGGCATCAAATTATATTATTCCATAATATTCACATCCGCTATGGAGCCTCAGAATTCACTCAATTATTATTGAGTGCCTCTCTCCAATTCTAAAGAGATAGAGAACATTTCTATAGCCTCTATAGGCTGATATTATAGCCTTCTTGGCCTTGATCTTTCAAGAATTTCTTAATTTATTATGCATAATAAATAAGAAATTGAATAACTGCTAAATTCAGTAGTTATTAGTCCAATGAACTAAACTATGTGTAAGTTATTAAGAATCTGAATACAATATTAGCCCTTTCTTTAGTTCTTCATTCGTTAAATGAATATGTTTAATGGCTTAATAGCCACTAGTTGGAATCTAGTAACGACAGGATAGTCTCTATGGTATTATTAGAGATTCGTATAAAGTTATGATAAGATGCGATCTTAAATAATGATTTTTAGGTTTTCAGTAAAATCAAGAGAACTAAGCAAAAGTTAGTGTAATTTTCATAATAGTAACTTGAATCATAAAATCACTTGTGCAAATAGATAATACAAAATTGTTTTTTTTAAAAAACGTTAATGACATATAAATGAGTCATTTAAATTGTTTTGATCTTACATTTAATTAAGGGATCCTATTTCTGGTGTAGAATGCCCTAATAAATAATACTGATAATCTTTCTTAGAAAGATTATCAGTATTTTGCATCAAC
Source organism: Candidatus Arsenophonus melophagi (assembly GCA_032378655.1). Taxonomy (GTDB): domain Bacteria; phylum Pseudomonadota; class Gammaproteobacteria; order Enterobacterales; family Enterobacteriaceae; genus Arsenophonus; species Arsenophonus melophagi. Next base: position 27,252 of record JAVYJS010000001.1, on the reverse strand, counting down.
TATTAATTGATGTTATATATAAAAAATATTTATGCTAATAAATCTTTATTAAAATTTGTGAGATACTGCCGCTTTTGCTTCAGTTTATTTCTTTAGTTTATTTCTTTAACATTTCCGCTGGAAATAACTCATGCATCCAATGCTAATTATTGCTATCCGAGCAGCTCGCCAAGCTGGCAACTTTATTGTTAAAAGCTATGAAAAACCGGATTTTCCCGTAGATATAGCGAAAGAAAAAAATAATTTTTCTACTTTTTTTGATAAAAAAGTAGAAAAAATTATCATTGAAGTAATTCAGAAATCTTATCCTACTCATTCAATTTTTATAGAAGAAAGTTGTAAAATAGTTGGTGAAAAAGATGATATCCAGTGGATTATCAACCCACTGGATGGTAAAACTAATTTTACTAAACGCTTACCCCATTTTGCTATTTCTATTACAGTACGTATTAGAAGCCGGACAGAAGTCGCTGTAATTTATAATCCAATGCTTAATGAGCTCTTTACTTCAGAACGTGGAAAAGGAGCGCAATTAAATGGCTATCGTCTCCGTCTTAAGAATATTAATTCTTTAGAAGGCGCAATTCTTGCGACCAGTTTTCCCTTAAAAGCTCAGCAATACACGACGGTATACATGAATATTATCACGAAATTATTTAATAAATACGCTGATTTTCGCTGTACTGGAGCAACGGCTTTAGATTTAGCGTACGTTGCTGCAGGTCGCGTCGATGGTTTTTTTGGGATTGACTTAAAACCATTTCATTTTATTGCAGGAGAGCTAATGGTACGTGAAGCTGGAGGTTTTATAAGTGATTTTTTTGGCGGTAACAGTTACCTTTTATCAGGCAACTTATTGGTTGCTAGTGCACGTATGGTAAAAAAAATAGTACTAGAAATACAGCTTAAGTATAAGACTAATTAAAAGCCAATTGGCTCTAGTAATTATTTATATTTATTGCGTTATTAATGCTTTTGAGTCTTGTGTTATCAGGGCTCTATGATAGCTAATAGAGATATGTTTAAACTTGCGATAAAATAGCTCATTTAATAGTTAAAATATAACTAACTTTTTATTAGAAAAAAGTTAATACCTATCTATGTCCAGACGGTAACTCTAGCAACCATTAGATCAGAATGACTATATTATTGCAATAAGTTAAAGACAGAAAAACAATGATATGCAAGGTAGTATAAGAATGATTGGATTCTATTACTACTTACTATAGGTACGATTATTAGATACGATTATCAAAGCACTAGTATAGGAGTATACTATTGGTGTCATCTTAAAACCATTCTCTCTAGAATGGAGAGAAATTTTTCGATATAGGTAAAATGCCATAAACCAAAATAAGTAAAAGAATCTATTATCAGTCAATCGTCAACTAGATTGACGAAACAGTCGTTATTTATCACCATTGCATTCAGGAAGTAAAACCCACTTTAGTTAATAACTGAAGTAAGTTAAAATACATAATTCAGTGTATAACTGAATTATGTATAAACTCGAAACTGATTACAAGCCAGTAATACTTTTTGTTTTATATTTTGAATGATACGGTCATTATTAACATTATCCAAAATGTCACATATCCAATGAGCTAATTCACCAGATTCTTTTTCTTTGAATCCACGACGAGTAATGGCAGATGAACCAATACGAATACCTGATGTAATACGTGGCCCTCTTAGATCATTGGGTACACTATTTTTATTAACAATAATATTAGCTCTTCCAATGGCGACGTCGGCCTCTTTACCGGTGATTCCTTTATTCGCTAAATCTATTAAAAATAGATGATTTCTGGTTCCACCAGAAACAACTGTGTAATTACGCTCGATAAAAATACCAACCATGGTTTTTGCATTTTTAGCCACTTGCTGCTGATAAATCTTAAATTCGGGCTCCATCGCTTCTTTTAATGCAACCGCTTTACCAGCAATAACATGCATTAACGGACCACCTTGAACGCCAGGAAATACAGCAGCATTTAGTTTTTTATAAAATGCTTCATCGCCGTCTTTAGCTAAAATTAAACCGCCGCGAGGGCCACCTAAAGTTTTATGGGTTGTTGTCGTCACAACATGTGCATAAGGAACAGGATTAGGATAAACACCAGTAGCAATCAAACCAGCAATATGTGCCATATCAACAAATAAATAAGCATCTATACTATCTGCAATTTTACGCATTTTAGCCCATTCAATGATACCTGAATAAGCAGAAAAACCGGCAATAATCATTTTTGGTTTATATTTTTCTGCTTGCATGATGATATGGTCGTAATCAATATTACCATCCTCATTCAGGCCATAATGAATGATATTATACAGTTTACCTGAAAAGTTGACTGGCGATCCATGAGTTAAATGTCCGCCATGTGCTAAATGCATGCCTAATACCGTGTCACCTGGTTTTAATAAGGCCATATAAACAGCAGCGTTAGCTTGTGATCCAGAGTGTGGTTGCACATTTGCAAAATCCGCTTGAAATAAGGCTTTTGCTCTATTAATAGCAAGTTGTTCAATAATATCAATATACTCACAACCACCATAATAACGATTTCCTGGATAACCTTCTGCATATTTATTGGTAAGTTGAGAACCTTGAGCTTGCATAACTCTTGGACTTGCATAATTTTCAGAAGCGATTAACTCAATATGTTCTTCCTGACGCTTAACTTCATTTTCCATTGCCTGCCATAGTTCTTGATCATACTCTGCAATACTTGTTACATGCTTTAACATTTATGTTTCCTGACTTATTCATAGTTTTAGACATTATTTAATAAAATTTAATAGAGATAATATAAATTTTTATGGCACTGATATAGATTGTATAATACAAAATTCTGAAAACAATAATTATACAACAATTACTATATACAGCGTTATTAATACTATTTTCATAGAAAATTTTATTATCTTACTTAATATTCTCATGGAATTTTTTGTGAAAAGTGAATAATTTACTTTATTAAAAGTGTAATTAGAACCTTGCAATCTATTTTTAGACCGGTTTTGTAATTGATACTTAACTAGTTTATTCATATAAATATACTATACTATCTCGTAGATGAGTAGATAAGAGAACAATGAATTATAAAATTAATTTATTTTAAAGTGAGTATTGAATTAATATGTAATAAAAATATCTTTATTCACTATACATCGATTAGATATTTCTAATTTCGAATTGCAACGTAGGTTTGCAATTTTCTTGTAGTTTCAGTTTTAATTTACACCCTTTCAACATTAAGGCATAGTAAATATGTGATTCAAAGCATTAAAACTATGTATTTAACGACAGAGTTGTGTTTATGGCTAAATTAATTGTCATGCAATATGCTAAAAGCAATTTCAAATAATTTTATGACAAAAATGATCTTTTGATCATAAAAAGTAAAGTGAAGAAATAAAGTTATTTATTAACCATTCATGCTCAATAGCATTGATTAATAATCATGCAAGTATTTATATATAAAATATAATATTGGATTCTCTTTATTTTAAATAAGTACTAAAATATTTTAAATCAAGTAAGTGTTTTATTGATGTAATAACTATAGAAAATCTTTACTAAAGTAAAGCTAAAGTAAAGCGATTTTATAGATAAAAAATCATAAATAAGCAGATAGTAGATCCCTATATTTTATTGCGTAAAACTGCAATAATATAAAGTTAATATATAATATTGAAAGAGTATTTTTAGAAAAAATTTTATTTTTACGAAAATATAGATGCGAAAGAATGTAAGAATATTAGAGCGTTCTTGATCCCAAGAATAAGTGAGTAGAAAATTGCCGAAATGTTTTTTGATTTTGAAATGGAATCAGCTATCAGTCATAAATAGAAGTATAAATAATCATACGTGGTGGGTTATGCAGGGCTCGAACCTGCGACCGATGGATTAAGAGTCCACTGCTCTACCAACTGAGCTAATAACCCATAAGGTGTAGATGATAACTAAAATAGTTCTTGAAAAAGAAAAAATCAAGTACTATTCTGTAGCCAGACGCTTGCCCAATTCTACGTGCGGTGTTTACTCAAATAGTAAACATGTGATTAAAGGCTTCTAATCATAGAATTAGAAGCCTTTATTTCTGTGAACATACAGATGAGAGCCTCGTAGGTTATGATTGCTGATACATTTAATTATCAGTGGTTATTACGACTATACTCCATCAGTACTCAAGTCTTTGCTTGAGATCATCCGATATATTTATGTATACCTAAATATATAATTAGGTTACTTTTTTATAAAAGTAAAGAGCTACATGATCCTTTTCTAGATAGCAAAAGATCCAAGAAGACACTCATGGTAAGTAACATACATATAAAATCAAGATATCAGGATTTAAGAATTTACACTATATTTTATTAAAAATAATGAAATAGAAAAGAGGATATTATTACCTGATTGGATAATTTAATAAAAAAAATAACACTGTTTTATCTATCTATAAAACAGAAAACATTAACGGTTTCTAATTTTAATGAAGGTCTACAAAAGTTCTTCAATAACGACACGCAATATTCGATAAGAATTATTATTCTTCATGATAAACATTGAAGTTTCAAAACTATTTGAATTAAAGCTGTTCGATATGTTTTAAGACATCTCACTGCTAGATTTTCATCTAATCTCTTTTCAGAGATCAAACACTGATAAAGCTTAATGGCCAGCTTCTGAAAGGTAATGAAAATTATTCAAAATGTGCATCGTTTAGTGTTGCATAAATATCAGATCAAATTTGAAGATTTACTCAACTCAGTAAGTAGCAAGATCCTTTATCGGTTCACTCATCGCAATTTAAAATATTAAAGAATAGCTTTGATAAAATTTCGCAACATAATACAAACCGATAAATCTAGATATTTTATCTATAATCAACGATATAGGCTTATTGATTTATTCATGAATAACTGTACACTATATATAGTATAGTGAGTTGTGGTTATAAATACCACAATTTACTTTAGTAATTAAGTATAAAATCATTTTGCAAGGTAGTTTTAAAACTTCTATCGAGTAAAAGAATACATATTTAGAGCTAATTGATACTTTTCAATATACAGATATAAGCAAATGAAATCATTAATGTTGAGATATAAAATTCAAAAGAATAACAAAACATTTCTCTTAACTACAAAGAAAAGACTACAAAGAATAAAGGATTCTCATTAGTTCTGACTGATAAGAAGATTATTTTGCCATATTGTCATTTTATTATTTATAAAAATGACAATATGGCAAGATTATGACTTGCACAATCTTTATCTTTTCAAATTATAAATATGTTTTTAGAAAAAAGTTTGCTATTGCTGAAAAAAGTTTGCTATTGCTTTAGCAATAGCATCTACTGATAATTAGTAGATTATAGTTCAATGTAGCTATACATATAAAACGAAACTACGGCTTTATTAAGAAGAACATATATTGGTAGCGTCAATTCTAGTAGATCTTAAATGAGCCTTGTATCTTAACAAGGCTCATTTAAGATCGCATTAAATACTGAAATGATCGTTTGCAATCCATATGATAATATGGATTGCACTTACTGTTAGTGATGATAGCTCATGATTCACAGAAAAAAGATTTAGCCATGAAATCATGTCTGTCAAAGACAATGGATTCTATCAAAGATAGTGAATCAAATTGACGTCAATAATATTGATTCATTTTGCCTTTTGAAAAGGTTGGTTACCAATTTTTTCAAAAGGCAAAATGTTTTTTTTAAAAATTATGCTTTCTTTAAAGCGCGTAAAGATATTTGCAACACCATTTTAAAAATGGCGATATGTTAATATCGCACCTCTTATCTAAGAGGGTTCCAGTAGATAAATCTTTAGATTTATCTACTATGATAAATAATTGTGCCATTATTTACGTTATTTTCTAATTATTAGATATACCTCATTAGCAATGAGGTTGCAGATATCGCACTATGAGCAGTGATAATCTACACAGATTATACCTAATTTTATTGCATTACAAGAAATTATTTTTTTTAAAAAAATAAAACGATTGTGAAATAATTGTGGTCTGGTGGGTCGTACAGGATTTGAACCTGTGACCAATTGATTAAAAGTCAACTGCTCTACCAACTGAGCTAACGACCCTATTAATAGCAATAATAGCAAAAAAGTATTATAAAAACTCAAAATAAAAATAATGCTTTATTTTTAGCTGAATGGTGAGCGATACCAGATTCGAACTGATGACCCCCTCCTTGTAAGGGAGGTGCTCTACCAACTGAGCTAATCGCCCCTCTACATCCTAATGGAAATGCATTATATGGATACCTGTGCATGAGTCAACGTTTTTTTTAAAAAGGAAAAAATCCATTCTTTATAAAGAAGAGCAATAAGCTTGAATAAATATTATTTTTGTTGTAAATAATATTTATTCAAGCTTATTGCAATTTGATCTTATCAGACTTAAGTCCATTCTTTTACTTTTCGTATTCGGAAGAAAAAGTATAAATAGCGTGCCAACAGTATTGAGGAATGAAGTTACAGTGATACCATAATAATCAGTAAATTTATTACTGATTATTATGGTATATTCGATATAAAAGGTCATTAAAGCAATCCTAATGAATGAAATAATGAATAAAATAAAAACCCGCTTTGCTCCCAGTCCAACTGGTCATCTTCATGTTGGCGGAGCTCGTACCGCATTATATTCCTGGCTTTATAGCAGACAAAATAACGGAAAATTTGTCTTGCGTATTGAAGACACCGATATGGAGCGCTCTACACAAGAAGCCATTGGAACGATAATAGATGGAATGAACTGGTTGCGTTTAAATTGGGATGAAGGCCCTTATTATCAAACAAAACGTTTCAGCCGTTATCATTTCGTTATCAATCAAATGCTTAATGCCGGTACGGCTTATCGCTGTTACTGTTCTAAAACTCGGTTAGAAAATTTACGTAAAGAACAAATAGCTAGAGGTGAAAAGCCTCGCTATGATGGTCGCTGCCGTTATTATTCTCATAATCATACTCCGAATGAATCGCACGTAGTACGATTTCGTAATCCTATCGATGGAGTAGTAATTTTTGAAGACAAAATCCGTGGTCCAATTGAATTTAGTAATATTGAGCTAGATGATCTTATCATATGTCGTACTGATGGCTCGCCTACTTATAATTTTTGTGTTGTTATTGATGATTGGGATATGAAAATCACCCATGTATTCCGTGGTGAAGATCATATTAATAATACTCCAAGACAAATTAATATATTAAAAGCACTTGGCGCCCCAATACCGGTATATGCGCATGTTTCAGTGATCTTAGGTACTGATGGCAAGAAATTATCTAAACGTAATGGGGCTGTCAGTGTCATGCAATACCGCGATGAAGGTTATCTACCAGAAGCCTTATTAAACTATTTAGTACGTCTTGGATGGTCTTATGGAGATCAGGAAATTTTTAGCCGTGATGAAATTATTCGTTATTTTTCTTTAGATACAATTAGCAAATCGGCTAGTACTTTTAATGCTGATAAATTATTGTGGTTAAATCATTATTATATCAACTCATTACCTGCTGAATATGTTGCTGCGCATTTAGCTTGGCATATTGAGCATCAAGGTATTGATATTCAAATGGGACCAAGTTTAACAGACTTAATCAAACTTCTCGGTACGCGCTGTAAAACCTTAAAAGAAATAGCTACTTCATGTCGATATTTCTATCAGAGTTTTGCTGAATTTGATGACAGATCTGCTAAAAAATATTTATGTGCGATAGCAAGGTTACCATTAGAAATGGTACAGGAAAAATTAGCAATGGTTAATTATTGGACATGTGACAATGTCCATCAGGCAATCAGATCAACGGCGACAGAACTGGAAATGGAGATTGGAAAAGTTGCTATGCCTCTTAGAGTCGCCGTTACTGGGACATCTACATCTCCCCCTATTGATGCTACTGTGCATGCTATTGGTAAAAATCGTTCATTGCAACGTATTGATAAAGCTTTGATGTACATTAACGAACACCAAAACATGTCTGCTTAATGATATTAAGCTTATAGATATATTATATATAAATATAATATATATTGTGTCTTCTTCTTTACATAAGACTGCATAACTATTTTAACATTTGAATACTATTGAATGAATCATGTTGAAAACAATATTTAGTTTTGCATATCATATTTGTAATATCATACACTCTTATAATGGAACGTAAGATATGGGGCTATAGCTCAGCTGGGAGAGCGCTTGCATGGCATGCAAGAGGTCGGCGGTTCGATCCCGCTTAGCTCCACCACATTGAAATCTAGCTAATTAGAATTAGCTAGATTTAACAGGTCTTATAACTTCTTATCCAAGAAGTAAGAGTTGTAGTTTTTGATTAAATGAAATAATGTTGCTTATATTCCTTCTCTTAAGAATTAAGACCTTTCTTTACATTAGAAAGCGGTATTAATGCTTAGTACTTAACATGAATTAAACAATAAAAAAAACAACTTGAAGCCTTTCGTAATATATACGACTAGAATATCCCTTATTACGGGATATAGGGATATGCATTCGGTTAAATTACCAATTACGTACGTAGAATTAATATATCATATATAAGTGATATCAATAACATGTTTCCTTCAACATAGAAAATGTATACATTCTATTCATAGAATGTATACGAGTGAATATATTAGTTTTTAATAAAAAGCCTTTGAATTTATCAAATTTAATAATGCGATATACTTAAATACACCTAAAATATAGTGCTAAGATTCGCACACATTCTACTGACAAATATAAAATCAATTTTTTGCTTTTGGAGCAATTCATAGGTAATAAAATTAGCAATTCTAAAAGTAAATCCTAATCTTAGCTATGCTTCCAAAAGAGAAGAGCAAGTTAACATTGGTTAAATAAACTATATAATTTAAAATGAAAGAATATGAATACTGGCAAGATTGCAATACTAGTTAAAATAAATTTATTAACAAAATTGTTGAAAAGAACATAAAATAACTTAGAATTTTTAGTAAATTACTATAAAAAATCATACAATACTATGATCTTTTAGTAACTTTAAGAGTTCATCTTCATACAGAATTTTTATCCCTAACGCATGTGCTTGAGTAAATTTAGATCCAGCAGATGTACCTGCAATCAATAGATCTGTTTTTTTAGAAACCATGTTAGCTACTTTTGCACCAAGTAATATTAATTTAGCTCTTAGCTCATCACGTGTTAAACGATTTAATCTACCACTTACAACTATCGTTTTATTACTAAATATGTTTCCCGTGTTTTGCACTGGTATAAGTGGGAAGCTAATACAAATTTCATTTACTAATTGATTAATAATATCTAGGTTATTTTTCTTTTGAAAAAAATGAATAATATGTTGAGCTATAGTTTCTCCAACATATGGAACTCTTTGTAGAGACTCTATATCTGCAGCCATAAAAGCCATTAACGTAGTATAATAAGTTGCTAAATTGCTTGCCGTTGCTTCGCCAACCTCACGAATACCCAACGCATAAATAAAACGAGCTAATGTAGTTTTTTTGGATTTATGAATTGCATGAATTAAGTTTTGTGCGGACTTTCTGTTTATATGATTTAATCTAATTAAAATATCTAGAGTTAAACGGTATAGATCAGCTGCTGTTGTTACATATTCTTTATCAACCAATTGAGCAATGATCTTATCACCCATTCCCTTAATATCCATTGCTCGTCGAGAAACAAAATGTTTTACAGCACCTTTCCGTTGTGCTGAACACATTAAACCACCAGTACAACGAATTGTCACTTCACCTTTAATAATCTGAATAGCTGACCCGCAAATAGGGCATTGAATAGGAATCCTAATTGCTTGGCTATCACTAGAACGACGATCAATGCATACACGAACAATTTTTGGGATTACATCCCCAGCTCTACGAATAACAACAGTATCCCCAGTATGTATGTCCAATCGTTTTATTTCATCAGCATTGTGTAACGTGGCATTACTTACTGTAACACCACCAATTTGTACAGGCTTTAATCGAGCAACCGGCGTAATAACGCCTGTTCGACCAACCTGAAATTCAACATCATGTAATAAAGTAATCTGTTCTTGTGCAGGAAATTTAAATGCTGTCGCCCAACGTGGAGCGCGGAAAAGAAAGCCAAGCTGTTCTTGCAATGGTAATGAATCTACTTTCACAACAATGCCATCGATATCAAATCCTAAATTTAAACGCGCGCGCTCAATCTGATGATAATAAAATAACACTTGCTCACTATTTTTGCAAAGCACTATGTTATCACTAACAGGTAATCCCCATTTTTTAAACTGCATAAGACACTGATAGTGACTATCAGGTAATTGATCGCATGAAAGAAGCCCAAAACCATAACAGAAAAAGGACAATGATCTTTTAGCAGTAATCCTGGAATCAAGCTGACGTAATGAGCCTGCAGCAGCATTACGTGGATTGACAAAAATTTTACCCTCATCAAGCTGAGCTTCTGCATTTAGCTTGTTAAAATTTTGATGGGTCATAAAAACTTCACCACGAATTTCAATACGCGCAGGAATATTATTACCAGATAAATGCAAAGGGATTGCTTGTATTGTACGAATATTTGCAGTAATATTTTCACCGATTTTACCGTCGCCTCTTGTAGAGGCTTGCACCAACTTACCATGCTTATATAATAAGCTGACCGCCACACCATCTAATTTAAGCTCACAACAAAATGTTAACTGAGTATTATTTTTTAAACGATTACGCACACGTTTATCAAACGTTAAATAACTATCTTCATCAAAGATATTATCCAGAGACAGCATAGGTATTTCATGATACACTTGTTCAAAAGCCATTGATGGTGCACAACCAACTCTTTGTGTTGGTGAGTCTTCTGTGATCCATTCTGGATGCTCATCCTCTATTTTTTGTAATTGTTGCATCATTTGATCATATTCTGCATCAGATATTTCAGGTGAATCTAATACATGATAAAGGTATTCATGACGCCGTAATTGCTGTTTAAGCTGCAAAAGATAATATTCTTGTTCGTTCATAATCACTACATAATCACTATGTAACTAAAAACTCAATGCTCCTGCTATTTCTGTATCCATTACACATAGTAACACATGTTAAGTGCATGCATTTCTAATACGGCTATGATATACTTCAATCATTTCTGAAGTTAGCATTTTTCGATCCTCATCCAGTACAATGCCGCCAACATCAGCTGCAATACATTGCGCTGCTTGTAGCATTAATTTAAAGTTTTGGACTGAATTGCCAAAAGAAGGCACTATCATAAATATAGAAATTCCAGGTGTAGTGAAATTAGACATAGTTTCCGGTTCAAACGAACCTGGTTTCATCATATTAGCTAAGCTAAATAAAATATGCCCAGATCCAGAAGGATCAACATGACGATGAAATATCTGATTTTCGCCAAACTGAAAACCAGATTGAAAAAGACTTTGTAGCAATAGATCACCACATAAAACTTGACCTTGTAAAGCTGCAACATGCAAAATAACAAAAAGATCTTTTTTATTAATATCAACTTTATTAATATCAACATTTGATGTCTTATAGTTTTGATTCTTGACGCTGGTATCTTGAAATGGATCAACAACCTGCTTATTTATTACGTCTCTTTCTGCTAAAAAAGATTGTTCTATTTCCTTGTCTTGACTATTAATTGCATGTAAAGTTGATAATGCCGATCGTTTTTTTTCCTTTTGAAACATTAATTTAGATACCGATTGCTTTACCTCAGAAGATTTATTACCAAAAACTGGCGAACCATTACTCTTAGGCATATTTTGATTAGATTGTTTACGGTGTTTTATAAGACAATCTTGAAAGAGCTTCGAGCGTTCTTTACGGCTTACAAAAAAGCTATGCAAAAGCATAATGCTTATAGCTATTGAACAAACGACTACTAATATTAGATGCACGTCTTGCATAACTGTCTCTCTATTTTTTAAAAATCTACCGCAATAATATTGATATTATCTTATGTTATTAATCATAGTTGCTGATAATGTTAAGTTTGAACCTCTTCACTGTTTATTAACAGTGAAGAGGTTTTATTTTTTGCATGTTTATTCAATACATATGTATCAGCTAAACGTTTTTTTATCAAGAAAATTGCTAACATGTTATCAGCAGCTTCTATAGTATTCTCCTCAATTATGGCGGATGATTTATTTGCACTAAGCGTTTCATTACCTTACTTCTCTTGAGCTGAAAATTATTTTTCTTAGAAATTATTTTCTAATCAATGCCTTTTGAGGGTTTTTAATCAAATTAGATGGTTTCACCACCAGTGGTATTATCTAATGTTTGCAATTAGATACCATGGCTCAGTTAGCGAATAGTACTCATTCAATAGATTTAAAAGTCAATTAACTAGAATGGACACGTATGTTTCAGTAGAAACATACGTGTCCAAAGAGCATCTTTGTTTCTTAAAGTCTTTGACAAAGAAGAAGTTGCTGACTGTAATTGCAGTTAACTGCATGGACTTCTTTTGTTCACATTATGTTGTTACCACTTAATGATATCTATCTCTCAGGAGATAGATATAATGCCCATGTGCTTTGCGCATGTATGCTTTGGAAAGCAATATCAAAGCTCTCTCAAAGAGCTATTCCTGCTCTGTGAGAGAGCTTTGATAGACTTAAAACCATAACCCGTGATTTTTTTTCTATACTTACTGTTTATTTAGTTCAATCATCGATGTTTTTGTTTTTTGAAAGTGCTTATTCATATATTGCAATAAAATTTTTGTATCACGTTATACATACAATGTATATATTTGTATATTATGAAGAATAAGTGAAAACTTAGAAAATAAAAATGAAAATAATATTATTCTATGATTGTTAATAGTGTATAAAAGTACTGAATAAAATAAGACATTAAACCCAGCTAATATTTTATTTTAGCTTGGTTTAATGTCTAAAAAAAATTAAATTAACGGCGATCTCCAAGAATACGCAACATTATAAAAAATAAGTTAATAAAATCTAAATAGAGTGTTAAAGCTCCAAGGATAGCATATTTACGTATACCTTCTTGATCACAAGAATCCATTTGATTGCCCATGTCTTTTAACTTCTGTGTATCATAAGCAACCAACCCTGAAAAGATTAATACACCTACATAGGTGATCATGAATGTTAAACCAGAGCTTTTTAGCCAAATGTTTACTAACGAGGCAATAATTAGCCCAATCAATGCCATAAATAAAAAGTTACCAATGCTACTTAAATCGTATTTTATTGTATATCCATAAAAACTCAGTGCACCAAACATAGCTGCAGCAATAAAGAAAGTACTGGCAACAGATGTTCCAGTGTAGGCAATTAATACCATAGAAGTCGTTAGGCCTGTCAGAGCCGAGTAAAGCATAAACATTGTAGTTGCTAGCTCAGCACTCAATTTAGGCAATAAAACTGATAACCCAATTACTAATGCAAATTCAGCAATAATGAGGCCTATCAATATCCAACTATGTGTTGCTAGATACATAGTAATATTACTATTATTAATTGCATACAAAGCAACAAACGCAGTTAATAACAACCCTACCATCATCCAGCCGTATACTTGTGACATATAAGCTTGAATACCTATATCAGCACGCTGGATGATCGAATTATTTTGACGTTTAAAGCGATCCATGATGATTACCCTCACCATTTGCGTTAAAAATAAAGCTATTTAAGAAATACATAGCTCAGTAAGATTACTTGCATTTTATCATATTTTCCCGTCCATGGAAAGCTCTAGTATGAGCAAAGAAACGAATATTTTACATTACTTTTATTTTATTGAATTAAGTTTTAATAAATTAATAATATTAACTAATTATTAATTTAATATCAGTTATTAGTTAACTGTAACTCATAGCTGGTTAAAATAACACTTTAATTTTATCTATTCCTAATACCTTGATTTTTAGATTTTTAAAAATTTTAATTTTTGACACGACGATAACCATTTACATTGCTCAATCCACATTAAATCTACCATTTATTTTTATCAAGAAGTTAATAGATGATCTGATATGGATGATGGCCCTTCATATATAGGGGTATACATTGATGAGTAACTAGCAAGATGTTTTTCTTTTGCCTTTGCATTCTCTTTTACATTCTAAAAGCTTCTCGCTTGGATATTTGTTTCACGCAATTTTTCTGCTACCGAAGAAAAGCATTCTTAGCACCTCTTTAATACAGAGGTGTGGTTAAATAAATAAAATTTATTAAAATACTTTATTTCTAGACTTAAGCTGATTCTAAAATCAGCTTATTTACTAGTTTACATATATCATCTCATCAATGGTTAATACTATTGATTAGTACTTAAGTTTTCATTGACCCATGAATGAGGATAATACTTGATTATCATTAAGTATTTTAACGTATTTTCGTTGTTTTATTATGATTTTATTTTATTAATACAATTTATGTATTAAAGAATCTTTAATTATACAATTAAAATATAATATCGTTTTATATCATAAACGAGTACCTCTATAAGAGGTACTAAATCATAATACCAAAGTCACGATCGATTTTTATAAAGTAAAATCCATTAAGATCCCATTTCCTTAACTATATATAAGTTATACTATATTTACTAACGTTCATAACCCTACTAAACATAATATTTGCTCTTAATTTCAAGATAAGACTCTCTCAAAGAGTCCACTGGAAACAAGAAAAAGTAAGAAATAGCAGCTTAACATGAATTTTATGTTATCTATAACGTAACTACTATACTACCAAACCTAAAGCCTTATTAAAAATAAGGCTATAATACTCATTATATTTTTTTACCAAAACCCGCATTTAACAGTTCAGCTAAATTTGCTGTTGCCTCATCAGCACTTACTTGTGATGAATCAACTGGTTCTTTAACAAACTTTCGTCGACGCATCCGATCTTGATGATATGCATATCCTGTACCGGCAGGAATGAGACGGCCTACAATGACATTTTCCTTTAAACCACGAAGTTCATCGCATTTTCCAGAAACTGCAGATTCAGTAAGCACTCGTGTTGTTTCTTGGAACGACGCTGCTGAGATAAAAGATTCTGTTGACAAAGATGCTTTAGTAATTCCTAGTAAATCACGAATAAATGTTGCGGGAACTTTACCTTCTTTTTCTAGTTTTCGGTTTGCTACTTTAACGCGTGAGTACTCTACTTGTTCACCTTCCAAGAATTCAGAGCTACCGGCATGAATAATGGTTACCTTACGTAACATCTGCCTAACGATAACTTCAATGTGTTTATCGTTAATTTTAACGCCTTGTAAGCGATAAACTGCTTGAACTTCATTTGTAATATAAAGAGCAACAGCATGTGCTCCACGTAAACGTAAGATATCATGTGGTGATTCCGGACCATCAGAAATTACATCACCACGCTCAACTCGCTCACCTTCAAAGACATTAAGCTGGCGCCATTTAGGGATCATTTCTTCATATGCATCACTACCATCTATCGGTGTTATTACTAGTCGACGTTTACCTTTAGTTTCCTTACCAAAAGAAATAATACCACTAATTTCAGCTAGAATAGCTGATTCTTTTGGCCGACGTGCTTCAAATAGATCTGCAACCCGAGGTAAACCACCAGTAATATCCTTAGTTCCACCTGATTCTTGTGGAATACGGGCTAATGTATCACCAATATTAATTTTCACGCCATCATCTAATTGAACAATTGCTTTACCAGGTAAGAAATATTGCGCTGGCATATCTGTACCTGGAATTAATACATCATTACCTTGTAGATCGATAACACGCAATGCTGGACGTAAATCCTTACTACTAGAAGTACGTTCAGCTGTATCAAGTACAACAATGGATGATAATCCTGTTAGTTCATCAGTCTGCCGCATAATAGATTGTCCGTCATCCATATCATGGAAACGAATAATACCTGAAACTTCACTGATAACCGGCATAGTATGCGGATCCCAATTTGCAACAGTTTCACCACCATTAACTGCGTCACCACAACCCTTATTGAGGTGTGCACCATAAGGAACTTTATAGCTTTCTTTTGTTCGCCCAAATTCATCTACTACACATAATTCTGTATTACGAGATGTGATAACTAAGTAGTTATCAGAATTTTTTACAAACTTGGCATTAAGCAGTTTAATATTGCCTTTATTGCGTACCTGAATACTGGATTCTGCAGCAGCACGTGATGCCGCACCGCCTATATGAAACGTACGCATTGTTAATTGCGTTCCAGGCTCACCAATCGATTGGGCAGCAATCACACCAACTGCTTCACCTTTATTGATGATATGACCACGCGCTAAATCACGCCCATAGCATTTTGCGCACACTCCAAAGTTAGTTTCACAACTGACAACAGATCGTACTTTTACGCTATCAATCGAGTGAGATTCTAGTTCATCGCACCAATATTCACTTAATAGTGTATTACGTAGTATTAAAATATCGCTGGTACCAGGTATCAGTATATCTTCTGCTGTAACGCGACCCAATACGCGTTCACGTAAAGCTTCTTTAACATCGCCGCCTTCAATAACTGGTGTCATTAAAATACCATCATGAGTACCACAATCATCTTCAGTAACAACTAAATCTTGCGCAACATCTACTAAACGGCGAGTTAAATACCCTGAATTTGCTGTCTTCAGGGCTGTATCGGCTAAACCTTTACGTGCGCCATGTGTTGAAATGAAATACTGTAATACGTTCAATCCTTCACGAAAGTTAGCTGTGATTGGTGTCTCAATAATTGAGCCATCTGGCTTCGCCATCAAACCGCGCATACCAGCTAATTGCCGAATCTGTGCTGCGGAACCACGAGCACCAGAATCAGCCATCATAAAAATATTATTAAATGAAATTTGTTGCTCTTCTTTACCTTCTCGATTAATAACGGTTTCAGTAGATAAATTCTCCATCATCGCTTTTGCGACACGTTCATTTGCCGCAGCCCAAATATCAATAACTTTATTATAACGTTCGCCTGCAGTAACTAAACCAGACTGAAATTGTTCTTGAATTTCCGCAACTTCAGATTCAGCTTCCGCAATAATGCTAGCTTTTTTCTCAGGTATTACCATATCGTCAATACCCACAGAAGCTCCAGAACGAGCAGCATAAGCAAATCCAGTGTACATGATCTGGTCAGCAAAAATAACTGTCGCTTTTAACCCTAAAATTCGATAACAAGTATTAAGCATTTTAGAAATTGCTTTTTTACCTAATGCCTGATTCACCAATGAATATGGTAGACCTTTTGGTACAATCATCCATAAGATGGCTCGACCAATGGTAGTATTAACTAACTGAGTTCTAATCTCTAAATTGCCTTCACCATCACGCACTTCTTCTGTAATGCGTACCTTAACTCGAGCATGTAAGGATGCTAAACCTGAGCGATATACTCTTTCTGCTTCTTGCGGCCCAGACAATACTACACCTTCACCTTTAGCATTTACACAATCACGTGTCATATAATACAAACCTAGTACTACATCTTGAGATGGAACAATGATAGGTTCGCCACTAGCTGGTGACAAAATATTATTTGTCGACATCATTAAGGCACGCGCTTCTAACTGTGCTTCTAAAGTGAGTGGAACGTGGACAGCCATCTGGTCACCGTCAAAGTCAGCGTTATAGGCAGCACATACCAAGGGGTGTAATTGAATGGCTTTACCTTCAATTAAAATAGGTTCAAATGCTTGAATGCCTAATCTGTGTAAAGTTGGCGCGCGGTTTAACATGACTGGATGCTCACGAATAACTTCATCAAGAATATCCCATACAACTGCTTCTTCACGCTCAACTATTTTTTTAGCTGATTTGATTGTTGTGGCTAATCCACGTAATTCTAATTTACCATAAATAAATGGCTTAAATAATTCCAACGCCATTCTCTTAGGCAAACCACATTGATGTAAACGAAGATAAGGGCCAACAGTAATTACTGAACGTCCTGAGTAATCAACACGCTTTCCAAGTAAGTTTTGACGAAAACGCCCTTGCTTACCTTTTATCATATCAGCTAAAGATTTCAGTGGACGTTTATTAGAACCAGTAATTGCACGTCCACGACGGCCATTATCTAATAATGCATCCACTGCTTCTTGCAGCATGCGTTTTTCGTTACGAACGATAATATCTGGCGCAACTAAATCTAGTAGACGCTTTAAGCGATTGTTACGGTTTATAACACGACGATATAAATCATTTAAATCAGAGGTAGCAAATCTACCGCCATCTAATGGAACCAGTGGACGCAAATCTGGAGGTAATACTGGTAATACATTAAGAATCATCGATTCAGCTTTATTACCGGACTGAATAAATGCTTCTAAAAGTTTGATACGTTTCGTTAATTTTTTACGTTTAGTTTCAGAGTGAGTGATATTTAACTCTTCACGTAACACTTCACACTCATGTTCAAAATCAAGATTTTTTAGCAAAAATTGAATTGCTTCAGCACCCATTTTAGCATCAAATTCATCACCAAACTCCTCTAAAGCATCAAGATATTGCTCCTCTGTTAAGATCTGACCACGTTCTAAGCTTGTCATACCTCCTTCAACTACAACGTAGGATTCGAAATAGAGTACTCGTTCAATATCACGCAAAGGCATATCGAGCAATAAACCAATGCGTGAAGGTAATGATTTCAAAAACCAAATATGTGCTGTAGGTGAAGCCAGCTCAATATGTCCCATACGCTCACGGCGTACTTTAGTTTGAGTAACCTCAACCCCACATTTTTCACAAATCACGCCTCGGTGTTTTAGGCGTTTATATTTACCACATAAACATTCATAGTCTTTAACTGGTCCAAAAATACGTGCACAGAACAAACCATCTCGCTCAGGCTTGAATGTTCGGTAGTTAATCGTTTCTGGCTTTTTTACTTCACCAAATGACCATGAACGGATCATATCTGGAGAAGCCAGAGCAATTTTGATTGCATTAAATTCTTCGGTTTTCGTCTGTGCTTTCAGAAACTTTAATAAATCTTTCACGGGAAAGGCTCCTGTCGGAGTTAAAACTACAAGGAAAAGGTTAAGCTCTTACTATAAATATAGTATAAAATTTATAACACGTAATCACTGATCAGATGCATCAAAACCAAACTTGAAAAAAATCATTTATTATTCATCTTCAAGCTCAATGTTAATTGCCAATGAGCGGATCTCTTTTAATAATACATTAAAAGATTCAGGCATTCCCGCTTCCATCTGATGGTTTGCTCCAACAATGTTTTTATACATCCTAGTACGTCCGTTCACATCATCGGATTTAACAGTAAGCATTTCTTGTAATGTGTAAGCGGCACCATATGCTTCTAGAGCCCAAACTTCCATCTCACCAAATCGTTGACCACCAAACTGAGCTTTACCACCTAATGGTTGTTGGGTAACCAGACTATAAGAGCCTGTTGAACGTGCGTGCATTTTATCATCAACAAGATGATTTAGTTTTAGCATATACATATAACCAACTGTTACTGGACGTTCAAATTTCTCACCTGTAAGACCATCATACAATGTAATTTGTCCAGAAGTCGGCAAATCAGCTAAAGTTAATAACTCTTTGATTTCTTTTTCTTTTGCGCCATCAAAGACAGGTGTTGCAATAGGCATTCCTGCCTTCAAATTATTTGCTAACCGCAGAACTTCTACATCAGAAAAAGTGTTAAGATCAACAGTTTGACGAGGATCATCGCCTAAGTTATAAGCTTTCTGAATAAATTCTCTTAATTTAACTACTTCATGCTGTTGCTTCAACATGAGATTAATCTTATCGCCAATACCTTTTGCAGCCATACCTAAATGGGTTTCCAAAATCTGACCAATATTCATACGAGACGGTACGCCAAGTGGGTTTAAGACGACATCAACAGGGTTACCGGTTTCATCATAAGGCATGTCTTCAACTGGGTTTATTTTTGAAATAACTCCTTTGTTACCATGCCGACCAGCCATTTTATCGCCAGGTTGAATTTGACGTTTTACTGCTAAATAAACCTTGACGATTTTCAGTACGCCTGGTGCTAGATCATCACCTTGAGTAATTTTACGGCGTTTAACATCTATCTTTTTCTCAAAGTCAGCTTTGAGCTCATTATACTGCTCCGTCAATTGCTCTAACTGATTTTGTTTTTTTTCATCTTTTAAAGATAATCCTAACCAACGATCATGCGGTAATTTATCTAGCTTTTCATTTTCAATACCGCTACTAATTAAGAGTGTTCTAATGCGGATAAATAAACCAGCTTCCAAAATACGTAACTCTTCAGTTAAATCTTTCTTTGCATCGCGAAGCTGCATTTCTTCAATCTCTAATGCGCGTTCATCTTTCTTTACACCATCGCGTGTAAAGACTTGTACATCAATAACCGTTCCAGATACTCCATTAGGTACTCGCAGTGAAGAATCTTTAACATCAGAGGCTTTTTCGCCAAAAATAGCACGTAATAATTTCTCTTCTGGTGTTAATTGTGTTTCACCTTTCAATGTTACTTTACCAACAAGAATGTCACCACCCGTTACTTCTGCGCCAATATAAACAATACCAGATTCATCCAATTTAGATAGTGCAGCTTCACCAACGTTAGGAATATCAGCAGTAATTTCTTCTGGCCCTAATTTAGTATCACGTGATACACAAGCTAACTCCTGAATGTGAATGGTAGTAAACCGATCTTCTTGTACAACGCGTTCAGATACCAAGATAGAATCTTCAAAGTTATAACCATTCCAAGGCATAAACGCAACACGCATATTTTGACCAAGTGCCAATTCGCCTAAATCGGTCGATGGACCATCAGCTAAAACGTCTCCGCGCTCAATTGAATCACCCAAAGATACGCATGGTATCTGATTGATACAAGTATTTTGATTAGAACGTGTATATTTTGTCAGATTATAGATATCAATTCCCGCTTCTCCTGGATACATCTCATTTTCATTCACTTTAATTACAATCCGTGATGCATCTACACACTGTATGGTACCACCGCGTTTAGCCACTGCTGTTACTCCAGAGTCAACAGCAACAGCTCTTTCCATACCTGTTCCGACAAGTGGTTTCTCTGAGCGTAATGTAGGTACTGCTTGACGCTGCATGTTAGCACCCATCAATGCACGGTTAGCATCATCATGCTCAAGAAATGGAATTAATGAAGCGCCAACAGATACAACCTGTTGCGTTGAAACATCCATATATTCTACCTGTTCTTGGCTGAATAGACTGGATTCACCTTTATTTCTGCAAGTGATCAATTCTTCAACAAAACGACCATTGTCATCTAAAATAGTATTTGCTTGAGCAATAATATAGTGACCTTCTTCAATTGCTGATAGGTAATGAATTTCATTAGTTACCATACCATCTCGTACTAAACGATAAGGTGTTTCCAGAAAACCATATTTATTGGTTTTTGCATAAACAGATAATGAGTTAATCAATCCAATATTTGGCCCTTCAGGAGTCTCAATGGGACATACACGTCCGTAGTGCGTGGGATGCACATCACGTACTTCAAAGCCAGCGCGTTCTCGCGTTAATCCTCCTGGACCTAACGCTGAAATACGGCGTTTATGGGTGATTTCAGAAAGTGGATTATTTTGATCCATAAACTGTGATAATTGACTTGATCCAAAAAACTCTTTAATAGCAGCAGAAATTGGCTTTGCATTGATCATATCTTGCGGCATTAATGTATCTAAATCACCTAATGACAAACGTTCTTTAACTGCACGTTCGACTCGCACTAAACCAACTCGAAATTGATTTTCAGCCATTTCACCAACCGAACGAATACGACGATTACCTAAATGGTCAATATCATCAACTTCGCCTTTACCATTACGAATATCAATGAGTTTTTTCATTACATCAATGATATCTTGTTTGCTTAATATGCTGGATCCTTCAATCACATCACGATTTAATGAACAATTAAATTTCATCCGTCCTACAGCAGAAAGATCATAACGTTCTTCAGAAAAAAAGAGATTCTCAAAGAGAGTTTCTGCTGCTTCTCGAGTAGGCGGCTCTCCTGGACGCATCATACGATAAATTTCCACTAATGCACTTAATCGATCATTGGTTGGATCTATACGCAGCGTTTCTGAAATATATGACCCACAATCTAAATCATTAATAAATAAAGTTTCAATAGTTTTATAACCGCATTGAATTAAGTATTCCAATATTTCTAAAGAAAGCTCTGTATTCGCAGTACAGATTAATTCTCCAGTACTTGCATTAAAATAATCTTTAGCTGCTACTTTACCTACAATATATTCAACAGGAACTTCAATATTAATAATGTTATCCTTTTCCAAATGACGAATGTGACGTGCGGTAATCCGGCGTCCTTTTTCAATATAAACTATACCATTAGCTTCAATATCAAAAGAAGCTGTTTCACCACGCAAACGTTCAGGCCTTAATGTCAGTAGTAATTTTTTATCATGAATGTGAAAAATCGCTTTCTCAAAAAAAATATTAAGAATGTCTTCAGTACCATAATCCAGAGCACGTAAAATAATAGTAGCTGGTAATTTACGACGACGATCGATACGAACAAAAAGATTATCTTTAGGATCAAATTCAAAATCTAACCATGAACCCCGATAAGGGATAATGCGTGCATTATATAATACTTTACCAGAAGAATGAGTTTTACCTTTATCACTATCAAAAAATACACCTGGACTACGATGTAATTGAGAGACAATAACTCGTTCTGTACCATTGATAATAAAAGTACCATTATTGGTCATAAGTGGAATTTCACCCATGTACACTTCTTGCTCTTTTATATCCTTTACTTTTCCTTCTAATGCTTCACGCTCATAAATAACAAGACGTAGTTTAACACGCAAAGGAGCAGAATGAGTAACACCACGGATCTGGCATTCTTTAACATCAAAGACAGGTTCACCAAGACGGTAACTAACATATTGCAATTCAGCAATACCACTATAACTTTGAATTGGAAAGACAGAACGGAATGCTGCTTCTAACCCATGTTGGCCTTCTAAATCTTCCTCAATAAACTGAGCAAATGAGTCAAGTTGGATAGATAAAAGATAAGGAACATCCAAAACTTGAGGACGTTTACCAAAATCTTTACGAATACGTTTTTTCTCGGTATATGAGTAAACCATAGGGTTCCTTAGCTTGCTGATCAATGATCCAACTCTGTTCGTCCTAATGAACGCCATCTGCAACACTTTTGCGTGCAGAAAACAGATCACTTTTAATAATACTCATTGGTTGATTTTACTCTTAAAATCATTTATTAGTTCTTGGTAAGAATAATTACCAAAATCTTAATTTCAGAGTTATAAATGTATATTTCCGTCTTAATAGACGCCGTCTATTAAGACGGAAATAGAAAATATCGGGTTTAGTTCATAACTAAATAGTGTAAAATATTACCGATATTGCTATGCTATTATTATAGCATAGCACGAAGCTGGCAACTCAAAAGTTACCAAATTTTAACCATATAGTCTAATTTAGCTGCAAACTTTAAAGTAAAGTTTATTTAATTTCAACAGAAGCGCCTGCCTCTTCAAGCGATTTCTTTAATGTTGCAGATGCTTCTTTGCTTACTGCTTCTTTAATTGTTACTGGCGCTGATTCTACAATATCCTTAGCTTCTTTCAGCCCTAAACCAGTGGCTGCACGAACAGCTTTAATAACTGATACTTTGTTATCGCCTATAGCAGATAAGATAACATCAAATTCAGTTTTTTCTTCAACTACTTCTGCTACACTAGGCGCAGCAGCCGGTGCTGGTATCGCAGCAGTAACACCAAACTTATTTTCCATTAAAGTGATTAGTTCAACAATATCCATCACAGACATTGATGCAACTGCATCAAGAATTTGTTCTTTAGTTAAAGACATAAAAGAGTTCCTAAAATTTAAAAATATTTTATTCGCCAATTAAGAAACGATGAAAGCAGTCTTAAATAGCCTCTTTCTGATCGCGTAGTGCCGCAATAATTCGCACCAATTTACCTACAGAGGCCTCTTTCATCGTTGACATTAGGCGGGCAATTGCTTCTTCATAATTTGGAAGATTTGCCAAAAAATCAATGTGATCCGCTGGAATATAGTCTCCTTCAAAAGTTGCCGCTTTAATTTTGAAAGCTGGATTTAATTTTGCAAACTCTTGAAACAAACGAGCTGCAGCACTCGGATGCTTTTGAGAAAAAGCAATTAAGGTTTGACCAATAAACGCTTCTTTAAGGCACTCATAAGGAGTGCCTTCAACAATGCGCCGCATCAACGTATTACGAGCAACACGAAGATATACACCGGCTTCACGACCTGCTTTACGTAATTCAGTCATTTTATCTACATCTACACTACAGAAATCTGCAACTACTGCAGATAACGCGCCTTTGGCTACTTCGCTGACTTCAGAAACAATCGCATGTTTGTCTTGAAGATTTAATGCCATTACTTTCGTGCTCCTAGAGTAATTAGATTATCGTATGACTTAAGATCATTAAAACATCCCATGTATTTTGCGTTCAATATGGTGAGCAAAATTTAGAAATTAATCTTAGTAGATCTGTCATTATATAGGTAGGAATTAAGTAACCACTATACCTACCATCTTTGAGATGGGTCCATATAAACTGAGATACTACTTAAATTTTATATTTCGTTATCATACACTACGCCGATAACAATATAGGGCGTTAAATTCTATACAACTTTAACAAAAAGGTAAAGTAAAAAAATAATATTTTAAATAAATTACGCCGAAGTTATTAATCTTGCTTGATCAACAACAATTCCGGCTCCCATAGTAGTAGACAGGCTTATTTTCTTAATGTACAAACCTTTAGTAGAAGGTGGTTTTTCTTTCTTTACCGAAACTAATAACGCTTCAAAATTTTCTTTTAATTGACTATCTTCAAAATCAACCTTACCAATAGAGGTATGAATGATACCGTTTTTATCATTACGATAACGGATCTGTCCAGATTTGACATTTTTTATCGCTTCAACAATATTTGATGTTACAGTTCCCACTTTAGGATTTGGCATTAATCCACGAGGACCTAAAATCTGGCCTAGTTGACTAACAAGACGCATTGCATCTGGTGAAGCAATAACGATATCAAAGCTTATGTTACCTGCTTTGATCTTATCAGCTAAATCTTCCATGCCAACAAATTCAGCTCCAATCGCAATTGCAGATTGCGCAGGAACTCCTTGAGCGAACACAGCAACACGAACAGAACGACCTGTACCATGCGGTAAAACTAGTGTACCACGAATATTTTGATCTGATTTACGCGCATCAATGCTAAGATTGATTGCAACATCTACACTTTCTGTAAACTTAGCATTTGCTAATACTTTTAAAAGTTTAATTGCTTCAGAAATATCATAGTGCTTCATTACATCAATTTTTTTACGGATATTGTGCATACGCTTAGTTAGTTTAGTCATTGATTAACCATCCACTATTAAACCTATAGAACGAGCAGTGCCTTCAATGCTACTCATCATCGCTTCAATATTAGCACCTGTCATATCTTCAGCTTTTATTTCAGCAATTTCACGAATTTGTGCATTGCTTACTGTGCCAATTTTCTCTTTGTTTGGTTTATCTGAGCCTGACTTCACTCCTGCTGCTTGTTTCAATAAGAAAGCGGCAGGTGGTGTCTTGGTTATAAATGTAAATGAACGATCTGAATAAACGGTGATGACAACTGGAATTGGTAAGCCTTTTGCCAAGCTAGCTGTTTTATCATTAAATACTTTACAAAATTCCATGATATTGACTCCTTGTTGGCCAAGAGCTGGACCAACAGGAGGACTAGGATTAGCCATACCAGCTGCAACTTGCAGCTTAATATAAGCTTGTACTTTTTTAGCCATCTATATTTTCTCCACTCAGATTAGGTAGTATTGCTTCAGTAATTAAACTCCACTATATATAATAACTAATGCGATTTTAAGGTTATACAGGTTATAAAAATAAAGTGCACATTATAACCAAATTTATAGCCTGTATAAAAAGGTTCATGAAGCGCATTAAAGTTTTTCTACTTGACTAAAATCTAACTCTACTGGTGTTGCGCGGCCAAAAATAGAAACAGACACTTTAAGACGGCTTTTTTCATAGTCCACTTCTTCAACAACACCGTTGAAATCCGAAAATGGACCATCACTAACACGTACCATTTCTCCTGGCTCAAACAATGTTTTTGGTCGTGGCTTATCCCCGACTTGTTGCATGCGATGCATAATTGTATCAACTTCTTTATCGCTAATAGGAGCTGGGCGATCTGGAGTACCACCAATAAAACCCATAATACGTGGTAAACTACGTACTAAATGCCAGCTATCATCATCCATTGTCATTTGAACTAAAACATATCCAGGAAAGAATTTACGTTCACTTTTACGACGTTGACCACTGCGAATTTCAATTACTTCTTCTGCTGGTACCATAACTTCACCAAACTTGTCTTCCATGCCATGTAACTTAATATGTTCACGCAATGACTGAGCAACTCTAGTCTCAAAACCAGAAAATGCTTGAA
Organism: Candidatus Arsenophonus melophagi; assembly: GCA_032378655.1. Taxonomy (GTDB): domain Bacteria; phylum Pseudomonadota; class Gammaproteobacteria; order Enterobacterales; family Enterobacteriaceae; genus Arsenophonus; species Arsenophonus melophagi. The sequence continues at coordinate 623 of JAVYJS010000001.1, read as the reverse complement.
TAACATACCAGCGTTTTTTATGAAATTCAGACATTTTAGAACCTCAGGCCTGTAATAAATGAAATGAAGTGTACCAGTATACCATCTAAACCCCAAAGAATTAGAGCCATAACGACGGTAACTGCCATAACAATAAACGTTGTTTGTAATGTTTCTTGTCGTGTTGGCCAAATAACTTTACGTATTTCAATACGAGCGTCACGAGCAAATGCTAATGCTGCTTTTCCCTTTTTTGTCCATAATGCAATTCCACCGGCAATTGTGACAACAACAATAACTACTATAATACGTAACGCAAGATTGTATTGCCGGAAATAATGATTACCAACAATAGCGATAACCAAAAGAATCACAGCTAATAACCATTTTACTGCATCAAAATTACGTCCGTTTTCTTGAGCGTCACTATTCAAACTCATAAATCAACCCATTACTTTAATATAATCAAAAAGTCAATTTGCTTTATAAAGCTTTCTTCGATGTCTAAAGAAAACATCAAAATATTTTATTTTAGTGTAATAAGCTTTTTACTGAAAAACATCCAATATTATCAGATCATACCTCACCTACTAATCGACCATATTCACGATTGATGAACCAATCATATACACTATGGGGTGAAG